>NZ_JBITWL010000001.1:0-547291 GCF_044543825.1 Gordonia sp. NPDC062954 | reverse complement strand
CGAGCCCATCGCGGCCGCGTTCAATGTTTCCACCACGATCACCTGATGGTGCGCAGCGAGTGTGGTGGTGGCCTTGTGTAGGACGTCGCGGCGTATCGCTGCGGCGCGGGCGTGGGTACGCCCGATCCGCTGCTGCGTGACGCGCCACCGGTTCGACGGCTGCTGCCGAGTCTGGGTGGCCGAATCATAGCGGCCACGCTGGCGGGCGGCGCGCCGCTGCAGCGCCCGTAGCCGATGCTGGGCGGCGGTCAACGATTTCGGTGCCGCGACCCGCGCCACTTCACGCCCGTCCGGGGTAGCCACAACCAGCAGACCGTCAGCCTTCACCCCGACATCAACACCCACCACCGGCGCCTGGGCACCGACATGGCCGGGTACCGCGACTGCTCGCTGCACGACGACCTGAAATGCCACATGCCAGCGGCCTGACGCGTCTTCGGACAGAGTCGCCGAGAGAACCCGGGCGGTTCCGTTATCGATGCGGCGAGCCAACTTTCGGGTCGACTCGTGCGTCTTGATCCGCCCGATCCTGGGCAGAGTGATGTGGTGGCGGTCGGTCTCGACCCGGATGGTGCCGGTCGTGAACCGCACCGACCTACGTGCCCGCGCGGACTTGAACCGCGGGAACCCGACCGGTTTCCCCGCACGTTTACCTGCACGCGACTTGCCCCACGCGTCCAAGCCCCGAGCCAAGGCGTCGAGTCCGGAGCTGTAGGCCTCTTTCGAGTTGTCACCCCACCACGGGGCGACCTCGTCCTTGCGCGCATTCCACTGCTTACGCAAACCAGCCAACGACCAATTCAGTAGCGGCGTCAACTCGGCCTCGACGATCCCGTACGAGCGTTCGGCGGCCCGTTGATCGATCACCGCCTTCACCACCGCCAGCATCACATTGTGGGCAAATCGTGCACCCCCGGCATGAGACCGGAACGCCCGCACCTGCGCAGGCGTGGGATCGAGCGCGAACCGGTACGCCTGGACTGTCCAACCCGCGGGCACCTCGAACCGGGCCATCAGCCCAGCCCGGTCGTCTCGGCATGTGTGGTAGCGGTGACAGCGCGCATCGCCCGATTGCGTGCACCACGACGTCCATACAAACGCGCGCACATCGACGTCAACACCTCGATCATGTCGCGGACCAGATCATCGTCGGTCTCACCCTCATCAGTCACCACGATCCGACGCCCCTGCGCCGACAACGCCGCTTCGAGGTACTCCACCCCGAACCGCGCCAGACGATCACGATGCTCCACAACCACCACACTGACAGACGGGTCCGACAACACCCGCCGAATCTTGGGGCGCTTCCCGTGCGGTGCGGTGTTCACCCCATCGCTGTCCATGTGCGAGAACGCGCCACATCCCGATGGGGGAGCGCGGTCCGCGTCCAGGACGTCAGGCGGGTCGCTGCGCAGTGATCTGGTCGACCCCCATCCGGCCGTCACGGAATGCCATCCGTCCGCCGACCAGGTACAGCCGCCACACACGCGCCATCTCCTCGCCGACGAGGTCGACGAGGAGTGCCCAGTTCTTCTCGAAGGTCTCGTACCAGGCGTCGACGGTCCGGACGTAGTGTTCGCGCATCGCCTCGACGTCGCGGATCTCGAGGCCGGCCGCCTCGAGGATATCGACGGTACGGCCGATCGGGCGCATGTACATGTCCGGGGCGATGAACGCCTCGATGAACGGGCCGCCGCCCGGGTGATTGCCCGCAGGCCGCGACATCTGTTGGATACAGACGAGCCCGCCGGGAACAACCTTGTCGGACAGGGTCTGTGCATAGACAGGGTAGTTGCGTTGACCCACGTGCTCGCCCATCTCGATCGAGGCGACCGCATCGAATCCGCGGTCGGGGATGGCGCGGTAGTCCTGGACCCGGATATCGACGAGGTCGCCCAGTCCACGCGCGGCCACCCGAGCGTCGATGAAGGCCTTTTGCTCGCGCGAGATCGTGACGCCGACGACGTGCGCACCGAACCGTTCGGCGGCGTGCAGACTGAGCGATCCCCAGCCGCAACCGACGTCCAGCAGGCGCATCCCGGGGCGTGTGTCGAGTCTGACCTTGCGGCAGACCCGGTCGAGTTTGTCGGTCTGGGCGTCGGCCAGACCGTAGCCGGGTTCGTTCGATGTCCAGTAGGCGCTCGAGTACGCCATGTGCTCGTCGAGGATCAGGGCGTAGAACTCGTTGGACAGATCGTAGTGATGGCTGATGGCGGCGCGGTCTCGCGCGGGCGAATGTCGCCGTCCGCGGATCGACGCCTGCGATTTCGGGTTTGCCGGTGGCAGGCCGAGAACCCCCAGGGAGCGTGCGAGTCGTATGACGTCGAGGATCGACCGCGGGCTGAGTCGCAGAGAGCTGAGCCCGCGCTCGTGGGCCACCGTCCACAGATGCGTCAAGGTGGCATCGAGGTCGTCGCGGACGTCGATCTCACCGGTCACATACGCCTGCGCCACACCGAGTTCGCCGGGATGCCAGAGCAGTCGGCGCAGGGCCTCGGGTCGGTAGATCACCACGCGCGGAGCGTCGCCGGGTCCGGCCGAACTGCCGTCCCACGCGGTGAGATGCACCGGCAACGGACCGTTGGTGTGCCGTTCGACGACGTCGGCGATCGCGGTTGCGACAGTCATGACCCTCCTTGTCACACACCCGCCGCGGCGGCTCCGGCCGGGGTGTCACCGGGAGTTCGGTGCCGACCGGTGCGCGGATGGGCGCCGTGACCGGGTGCGTCTGGGGTCGTGGCCTACCAGATGACGGCGACGCCGGCCGCCGACACCGACAACAGCCCGGCCGCGACGAACAGCGCGCGCGGCACCGGCTGTCCGGTTCGACGTTGCCGGACGCTGCCGATGCCGAGTACAGCGCCCAGCGCGAGCAGGAGGACCAGTTTGACGCCGATCTTGGTGTAGTTGAGGTCGATTCCGTCCGGCCAGGGCGCGGCCAGTGCCAGACCGGTCAGCAGTGACAGCAGCAGGCCGTACTCCATCGGCCGGGTGAACCGGAACCGTTGCGCCGCCGCCTCGGCGACCCAGGCACCGAAGGTGATCGCGAAGCCGACGATGTGCACCAGGACAACGACGTTGCGTAGTAGATCCACGCCGTCAGCGTACCCGAGTCGGACATCGGCACATCGGTGATCTGCGGGAGCGCCCATGACCTGCGTAGGCGGGGCGGCACCGGTCAGAGTCGAGGGACGCGTCCCGCCGCCATGTCCACCAGCGCTCGGACGTTCACGTCGCGTGCCTGCCGACGTGCGGCGATGACCTCGTTTTCGGCCGGTACCAGTAGGCGCAGGCCGCGCGGATGCGATCGAATTGTCATCGGGGTCGTGAGGTCGACGGCCTCGCCGTCGATACCGGCGGCCGCATGACCGCTGCGCGACCGGATCTCGACCGATCCGGCGGTGAATTCGTGCCAGAACGGGCTGGTCTTGCGGAGGCCCAGAGCCGATCGGGTCATCAGTCGGGCGGCCTCGGCCGCCGTGGACGTGGACACCGCGATCACCCCGAGGGCGCCGGTGTCCATCCGGCGGCGGGTCGCGGCGTCCAGAGACGTGGATGCGACGTAGGGATTGTTGGACACCAGGATCACGAAAGCACCGTCGACGTCGCGTCCGGACGGGGCAGTGAACTGTAGATCGAACGGACGGGCGGTGGGGCCCAACAGGTCAGGCAGCATCGCCGCAGCGGTCTGGGCCTTGTCGGCGCGATAGGACTCCTCGGCGATGATGGTCGCATACACCCCGAGGGACACGTTGTTGACGAACAGGCGGCCGTTGACCGTGCCGTAGTCGACCCGCCGTTCCACCGCGTCTGTGAACGCGCGCAGGGTGTGGCGCGGGTCGTCGCGGTCCAGACCCAGGTCCAGTGCGAAATGATTTCGGGTGCCGGCGCTGATACAGACGAATGGCAGATCGTGTTCGACGGCGACGGCCGCGACGATCGCCTGCGAACCGTCACCGCCGGCCATGCCAAGGCAGTCGGCGCCGGCGGCCACCGCGTCGTGGGCGAGCTGTTCCAGATCGTCGCCGGGCTCGAGTTCAACAGTTTCGACACCGAGTTCCGCTGCGGCCGAACGTAGCCCGAACCTCTCGACCTTGCCGTCGCCGGATCGGGGATTGCAGATGAGGACTGGCCGCTGCGGCCGATGGGATTGCTGACGACGGTCAAGCGCGTGCAGGTCGGCGGCCAGTGCGAAGCGTGCACTCGCCACCGCCACACCGAGGACCCCGAGCGCGGCCAGAAGGCGCAGGATCATCGCGTCGGCGGCGATGAGCGCATGCGCCATCGCCCAGGTCATGACGACGAACCCCGCGACGATCGCCGCCATACCCCACAGCCGCCGCCGGTCGCGCTCGGTCACCACCCACCAGGCGCCACCGACGGCCAGTCCGAGACCGCCGACGGTGGCGACAAGGGCCGGTGCGCTGTGGATCACGAAAGCAAGTGATGCCACCCCGAACACGACCAGTCCGATGAGTGCGGTCAGGGCGGCAGCCCGGTGTCGGAGATCGGGCCGATGGGTGAGGTCGCTGCGTTGGCTCCGTTGCTCGTCCATCTGCACCGATCGGTCAGTGGGGCGTGAGGCGGAACGAGCGGGCTCCCGCCCGCCATGCTGTGTGTAGATCGGTCTCGCTGGGGTTGCCGTGCGCATCGAGCTCGATCTCGTTGAACTTCGCGAACTGCGGATTGTCGCGGCACAGCGTGGCGTAGTGGGCGACCACGTCTGCCTCGTCGGTGAAGGCCTCGACGTCGGCGGTCCGTCGGCTGCCTTGCAGCCGCAGCTCGACTCGACCGCCACTGTGCAGGTTTCGGCTCCAGGCGAACGGGGTGCCGATCAGCAATGACGAATCGACGCGGGAATAGGCGACCGGCAGGGTGTATCGCCGGCCGGACTTACGGCCCACCAGATACAGGGTGATCAACCGGCCACTCACCACGCGATGCAGTCCCGGCGTGGCGAGCAGGCCTCGGACAATGCGGTTCGCGACATTCTGCATCGGCATCTTCTGCGGCCCTGGTGGACTGGTCACGACAGTCAGCGTACCCACCGGGTGGTTGGCCGGTGGCCGGTCGCCGGGGCGTCGTGTGGCGGATGCCGCCGGTACCCCGCAAGGTGGACAAGACAGTGAACCCGAACCGAGGAGTGAGTAGATGACCGCCCCGATCATGCCCAAGTCCGACGCCGCCGAACTGATCGTCGCCGCCCGAATCCGGCAGGGACTGAAGTGGTCCGAGATCGCCGAGCGCATCGACGCGCCGCTGGTGTGGACCGTCGCCGCCTTGCTCGGACAGCACCCGGTGCCGGCGGAGAAAGCAGCTGTCGTGGTCGAGGTCCTCGGACTCGGCGAAGGAGTCGCCGAGAGTCTCACCCGTCAGCCGACGCGGATCGCCGACGACGCGGTCGCCACGGACCCGACGATCTACCGTTTCCACGAGGCGTTGGCCGTGTATGGCCCGGCGCTCAAGGAACTCATCCACGAGGAGTTCGGCGACGGGATCATGAGCGCGATCAACTTCAAGGTCGACGTGGCACGCCGTGCCGACCCCGACGGCGACCGCGTCGTGGTGACGTTCGACGGGAAGTTTCTCGACTATCGGTGGTGACGTCGCGGCCGGCCACGCAGATGTGCGATCTGTCCTTCGCGACCGCCGCTGCAGTCGACAGTTCGTCAGTTGAATCGGCGACGTCGCGGGCAGCAGAGTTACGCCATGATCATCGGCGCACCCACCGAGCATCCCGACCCGGACGCCACCGCCCTGCACGTCGGCTATCGCGACAAGGTCCTGGCCGTCGAGCCCGGCGGAAACGAACCGATCCCGTTGGCGGCCCGACACGGCAGGCCCCGCGGACTGTTCTGGACGTGGACCGCGCCCAACCTCGAGTTCGCGACGATCTTCGTCGGCATCATCTCGGTTCTCTACTTCGGACTGTCGTTCTGGCAGGCGGTTGCCGCGATGGCGCTGGGCAACCTGCTCGGCGCCATCGCGCACTTCCTGCTGTCGGCCGAGGGGCCGTTGCACGGCGTACCCCAGATGGTTTTGGGGCGACTGGCCTTCGGTTACCGCGGCAATATCCTGCCGGCCACCTTCATGGCCGTGATGTGTGGTGTCGGCTGGTTCGCGACCAACAGCGTCAGCGGCGCCTTCGCACTGTCCACGCTGTTCGGGCTCACACCGCTGACTGCTCTGGTCGTGATCGTGGTGCTGCAAACAGCTTTCGCGTTCTTCGGACACAACCTCGTGCAGCGTTTCGAACGGCTCGCGGCGCCGGTGTTGGCGATCGTCTTCGTGATCGGCGCGGTGATCATCTTCAGCAAGTCCGATGTCGCGGCACCCGCGGCCGACGGCGGTTTCTCCCTGGGTGGCTTCCTGCTCACCGTCGGTGCCGCCTTCGGCTACACCGCCGGCTGGACACCGTATGCCGCCGACTACACGCGGTACCTGCCGCCGACCGTGTCGAAGGTGCAGACCGGCCTGTTCGCCTCGGCCGGACTGTTCGCGTCGTGCACCTTCCTGATGGTGGTGGGCGCCGCCTCGGTCACCATCGGCGATCCGGTGTCAGAGAACCCGACCGAAGCGTTCACCGCGAACCTGCCGTCGGCGATCGCCGATCTGACCCTGCTCGCGATCGCGGTCGGTGCGGTGGCGGCCAATGCCATCAACGTGTACTCGGGCGCCATGGCATTCGTGACGATGGGATTCACGCTTCCGGTGGGCCTGCAGAGGGCGTTGGTCACCGTGTTCTTCGGCGTGGTCGGCTTCGCCGTCGCATGGTGGGCGCTGGCCGACGCCGCCGCATCCTATGAGGCGTTCCTGTTGCTGGTCGCCTACTGGATCGGTCCGTGGCTCGGCGTGGTCTTCGCCGATCGCCTGCTGCGTCGCGACCCACCGCCGCTGACGCTGCTCTACGACGCGGGTTACCGAAACCGTGGTGGTGTGGCGGCGTTCGTGATCGCCCTGGCCGGGTCGCTGTTGTTGTTCTGCAATCAGGAGAAGTTCGTCGGGTTCGTGGTCCGGGCGGTACCCGAACTCGGTGACATCGGGGCGTTCGTCGGATTCGTGGTGGCCTTCGTCGGCTATCTGATCCTCGCCCGTGATCGCGTCGCCCGATCGCAGCAGATGTACCGCTGAACAGACGAATCGTTCGGGCGCTGTCACCGGTCGGCGCGGTGCACCCCGATCGCCAGCAGCATCGAGGCGGCGACGTCGGGTTCGGTGGGGTCAAAACCCAACACCGCGCGGATGCGGTCCAGGCGCTGGTACATACTCTGCCGCCCGATGTGCAAGATCTGCGCGGATCTGGTTGCGCTGCACCCATGGCGCAGATGGGTGTCCAGGGTGGTCACCAGTGGCCCGCCGTGGTGTCGGTCGTGGGTCACCAGTGGTGCCAGCAGGGCGGTGAGTTCGGCGCGGACCTCCGCGCCGATCGTATGGGCGGCGGCATCGGCGAGTAGTTCCCGGCCGGTGAACACGCGTCGGGCGGGAGCGTCGCGACGCAGCGTGTCCGCCAGGGCGATCCGTTCACCGCACCGGCGAAGCGAGACGGTCAGCGCGCTCGACAGACCGGCACCGGGGGCGGAGTCGTCGAAGCCGGTGGCTTCCCCGACTACGAACGTGGAGCGTGTCGCGGCACTGCCGGCCTTTTCGAGTGCCCGCGCCGTCTGGCCCACCGGGTCCGGCGCCGAAGGCACCACGATGAGGCCGTACACCGTCGCATCGACCGTCGCCTGCACCAGGCCACCCAGCGCGCCACCAGTCCGCGCGAGCGCGGACTCGGCCATCCGCGGATCGGGTGCTTCGGCGGCCACCGGCACCACCAGAGATGAATCCCGAACACCCACACCGGAACTGACCAGACGAGCGAGCAGATCCGCGCGACGGATGGGGCGGCCGTCGACGATTTCCTCGACCAACCGGGCCCCAACGGCCGAACCGCGAGTGCCGGCTCGTGTGAGCGCCGCGGCGAGCGGGCCGGCGGCCAGGTCGAGCAGCGCCTCAGCCCGACTGCCGGACCTGTGGCTGCCACCGGCCACCAATCGGCCGATCTCCCGGCCCCGCACGGTGATCGTGACCGACGCCGGGGCGCCATCGACGATCCGCCAGGCCGCCCGATCGTCGTCGACACCATGGGCAGCGAGCAGTGCCCCCTGCGATCCGATCAACACGATGGGGGAGCCGATCGCGTCGGCGAGGTGTCCGAGCATCCCGGCCACCCCGCCGGATGAGGTCAACTCGGCGTGCAGGGCTGCGTCGAGTCGGGTGCGCAACCGCAGGTCGTCGACCTCCGCCGAGACGATCGCCGTGTTCGCTCGTCGGCACACCTCGATGAATGGCTGCACTCGACGGAGTTCGATGATCGGCAGGCGGCACGCCGAGCCCTCGCGGACCATCTCGTCGGGGATCGCGTCGAAGGTACGCCCGATCTCGAAGGCGAGACCGGCCACACCGCGCTCCGCGAGATCACGGACGTAGTGTCTGCGGGTGCCGGCGTCGAGACCGGCGAGGCCCAGGCCGGTGGTGAGCAGCAATTCGCCACCGGAGAGCAGCGGACCGATCTCGAAGATCTCACTGGAATGCACCCAGCCCACCGGCCGATCGAGGCGATCGTGTGCGGTCAGAACATGCGGATCGGCGCCGTCGAGATGATGCTCGAGAACATCTCGCAGACACAACGACACCGGAGAGGCAGCCACCACCGGAATGACGATATGCCCGTAGCCGCGGCAGTGCAGGATGACGAAGTGTCGGTTGTCTGCGAGCCGAACCGGCGGCAGGCTCGGAGCATGGACATCCGCACCGACCCGTTTGCCGATCTGGATCCGATGGCTCTGCTCGACACCGCCTTCCGGCAAGCACAACTGGGCTTGGCCGAAGGGGGCATCCCGATCGGTGCCGCTCTGTTCCGGGCGGACGGAACACTGCTTGGCGAGGGGCGCAATCGACGGATCCAGCACGACGACCCGTCCGTGCACGGCGAGACCGACGCCTTTCGGGCGGCGGGGCGACAACGTGACTACTCGTCGACGGTGATGGTGACCACGCTCGCGCCCTGCTGGTACTGCAGCGGTTTGATCCGTCAGTTCGGGATCGGCGCCGTTATCATCGGCGAGAACCGGACGTTCAGTGGTGGACAGGACTGGCTGGCGGATCTCGGCGTCGCGGTGACCATCGTCGACGACAGCAGGTGTGTGGCGATGATGACCGATTTCGTCGCCGCCCACCCCGCGGTGTGGAACGAGGACATCGGCGTGGCCGACACCCCGATCGTGAAGTCGGCAGGAGGCCGGGCATGAGTGACGGTCCCATCCTCACCGTCGATCTCGATGATTGGCGGGCCGGCGGTGCCGCGGCCGACCGGGTGTGCGCCGCCGTCGACGAATCGCTGCAGCAGGCGGGCTTTCTGCTGGTACGCGGGCACGGCATCGATCCCGCTCTGCCCACTTCGCTGCGGGCGGCCGCTCGCAGCTTCTTCGCCATGTCTACCGAGGTCAAGGGACAGTACGCCGTGACGGTGGGCGGGCGTGGCTGGATCGGCCCCGGGATGGAGGCCAACGGCTACGCCGAGGGCACCGACACACCGCCGGATCTCAAGGAGACCTACAACTGCGGCGCCCAGACGCCGGTCGGCATACCCGGGGTCGACGACTACTGGTTCGCCCCCGACGTCTGGCCGGCCGAGACGCCGGATCTGCGCGGCTTGTTCACCGACTGGACCGGCCAGGTCAAGCAACTCTGCGACGACCTGCTCGCCCTGATGGCGGCAGCTCTCGGTTTCGGTCCGGGCGCCAATCCGTTTCACGGGCTCGCCGGCAATGCCACGTGGACGTCGAACATCAACCACTATCCGGCGGCGAGGGTGGTGGGACCGCCGGAGCCGGGGCAGTTCCGGATCGGCCCGCACACCGACTTCGGCACCGTGACCGTGTTGGATCGCGAACCCGGCGCCGGTGGGTTGCAGGTGTACAGCGACGAGGGCGGATGGGCCGACGCCCCCTTCGATCCCGAGGCGCTCACCATCAACATCGGCGACCTGCTCGAATACTGGTCCGGTGGGCGCTGGCCCGCCGGACGCCATCGTGTGCTGCCGCCGCATCCCGACGCGCCCGACGAGGATCTCGTGTCGCTGATCTTCTTCTACGAACTGAACCACGATGCGGTGGTCACGCCCATCTCGCCGCCACTGGGCAGGCGTCGCGGACTACCGCCGGTGGTCTCCGGCGACTTCATCCGTGAACGCCTCGACGCCATCACCGTGGGGTGACGTTCGGGTCGTAGCGGGAGCTGCGGATACAGGCTTTCCGGTGAGCGTAAACGGCTCCGCCGGTCACCGACCGACGGAGCCGCCCCGTTCCCCGGGGTATCAGGGCACGAGTCCGCCGAACCCGCCGCCGCCGAACGGAATCCGAGGCTGATTCGACTGTCCGCCGGACTCGGGAATGGTGGTCTCCTGCTTGTCCACCGCGCTGCCGAGCTTCACCTGCACGGTCCGCGCGTCACTGCCGGAACCCACGGTGACCGAGACGGTCTCGCCGGGGGTGTGAGTCAGGATCTGCGCCATCAGGTCGGCGTAGTTGCTGATGGGCGTGTCGCCTATCTTGGTGATGACGTCACCCTGCTTGATGCCCGCTTGATCGGCCGCACCACCGGACTGCACCGACGAGATCTGCGCGCCCTCGGCCGCGCTGTCGGTCGCGGTGAGTGAACCGGACACGCCGAGTACGGGTTTGGTCGCCTGGCCGTCCTGGAGCAGTTCGTTGCCGATCCGCTTGGCGGTGTTGACCGGGATTGCGAAACCGAGGCCGTAGGCCTGCACGCCGCCGCTGGCCGCCTGCCCGGTGTCGACCGCTGAGTTCACGCCGACGACCTGGCCCTTCAGATTCACCAGTGGCCCACCGGAATTGCCGGGGTTGATCGGTGTGTCGGTCTGCAGGCCGTTGTACACGGTCACACCCGAACCACTTTCGTCGGCGGCGGTCACCGTGCGCGACAACGCGCTGACGATTCCCGAGGTGACCGTGTTGGAGAGGTTCTCCGGACTGCCGACTGCGACGACCTGCTCGCCGACCTGCAGCCCGTCGGAGTCACCGAGCGCAGCCGGTGTGAGCCCGGATGCGCCGTCGAGTTTGATGACCGCGAGATCGTAGGAGGGCGAAGTGCCGGTCACCTCGGCCCCGTAGGTCTTCCCGTCGCTGGTGGTGACCTGGATCGTGCTCCCGTTGCCGGCCATGGCGACCACGTGGTTGTTGGTCAGCACATAGCCGTCGGGGGACAACACGACGCCGCTGCCGACGGCCGAGCCCTGCGCGCCGGCCACCTTGATGTCGGCAGTCGACTTCGAGGCGATCTGGGCGGCGTAGGTGACCGAACCGGGCTTGACGTCGGCGGCGTTGTTCGCGGTGTCCGGCGCAGAACTGAGCACCGGCACCGACCCGGAGCCGTCGTTGTTCAGCAGCGCGCTGCCTCCGACGCCCACTACGCCACCGAGCAGGCCGGCGAGCAGTGCGGTCACGACGATCGGCTTGGTGACGCCGGAACGGGGACGATTCGGCGCACTGGCCGGTTGCGTCACTGCCACGTGCGGAGGTGCGCCGTGTGTCATCGGATAGGTGCTCGACATCGGGTCGTGCGCCCAAGGCTGGTGGTGGCCGGGCGGATACGGCTGCTGTTGTGCGGCAAAGGGAGTGGTCACCGGTTCGGTGAGGTGTTCGGTGTCGGGGGCGGAGTCGGCAGCGCCGTGCTCGCGGTGTCCGTCACCCGAATCGGCGGGAGGAGTTTGGTTCACGAGCCCACGATGCCTGCCCAGGATGAGAGGATCTCAAGAATCGGGCTGCGGATTCGCTGGCAATTCGCTGGCCGAAATCTCAGGTAAATCGGAGATTCTCGGCTGCTGTGTGGCGCGGGCCGGGTGACCTCACCGAAGAACGAATGCCACCGCCCGCTCCACGACGGCGTCGAGATCCTCGCCGAGGTTGCCCGCCAGCCATTGCTGGGCGAGTTCGGCCATCGCCCCGGTGAACATGGTGGCACCGGTGTGCAGGCTGAGGGGATCGCGCGCCGAGCGCGACGACGCCGTCTCGGCGACAACCAGTTCGGTGAGCAGGTCCTGGGTGGCCGTGCGCCGTGCGGACAGGACCGGGTGGGCGCGCCCCTCGGTGAACAGGATCCGGCCGCATCGGGGGTCGTCGGAACCGAACCCGAGGACAGCCCGGATCCCGGCGGCCGTGCGTGATCGTACCGATGTGTCAGTCGCCGACATAGCCTCTTCCACGCGGGTGGCGAGCCGTCCGGCGATCATGTCGTAGGCCGCGCCCAGTAGTTCGTCGGTGTCGGAGAAACTCTCGTAGAAGTAGCGGGTATTGAGGCCGCACGCGCGACAGACCGAGCGCACCGACAGTCCGGCGGCGCCCTCGGCGCCGAACACCTCGAAGGCCGCGTCGATCAACAACGCACGGCGCTCGATCCGGCGGTCGGTCAGCGGCACTCCTGCCCAACGGGTTGGTGTCGACATCGCATCAGCCTACGTCGCGCCCGATCCTCGTCCCAACGAAGTCTGGTCACGACTGTCACCAGAAAGTAGGGTGGAGCGCAACGGTCCACCGCCGACTACCGGAAGGACGTGCGATGTCGCCGACGCTCACCGCCCCCTCGATCCCGAATGCCCTATCCATCCCGAATGCCCTATTTATCCCGAATGCACTGCCCATCCCGAAAGGGCTGTCGTTAACCAATCTGGCGCCCTTCCCGCTGCCGCATCAGCTGATGGGGCTGTGGCTCAACGGCCGCTTCGACGAGATGGTCCGCGCGAAGTTCTTTCGCGGCATGCAGTTCGACGAACCGCACGGCGATCCGGGGTGGTTCGGACCCGACAGTGCCACCTGGTACGTCCACCAGCACACGCCGGCGCTGATCTTCGGTTTGCAGTGCGCCTCCTATCTCGAGCGCCTCGATCCGAGCATCTTCTGGATGGGAGTGCATCATTCGCGCCTCGTGCAGAAGGCCGACGACGGCGAACCCACCGGACGGATCGATCCCGCCGGAGCGGCAGTGCGGCTCGGTCATTCGGTCGCGTTCTTCATCGGCACCGCCTACGGGTCGACCGAGACGGCCGAACGCCTCGCCCGGACGGTGCGGGCGATGCACCACACGATCAAGGGAACCCGCCCCGACGGTCTGGCCTACGACGCCGACGATCCGGACTGGCTGCGGTGGAACTACGCCACCGTGGTGTGGGGAATCGCCACCGCGCACGAGATCTATCATCCGCGGCCGTTGCGGGGCGCCGAACTCGACCGCTATTACGGCGAGTTCGTCCGCGTCGGGCATGCCTTGGGTGGCGTCGACCTGCCCACCACGAAGGCCGACACGCTCGCCTGTCTGGAGGAGTACCTACCGAGGCTGGCGCTCACCCATGGAAACGCCGTGGCCACCGGCGTGAATCTGACCAATCAAGCACAGGCCGCGGTGGACTGGGCGATCCGTGACACCATGCCGCAGTGGGCGGCGCAATTGGTGCTGCACCGACCGCCCAACCCCATCGAGCGCCGCGCGCGGCGCAGCGTCGTGTGGAGTGCACTGAACGGTCTGCAGGCGACCATGGGTGACCTGCCCGAGTACACCGCGGCGCGGGCACGGGTCGCCCACGGGGTCACCGTGGCGCACACCGAGTCGACGTACGTACCCGGCAGCGACCCGGAACTCGGCCGCGCGGAGGTCGAGGCCGCACTCTGATGCGGCGACGGCCTGCGTCGGTCGGACCGTTCGGCCCGCAGATCTACTTCGCCACCGCGATTTCCTCGCCGAGCGCGAACCCGGCTGTCATCGGTAGCTGATCGCCGCTCCAGAATCGGCCCGGATCGAACCACCGGGAATCCTTGTCGGCGTCGAGCAGGCCCATGTCGGTGTAGGTGATCGCGACCACCTCGGCGCAATACGCCGACTCGAGCCCGGTGTCGTGCGCGTGTCGTCGTGCCCGGCGCTCACGTGCCCGGCGGTCGAGGTACGGGATGCCGCGGACCACGTCGACGCTGTTGGGCATTCGGCCCCGAAACCATCGGCCGGCCAGCCGCGCCGTCGCCGGGAAGGGTGTCCCGTCCAGGCGGGCGATCGTGGTGAGCAGGCTGTCCTCCTGTGCGCGGGTGATGTCCGGGCTGAGCTGGCGCAGCCAACAATCCTGGTCGTAGCGATCCATCCACTGCCGGACGGCGTCATGCGCATCGTGCAGCTGGACTCCGCGATGGTGACGGCCGGTCCACACATCGGTCAGCCGGTCGCCGAGCTCGGCATGCCACAGCAACGGGGGCAGATCGTCGATCGCGACGGTCATCGCCACATGATTGACCGGCGCATTGGTGAGGGTCCGGATGGCCCGATCCGGCCCGGATCGGCCGCGGAACAGCCAGATATCGCCGGTGCGGGTCACATCCAGAGCCCGTTCGAGTTCGATGCCGGTGCCGCCGAGTTCCTCGCCTGTGCGCACGAGAGCAGCCTAGGGCAGCAACTATCCTCGAGCCATGCGCAACGCGTGGAAGTGGTTGGGACTCGCCGGTGCGGTCGGAGTGGCGGCCGGTGGAGTGGTGGTGGCCCGGGATCAACGACAGCGCAACGCCTACAGTGCCGACGACGTTCGCGAACGCCTGCATCGGCGGCACGGCCAGGCCCACGCGCCCGCCGATGATGCCGGCGGCGACCAACGGTGAGAGGTCTGCCGCCACTCGACGCCCCGGTGGAGCCGGTGACCGCACTGCGCCGAATCGCCTGGCTGCTCGAACGGGACCGGCAGAGTACCTATCGGGTGGAGGCATTCCGCCGCGCGGCGCGCGCGGCACACGAGGTCGGGCGAGACGAACTGCAGCGCCGTGCGGCGGCAGGAACCCTCACCGACATCGGTGGGATCGGTACGCGGACGGCGGCGGTGATTGCCGAGGCGGTGGCCGGTGGGTTACCCGAGTATCTGCGGCGGCTGCAGGACGCGGCGCCGGCGTCGTTGGCCGACGGCGGGCATGCGCTCTACGCGCGATTGCGCGGCGACCTGCATACCCACACCGATTGGAGCGACGGCGGCGCACCGTTGACCGAGATGGCTTCCGCAGCCGCAACCCTGGGGTTGGAGTGGCTGGCGATCACCGACCATTCGCCGCGGCTGACGGTCGCCAACGGACTCAGCGTGGCACGGTTGCGTGCCCAACTCGATGAGATCGACGCATACAACGACCAGTCCGACAGCGAGCTGCGCCTGCTGGCCGGTATCGAGGTCGACATCCTCGACGACGGCACACTCGATCAGACCACCGAGATGCTCGACCGACTCGACATCGTCACGGCATCGGTGCACTCCAAGCTGCGCATGGACGCGGCACCGATGACGCGTCGCCTGGTGACCGCGGTGAGCGATCCGCGCTGCAATGTGCTCGGCCATTGCACGGGCCGGCGGGTCGGGACCGGCCGGGGTGCCCGACCACCGTCGACATTCGACGCGCGAGAGGTGTTCGCAGCGTGCGCCGAGCACGGTACGGCCGTCGAGATCAACTCACGTCCCGAACGCGTCGATCCACCCGATGATCTCATCGAACTCGCGCGAGACATGGGCTGCCTGTTCGCGATCGACTCCGATGCCCATGCACCTGGTCAACTCGATTTCACCGCGCTGGGGGCGCATCGTGCGGTACAGCTGGGGATCGAGGCCGAACGCATCGTCACCACCTGGCCGGCAGACCGGGTGATCGAGTGGGCCGCGGCCCGCACCTGAGGTGCGGACCACGGCTCTTCCGGGCCGGCTCACGTGACCGGCTCACTTCACTTCCGAGCGCAGGACGCGGATCACTCCTAGCGTCAACGGGATGGCGATCCACACCATGGCGGACACGATCAGCCGCGCCCACTCGCCGCCGGTGGCCCAGTCGCCCGACTGGAACGGTGCGTTGGTCGACCCGGGGTCGAGCCACTGGCCCACGTTGTCGCCGAACCACGGCACGAGCTCGGTGAGCAGCATCAACGCGGTCGGCAGTGCGAAGTAGGCGACGATCGCGCCCGGCGTGTTCAGGATCAGCGCCGCGAAGCCGAATCCCAGGAGAAGGCCGAACATCTGGAGTACGAACGAGTTCAGCCCGGCGGCGGTGAACGACCACGCCCCGGCCGGATCGGTGTAGGCGATGTCGGCGACGATGTTGGCCAGCGCACCCAACCCCAGCGAGATGATCACGGCGGTGACCCCCGCGATGAGCGCTGCGGCCAACTTGGCGAGCACCACCCGTTCTCGGCGCGGTTCCATCGTGAACGTGGTCAGCGCGGTGCGTTGACTCCATTCGCCGGTGACCAGCAGGATGGCGAGGACCGGCAGGATGATGCCGGTCGGAATGTTCATCATGCCGAAGAACTGTCCGAAGTTCAGGTTCTCGGGGCTGTTGCGGTCGGCGATCAGCATCGCGACCGCGACCACCACCGAGATGACCCCGATGGATGCGGCGAGCCAGAATCCGGCGCGGGTGTCGACCAGCTTGCGTAGTTCGACGCGGGTCAATCGGGTCAGCGGGATCGCGGTGTCGCGGATCCCACCGGCGTCTTCGGGCGCCGGAGTTGCTGGGCGAGTGGGAATCTGGACGGTCATGACGGCACTCCTGACAGGGCGGGCTGTTCGCGCTGGGTCTGTTGGGTGAGTTCGAGGAACATTTCCTCTAGTTGGGCTCCGTCGGCGGGCCGCAGTTCCACCAGCGCGATGGCCGCGGCGGCCGCGACCCGACCGACGTCTTCCGGTGCGGCGTCGGTGCGTAGACCGCCGCCGTCGGCGCCCCGCACCTCGATGCCGGTGTTGCCCAGCGCGGTGGCCAACGCCGCGTCGTCGAGCGATCGCACGTGGGTTCCCTGGGCGGCCAGTAGCTCGGACTTGGTGCCCTGCGCGACGATTCGGCCGTGGCCGATGACGAGGATCTCGTCGGCGATGATCTCGATCTCGTGCAGCAGATGTGAGGACAGCAGCACCGTCCCGCCACGGTCGGCGTAGTCGCGCAACAGCGTGCGCATCCAGTGGATACCCGCGGGGTCGAGTCCATTGGCGGGCTCATCGAGAATCAGGATGTTCGGATCGCCGAGCAGCGCATTGGCGATGCCCAGACGTTGACGCATGCCCAGCGAGTAGTTGCGTACCCGGCGGTCGGCTTCGTCGGGCGTCAGACTCACCAGCTCGAGAATCTCGTCGACACGTGCCCGCGGGATTCCCAGGGTCATTGCGCTGAGCCGCAGGATCTCGGCTCCGGTGCGACCCGCGTGTTGCGCGGACGCGTCGAGCAACACCCCGACGTGCGTTGCGGGGTTGGGGATGTCGCGGTAGGCGCGCCCGCCGACCGTCGCCGAACCCGCCGTCGGCGGGGTCAGCCCGGCGATGATTCGCATGGTGGTCGACTTCCCGGCGCCGTTGGGTCCGAGGAAACCGGTGACCTGACCCGGTGCACAGGTGAACGAGACGTCGTCGACGGCGGTGTACTCGCCGTATCTCTTGGTGAGATTTTCCACGGTGATCATGACGACCATCGTCGTCCGCCGGCGCCATCGACCGCATCGTCCGTCGGTTCATGCCGACTCCGACCAAAGTCGCAGATGTTGGTGGCCGGATGGTCGAGGTGACCCCCAGGTAACCCCGATTACCGTGTAGGGGTGCGACCCGAGGACTATCAGCCGCAGCTCTCGGTCTTCAGCCATGTCTGGCGGCTGGCGCTGACGCTGGTCATCTCGGCCGTCGCCTGGGGATCCCGGATCGGGTATCAGTGGGAGCACGCGCGCTGGTGGTTCGTCGCCGATCTGTGCATCGGGCTCGCCGGCTATGTCGCGGTGTGGTTTCGGCGTCGCCATCCGGTGGCGGTGGCGACCTTCGAGAACCTGGCCACCGCGATCTCGGCGAGCGCGGCCGGCCCGGCGACGCTGGCGATGGTCTCGTTGTCCACGCGACGCAGGTGGCGCGAGATCATTCCGCAGGTGATCCTGGCGTTGGTGAGCGGGGCGGTCGCCGAAGATGTCCTCAACGTTCCCGATGTCACCGAACCCTGGTTGCTGCGGTACGGCATCATGGTGGCCGTCGTGGCGACCATGGTCGCCTGGGGGATGTACGTGGGCTCGCGCCGGGAACTGTTGGCCAGCTGGCGGGCCCGGGCGATCCTGGCCGAATCCGAACGCGATGCCGAGGTGGGCCGGGCACGGTCGGTGGAACGGGCGCGGATCGCCCGCGAGATGCACGACGTGCTCGCGCACCGGATCTCGACGGTCAGTATGTACGCCGGCGCGCTGGCCTATCGAGATGATCTGGGGCGTGAGCAGGTTCGGGACACCGCGCGCACGATCGAAGAGACCTCACGGTTGGCGCTGACCGAACTCCGCGAGGTACTCGGGGTACTGCGCGAAGGACCGGGTGACGCCGACCCGGAGTCGCCGCAGGCGCGCCCGGCCGATCTCGACGAACTGATCGCGGAGAATCGGCGCGACGGGATGCGCATCGAGTACCTGTGTCGCGCCGAGCTCGCGGGCATGTCCGCCACCAGAGTCCGCACCATCTATCGATGCGTGCAGGAAGCCCTGACCAACGCTCGCAAACACGCGCCCGCCGCCACGGTCACCGTGCGTATCACCGGCGACCCGTCGGCGGGTGTGGACCTGCTGGTGGACAACCCGTTACCGCTGCGCCCGGAGGCCACCGCCCTGCCGCCGTCGGGTCTCGGACTCGTCGGCGTAGCCGAGCGGGTGGCGCTCAGCGGTGGGCGACATTCCGCGGTACGCACCGACGACCGGCATTTCGTACTGCATGTCTGGCTACCGTGGCAGTCATGACAGCACGCATCATGATCGTCGACGACGACCCGCTGGTCCGGTCGGGTCTGCGACTGCTGATGGGCGGCGATCCCGACCTCGTGATCGCCGCCGAGGCCGGCAACGGCCGCGAGGCCATCGACCGGCACATCAGCGAGCCCGTCGACATGATGCTGATGGATCTGCGCATGCCGGTCCTCGACGGCATCGCGGCCACTGCCGCCTTGAAGGAGTTCGAGAACGCGCCCGCGGTGATCGTGCTGACCACCTTCGACGCCGACGAGTACGTGGTGCGCGCATTGGCGGTGGGCGCCGACGGTTTCCTGCTGAAGGACACCCCGCCCAGCGACATCGTCGCCGCGATCAAGAACGTGCTGCGCGGCCAACCGGCCCTCAGCCCCTCGGTGACCGCGGCATTGATCAAGCAGGTGATCGGTGGCGACGGCACCAGCGCGCGGGCATCCGCGGCTCGCGAGTCGTTGACGGCGCTCACCGAACGAGAGCGCGCCGTCGCAGTGTGCGTGGCGAAGGGCGCCTCGAACGCAGAGATCGCCGCGGAGCTGTACATGAGTGTCGCGACCGTGAAGGCGCACATCTCGCACATCTTCGCCAAACTGGGCGCCACCAACAGGGTGCAGGTGGCGATTGCGCTGCACGACGCCGGTCTGGCCTGAGGTCGGACGTGGCGCCGACCGGCGTTGGCGTGGACACTGGACATCACACGGCGACGATGCCGATCCGCAGCAGCAGGAGGTCGCACATGGCGGAGAACAACGGTCCATTCGGGATGAGTCCCGAGGACTTCGATCGCTTTGCCCGCGAGGCCACCGACGGTGTGCGCGACATGGTCGGCAAGTTCTTGTCCGGCTCCGGGGCCCAGGGCGCGGCGTGGTCGACCTTGTTCACCGACGCCGGACGCCCGCGCCGTCGTGAACCCGAGACGGCGGGGGAGACCGGCACCGGAGTCTGGGCTGTCTTCGTCGTCAGCGACGACGGCGGTGCACGGGTCGAACAGGTCTACGCCTCCGAGATCGACGCGCTGCGGGCCAACAAACACAACACCGATCCGCGGCGTAAGGTCCGGTTTCTGCCCTACGGCATCACCGTCAGCGCGCTCGACGAGGATGATGCCTCCGACGAATGAGGCGACCATCGGCGTTGCTGGGCTGATCGTCACCGGGTCACTTTCACTGGGCTGATCGAAGTGCCGCTCGGCGTTCCTCGGCCTCGGTGAACCGTCGGCGCGCGACTGCGGTGCGCGGTACCAGCTGGGGCACCGGGTGTGGTCGGCCGGCGTCATCGGTGGCGACCATCGTGAAGTAGCAGCTGTTCGTATGGCGGCGTTCGCCGGTGAGCACGTTCTCGGTGTCCACGCGGATACCGACCTCCATCGACGTCCGGCCGGTGTAGTTGATCGACGCCGAGAGGGTCAGCACTTCGCCCACCCGGATCGGTTCGCGGAAGATCACCCGGTCCACCGACAATGTCACGGCGTACCGACGGGAGTACCTGCTCGCACAGGCGTAGGCGACCTGGTCCAGCAGTTTGAGCAAGGTCCCGCCGTGCACGTTGCCGGTGAAGTTGGCCATGTCCGGTGTCATCAACAACGACATCGACAAGCTGATCCGGTCGTCGTCGCCCTCGGGTTCGTCGGCGTCGGTACGGTCGGTGACAGTCTCCATCCATGGCTCCCATCGGGCTGCGGCGTCTGACCTGACCAGCCTTTCACCTACCGGCTGGTCAGGTCGGCAACGCAGTGATATCCCAACGGGGTGCCTCAGGGATGTGCGGGTTCGGCCAGCCCCTGGGCGAGGCCCACGCCGCCGCCGATGGCTGCGCCGGCCGCAGCGAACGGCGCCGCAGTGGCGGCTGCGCCGATGGCCGCCCCGACCGGCGGTCCCACCACCAGGCCGGCGGGCAGGAATGGCACCCCCGCCACCAGTCCGGCGACACCACCGACGACCCCGCCGGCGACCGCGAGCGGGGCACCGACCGTCGCAGTGGCGACGGCTGCGCCGGTGGCCGCGCCGGCGATGGTGGTCGCCGCGACCCGGTCCGAGCGCGCGGAATCGAGGCCCACGGCGTCGCCCGCGGTGGCGATCTGCGCCTCGCCGGTCGCGGCGGCGGTATTGACCTGTTCGGTCTGCTCGGGCGGCAGCCACTGCGGCGCCGGTGCGGTGATGTCTCCGATCCGTACGGTGTCCGGTGGCGCGGTGATCGGCAGGACCGGTGCGGTGGGTGCCGGGGCGTGCAACGTGCTCGGATCGAAAGTGGGCAGCGGCCGGTCGGGTAGCGCGCGACTGCCGGGCCCGGTCCGGGTACCCGCGTCGTCATCGACGATGTGGTGCGGTCCGATGTCGGCCGTGAGATGTGCGGGAGCCGGTTGGGCCGAAGCGATCGCGCCCCCGGTGAAGACGAGTATCGCCGGTGCCGATCCGGCCGCCACCCAGGCGGCGAGTCTGGCCGGGCGGCGCCGGTCGACGGCTTGCGGGGTGCGGCTGTCGTGTCGATCCAGCCGGTGCCGGCCGTGTGTGCGTGTACCCATACGGATCTCCGAAACGTCGTCGTCTGTGTTCTGGCACACGTGATTCGCCCGGTGGGAGTGTGCGGATGGGTTGGTTGCCCGGCGATGTGCCAGGATGACCGGATGATGGTGATCGCCGAGGCGTCTTCGTCGGCCGATACCTCCGCGATCGAATCATTGTTCTGGATCACCGTCGCCGCGGCAGCGTCGCCGATCCTGTCGCGGATCACGCGCGGCTACGTGCCGGATGTGGTGATCCTGTTGGTGTGCGGCATGGCGATCGGCCCCCATCTGCTGGGGTGGGCCGACGTCGACAGCGTCCAGATCCTGAGCGAACTGGGCCTGGGCATGCTGTTCCTGCTGGCCGGCTACGAACTGGATCCGAAACTGCTCGGCGGTAGGTCGGGCAGGGTGGCGCGAATGACGTGGCTGGCGGGTCTGGCGATCGCCCTGATCGCGGTCACCTTCGCGATCCCGGACGAGAACTTCAGCGCGCACATCGCGGTGGCCATCGCGCTGACCTCGACCGCATTGGGCACGCTGCTGCCCATCATCAAGCAGGACGGACTGCTCGACACCCCGCTGGGTCGGTCGGTGATGGCCCACGGGGCGGTGGGGGAGTTGGCGCCGATCATCGCGATGTCGCTACTGCTCACCAGTCGCAGCGTGGGCGGTGCGCTGGTGGTGCTGATCCTCTTCGGGGTCGCCGCGGTGCTCATCGGTGCGGTACCCCAACGCATCGTGGAGCGAATCCCGGGCGTGCGATACGCGGTGTCGGAGATGAGCGAGGGCACAGCACAGTTGCCGGTCCGGGTGGTGTTCCTGCTGCTGGTCACCCTGATGACGGTGGCCGCCGTCTTCGACCTCGATGTGGTGCTCGGCGCCTTCGCCGCCGGACTGATCCTGCAGCGGCTCATCGGGCCACAGAACCACGAGGTCGGGAAGTCGCTGGAGGTCGTCGCCTTCGGTGTGCTCATCCCCGTCTTCTTCGTCGTCTCGGGGATGAACATCGATGTGACGGCCGTGCTCGGGCAACCGGTGCTGTGGCTTGGGCTGGTCGTCGCGATCGCGGTCGCCCGCGGACTGCCGGTGTGGCTCAGCGAGCGCTACGTGCAGCATGGCAACAATCTGGTGAACCAGCGAGAACGAACTCAGCTCGCCTTGTATGCGGCCACCGGCCTGCCGATCATCGTGGCGGTCACCGGAGTGGCCACTGCGGCCGATCTGATGTCGGTGCAACTGGCATCGGTGCTCGTCGCAGCCGGCGCCACCACGGTGTTGGTGTTTCCGCTCATCGCACGCCTGATCACGCCCCGAGAACGGGTGTAGCCGCCGCCCCGCTCAGGGGCGACGGCCACACAACACGGTCACACGCGCGGTGTCAGAGGTAGGCACCGCAGGTCGGCCATGCGCCGGCGCCCTGAGTGGCCAGCACGTTCTCGGCCACCCGGATCTGCTCGGCCTTCGAGGCGTTGGCCGGGTTCCCGACACCGCCGTTGGCTTCCCAGGTGCTCTGCGAGAACTGCAGGCCGCCGTAGTAGCCGTTGCCGGTGTTGATTCCCCAGTTGCCGCCGCTCTCGCACTGGGCGACTGCGTCCCAGTTGTTCGCCGACGCGGTGCCGGCGACTGCAGCGAACGGGGCCAGGGACAGGGCGCCGACGATTCCGGCGCGCACAGCAAGCTTCTTCATGCTCATGGTCATCGTTCCTCCTATCGCCACCCCGTAGCTGGCTGGGCGGCTGATCTCGGACCGGTGGCGACCCTACAAGCGGATAACAGAAAGGTCACATCGACTCGGTGACCTGCAGGATTTTGATCACGCGTCGATAACGTAGGGTCGAATCCTGTGAATTCCCTGCGCATCGCGGCGTTTTGCGGGCCGCGGATCACGATCTGACATCCGCTTCACTGTGACGGATCGCACAGCCAGATTGTGGTGTCGGTCACCGACCTCGACGCGCGGAGCGGGTCCCGTGTGGCGTCAGGTCAACTCCGCCCGGAGGTCGTCATCGAGCGATACGCGCACCAGGGCCGCTGCCAGCAGCGCCGGATGACCGTCCGCGAGCCGGTGCAGTTCGACGGGGTCGTCGGGCAACCCCAGTTCGCCGGCCGCCGACAGTGCCCGCTCGTCGAAGTAGGGGGTGACCCAGTCCCACACGTCCTGTACCTCGCGCAGGAACACCGATGCGCCGGTGGGGCCGATCCCGGTGAACGTCTGTAGTTCCTTGGCGGCGCGACCGACGTCTCCGTCGGCGCGGTCGGCCAGCGTGCGTAGGTCGCCCTAGTAGTCGTCGCCGACCTTGCGTGCGGCCTCGCCCAGTCGGGTGGCGGTGCTCTCGTCGTAGCGCACGTAGTGTCCGCGCCCGAGTGCATCGACCAGGTCCTGCCAGTCGGCGTCGGCCATCTTCGCCGGCGTCCGGTAGCCCGCGGCGAACAACTCGCGTGCGGCCGCGACCGCGATGTCGGCCGAGATGCGCGCGCTCAGCAACAGCGACAGGACCAGCAGTTGGAACAGGGGTGCCGGCGTGTTCTTCAGGGTGATGCCGGCCTCGTCGGCGTAGGTGCGCCCGGCGCGTTCGATCAGCGCCGAGACGACGCGCTGGTGTGACACGGTGATCCCTCTCGTCGACTCGTGAGGTCTCACGGGTCGGCGGCGCCACGCGCCCGCCCCCGCGAGCTGTCGCTGAGGTGTTACCCGGACGGCGGGTCAGGTAATCGTCCATCCTGTCCCGGGGAGCATGACGCGCTACCGACGGCGGTGCAGTACGACACGTCCGCCGCGGGCGGGTGCGTACGCGACGCCGCGAGAGTGCCAGCGTTCATCCGGCGATGTCGACGGTTCGATGGTGAAATCGCGTATCAGTGCGCGCAGAACGACGTCCATCTCCATCTGTGCAAACGCGGCGCCGATACATCGGCGCGTACCGCCGCCGAACGGCAGCCATGCGGGCCCGGGCGTGGTCCCCAAGAAGCGTTCCGGATCGAACCGCTCGGGATCACGGAACTGGCGGCTGTCGTCGTGCAAGAGGGATATCGACACCATGATGTTGTGGCCCTTGGGTATTCGATACGGGCCGAGCTCGACGAGGTCGTCGATCACATGGCGGCCGGCGAGGTCGATCACCGGCCGGCTGCGCTGGATCTCGGTGATCGTGGCCGTGAGGTAATCGCTGCCACCCGCGTCCAGCTCGGCGACGAGCGTGTCGAGCGCCCTGCGATGACGCTGGAGGCGTTCGATCGCCCAGGCGAGTGTCGTCGCGGTGGTCTCGTGTCCGGCGGCCAGCAAGGTGAGCAGCTCGTCGGCGATCTCCGCATCGGTCATCGCCGAGCCGTCCTCGTGTCGGCTGAGGATCATCAGCGCCAGGATGTCGGTGCGGTGGGCGAGGTCGTGCTCGGCGCGGGCGGAGGCGATCAGCGATCCGACGACGCGGTCATAGGTCTCGCGCTGTGCAGCGAATCGGCGACGCGGATCGAGTGGGCCGAAGGTCAGCGGCAGGTCGGGGATCGTCGCCAGCCGCGATCCGGTCGTCACCATGGGCGGAATGATCTGACGCAGGACGTCGAGGTCGGCGTCGCGCGCACCGAACACCGTGCGCAGGATGACGTTGAGGGTGATCCGCATCATCGGCTCGAGGGTGGCGAACGGGCGTCCGGTCGGCCACGTGACCGCCTCGGCGGCGAACTCCTCGGCGACCACCGCCTCGTAATACCGAATCCGCTTGCCGTGCAGCGGCGGTGTCAACAGCTTCCGGCGTCGCCGATGCTCGGCGCCGTCGAGTGAGAACATCGACCCGGCGCCGAGGACGCGGCCGAGGTTGGGGCGGATGTTGGCGACGCGATCGGTCGAGGTGGTGAAGAGTTGCCGTGCCAGAGTGGGATCGGCGACCACTACCACGTCGCCGAACACGGGCAGCCCGATCGTGAACGTGGAACCGTATCGCCGCGTCAGTTGCGTCATCGTCTGGCGCCTGCGGAGGGCGAAGCCGAGACCGGTCGCGACCCTCGGCAGGCGCGGGCGCGGGGGGAGGATCGGTTCGACCTCGCTGATCTGTCCGGTCGTCATCCCGCGGTCCTCTCGTGTGCCCGGTACGCTTCCGTACCACCCGACGGTACGCGTGCGTACCGCGACTGACAAGGGCGGGGTCGTATCGTTGGGGCATGTTGCCCGAAGCTGTCGTCTCGTCGGAGGGCGCCGCATCCCCGGTGCGGGAACGGCTTCTGCAGGCCATGGCCACCTGCGTGATGGAACGCGGCTATCGGGAGACCACGGTCGCCGACGTGGTCCGGGTCGCGCGGACCTCGCGCCGTTCCTTCTATCAGGAGTTCGCCGACAAACAGGCCTGCTTCGTCGATCTCCTGCGCACCACCAACGACGCGATGATCCAGGCGATCTCCGAGGATGTCGATCCTGCCGCGGAGTGGACCATGCAGATCCGGCAGGCGGTCGAGGCGTATGTGTCGGTCACCGAACAGAACCCGGCGATCGCCTGGAGCTGGATTCGTGAACTGCCGGCACTCGGGGACTCGGCGCGCCGCGTCCAGGTGGACGCGATGGAATCGCTCATCGCGGTTCTGGTGCCGCTCACCGACTCGCCGCGTATGCGGGAAGCGGGCATCTCTCCGATGACGCATGAGACGGCGGTGATGATCTGGGGTGGTATCCGCGAACTGGCGGCGTCGGCGATGGAACAGGACCGGTCCCTCTACAGCATCGTCGAACCCGTGGTGGCGGCATGTATCGCCCTGATAGGAGCGAACATCCGGAGTTGACGACCTACGTCCCGGTGCGACGGTGCGCACCGGGACGTTGGTCGCATCGGTGGTTGCTCAGGCGTCGGCCAGTTTGGCGAAGCGCGCGAGATGAGCGTCGGCTGAGCCGAATTCGTACTCGACAGCGGTCAATCGGCGGAAGTAGTGGCCGATGGCCAGTTCCTCTGTCATACCCATGCCGCCGTGCAGTTGGACTGCATTCTGGCCGATGAACCTGGCCGCGCGGCTGGCAGTGGCCTTTGCTGCCGACACTGCCGCGGCTCGTGCTGCGTGTTCGGCGTCGAGGGTCAGGATGGCGTAATACTGTGCGGCAACCGCCTGCTCGAGTTCGATGTGCATGTCCACCATGCGGTGTTGCAGAGCCTGGAAGCTACCGATGGGCTGACCGAACTGCTGTCGTTGCTTGGCGTACTCGACGGTGTCGTCGAGCACCTTGCGCATCGCCCCGACCGCCTCGGAGACCACGGCCGCGGTCGCCTCATCCCACGCGTACTCGAGCACGGGGAGAGCCTGCCCCTCGGCGCCGATCAGTGCGTCGGCGTCGACCCGCAGGTCGGTGAAGGTCAGGTCCGCGGCCCGGCGGTCGTCGATGGTGCGCACCGCGTGCATGGTCAGGCCCTCGGGCACGGTCTCGGTGAGGTCCACCAGGAACATCGACACCCCGTCGCGTTCACGGGTCTCACCGCCGGTCCGCGCCGTGATGATCAGGTGATCGGCGAGTGGCGCGGTGGTGACAACGGCCTTGGCACCGTTGATGATCCACGAGTCGCCCGACTTCTCGGCCCGGGTGCCGACGTGGTGGAGCATGCCGCCCGAGCCGTCTTCGATCGCGGCGAGCGCGGTCAGTGCGTTGCCGCTGACGATCTGTTCACCGATGGCCAGCGCCCGCGGGTGACCGGTGCGGGCCAGCAGACGCGCGCCCAGCACCACGGTGTCGACGAACGGCTCTACGACGAGCGCATGTCCGAGGGCCTCGGTGACCACCATCAGTTCTTCGGGTCCGCCGTCGTCACCGCCGATGGATTCGGGTAGGCAGGCGCCGATCACGCCGAGCTCCTCGGCGAACGAGCGCCAGATCTCGGGTTGCCATCCGGCGCCCACCTTGGCCACCTCGCGGCTGGCCTCCAGGTCGTAGCGTGCGCCTAGGAACTTGGTGAGTCCGTCGCGCAGCAATTGTTGTTCCGGGGTGAGGGTGAAGTCCATTGTTCTGTGTGCTCCGTTTGTGTGCCGGGTTGATGTGGGACCGCGGTTGTCTACCCGAGTCCCAGCGCGGCCTTGGCCAGGATGTTCCGCTGGATCTCGTTGCTGCCCGCATAGATAGATCCGGCACGATCGTTCATGTAGTGCAGCGGGGCGACGGCCTGCCATGCCTCGCCGCTGACATACCCGTCGGTCGGCGGGGTGTACCGGTTGATCGGACCGCCGGGGGCAGCGGCGTGCGGCTGGTACACGCGCCCGTGCACTCCTGCGGCCTCGAGGTCGAGTTCGGTGATCTTCTGGCTCAGTTCGGTGCCGAGGATCTTGAGCATCGAGGCGAGCGACCCGGCATCTCCGCCGGAACTCATCGCGGCCAGCGCACGGTACTCGAGGACCTCGAGGATCTTCGCGCGCACACGTACGTCGGCCAGCTTGGCCGCGAACGCCGGTTCCTCGATCAGGGGTACACCCGACGGCCCGGTCATCGCGGCGGCTTCGGCTGCGATGTTCTCGGCCATCACCTGCAGGGCGGGGGCCGCGGCGCCACCACCACGTTCAAAGATCAGCAGGTACTTGGCGACGGTCCAACCCTCGTCGACCTTGCCGAGCACGTTGCGCTTCGGGACCCGGACGCCGTCGAAGAAGACCTGTGCCTGGACCTGCTCACCGGAGGCCATCACGAGTGGCTGGACTTCGATGCCCGGTGAGTTCATGTCGATCAGCAAGAAAGTGATGCCCTGCTGCTTGCGCTCCTGGCGGGACGTCCGGACCAGGCAGAAGATCCAGTTGGCCTCCGCGGCATGCGTCGTCCAGATCTTGCTACCGGTGACCACGAAGTCGTCGCCATCGCTGACCGCGGCCATCGACAGAGACGCCAGGTCCGAACCTGCCTCGGGCTCGGAGTAGCCCTGGCAGAAGAACACGCTGCCGTCGAGGATGCCGGGCAGGTAGAAGTCCTTTTGCTCCTGCGTACCGAATGCCATGATCGCGTGGGACACCATCCGGATGCCCATCGGCGACAGCGCCGGTGCGCCGGCCAGGATCGATTCGCGGCTGAACAGGTAGTGCTGCCCGAGGGTCCAATCGCAGCCGCCGTATTCGACCGGCCACGCGGGCGCGGCCCAGCCGCGCTCGTGCAGGATTGCCTGCCACGTCATAGACGCCTCGTGATCTGCGTACACGCTGGTCCGCAGGCGGCCCGCGGCGCGCAGATCGGGGGTCAGTTTGGCCTCGAGGAACTCCCGTACCTCATCGCGGAACGCGATGTCGGCGTCCGACCATGTCATGTCCATTTCGAGTTGCCACCTCTGTCTTCACTGAAGCTGTGCGCTCACGTCGTTGCCACCTACGTATCAAATATATGTGACACGCCGAATGTACTCCGACGTCGCCCGCGTGGGGAAGCAGATGCGGGTTTTGCCGGTGGCGAGTTCGCGCGACGGTCGCTGTCGCGGTGTGAAGTTCGTGCGGGGTAAGTGCCCTCAGCTCGGCTGCGGGGACGCTCCGGTCTCGCCGGGGCTGTCCGGTCCGGCGTCGCCGTCGGCGTCCGGGGAGGCCTCGTCGGTGGGTGGCCCGGTGCCCGCGTCGGGTTCGGACTTCGGTGCCGACGACGACAGCAGGATGTCGGCCCACCGCGTGGACGGATCGATGTCGATGAGCAGGGCCTTGGACATCAGCGTCAGCGGCACCGCGAGGATCGCACCCAACGGTCCGATGACCCACGCCCAGAACACGAGTGAAAGGAAGGTCAACGTTGTGGACAACCCCACGGCGTCGCCGACGAATTTTGGTTGGATCACCGATTGGATCACCACGTTGATGACGCTGTAGATGGCGATCACCAACAGCATCTGACCCCAGCCGCCGTCGAGCAGGGCCAGCAGGGCCGGGGGGATCAGGCCGATGACGAACCCGATGTTCGGGATGTAGTTGGTGATGAACGAGAGCAGTCCCCAGAGGATCGGCAGAGGGATGCCGACGATCCACAGCGCCACCGAATCGAAGACGGCGACGATGAGGCCGAAGACGGTGGACACCAGCAGGTAACTGCGGGTGCCCTGGGCGAAGCTGCGGAACGCCATGGCGATGTCGGGTCGGATGCCGCGCAGCACATCGATGCGCTTGTCGAAGGACATCGCGTCGGCGGCCATGAACAGCAGGAGCGTGACCACCAGGATGAGCGCCGACGCCACCGACAACGTGCTCTCGAGGACGTCCGACATGTATCCGAGCGCCTTGCCCGGGTCGACGTGGGAGATCATGTTGTGCACGTTGTCCGGGCTCACGCCGTGACTGGTCAAGAACTCCTGGAAGTTGTCGATGAGGCCTTGGAACTTGTCGGCGTACTCGGGCAGGATCGTCGCGAGCCGGGCGATCGAGAAGGCCAGCGACCCGAAGAGTGTCAACAAGATGCCATAGACGGCCACCAGGGTGGCGACGAAGGCGAGCCACGTAGGCATTCCCTTGCGGCGCAGCCACACCGGGATCGGCTGGACGGCCACCGTGAGCATCAGGGCGAGGAAGATCGGCCCCACGAGGCCGGACACCGCCTTCATGCCGCCGACGGTGACGATCAAGCCGGTGACCGAGAGCAACACGATCGTGCCCCGCGGCATCGACCAGCCCTTCGGCTCCTCGGTGCCTGCCTGCTCCAGCGTCATGTCCGAGCCTCTCGTCGTGTGGCTGTGGCGAATGGCTCGCCGATGGTCGGACGAATGGTAACCCTCCGGCCGCCGAATTCACCGACGATGCGGTCAGCGACCGGTCCAGCGTGGTGGTCGCTTGGCGACGAACGCGGTGATCCCTTCAATCGTGTCCTGGCTGACCAGCAGGCTGTCCATGGCGGCCGAAGTCGCCTCGATGGCCTCGATCTCATCGGGGATGGCAGCCGCGGTGTCCATGGCGCGTAGCGATTCCCGCACCGATGTGGGTGACGCCGCGAGTACTTCGGCGGCCACGGTGCGCGCGAGGTCCATCACCTCGCCGGGTGGCGCGATGCGGCTGATGAGTCCTGCGGCCAGCGCCTCGGCGGCGTCGAGTCGTCGTCCGGTGAGAATCATGTCGCGGGCCAGCGCCCCACCGACGGCGGCCGGCAGGCGCACCAGCCCGCCGGCCAGCGCCGCCAGACCCACCCTGACCTCCGGGAGGCCGAAGGTGGCGCGTTCGTCGGCGACGACGATGTGACAGGCCATCGCGATCTCACAGCCGCCGCCCAGGGCGAAGCCGTTGACCGCGGCGATGACGGGTTTGGGCATCGATCGGCGGGAGGTGAGCCCGGCGAAGCCGTTGCCCGGAATCTCCAGGCCGGCACCGGTGGTCTGCGCGAGATCGTTGCCGGCGGAGAACGCCTTGTCGCCGGCACCCGTCAGGATCGCCACCCAGAGGTCTGCGTCGGCGAAGTACGCGTCGAAGATCTCATCGAGTTCGGCGTTCGCGGCCGGGTGCAGTGCGTTGCGCGCCTCGGGGCGATTGATCGTCACCTCCAACAGGTGGCCGTCGCGGCGGACCTCGACGTGCTCGTAGGAGGAACGGAAGGTGGGCGCAACCGGTGGGTGGTGACGGAGCATCGATGCCCGATCGGTGAACACGCGGTTGCCCTTCGCGCTCGACCGGACGTAGATGTCGGCGCCCACCGGGTCGTCGGTGGCCAGTAGTTCGAACATCGACTCGTCGTCGGTGGCCACTGTGGCGATGAACCGTCGACCGGAGTCGAGACGGCCGATGACGATGCCGGTTCGTGAGCCGTCGCGGCCGGGCATGACCGTGAATCCCTCGATTGTCGCCGGACCGTCGGCGTAATCCGAGGTCTGTACGCGGGGAGCGGCGTCGAGCACCTCCTGTACACCGCTCGAGTCGTCCGGCGACCATGCGGTCGGTCGGGTGCTGTAGATCCCCACCGACGTCTTGCTGAGGATGCCGCCGTTGGCCGCAACGAGTGCAAACGAGTCGCGCTCGCCACGACACCGGTCGACGGCCTCGGCGATCGCGTGCATCGAGTAGTTGTTGCCCGGGCCGCCGAAGAACGGCAGACCGCCGGTCAGGGTCAATCCGCGGGGGTCGTCGGCATCGATGCCGAGTGGATCGATCACGTTGGACACCGCGATCGGGAAGCAACTGTAGATGTCCAGGTGCGCGACGTCGTCGAGGCCGATCTGGGCCACCGCGAGCGCGTGCTGCACGGCCGCGGCGGCCGCCGGCCCGCGGCTGAGGTCTGGGCGCTGCATCAGTGGGCGCTCGCGGGTGTCGGCGTGGCCGTGCAGGAACACCCACCGTGACGGGTCGATCCCGAGTTGTCGGGCGACCCGCACGGACATCACCAGGGTGGCGGCCGCCTGGTTGACCTGGTCGCGCGCGACCATGAACCTGGTGAACGGGTCGGCCACAACGCGATTGGTCTCCGACACGGTGGCGAGTTCGGATGCAGATCGCACCGTGGGGGCTGCCGCATGCGGGTTGGCGGCCGCGACCTCCGACATCGGGGCGAACAGTTCGCCCATGGTCTCGGTATAGCGTCCGCGGGGCAGGCCGACCCGGTGGCGACGGGCGTTTTCCAGGACCGCGTACTGGGCCACCGGCGACAGCAGTCCGTGTTTCGCCTCCTGGTGGGTCGTGAGACCGGCGATCGCGAAGCCACGATCCTCAAGTTGACCTCCGACCTGCTCGGTGAAATCGGGTCGATCGCGCTCAGTGGTGGTCGACATCAGGTGGCGCACCGTCGACATCACCTCGGCGCCGAAGATCATTGCCGCCGAACGACGCCCCGCGACGATCTCGCCGGCGAACTCGGTCAGCAGGCTCTGTGGACTCTGCCCGCCGGTCACCCCGAGCACGGCGTGTTCGGGGTCCATCCCGATCCGTTTGGCCACCGCCCGCGGCATGTTGTCCGGTCTGCCCAGCGGCGAGGATGACATCGGAGTGGATTGTTCGAACGTGCGCACAGCGACGACGGTGTCGATCTCGGCGGCGACCGCAGGTGCGACCACGCCGGTGTCGGCCAGCGCCGCCTCGACGGCGCGCGATGCGAGGTCGGATTCGCAGAGGCCTCGGTAGTCGTCGTCGGTGAGGCGTTCGGACGACTGGCCGACCCCGACGATGACCGGAGTGTTCGGATCGAGCGCGTGGATAGAGACAGATCTCGGCATGTGTCCATTTATGCACTCCGGTCACCGCTCGCGCTGACCTACCCCTGATTCTTCGGGCGATGAGGCGCTGGCTCCGAACCATGGATCGAGCTACCCTGAATGCAAGTAATACTGATTACAAGTAATCACCTGGAGGTTGCCATGTCCGATACCGCGGCAGAAGTGAGCGGATGGTTGGCCGGACGCCTGCCCGACGAATTGTTCGTCGGCGCACCCGAGGTATCGGTTGATCGTGAGGAGATCACCATCGTCGGCACCATTGCTGCGCCCGATACCGAATCCGGGGCCGATCCGGCGACGGTCGCGCAGGCCGAGGCCGGCCGGATCGCGCGCTTCCGGGAAACCACGCGTGATCAACGCATAGAGGTTGCGCGGGAGGCGGAACATCGATTCGACCGCAAGGTCGCCTGGGGCGTGCGATGCGGCGAATCCGCGCAGTTGTTCACCCACCTCGCCGTGCCCGTCATGACGCGACTGCGTCAACCGCAACGCCAGGTACTCGACACACTGGTCTCGGCCGGGGTTGCACGCAGTCGCGCCGATGCGCTGGCCTGGTGTGTGAAACTCGTCGGGCAGCACACGGATTCGTGGCTCACCGAGCTTCGCACGGCGATGGACCGGGTCGACGAGGTGCGCAGCACGGGTCCCGTCGTGGACTGAGGCTGCCGACCGAACGCGCCCGTCAGGTCAGCCGGGTGTACACATCCTGCCATCGGACCGTGATGGCTTGTCGCGCAGCCGCGCTGCTCCAGTCTCCGAGGGTTGCGCTCAACACTGCTTCGGCGACGTCGCGCACCTCGTTGGACAACGCGAGGAGGTCGTCGCGGTAGCGCGCGATCAGTCCGATCCGCAGACCGGCGACCACGTCGTCGTCCCCGTCGACCGTGACGAAGACCACGAGTCGCCCGATCGTGGATCGGATGCGGATGGACAGCAGCTGCTTGATGATTCGATCGCTCACCCGGACGCCGGGCTCATCGGTGGCGAGGGTGCGGGCCGGCCGTCGGACCCGGTCGAGGTTGGTGGAGATCGCGTCGATCAGACGGGTCACGTCCTCGTCGGGTTCGTCGAGGTCTCGACTCGCCTCCACCAGCCACGCGTCCGTCTCGTCGGAGTGCCCACCGTCGACGAATATGTCATTCACGGTTGCGCTCCTTCCCGGATGTTGTCGATCGGTCTGTGTTCCGTGGCGGTCTGGTTGTCGGGGGTTTCTCCGCATCGGGTGGGCCGCCGGGGCGCCAGGGTCGCAGCCGGATGGACAGATACCTCCTGCTGCGCTGCAGATGACCGCGGACGGACCCGGTGCTGGTCTGCAACACCCGGGCGATCTCGTCGAGCGACATCCCCTCGTTCTCGCGCAGCCACCACGCCGTGCGCGAGGTGGGCGGCAGGTTGCCGAGTTCGGTGCGCAATGCCTCGACCAACGAGGAGTGTTCGGCGACATCTGCGGGGAGGGGGCATGGGTCGGCGAGCGCCGCGAACTGCTCGTCGGCGGTGGGCAACTCGCGACGCCTGCGTCGGTAATCGGTGGTCCGACGGTGAGCGATGGCGAACATCCAGGTGCGAAAGGAACTGCGGAATGCGAAATCCGGCAGGCTCTTCCACGCATGCATCAAGGTCTCCTGGGCGAGATCCTCGGCGGTCTGGGGGTCGGGCACCATGCGTCTCAGATAGCGCAGCAGGCCGGGAGGGACGCGCGCCACCAACAGGCCGAAGGCCTCACGATCACCGACCGCGGCGGCTGCCGCCAACTCGTCGTCGGACATCGCCGTCAGTTCCAGCGGCGACGATGCGGGCCGGTGTGCCGTCGGCCCATGGCCATCCATGCCGGCCACTCGTGGGAACCTTGAACCATTCATGTGACCGGCATCACCAGAACTCGTGCGTGCACTTTCCGTTTCCACTGCGACTGACTCTATACACGGGCCACCGCCCGGGTACGCAGGTCGCGCACCGAAGAACGTGGTGGCCCCCGGAGAACGAAGGAGTTCGCATGTCCGACACGACCAGCCGCACCCAGTCCGCCACCATCGAGCGGGAGCGGCCGTCGGCCGCCACCGGCGGTGTCGGCACCAGCCTGGTGCACAAGGACCCGGCCGGCGATCGCGGGAGGACATCGATCTCCGACATCGTCGTGGCGAAAATCGCGGGTATCGCCACCCGCGAGATCGACGGCGTCCAAGATGTCGGCGGCGCTGCTGAGCGGGTGGTCGGCCGGGTCCGGGAAGCTTTGCCGGGCGCGACCACCAGCACCACTCAGGGGATTGCCGTGGAGGTGGGGGAACGGCAGGCAGCCGTCGACGTGTCGATCGTGGCCGACTACGGCGTGGCGATCCACCAGCTGGCCGCCGCCATTCGGCGCAACGTCATCACCGCCATCGAGCAGATGACCGGACTCGAGGTGACCGAGGTGAACGTCACGGTGCACGACATCCGCTTCGAGGACGACGACGAGGGCGTCGACGAGACCCCGCGCGTCCAGTGAGCACACCGGACGCGCAGGCGACAACCGCGGCCGGTGTGGTGGATGCCGTGACCGCCGTGCCCGGGGTCGCCGGATTGTACGGCGGGATCTTCGGCGAGATCGCCACCTATCTGCCCGGTCGACGGGTGAACGGCATTGTGCTGGAAGATGATTCGGCAGAGGTGCATATCCTTGTCGACGCGACCCACGACCTTCGTGAGGTCGCGTCGGCGGTGCGCGAGACGGTGCACGACCTGACCGGCGTCCCCACCGTCGTGACGGTCGAGGACATCAGCGTCAGGACCGAGCCGATCGATGCAGCCGATGGTGGGTTGTGATGGGGAAGGAGAACCAGATGCCACAGAACGCGGTGGTCGGCATGATCGCCGGCCTGCTGCTGGCGATAGCGGCGATCACCGGTGGTTTCGGTGGCTTCGTGCTCGCGCTGGTGCTCGGTGCGATCGGGGTGCTGGCGGGTCTGCAGCGCGACGGAGTGATCGATGTGCGGGACGTGGTACGGAGCCGCAACCGTGGTTGACCATGCCACCGCCCGCGGTGGCCTGGTCATCGCCGATCGCGTCGGTGAGAAGACCGCGGTCCGTGCGGCCCTCGGAGTCCACGGCGTCATCACCCACCGGACGACGCTCGGGTCGATGCTGTCCGGCTCGACGCCGGGCCGGGCCATCGCCGGTGGCGACTACCCGCAGGTCTCGGTGGACATGTCGGCGGCGACGCCGCGGGTGCAGGTGACGATCGCGGTGCGGTGGCCGTGCCGGCTCACCGATGTGTGCCTGATGGTGCGCGATGCGGTGACCCGCGATCTCGATCGGCTGACCGGACATCGACCGTCACGAGTGGACGTCTCCGTCGCGGCGGTGGTGAACGCCGCCGACATCGCCGCCACCGGTGACCCTCGTCGCGGCTACACCGAGCTGCCTCCGGTGCCTCCGGCGCCGAGGGAACCCGACCCGGCCCTCGACGATGCGGACGCAGACGCAAGGCCCGATGCCGAACGTCAGGAGGTACAGCGGTGACGACGCAGATGTCGGTTCCCGGCGAGCACAACCGCACGACCGCGGCCAAGACCGCCGACACTCACGACGCGAAGGTGTTCGCGCCGGCCGCGAATCCCACCGCGGTGGTGCCCGGTGTCCTGATCGGCGTCGCAATGCTCAGCCTCGCCGTGGTCGCCGTGCGCGACCTGCTCGTGGCGGCCGGCTGGATCTCCGGGCCCGGTTGGTTGACCACGGCCGCACTGTGGGTGGCCGACATCGACTGGTGGGACTGGATGTGGCCGGCGGCGGTCGCGTCGATCATCGTAGGCGGCGTGTTGCTCTGGCTCGCCGTGCGGCCCCGTCGGCGCACCCATCTGAGCGTCGCCGAGCACGAAGTGTTGTGGACCCGACGCGGTGATGTCGCACGGCGCTGCAGTGCTGCGGTCTCCGCGCTCGGCGGTGTGTCGCATGCGACGACCGTGGTGGGCCGTCGCACCGTGAAAGTGTCGGTCACGGTGCACGATTCGGTGGACCGATCGGTCATCGACCAGGTCGTGGGCGAGGTGTTGTCGACCATCGCCGCGCCGCTGCGTCGCAAGGTCAGAATCGTGAGCGCGCGCGGAGGTGATGAACGATGAACCGAAGGCCGGCGGTGTGGCACCGGCTCACAGTGGCGGTGATCGGTGCGCTGCTCGTAGCCGTCGGTGCGGGTGCGTTGCTGTGGCGAGCCGAGGTTGGTCCCGTACGGGACTGGATCGACCGGATCGATGCGGGATGGGCGGCGCGGACCGCCGAGACCGCCTGGTGGCCGGCGATCCTGGGCGCGGTGGCCATCGTCGCCGCACTGTGGGGTCTGCGGCTGCTCACGGCCACGGTCCGCCCCGGAAAGGTCGACGACCTCGTCCTCGACGGCAGCAATCGCTCCGGGGTGCTCACGGTGCCACCGAAACTGGTCGCGACCGCGGTCGGCGCCCAACTCGCCGCGAATCCGCTTCTCGACGGGGCGAAGGCCACGGCGACCGACGACCGCGGCCGAAAGATAATCCGGCTCACGGTCACGGCGCAACCGACGCGTTCCTATGACGAACTCGCCGGCGTCGTGGGCGATGCGGTGGACGAGATCCGCGACGCCCTCGAGGGTGCGCAGGTCCACGTGCAGGCCTTCATCCATCTGGAACCACACTCGAAGTGATCGGCGGCGGCCGTGAAGCTGCACGCCGATGAGCTACCGTGCGGGCATGCAGCGGATGGCACCGGCCGACGCTCGGACCTACTGGATGTCCGAGGCGATCCCCAACGATCAGTTCCTGGTGTATTCCTTTGCCGACCAGGGTGTCCCGCTCGACCGGTGGGCCGACGAGCTGCGCCGGCGATCGCGTGATGTGGCGGATCTGACCCGGCGCGTGCGCGATGTTCCGGCGGTACTGGATCGCCCGTTGTGGGTGACCTGCGGCGTGGACGACTCCCAGGTGCGACTCCATCGCGACGTCACGTCCTGGCCGGAGTGTCTGGACCGGATCGCGACCCTGATGTCGGCTCAACTGTCACCGACGAGGCATGCCTGGCGTGCCCACCTCTTGGGGCCGGTGACCACGCCGCGTGGGCGCGGTGTGGTGGTGGTCCTGCAGATCTGTCACGCGCTCGGCGATGGCAGACGTGCGGCCGACATCGCGCGAAAGTTGTTCGCTCCCGATGTTTTTCGTCCGAACGCGACGAGCCATACCGACGGTATGCCGCCTGCGGTCGCCGCCGGGGCGGCCGCCGCGATCGGTGGTGTGCTGCTGCCTGTGCGACTCGGCCGGATGATCTGGCGTGGCGGGTGCGCCTACCGGGCGGCTCGTCGTCGCCGGCCTACCGGGACGGCCGGATACCCGCCGACCGTGCTGAACCGTCCACCCGGCGACCGACGGAGCCTGCGGGTGATCGTTGTCGATCGGGATGCACTCCCGCGTGAGCACACCGTCACCGTCGGTGCCCTGACGGTGATCTCGATCGCCCTCGCGCGTCATCTCGGGATGCCCCGAGGTGGCATCGGGGCCGAACTGACCGTCGGCCGCAGCCGGCCGACGGCTGCGCGCAACAACTTCCGCAACGTCGGTGTCGACCTGCACCTCGAGATCGCGGACCCCGTCCGACGGTCGACGGCGATCGCCGCCGAGATCGCTCTCGCCCGCGACGCCGACGATGAACCCGCGCGGATCGCGCAGCGGCGCGCCGACGATGCGGTGCCGTCGATACTGACCCACTGGGGTGTCAGGCATTTCGACGTCGATCGCCGACCGGATCGGGTCACCGGGGTGACCGTGGTGTCCTCGGTCTACCGCGGCGCCGACGACCTCGCGCTCGGTGGTGGACGGGTTCAGTTCACCACCGGCTTCCCGGCACTGTCCCCGGCGCAGGGACTCACCCACGGCGTGCACGGGATCGGTGACACGGTGGCCATCTCGGTCACGACCAGTCCGGAGATCATGCCCGACGTCGACGGGTACATGGGCCTGCTCGACGAGGCGCTGACCCAGGTCGGCGGTGGCCGCGCTGGTCAGGACTCGTCGGGTTCGCCGCCGCGCGAGTAGCCGTTGCGCTCTGATCCGTCGGTGATCGCCGGATCGCCGTGTGGTGTCGAACCTCGTGAACCGCGCGTCAATCGCTTCGGCAGGCGGTCGGCCAGCCCACCGAGGGGTGCGACGGTCTGATTGAGCAGATCGACGGTCTGCGCCAACTCGTGCACGGTGTCCTGCATGGCCAGCAGGTTGGGGGCGAGCTGACCGATCACTTCAGTGAGTTCGGTGATCCGGTCCAGCGGACCCTCGGGCGCGATCGCGCGTTCGACCGCGCCGTTCTCGCCGACCAGTTGATCGAGCAGGCCGCCGTCGGCGGCCATCCGGTCGAGCACCCCACCGTCGGCGGTCACTTTCTCCATCACTCCGTCCGGCGCGGTCAGCTTGTCGACGATGCCGCCCTGCGATGTCAGCCGTTCGAGGATGCCCTCGTTCTCGGTGAACTGATCGACCACACCGCCGGGCCGGGTGAGTCGGTCGAGCGGTCCGTCCTTGGCGGTCAGCCGGACCAGGATGCCGCCCTCCTCGGTCATCTGCTCCAACAGACCGCCCTTGGCGGTGAGCTTCTCGAGTAACCCATCGGGGGCGGTCAGTCGGTCGATCACACCGTCGGGGTTCAACAGTCGTTCCAGGGGGCCGCCCGCGGCGAGGATCCGTCCGAACGGCCGGTCCGGCCCGAGAAGTTCGGCGAGTTGGTTGAGCAGCGCGATCGGTGTCCGTGAGCTGCCCAGTTCATCGCCGGACATCCCCAGCGCCGTGTTGACCTCGTGCTGGACGCTGTTGGCGGTCAGTCGGGCGATGGTGACAGCGGATTCAGCGGCGGTCAGTACCACGCCGGTCACGGCAAAGCCGAGTCGGAACGGCAACTCGATGACGCCGGGCGAACCGCCGTTGTTCTCAACCATGACCCTGACATTATGTGATGTCAGGTTCTGGCGGGAGGGGGCTTGGCAGATCCGGCGCGCCGATTCAGCCCTTCTTGGCTGCGGCCTTGGCTGCCTTCTTGAAATCGCGGACCTTCTGCAGCGACACCGGATCGGTGACGTCGGCCACCGATCGGAAACCGGCCTTGCCGTAGTCACCGACGACCTTGGTCCAGCCGGTCGGTTTCACGCCGAGCTGCTTGGCCAGCAGAGCGGTGAAGATCTTCGCCTTCTGATCGCCGAAACCGGGCAGGGCGCGGATGCGGTCGAACAGGTCGGCGCCCGAGGACGCCTCGGTCCAGATGCGTTCGGTGTCTGAGCCGTATTCGTCGACGACGACCTGTGCTAGGGCCTGGACGCGACCGGCCATCGACCGGCCGTAGCGGTGGATCGCCGGTGGGGTCGCACACAGATCGGCGAAGGACTCCGGGTCGGCGGCCGCGATCGCATCGGGCTCCATGGTGCCGAACCGATCGCGGATCTTGGCCGGCCCGGCGAAGGCGCGTTCCATCGGGAACTGTTGATCGAGCAACATCCCGGTCAGCAGCGCGAAGGCGTCGGTGGACAGCAGGGCATCGGCGGCCGGGTCCTGCGCAATCTGGAGATTCGCCATGGGGTCATCGTAGTTGGCCCTAGACTCTGGCCTCATGGGGATTGTGCGCAGGGGGCCGGGCAGCAGGGGTTGTGCACAGCGTGGGCGAACCCGCCGCTTCGCTGCTGCGGTGCTCGCCGTGGCCGCGGTGGTCGGCGGGGTGATCACCAACGGAGCGGGAGCCGCGCGGGCGATTCCCGAATACACCGATCCCAATCTCGTGACCACCCTGCGCTGCGACAGCGCGAACCCACTGCCGGGCCCGACCATCCCCATTCACGTCGATGTGTTCAACCAGATCCCGTTTCCGGCCGATGGTCTGCCCGGACCGGCGATCTCGCTGATCGCGTCGAACCGGGCACAGCCGGCAATCCTCGACTACACCATCGAGGTCCGGGTGTCCTGGCGCAACCTCGCCAGCGGCCGCAGCGGGACGGTCACCGTGCCGACCCGTGCGCGCACGGTCACCTGGCAGGTCGATCTCCACCCGGGTCCGGGGCCGGTCGCATTCACCATCCGGCAGAAGATCGGTGTGATGGCATTCGTGCCGATGGTCGGCGCGACCACGTCGACCTGCGCGGGCCGCGCCACGGCCTGAGAGAACGGATTTCGATACCAAATAGTGCGCGTAAATGCCCCGGCGCCGCGGGCTCGGACTAGTAGCCTGACAATCGCACTCCGCCTCGAGGTGGCGGAATTCGATGGTGAGGACACGGCAAATGGCGCAGTCGCACAACCCCGAGGCCGCTGAGCAACATACCGCGAAGGTCATCGGTGTCACGGTCGCCGCGGCAGTCGGCGGGTTCCTGTTCGGTTTCGACAGTTCGGTCGTCAACGGAGCGGTGGAGTCCATCGAGGACACCTTCGGCATGGCCGAACTGCTGACCGGTTTCGCCGTGGCCATCGCATTGCTCGGTTGTGCCCTCGGCGCCTGGTTCGCAGGTCGGCTCGCCGACGTGTGGGGACGCAAGCGCGTCATGCTGCTGGGATCGGCGCTGTTCATCATCAACTCGATCGGTACCGCATACACCCAGACGGTTCCGGACCTGTTGCTGTGGCGCGTCCTGGGCGGCATCGGCATCGGCATCGCCTCGGTGATCGCGCCGGCCTACATCGCCGAGATCGCACCCGCGCGCTACCGCGGCGCCCTCGGATCGCTGCAGCAACTCGCGATCACACTCGGCATCTTCGCGGCGCTGCTGTCGGACACGTTGCTGCAAAACGCCGCCGGAGGCCCGGAGAACGACCTCTGGTGGGGCCTGGAGGCGTGGCGCTGGATGTTCCTCGTCGGCGTCGTCCCGGCCGCCATCTATGGCCTGCTGGCACTGATGATTCCGGAGTCCCCGCGCTACCTCGTCGGGCGGCACCGCGACGAAGAGGCCGCGCGAATCCTCCAGGAGGTGACCGGCGAGCCCAATCCGCTCGACCGGGTCAAGGAGATCCGGATAACCGTCAAACGGGAGGCGCGGACGTCGCTGAAGGACATCCGCGGTCCGTCGTTCGGTCTGCATCCGCTTCTCTGGGTGGGTATTTGGCTGGCGATCTTCCAGCAGTTCGTCGGTATCAATGCGATCTTCTACTACTCGACCACGCTGTGGCAGTCGGTCGGCTTCAGCACCGACGAGGCATTCGTGACATCGGTGATCACCGCCGCCATCAACGTCGGGATGACGTTCGTGGCGATCCTGTTCGTCGATCGCATCGGTCGCCGCAAACTGTTGCTCAGCGGCTCGATCGGTATGTTCATCGGCCTCGTCATGGCCTGTATCGCATTCACCCAGGCGTCCTATCTCGACTCCGGCACCGTGGGTGACACGACCTGTACGCCGGGCAACACCAACGCCGATTGTCTTGCCCTGCCGGACCCGTGGGGCCCGGTCGCGCTGGTCGGGGCCAACGTGTTCGTGATCTTCTTCGCCGCCACCTGGGGACCGGTCATGTGGGTGATGCTGGGTGAGATGTTCCCCAACAGCATCCGCGGAGTCGCACTCGGTGTGTGCACCGCCGCCAACTGGTTGGCCAACTTCACGATCTCGATGCTGTTCCCGGAGATGAGCAAGACCCTTGGCCTGGGGTGGATCTACGGGTTCTTCGCCTTCTGCGCAGCGGCGTCGTTCTTCTTCGTGCGGTCCAAGGTGGAGGAGACCAAGGGGATGGAGCTCGAGGACATGGACGCGGCTGCCGCATCGCGCCTGTCCCAACTCGAGGCGATCCGGTCGGCCAAGGGCGGCGGTCGCTGATCAGTCGTCGTCGTTGTCCGGCTCGGAGCCGAGGCCGGTCAACAGCAGCCACTGTGCGGCGAAATAGCTTGCGAGCACCCAGGCCTCACCGGCTGCCGCGAGGCGCGGATTGTTGATGAGGTGACGTCGGTTGATGATCGTCAGGTCCGAGGCGAGAAAGAGCAGACCCCCGGTACGCATCGCCGATCGAGACGGGCGCATACCGGCGGCGGTGGCCGACATCAGCGCCAGGGAGTTGCCGTAACCGCCGAGTATCGGCAGCAGCCGCGGACGGTGCACCGCGAGGACGGTCGCGGATTCGGCGAGGACAGCGGTGCGGGCGAGGAGCCCCCGTCCAGATGGCCGTGCGCCGCGCCGCATCATCGCTGCCGTCAGGCACAACTGCGCGCCCGCGAACAGTGAGGCACCGAGCTGCAGCCGTCGATCCTTGTCGGCCGGTTCGTCGGCGAACTCCTCGAGCAACATGGCGCGATCGCCGGCGGCGGAGAAGGCCACCGCCCCGGCGAGTAGCGCATTGTCGGTTCCCGACCGAGTGCCCGCGTGCCGAGCGACGTCGACCCCGAGAAACAGCAGGGGAAGCGGTTTGGTGAGCGCTGCAGGCCGACGCCGGTGCGCTGCGCCGGCCACCGTGGCGGCGGTGGCCAGCGCCAGATAGGTGAGGGCGCGCCCGTCCGGCCGCCGAGTGAGACGCGGTTGGGAGGCCCTCACCGACCGGCCACGCGCGCGACGAACCATCGCATGTCGTTGTCGGACAACGCTTCGGACTGTTGTTGGTTGACCGCGAGATACGTGCGTGCGGTCACCCGGCGGTCGGCGTGCTGTGCGTCGTTGAGATACCGCAGCGACAGTGGCACGACGACATCCTGGTCGAACAGACTCTGCGTCATCATCACCGGCCGGGTGAATCCCTTGATCGGGATCATGTGGGTGCGGGAGACGACATCGAGCAGCTGGCCATTGCCCGACAACGGCTGGGGGAACAGCGATCCGAGGGTGGTGCCGGAGAACTCCGCGGTCAGGTCGTCGGCGCAGACCGCAGCAGCGCGATCGAGCCAGTGCCTACCGGAGTCGGTCAGGAACGCATCGAGATCGACCGATTCACGGGCGTTGCGGATCGCGCTGAGGGTGAACAGCACGGCGGACTCGACACCACTGGGCATGGTGCCGGTTTCGGGTCCGAGGCCGCCGATCAGTGTGTCGAACTCGACCGGGATGGACGACACGGCCGACCCGCGATAATCCAGCTTCGGTCCCTGCATGCGGGTGGCGGTGCGTGCGAGCTCGATGGCCGCGGCGGCGCCCTGGCCCTCACCGACTACAACCCAACGGCGACCGAGGTTCTCGGCGACATCGCGACTGGCCCGGACGGCATCGACGATGTTGCGCGAGGTGGTGTCTGTGTCGAAGTACTCCGGTGTGCCCTGCGTGCCCAATCCGGCGTAGTCCGGGGTCACCACGGCGTATCCGCGGTCGAGCCAGCGTGCGATCTCGTCGCTGTCGGCGCGGGTCGGTTGCGCTGACGGCGCACACCGGTCGGCGATGCCGCGGCTGCCGTGCGCCCACACCAGGATCGGCCAGCCGCCCGCTGGTGCTTTTCCGGCCGGCACCTCCACCGAACCGGTGGACAACCGTGGTTCCCGGTCGGTGCCGGTGCTCCAGTAGGTGAACGCGGCTCCGGAACCGGCAGTCGACGTCAGTCGGTGTTTGGGCAGGTCCCGGTTGGCGAACACCGACCCGGCGGCTCCCGCGGCCGGGGTGGCGCCGGGCGCACCCGCGGCGGTCGTCGGGGTGAAGACCGACGTCGCACCCAGCAGGAGGGCGGCGGCCGCGATGGGCAGTGCGGTGCGGGCGCTGCGAGTGGATCTCCGTCGGCGGATGGCGCGGCGGGGGTGAGGCGAGGACATGATGTGGCGGCTTCTCGTTGTCAAGGGGTGTGATCGTCCGAAGGGCCCGTCAGGCCTCGACTATGCCCACGGCGGGTAGGAAGTAGCAGGTGCGCCCGGCATGGTCGGCGGTTCCGTAGACGGCCGACAAGACGGTGCCGTTGCCGGTCTGCACCGGTGCCAGGCGGACCCCGGACAGCAGTGGCAGCGCCTTGAGGATCGGTGCGTCGCTGATCGGCTCGAGATCGGCGAATCCGCCCTGCAGGGTGGCCACGTTGAACCAGGCGATCTGCATCTTGGCGTCGGTTGTGCCGGCCGATGCCGGGACAAAGGCATACGCGGTCTGACCGTCATCGACGAGGTTCAGCTTTGGCAGGGTGATCCCGAACAGTTCCTCGAGCGGGGTCAGGGGTTCGGATGCCAGGGGCCATGGCCCTGGGACCGCGCCGGCGCCGGCGGTGACCAGCCCCAGCGGGTTGTCGTCGGTGGGAGTGGTGCAGAACGGCGCCACCGACGGGGTGAGTGGCTGTATGCCGAGGGTGCGCAGCAGCGCCATGGGGTCGGAGTCGGCTACCGGTGTCGCGGCACCGCGGACGGCGATCTGGTCGCTGGAGAGCTGGCCGACACTGGTCATGATGGCCTGCGCGGCGTCGAGTGCCATCCGGTCGACCCCGGCATCCTTCAGCAACCGCACGGCCGCCGCGAGTTCACTGTCGAAAGGGATGTCGGGCAGCGTCAGGGAATTCGGCTCTACCAGTGGCGCGGCTGCTGCGGGGGTCGCCAGAGCCGGTACACACAGTCCGGCAGCAGCTGCGACGGCAACGCCGAGCGCACCCGCTCGCAGACGGTACGGGCGACGACGGCGGCGTGTCCGCGCGCCGGCTCCCACCATGTCGCTGCCCACCATGTTCTCTCCTTCAACGATGCACGCCGCCGGGTCTCACCGGCGGTGTTACGAATGTGACAGATGTTGCTCAAGTTAAAAGAGAGCACGATTGACGGCGACGGAGCAAGTCGTGAGTCCGACCTGTGACATGGTCGCGATCATGGGGCGATCATCTGGCGGAGCGGATCGAACCCGCAGGTGGTGGACGTGTGGCGGTGATCACATGGTCCGTTGGGCACTACGACGACACCCCCGAGGACGTGAGTCCCGGGGGTGTCGAATGGTCGGGGTCGGTGACTATATGTGTCGCCGCCCGTGGGTCAGATGATGGCGAGGCCGATCGTCGGCACGATGGTGCAGCTGTTGATGCGTCCGTCGCTCTTGGTGGTGACGTCACCGTAGATCGTCGACACGATCCGACCCCTGCCGGTCTTGGCGATCCCGGTGAAGGTGCCCGGGCCGTCGGTCACATTGATCTTCGGGTTGCGCTTGAGCGGCTGCTGGCCGGTTCGGCCGTTGTCGATGTTGAGCCAGGTCACCCACAGCTTGCGATCGGGGTTGTTGATGGCCGGGCCGGTGCCGAGACTGGTGTAGACGTAACCGGCCTCACCGCGCTTGGGTCCCGGCGCGGGCGCATCCTGCGGACCGGCGGTGACCAACGCCCGGCCCAGCGAGTTGCCGCCGTCGGGACTGCCGTTGCCCTCCATGCAGCCGAATCCCAGCGTCGGATAAAGAAATTCCTGGATCTTCGGTGCATTGGGTCCCTGTGGGATCTCGGGCTCGCCGGGTTTGCGTTCCGCGGCCAGATGTCGCTGCGCTGCCACCCGTCCCGGCTCGCCGAGGAAGTCGATCACGTCCTGCCAGATCTCTTTGACCTTCGGCGGCAGACCGGGGGCGGCCGCGAGGGCTTTGGCCTGGTCGAGAAGCTGCGGGCTGATCTTGCCGTCCGGCCCCTTGGTGGCGACAGCGCCGATGATGGCGGGGGCGAAGGCGCCGAGCGAGTCGAGGACGCGCTGATCGACCTTGGGCTGTGCGGGTGCCGGCGCTGCATCGGCGACGGCGGGTACGGCCAGCGAGGTCGCCGCGACGAGGCTCATCGCCGCAACCGTGATCCGGCGTGCCGGGCGGCCGGCGTGGCTACGGGTGCGGGAGGAGCGCGGGCTCAGGAGTGCAGGCAAACGCACTGTTTCCGGTCCAATCGGTCGTCGGTGCGGGCCGGTTGTGGCCTGCACTCCGCGGTCAGTGACGGACGACGCAGATCGCGTCGCGCGTCATTCTATGCACCCGCCGACGACGGGCACCGTCCAGGGAGCCTAACGCCAAAGAATGTGACCAATGGTGTTGTTGATGCAATTGTTACTGATGGGGTTCGCTGTGGCAACGGTCGTGTAGTCGTGGAGTTACTGGTTAGATCGAGCAGTGGCCAGACGACGAGAGAGGTGGCCGTTCATCGTGATCGGTGTCCACAGACGCAGATACGTGACCAGGGCAGTCGCCGCAGTGGCAGCGGTGCTGACCGGTGCGACCGTGGTGGCCGGATGCGCCGACGACGCGGAGCCCGGCGCCGAGGTCACGTTGCTGACACACGATTCGTTCACCCTGCCGGATTCGGTGTTCGACACCTTCCGCCAGGAGACCGGATTGACCCTGAAGGTGGTCAAATCCGGAGATGCCGGCCAGCTCGCCTCGACCGTGTCGCTGACCCCCGGATCGCCCAAAGCGGATGCGGTGTTCGGCATCGACAACACCTTTGCCTCGCGTCCGATCGAGGCGGGTGCGCTCGAGCCCTACCAGTCGCCGATGGCGGCCGGCGGCGCCGCCGATTACGCGCTGCCCGATTCCGACAACGAACTGACCGCGGTGGACCGTGGCGATGTCTGCCTCAACGTCGACGACGACTGGTATGCCTCACGCGGTGAGGAACCGCCGACGAGTCTGCGTGACCTGCGTGACCCGAAATACGCGTCGCAGGCCGCCTTGCTCGATCCCGGTACCTCGTCGCCCGGACTCGCATTCCTGCTGACCACCATCGGGGTGTTTCCGCAGGGATGGCAGGATTACTGGAAGACGGTGACCGCAGGCGGTGCGACCGTGGTCTCCGGTTGGGAGATCGCCTATAACCAGCTGTTCTCCGCCGGTGAGGCGCAAGGCGACAAACCCATCGTGCTGTCCTACGCATCGTCGCCGGCCGCCACCCCGGGGACCTCGGCGCTCCTCGACAGCTGCTGGCGGCAGGTCGAATACGTCGGAATCCTCAAAGGGACCGACAATCTCACCGGCGCGCGAAAACTGGTCGACTTCATGCTCTCGCCGACGGTGCAGGAGGCCCTGCCGTCATCGATGTATGTCTATCCGGTGCAGAAGGGGACACCGCTGCCCGACGGATGGGTCCAGCGGGCCCCGGTGCCGTCCTGGACTGTCAGCCTCCCACCTGCCTACGTCGCGCAGAATCGGGAGGCGTGGCTGCAGGAATGGCGCGACGCCGTCGGGCGGTGACGGGCCGGCGTCTGGGCGTGTTCGCGCTGAGGTTGGTGCCCGCGGCTTTCATCCTGGTGTTCTTCCTGTGGCCGCTCGGTGCGCTCGTGCGACGCGCGGTCGAGGTGCGTTCGGGCGAGGGTATCGGTGCCTTGCTGCGTCGCACCAACGCCGTGGACCTGTTGGGCTTCACCCTGTTTCAGGCTGCCGCGTCCACCGTGCTGGCGCTGGTGGTCGCTGCGCCGATGGTGTGGCTGATCGCCCGTATCGACATCCCCGGCTCGCTGTTGCTGACGGTCGTGGTGACGGTGCCCTTCGTGTTGCCGACGGTCGTCGTCGGGGTCGCGTTCCGGGCTTTGCTCGATGGCCCGCTGGCCTTCGCTGACATCTCGTCGGGACTCTGGCCGATCCTGCTCGCCCACGCCTTCCTGAACGTCGCGGTGATCGCACGGGTGGTCGGGGCGGCGTGGCGGTCGGTGGACCCCCGGCTCGCCCAGGTCGCCCAGACGCTCGGCGCTTACCGGGCGCGCGCTTTCGTCGACGTGACCCTCCCACGCCTGCTCCCGGCGGTCGGCGCTGCCGCTGCGCTGGTCTTCCTGTTCTGTTCCACGAGCTTTGGGGTGATCATCATCCTGGGCAACGGGGAGATTCGCACTCTGGAGACCGAGATCTACACCCAGGCCGTCAGTTACTTCCGCATTCCGGAAGCGGTGACCCTGTCGATGCTGCAGATCGTCGTGGTGGTGGCCGCGCTGCTGCTGACCCGGCTGTTCACCGAGCCCGGCGGTTCGGGTCCCACCGCTGCGGCCGAGACCCGGGTACGGCCTCGGGGCAGGCAGTGGTTGCCGGTGTCCGCCGCTCTGGCGTGGGTCGCGGTGGTCCTGGTCGCGCCGCTGGCGGTCCTGGTGGTGCGTTCGGTACGCCCCGGAGCCGACGGGACCTGGACGCTGGCCGGCTACCGCGCGCTCAACGAATCGGTCAACGGCGTCACCCCGCTGGAATCGCTGCGCTACTCGTTGGTCACGGCCGCGCTCGCGATGGTGATCGCGCTGGTGGTCGGTCTCCTCGCCGCCATCGCGATGCATCGATCCACCGGGGCCTGGGCGGCAGCGGGGGGCGTCATTACTACCATTCCGCTCGGAATCAGCGCGGTGACACTGGGATTCGGCTATTTGATCGTGCTCGCGGCGTTGCCCCGGGAGGTGGCCGCATCGCCACTGGTCATCCCGTGCGTTCAGGCACTGATCGCCATCCCGGTGGTGGTACGGGTGGCGGTGCCCGCGCTCGAATCGGTGTCGTGGCGACTGCGGCAGGCCGCGATGACGCTCGGCGCGTCACCGCTGCGGGTGTTCTGGACCGTCGACCTGCCGATGATCGGACGGTCTCTGGGCGCGGCCGGCGGGTTCGCCTTCGTGATGGCGCTCGGGGAGTTCGGTGCGACGAGTTTCCTGGCGCGCGCCGACACCACCACGCTGCCGGTGCTGATCGGGTCCGCCCTGAACCGACCCGGCGCGGAGAACCTGGCCACCGCCATGGCAGCGTCCGTGGTACTGGTCGCCGTGACGACCCTGGCGGTGACGATCGTGGAGGCGCTGCGGCCGCGCCAGGGGGCGCTGCTCTGAGATGGTGGATCGCTGACATGCTGGAACTCGACAATGTGGCAGTGCGGTACGGATCGACCACGGTGATCGACGAACTCACCTGGTCGACGGGCACCGGCGGATCGGTGGTGACCGCATTGCTGGGTCCCTCGGGGTGTGGCAAGTCCACGCTCATCCGGGCCATCGCCGGACTGGAGCCCCTGACAACGGGGCGGATCATGTTCGATGGCCAGGACCTGGCCGACACTCCGGCGCATCGGCGTGACTTCGGGGTGGTGTTCCAGGATGGGCAGCTCTTCGGCGGGCGCAGTGTGGCCGCCAACATCGCCTACGGGTTGCGGATGCGTCGATGGCCCCGTCCAGCAATCCGGGTGCGAGTTGAGGAGATGCTCGAACTGGTCCGTCTCAGCGGGTTCGGGGAGCGTCGCGTGGAGGAGCTCTCCGGGGGCCAGGCGCAACGTGTCGCGCTGGCCCGGGCGCTGGCACCCCGCCCGCGGCTGTTGTTGCTCGACGAGCCACTCGCCGCGCTCGACCGGTTGCTGCGTGACCGGTTGGCCACCGAGATCAGAGACATCGTCACGAGCACCGCGACCCCGACGATCGTGGTCACCCACGATCACACCGAGGCCGCGCTGATGGCCGACTCGATCTCGGTGATGCGCAGTGGCGCGTTGGTGCAGACCGCCGCGCCGGCTGAGCTGTGGCTGAGCCCGAAGGACGAGTGGACGGCCCGGTTCCTCGGCGTGACCACCGTGCTGGCCGCCGAGGTCACCGACGGACGAGCGGTGACCTCGCTGGGGGAGGCCACCCTCGATCTCCCGGACGGACACGCGTCGTTGGGGCTACGGCCCGAGTCCGTGCGTGCCGTCGGTGTCGTCGGGGAGAGCCCGTCGTCCGGCGTAGTCGCGGCCGTAGCCGATCTGCCGGCCGGTCGCCGGCTGCGGGTGCAGGTGGGCCACATCGAACTCGATGCCATCACCTCGGATCGACTCGGCGTGGGCGACCGGGCCGCCCTCGAGCTGGTCGAAGAGCGGGTCGCGGTGATCGGCGAATGACCGGACACCGGATCGTGGTGGCCGGGGCGGTCCTGGACCGTGATCGATTACTGCTGGCGCAGCGGCGCTATCCACCCGACCTGGCGGGCCTCTGGGAGCTACCGGGCGGCAAGGTCGAGGCGGGGGAGAGCCCCGCGGACGCGCTGCGTCGAGAACTGCGTGAGGAGCTCGGGGTGACGATCGCGGTGGGCGCGGCGCTGCGCGAATCGGTCGCCTTGACCGGCGATCTCACGCTGGTCGCCCTGCGGGCGCGCATCGAGTGCGGCACCCCGCACCCCGCCGAACACGAGGCGCTGCGTTGGGTGGATGCGCCGGGCCTGCGACTGATGCACGACTCGGGTCGACTGGTACCCGCCGACAACGTGTGGGTGCCCGAACTGCTCGGCGACCTCGGCGGGTGAGATGACATCGATGCGGGCCAGGCTCACCCGCGGTTCAGCTCCTCGGCCAGCATCACGATGATGCCGCTGGGCCCCCGCACGTAAGTGAGCCGATAGCTGTCCCCATAGGTCCCCACGCCGCGCAGCGGGTGGCACCCGTGGCGAGCGGCGATCTGCAGTGCTTCGTCGAGGTCATCGACCGAGAACGCGACGCGGTGCATACCGATCTCGTTCGGACGCGTGGGTGCGGTCTCGATCGCGTCGGGGTGGATGTATTCGAAGAGTTCGAGACGCCCCAGGCCGTCGGGTGTCTGCAACATGGCGATCCTGGCGTGGTTGCCGTCGAGGCCGACGGCCGTGTCGGTCCATTCGCCGCTGACCGTGTCGCGACCGAGCACCTCGAGTCCGAGGTCGGTGAAGAATGCGATGGCCGCGTCGAGGTCACGTACGGCGATGGCGACGTTCTCGAGTTTGATGCCCATGCCCGGATCCTACGAGCGTCTCCCGTTGGTCCCTGAGGCGCGAGCTTGCGAGCGACACGAAGGGCCCTCGCACACCCTCAGGCCGCGCGCGCCCGCTTAAGGGCCTTGGTGAGCTGCTTCTTCGTCATCTGCGCACCGTCGAGTTTGCGCATCCGATGGACCACCACCGGGCACCGTACGCACCTGGTGGACTTGCGGCAGCATTTCTTCTTCGGCTTCAGCTCGGCGATGTCCGCCGGGTGGACCTTGCCCATGCGCCGGACATTAGCATGCCCTAACTTATCGGCCGACCCGGAGATGTGATCGCGATCTCAGCTTGTCGCCCGATACCCTGTACGCGTTGACTTGTCCACCGGTGATCGACCGGTCCCCATCGCAGTGAAAGAGAGCTCAGTGAGCGCTGTCCACAACTTCCGCAACGTCGCGATCGTCGCGCACGTCGACCACGGCAAGACCACGCTGGTCGACGCGATGCTGCGCCAGTCGGGGGTCTTCGGCGAGCGCGCCGAACTCGTCGACCGCGTGATGGACTCGGGTGACCTCGAACGCGAGAAGGGCATCACCATTCTCGCGAAGAACACCGCGGTCCATCGTCGCCAGCCCGACGGCACCGAGGTCGTCATCAACGTCATCGACACGCCCGGCCACGCCGACTTCGGTGGCGAGGTCGAACGCGGCCTGTCGATGGTCGATGGTGTGGTGCTGCTCGTCGATGCCTCCGAGGGTCCGCTGCCGCAGACCCGGTTCGTGATGCGCAAAGCACTCGCCGCATCGCTGCCGGTGATCCTGGTGGTGAACAAGACCGACCGCCCGGACGCGCGCATCCAGGAGGTCGTCGACGAGAGTCAGGATCTGCTGCTCGACCTCGCCTCCGACCTGGACGACGAGGCCGCTGCCGCGGCCGAGCTCGCACTCGAGCTCCCCGTGCTCTATGCCTCCGGCCGCGCCGGCGTCGCCAGCACCGAGCAGCCCGCCGACGGCGAGGTGCCGTCGGGGGAGAATCTCGACCCGTTCTTCGATGTGCTCCTCGAGCACGTTCCCGCGCCCAAGGGCGACCCCGATGCGCCGTTGCAGGCGCATGTGACCAACCTCGACGCGTCGGCGTTCCTCGGTCGCCTCGCCCTGGTCCGTATCCACAACGGCACCCTGCGCAAGGGCCAGCAGATCTCGTGGTGTCGTGAAGTGGACGGGGAGCCGGTCGTCGAGAAGGCGAAGATCACGGAGCTGCTGGCCACCGTCGGCGTGGACCGCGCCCCGGCCGAATCGGCCGTGGCCGGTGACATCGTCGCGGTGGCCGGTATGCCGGAGATCATGATCGGTGACACCCTCGCCGACCTCGACAACCCGGAGCCGCTACCGCGGATCACCGTCGACGAGCCGGCGATCTCGGTGACCATCGGCACCAACTCCTCGCCGCTCGCCGGCCGGGTGTCGGGCCACAAACTGACCGCCCGGATGGTGAAGTCGCGCCTGGACTCCGAACTCGTGGGCAACGTGTCGCTGCGGGTGCTCGACATCGGCCGTCCCGACGCCTGGGAGGTCCAGGGCCGCGGCGAGCTTGCACTGGCCATCCTGGTCGAGCAGATGCGACGCGAGGGCTTCGAACTCACCGTTGGCAAACCTCAGGTGGTGACCCGCAAGGTCGACGGCAAGGTGCAGGAGCCGTTCGAGCACCTGACCGTCGACGTCCCCGAGGAGTACCTCGGTGCGGTCACCCAATTGCTTGCCGCCCGCAAGGGCCGCATGGAGCACATGAACAATCACGGCACCGGCTGGGTCCGGATGGAGTTCATCGTGCCCTCGCGAGGCCTGATCGGGTTCCGCACCGACTTCCTCACCGAGACCCGGGGAACCGGCATCGCCAACGCCGTGTTCGACGGATACGACGCGTGGGCCGGCGAGATCCGCGCACGCCACACCGGATCGCTGGTCAGTGACCGCACCGGCAGCGTCACCCCGTTCGCGATGATCCAGCTCGCCGACCGCGGCACCTTCTTCGTCGAGCCGGGTGCCGACACCTACGAGGGCATGGTCGTCGGGATCAATCCGCGTGCCGAGGATCTCGACATCAATGTCACGCGCGAGAAGAAGCTGACCAACATGCGCCAGTCGTCGGCCGACGTGATGGAGACCCTCGCCAAGCCGATGCAACTCGACCTCGAGGGCGCGATGGAGTTCTGCGCCGCCGATGAGTGTGTCGAGGTGACGCCCGAGGTCGTGCGGGTGCGTAAGGTGCATCTCGACTCCTCGACGCGCGCCCGCGAGCGCTCGCGGGCGAAGTCGCGTGACCAGGCGGCCGGATAGCCGGCGCGTGTGCGCCCGGCGTCGATTCGCGCCGTGACGAGCTTGTGGGGGTGTTGTCGGTGAGTCGTTGGCAGGCGGGAGCGGGCCGCGTGAGACAGTCGGTTTCCGGTGGACGCAGGGTCCGGCTGCTGGCACTACTCGGCGCTCTCGCGCTGCTGGCGACGGCGTGTATGTCCAACCCGCCGCCGCCGGTGCGAGAAACCGCTCCACCGCCCACTCCGACCGAGTACCCGACCGAGAAGACGGTCTATGTCGCGACCGATTCGGTCGGTGGCGGCTTCAACCCGCACATCGGTGCCGATCAGGGCACTGTCACCACCGCGGTCGCGGCGATGACCCTGCCGAGCGCATTCCGGCCGGTCGCAACGCCGGAGGGAGTGGTGTGGCAACGCCAGGAGGCGTTGATCACCTCGGCCGAGGTCACCTCACGTGACCCGTTCACCGTGACCTATCAGATCCACACCGATGCCCAGTGGTCGGACGGGCTGCCGGTCACCGGTGACGATTTCTCGTATCTCTGGCAACAGATGTCGCGCCAGCCCAATGTGGTGGCGCCCGCGGGATACCGGCTCATCGACTCCGTGCAGTCGCGCGCAGGCGGTAAAGAGGTGCAGGTGACCTTCGCCCAGCCCTATCCGGCGTGGCGGCAATTGTTCACCGATCTGCTGCCCAGTCACGTGTTGCGGGGTGCTCCGGCCGGTTTCCAGACCGGTATGGACAGCGGGAAACCGGTGTCGGCGGGCCCGTTTGCGATCGTCTCCATCGACCAGACCCGCGACGAGGTGCGGTTGGCTCGCAACGACCGATACTGGATGGAACCGCCCAGTCTCGATCAGGTGGTGCTGCGACGTGCCGGCACCGCATCGCAGATGGTCGAGTCGGTGCGGACGGGCGACTCGGCGATCGCCGCGGTGCGGACCAGCCCGGCGACCACCGCCGAACTGTCGGCCGTTCCCGGTCTGATGACCCGCCGCAGCCCCACGTCGCGGGCTCTGTCGATCAGCGTCAACGCCCGCACCTCGACGATGCGTGCACTACCGATACGGCGTGCCGTGCTGGGAATGATCGACCCGGATCTGGTGACCCTGGCCGGTGCCGGGGACGACATCGTCACGCCGTTCGCCAACACCGTTTTCGCACCCACCGATCCCGGATACTTCCCGGTGGATCGTGTCCGGCCGACGGCCGATGAGATCGCCGGTCTGCTCGCCGACGAGGGTTACCAACGGGCAGCGCCCGACGAGGAGACCACTAATCCTTCCGGTGCTCCGTCGGCCTCGATGGGTGCGTCGAGCGCGCCCGCATCGCCCGCCGAGTCGGGTTCCGACGGCCCCAGCGCGTCCGACGGTGGCACCGAGGTGGAGCCGCTACCGGCCGGAATCGCCCCATACCGCAAGGACGGCGACGACCTGGTGATCCGGGTGGGCGCCATCAGCGGGGATCCACGATCCACCTCGGCGGCGGCCAACATCGTCGACCAGTTGCGCGGCCAAGGCGTCCGGGCAACGGTGCTCGCGCTGCCCAACAGTGAGCTCTACGGTGTCGCGCTGACCAACGCGCGTGTCGATCTCGTGGTGGGCTGGCAGGGCCTCGGCGTGCCGGCCGCGGCATCGCTGGCCTCCCAGGTCGACTGCGATCAACCCAAGCCGGGGACCGCGCCGTCACTGTCGACGCCGCCTACACCGGCCAGTGTGTCGCCGGGTCGCGAGGGCGCGGCCGACGACAGCTATGCGAGTAATGTCTCCGGGATCTGCGATCCGCAGCTCATCGGTCTGGCCCGCGAAGCGCTGTCCGCGCCGAACCCGATCCCACTGCTCACCGAGGCCGAGCCGTTGCTCGCCGCACAGTCGGTTTATGTGCCGCTGTATCAGGACAGCATGTTCGTCGGCCTCACCGACCAGGTCGTCGGGGTTCCGCTGTCCGGACCGATCCAGGTCGCCATCTTCGGCGACACGGTCGCCTGGGAGCAACGATGACCACCGACACCTCGCGGCGTTTGCTGCTGCTGCACGCGCATCCCGACGACGAGACGATCATGACCGGCGGCACCATCGCCCGTTACCTCGCCGAGGGCGTCGACGTGCGCGTGCTGACCTTCACCCTCGGTGAAGAGGGCGAGGTCATCGGCGACGAATGGGCGCAGCTGGCCGCCGACGGTGGAGCCGATCAACTGGGCGGATACCGAATTGCGGAACTGAGCAGCGCGCTGGCCGCGCTGAGTCCGGCTGGGCGACCGGCGCTGCGGCCGAGATTTCTCGGCGGAGCGGGGCATTGGCGGGACTCCGGCATGGACGGCGCACCGTCTGCGCAGCATCCGCGCGCGTTGGTCCGGGCCGGGTTCGACGATCTCGTCGACACCCTCGTCGACGAGATCGTGTCGTTTGCACCGCAGGTCGTCGTCACCTACGACAACGCGGGCACCTACGGCCACCCCGACCACAAACTGGTCCACGCGTCGACCGTGGCGGCCCTGCCACGGGTGCATGCTCGGATGGCCGGCGGGTCGCTGCCCGAGCCGGTGAAGGTCTACGAGTCGATCACCGAACGCTCCGCGCTGCGTTCCGGGTTGTCGGCGGCGGCAGGCCGGGTGCCGAACGGCTGGCGACTACCGGCAGCCGACGAGTTGCCCAGCCACCCCGACCACACCATCACCACCGAGATCGACGTCGGCGACGTCGTCGATCGCAAGGTTGCCGGATTGCGCGCACATGCGACTCAGGTGACCGTGGCGCCGTCCGGATCCGAATACGCGCTGTCCAACAACATCTTGCAGCCCGTCTTCGACCGGGAGCACTTCGTGCTGATCTCCGCGCGCCACCGGCCCGAGCCGGGGCGACGGGAGACCGACCTGTTCGCCGGGATCGACTGATGCGTCCCGTCGACCGCGCATTGCTGGCCTTGCTGGTGGTGAACGGCATCGTCGTCGGTGTGTTGTCGGTGGCGTTCGTCTACCTGCGTTTCGGCGGCATCGCGATCCCGGTGGCGGCGGTGCTCGCCGGGATCGTCAACGCGGTGTTGCTCTGGCTGGCTGCGGCCATCACCGACGGACCGTTGCGTTTCCTCCCGCTGCTGGCCTGGTTGCTGGTGCTGGTCGCCGGCGCGCTGCCCGGCCCGGGCGGCGATCTCGTGCTGGTGCCGGACGGAACGTTGGTGCTGCCCACCCTCGGTCTGCTCGCCATTGGCGCAGGCGTGCCCTTTCTGCTTGCCTGGACCCGGCGGTTGCCCGATCCCGACGACCGCTGAGCAGCGCCGGTCCCGGGCCCGTCGGGGCGTCGAGGCCGGTTCGCCGGGTGCGGTTAGAGTGAGGGAATGGTCCTGCGGGAGTGGGCTCGGGACGCGCACGCCACTGTGCAGGCCGTCCGGGCAGCTGTGCGTCACGTCGCCGACGATCCGTCGTCGCTCGGCGACGACGAGTGGCTAGCGTTGCTCGGTGCCTCCGGCGCCGAACTCGACGAGCTCTGCGCGCTGGCCGACGACGCCCGCCGGACGATCACCGGAGACGAGCTCACCTTCGTCGTCAACCGCAACCTCGACACCTCGGTCGTCGGCTCGGGTCGGCCCGACGTTCCCGATGTCAGCGATCTGGTCGTCGAGGCATGGGAATTGGGTGCCACCGAGATCTGCCTGCAGGGACCGCTGTCCGTCGACGCTCCCACCGACGGGTACCTGCGCCTGGTCGACACCATTCACGCGGCGGCCCCGCAAATGCATCTGCACGCCTTCCGCCCGCCCGAGGTGCGCGACGCCGCCACTCGGATGGGGGTGTCGGTGACCGAGTTCCTGCGCCGTGCACACGCGGCCGGACTCGGCTCCGTGCCCGGCACGGCCGCCCAGATTCTCGACGGCGACGTCCGTGCGCATCTTGCCGGTGGCGCCGCCCCACCTGTGGCCGAGTGGGTGTCGACCATCGAGGCGGCCCACCAGGTGGGAATGTTCTCGACGGCGACGATGCTGTATGGACACGTGGAGACCCCGCAGCATCAGCTCGACCATCTGCGTGCGCTGTGCGAGATGCAACGCCGCACGCGAGGGTTCAGTGAGCTCATCTTGATGCCACTGCTGCCCGAGAACGCCCCACCGCATCTGCGGGAGGTGGCCACCACGCCGGTCACCCGGCGCGAGACCCGAGCCGTGCATGCGGTGGCCCGGCTGCTCACCCTGGGCACCTTCGACCACATTCAGGTCGCCTGGACCAAACACGACGCCGACACCACCGAGGCGTTGCTGGGCGGCGGAGCCGACGACATCGGGGGCCTGCTCATCGACGGCGACCTGATGCCGGACGCCGGCCAGGAGGCCGGACGGGTACTGGGCGTCGACGCGATCGCCGACCTCGGCGCACGGCTGGGACGCAATCCTCGCCAGCGAACCACCGGCTATGCGGATCCGCCGGCGCAGCGATTGACACCGATACCCCAGGTTCGTCGGTGAGCAGGACGTCTACTGCCGAGCCGCTGGTGATCGACGTGGCCATCGTCGGTGCCGGATTCGCCGGCATCGGCATGGCCACGCAATTGGCGCGGCGCGGACGAGACTCGTTCGTCGTCCTCGAACGGGCCGGTGGCGTGGGCGGCACCTGGCGGGACAACACCTATCCCGGCATCGCCTGCGACATCCCGGCACATCTGTACTCCTTCTCCTTCCGGCCTCCGTGGGACTGGGCGACGCTGTATCCGCAGGGTGCCGAGATCCGCCGCTATCTCGAACAGACGGTTGTTGACGAGGGGCTGACACCGCACATCCGGCTCGGCTGTGAACTCCGCGATGCGCGATGGTCGGACGCCGAATCTCGTTGGGAGATCGAGACCAGCGCGGGTGCCGTGTGCGCGCGGGTGTTGGTGATGGCCGTCGGGCGACTGTCTGAACCGCACATACCCGACATCGACGGACTCGAATCCTTTACCGGCACAGTCGTTCACACAGCGCAATGGCGTGACGACCTGCTCGCCGGAGGCGAGCGGATCGGGGTCGTGGGTACCGGTGCCTCCGCGGTTCAGGTGATTCCGCACCTCGCTGCGGACGCCGAGGAGCTCGTCGTGTTCTCCCGCACACCACCGTATGTCGTGCCGCGTGACGATCGCCGGTTCACCGTCGAGGAACGAGCCGAACTCGCGGTGCCTGAACGTGCGCAGGCAGTCCGGCAGGACATGCTCGCCGACGCCGACCGGGCCTTCCGGCAGCGCCTGGGGTTGCGGCCCGACATCGATGCCATCCGCGAGCGCGCCTCGAGTCATCTCCGCCGGCAGGTCGCCGCCCCGGGCCTGCGCGCGGCGCTGACCCCGGACTACGAGATCGGCTGCAAACGCATCCTGCTCAGCGATGATTTCTACCCGGCGCTGCAACGGCCGAATGTGGTGTTCGAACCGAGCGCGCTCGACTCGGTCGTCGAGTGCAAGGCGCGCGCGGTCAGTGGACAGACCTACGACCTCGATGTGCTGGTGATGGCGACCGGTTTCGAGGCCACCCGGCTACCTGCCGCGGTACGGGTGCGGGGCCGCCACGGGGAGGTCCTGGACGACCACTGGTCGGCGGGCATGGTGTCATTCGCCTCCACGGCGGTCCACGGTTTCCCGAACATGTTCGTCCTCGACGGTCCGAATGCTGCCCTGGGACACAATTCGGCCATCTACATGATCGAGACGCAGTTGGATTATGTGGTGGGCGCTCTGGATCACATGGCGCGCAACGCCATCGACGCCATCGAGGTGACCGCGGCGGCCGAAGAGGCCTACACCCGGGAGATCGACGAGCGCAGCGCCTCGACGGTGTGGTTGACCGGATGCAACAGTTGGTACGTGGATCCCAGAAGCGGTCGGCTGACCCTGTTGTGGCCCGGCACCGCGGTGTCGTTCCGCGAACGCAACGGCACCTTCGATCCGACGCCCTATGAGATCGAATCCCGACCCGTCGACGAAGGAGGTCGATACCCGTGACAGACGAGACGATCGCCGATGCACTCGACGCCGCCCGTTGCGGCGCCGACCTCGATGAGACTCAGGCCGCCGCGTTGCTCGCCTGCTCCGGTGACGACTTGATCGCACTGCAGGAGATCGCCTCGCGGCTGCGTGACGACGGCCTCGCCGGGGCCGGACGCGACCGGCAAATCACCTATTCCCGAAAGGTGTTCGTCCCTCTCACCCGGCTGTGTCGGGATCGATGCCACTATTGCACCTTCGTCACCGTCCCCGGCAAACTCGCCCGCGCCGGGCAGGGCATGTACCTCGAGATCGACGAGGTACTCGAGATCGCCCGCAACGGTGCCGCGCTCGGGTGCAAGGAAGCACTGTTCACCCTCGGTGACCGCCCGGAGGATCGCTGGTCGCAGGCGGGTGAGTGGCTCGCCGCGCGGGGGCATGACTCCACCCTCGACTATGTCCGGGCGGCAGCGGTTGCCGTATTGCAGGAGACGGGTCTGCTCCCGCACCTGAACCCGGGGGTGATGAGTGCGGCCGAGATGCGGGCGCTGCGCCCGGTCGCGCCGTCGATGGGCATGATGCTCGAGACCACCTCGCGTCGGCTGTTCACCGAGAAGGGGCAGCCGCACTACGGCAGTCCGGACAAGGATCCGCGCGTGCGGCTGCAGGTACTGCACGACGCAGGGGCCGAACGCGTCCCGTTCACCACCGGCATCCTGGTCGGGATCGGGGAAACCCTCTCCGAGCGCGCCGAATCCATCATCGCGATCCGCGACATCCACCGGGCGCACGGACACATCCAGGAGGTCATCGTGCAGAACTTCCGCGCGAAGCCGGATACGGCGATGCGCGGCACCCCGGATGCCGAGATGACCGAATTCCTGGCGGCGGTGGCCGTGGCCCGTGTGGTGCTCGGACCGCAGATGCGAGTGCAGGCGCCGCCGAATCTGGTGTCGGCGCGGGAGTGTGCGGCGCTGATCGCCTCCGGTGTCGACGACTGGGGTGGCGTATCACCGCTGACGCCCGATCACGTCAACCCCGAACGCCCCTGGCCCAACCTGGACGCGCTCGCGGAGATCACCGCGGAGTCGGGCTACATACTCAGCGAACGCATCACCGCGCAGCCGCCGTACGTGCTCGCCGGTTCGGAGTGGATCGATCCGGGTCTGGCCGGGCACGTCGCCGCCATCGCCGACCCGTCGACGGGTCTGGCGGCCGACGTCCACCCGCAGGGCCGTCCCTGGCCGGCCGTCGCCTGATCTCGGCCCTCCCGCCGAGAAGAACCCGGCATCTCGCCGAGGAGGAGCGGGCTCAGTCGCCGTCGAGTGCGCGCAGCGCCTGATGACCACCGATGACATCGGTGGCCCGGTGCAAGCCGAGCTGCTGCAGCGATGCCGCGGCGAGGCTGGAGGTGTAGCCCTGCGAGCACAGGATGATCCAGCGCACGTCGTGATCGACCGCTTCGGGTAGGCGCGCGTCACTGGCCGGATCGCAGCGCCATTCCAGAACGTTGCGTTCGACGACGAGTGCGCCGTCGGCTTCACCTTCCGCGGCTCGTTGGCCGGCCGGGCGGATGTCGACCAGGACCGCGCCTGCCGCCACCTCCGCCGCGACATCGGCCGCCTCGATGCGGTGCAGGCCGCGACGCGCCGCGGCGAGCAGATCGTCGATGGTGGGCACGTCGATCACTCCGGTTGGTCGGTCAGCTCGGTCCGGGTCCGGCGTAATCGGCCCGGCTCGAGGACATCGTAGAAGGACATCGCCGTCAGCGGTGGGGAGTAGGCGTGCACACTCAGCGTCGGTTCGGTGGCCCCGGCGGTGCCGGCCGTCTGGCCGGGGTCATGGCGCTGCACATCGTGGACCCACCCCAGGGGGAACGATGCCTGATCGCCCGCGGCGAGCACCCGCACGGCGAGGTCCTGGCCGGTCCATCGGTACTCCCGCAGCGCCCCGGACAACACCGTCAGGGCGCCGATCGACCCCGTGTGGTCGTGCAGTTCGGTGGAACGGTCCGGGGTCCAGCTGATCAACCACAGGTCGAGCTCGTCGGTGGTCTCCAACCGTGCCGCCCAGCGCTCGATGGCGTCCCACTGTGGCGGGAGGAGGTGGTCGTAGACCCCGTCGAGGACGTCGGCCACACCCTGATCGGTGATCCGGCGCAGGTCTGCGGGCCGCAGCCGCGTCGGCAGCGTGGTGGTTCGGGTGCGCACTGGGTCGGCATGTGTGATCACGTGCACCAGAGTCGCGTCGGCGGGCCACGGCGTCGAGGATTGGACGCGCGCAGATCACAACGACGACAGAGTATGTGATCCGCATTACGTCTGAGCTCGTGGAACGGGGGCGGGTGTCGAACAGGGGGACGCCCGCCCGATACTCTTGGACACGGACTCATGTGTATGTGGCCCGTTCGTTCGGGGTCGCCGCGCGGTCCGTGATCCGGTGCGTTCAGCCCACGCACCGACCCCGGCGACGACACCGCGACCGCGATCGTTGCCGGGCCGCGAGTGTTTTGCAGCGAAGGAGAGTGTGGTGACCTACATCATCGCGGAGCCTTGTGTCGATGTCTTGGACAAGGCCTGCGTCGAGGAATGCCCGGTGGACTGCATCTACGAAGGTGGCCGGATGCTCTACATCCAGCCCGACGAGTGTGTCGACTGCGGTGCCTGCGAGCCGGTGTGCCCGGTCGAGGCGATCTTCTACGAGGATGATGTGCCCGACGAGTGGGAGCCCTACGTCAGCGCCAATGCCGACTTCTTCGACGACCTGGGATCACCGGGCGGTGCGAGCAAGGTCGGCAAGACCGAGGCGGACCCGGCGTTCATCAAGGGTCTACCGCCGATGAACGAAGAGGAATGAACTGACGCCGTGAGCACGTCTGGTTTCGCGACACGACGGCGGGTCAGCTCGGTGCTCCCGGACTTCCCGTGGGACACCATCGGCGCCGCCCGGGCGCGAGCCGCCGAACATCCCGGCGGCATCGTCGACCTGTCGGTCGGGACACCGGTCGATCCGGTCGATCCGGTGATCCGGGAGGCGCTGGCCGCATCCTCGGAGTTCCCGGGCTACCCGACGACAATCGGCACGTCTGCGTTGCGTACCGCTGCGGTCGGCGCCCTGGCCCGTCGGTTCGGCACCACCGGTCTCGACGAGTCGGCCATCCTGCCCGTGATCGGCACCAAAGAGGTCATTGCCGGCATGGTGTCGATGCTCGGTATCGGCGCAGGCGATGTCGTGGTGATTCCCGAGGTTGCTTACCCGACATACGAAGTCGGGGCGCTGCTGGCCGGTGCCACGGCGGTGCGGGCGGATTCGACCGTCGCGCTGGGCCCCACCTCACCTGCGTTGCTGTATATCAACTCGCCGTCCAATCCGACCGGCAAGGTGCTCGGCATCGATCACCTCCGCAAGGTCGTCGACTGGGCCCGTGACCGGGGCACCATCGTGGTCTCCGACGAGTGTTACCTCGGTCTGACGTGGGAGGGGGAGGCATACTCGATCCTCGATCCCCGGGTCAGCGGCGGCGATCACCGTGGTCTGATAGCGGTGCACTCCTTGTCCAAGGTCTCCAATCTCGCGTCCTATCGGGCGGGCTTCCTCGCCGGTGACCGAGAACTGATCGGTGAACTACTCGCCGTTCGCAAACATGCCGGGATGATCGTGCCGTTCCCCATCCAGGGGGCGATGGTCGCCGCGCTCGACGACGACGACCACGCGCACGCTCAACGCGAGCGCTACCGGGCCCGCCGCGAAGCGTTGCTCGCCGCGGTCACCTCGGCCGGCTTCCGGGTCGACCACTCGGAAGCCGGACTCTATCTGTGGGCCACCCGGGGCGAGGACTCACGAACCACTCTGGACTGGCTCGCCGACCGCGGCATCCTCGCGGCACCCGGCGACTTCTACGGTCCCGCGGGCGCGCAGCATGTGCGCATCGCACTCACCGCGACCGACGAACGCGTCGCCGCGGCCGCCGAACGTCTGAACCACTGAGGTGTGCCCGGTGCAAAACCGGGCACAGTCAGCGGTCAGTTGTTCTTGTGCAGCGCCTCGTTCAGGGCGATGCCGTCGCCCTTCCAAGGGACGACCTCCACGGCCCCGGTGAGGCTGTTGCGTCGGAACAGCAGGTTGGACTGCCCGGCCAACTCGCGGGCCTTGACCGCGGTGCCGTCCGGACCGGTGACCTTGGTTCCGGCCGTCACGTAGAGGCCGGCCTCGATCACGCAGTCATCGCCGAGGGGTATGCCGCAACCCGAGTTCGCGCCGAGCAGGCACCGCTTGCCCAGTGCGATGATCTCCTTGCCGCCGCCGGACAACGTGCCCATCGTGGAGGCACCGCCGCCGATGTCGGAGCCGTCGCCGACCACCACACCGGCCGAGATGCGACCTTCCACCATCGACGAGCCCAGCGTCCCGGCGTTGTAGTTGACGAAACCCTCGTGCATGACGGTGGTCCCGGGAGCGAGATGAGCGCCGAGACGGACCCGGTCGGCGTCCCCGATCCGTACGCCGCCGGGCAGCACGTAGTCGACCATGCGCGGGAATTTGTCGATGCTGTAGACGGTGACCGGACCGCGCGAGCGAAGGCGCGCGCGGGTGGTCTCGAAACCGTCGATGGGGCAGGGTCCGTGATTGGTCCACACGACGTTGGTCAGCAGGCCGAAGATGCCCTCGAGGTTGGTGCCGTGCGGTGTCACCAGACGGTGCGACAGCAGGTGTAGACGGAGATACACGTCGTAGGCGTCGATCGGCGCCGACGACAGGTCCGTGGTCGTGGTCTTCACCGCCACCGTCTTGACTCCGCGCGCGGCGTCCTCGCCGATCAGGTCACGCAGATCGTGTGGGACGGCGTCACCGTCGAGGACGACGGTCTCGCTCGTGGCGGGAGTGTTCAGTTCCGGCTCGGGGAACCAGACGTCGAGGACCACGCCCGGGTCAGCCGACCCGCCGTTGGTCACCGTGGCAATACCGGTTGCGAAAGCGCCGTTAGTCGTCACGGATGCACAGCCTACCGGGGGAGGGTGACACTCGATCGATGGCCGGGGCATCGACATCGGAGACCGCACGTGGTGCCGTGTGGTCGGCCGAACACGAGGTGGGGACGGCCGAGATCCTGCCGGACGGTTGCATGGATCTGATCTGGGACCGACGGCGTCTGCTGGTCGCCGGTCCCGACACCCACCCACACCAGCACGTCTGCGAGTCGGTCGAGCACATGGTCGGCATCCGGCTGGCGCCGGGCGTCGCGCCATGCGTGCTCGGCGTCCCGGCGTATGACGTTCGGGATCTGCGGGTCGATCTGACCGATCTCTGGTCGTCGGCGGAAGCGGCGCCCTGGCTCGACGCGCTCTGCGCCGCCGCCGAGCCGTCAGCGGTGCTGCGTCGACTCGCCGACACGCGTCGATGGGAGGTGCCCGGATGGGTCACTCCGGTCGCGGATGCGTTGGCGGGTGGTCGCCGCGTCGACGAGGTCGCCGGTCTGCTCGGTGGTACGACGCGCACCTTCCACCGCCATGCCCTGCGACATTTCGGCTACGGACCCAAAACGTTGCAGCGCATCCTCCGGGTACGTGCAGCGCGGGTCGACCTCGCTACGGGGGTCGAGCCGGCGCAGGTCGCGGCCGGCCGGCACTTCGCCGATCAACCGCATATGCATCGGGAGTTTCTCGACCTGGTGGGCCGCGGCCCGGATACCTTTCGGTGCGGCCCATAGCGCCCGAATCACTCGAGCGGGCAATAGAAGTCGACGGGATTGCCGTCGGGATCGCGGACCACGGCGTACCGCTGACCCCAGAATGCATCGAACGGTTCGTGGGCCGAAGAATGGCCGGCGTCGACGAGCCGCCGGTGCAGCGCGTCGACCTGCGCCGGCGAGGCGCACTCGAAGGCCACGGCCATGCGGTGGCCGCCGGACGGTTCGGTCCAGTCGGGGGTGAACGACGAGACGACATCGCGGGTGTCGAACATGATCCGCAACCCACCGGCAGTGGTGTCGGCATGCGGTTGGTTCTCTGCCCCCTCGGGGAATGTGAGACCGCACAACCGATAGAAGGCGAGAGCTGCGCCCATGTCGCGGGTGACGATGGACAGTGCGTTGAGCGCGGGAACCGGGGTGTCGTCGACAGAGGTCATGGCGGTGACGCTACTGCGGTCGGCGGTGAGGGTCTTGAACGTTTCGGACAATTGCTGCGGGTGGTGAGCGGTCGGTGAGCTCGGCCGACGGCTACGGTGATGGGGTGACTGCTGCCGACCTCGATCTACGCGCCGACCCGGTCGAGCTGACCGCGGCACTCGTCGACATCGCGAGCGAATCGGGCGACGAAGCCGCTATCGCCGATGCCGTGGAGAGTGCATTACGTTCCCAGGCAACCGGTTTCGAAATCGTCCGCGACGGCAACCGGGTTCTCGCGCGCACCGATCGGGGGCTACCGAGCCGAGTCATCCTGGCCGGTCATCTCGACACCGTGCCGGTGGCAGGCAATCTGCCGCATCGACGCACCACCGACGACGACGAGGGCGATGTGGTGCACGGCTGCGGCACTGTCGACATGAAGTCCGGCGACGCGGTGTTCCTGCATCTGGCTGCGACGTTGGTTGATCCGGCCCACGACCTGACGCTGATCTTCTACGACTGCGAGGAGATAGCTGCGAAGTACAACGGGCTCGGCGTGATCGAGCGGGAGCTACCCGACTGGTTACGCGGCGACGTTGCCATCCTCGGTGAACCGACCGGTGGACTGATCGAGGCCGGCTGCCAGGGCACCCTGCGGGTTCGGCTGTCGGCCTCGGGCGTCCGCGCACACTCGGCGCGGTCGTGGATGGGCGACAACGCCATCCACAAACTCGGTGGGGTGCTCACCACCCTCTCTCGCTACCGGCCGCGGACGGTCGACATCGACGGCTGTGAGTACCGCGAAGGGATGTCGGCGGTCGGACTCGGCGGTGGTGTCGCGGGCAACGTCGTACCCGACGCGGCGTATGTCGACGTGAACTTCCGTTTTGCACCCGATCGCAGCATCGAGCAGGCCCTCGCGCACGTGCGTGACGTGTTCGCCGACTCCATCGCTGATGCCGAACTCGGTGTCGAGGTCACCGACTCGGCCGCGGGCGCCTTGCCGGGGCTGTCGAACCCGGCCGCGGCCGCATTGGTCGAAGCTGCCGACGGCCGGTTCCGCGCCAAGTACGGGTGGACCGACGTCTCGCGTTTCTCGGCGCTGGGCATCCCGGCGGTCAACCTCGGGCCCGGAGACCCGAGTCTGGCCCATCGCGTCGACGAACGCGTTCCGGTGAGTCAGATCGGCCAGGTCGCAGATCTGCTGCGTGCGTTCCTGTCCGGCTGACCGATAGGGAGATCTTCGATGGCGCGCACCGAGTACGACTCCGAATACAACTCAGGCGAGACGGGTCCTCGTGGCTCCGACAATCCGTCGGCGGACCTGGAGACTTGCTACGTGGGCCCGATCCGGGTCCGCCGGGACCCCGGCGAGGCGTCCGAGACCACCGACCGACGCCTGCTCGAGTGGGTGGATCCGCGCGATCGTGACCTACGTGCCGAGCGCACCATGCGCGACTCCTGGCGAGTACTGCGAATCCAGTCGGAGTTCGTGGCCGGGTTCGACGCGTTGAGCGAGGTGGCCGAGGCGGTCACGGTCTTCGGGTCGGCCAGGTTGGTGCCCGGTAGCGCCGAGTTCGATCTGGCGATCCGGCTCGGACGGGCGCTTGGGGAGGCCGGCTACGCGGTCATCACCGGTGGCGGTCCGGGCGCGATGGAGGCAGCCAATCGGGGCGCCTGGGAGACCGGCGCGCAGAGCATCGGGCTCAACATCGAGCTGCCGTTCGAGCAGCACCTCAACGAGTGGGTCGACGTCGGCATGAACTTCCGCTACTTCTTCGTGCGTAAGACGATGTTCGTCAAGTATGCGCAGGCCTTCGTCTGTCTGCCCGGCGGCTTCGGCACTCTCGACGAAATGTTCGAGGCGCTGACGCTGGTCCAGACCAAGAAGGTTGTGCGATTCCCCATCGTGCTGGTCGGGCGGGAGCACTGGGCGGGCCTGCTGGACTGGATGCGCGAGGTTCTGCTGGCCAAAGGGATGATCTCCACTGACGACCTCGACCTGCTCCACCTGGTCGACGAACCCGCCGAAGCGGTCGAGATCATCGCCGCTGCGGCTGCCGGGCGGGGTGGTCGATGAGCGCGATCTGTGTGTACTGTGCGTCCGGCCCGGTCGATCAGAGCTTTCTCGATCTCGCCGCCGACCTGGGGACCGCGATCGCCGACGCGGGACACACGGTGGTGTCCGGGGGCGGCAACATCTCCATGATGGGCGCGCTCGCGGAGGCGACGCGGGCCGCCGGCGGTAGGACCGTCGGCATCATCCCGCGTGCGCTGATGGAGCGCGAGGTGGCCGATCTCGGTGCCGACGAATTGGTGGTCACCGACACCATGCGCGAACGCAAGCGATTGATGGACGAGCGGGCCGACGGCTTCATCACGCTGCCGGGCGGGATCGGAACCCTCGAAGAGCTTTTCGAGACCTGGACCGCGGGATATCTCGGGATGCACGCCAAACCGGTGGTGCTGCTCGATCCGGTCGATTTCTATGCGCCGTTGCTCGGCTGGCTGGATGATCTGTGTGGGCGTGGCTTCGTCTCCCGCCGCGCGTTGGACCGCCTTCTCGTCGCCCAATCCATACCGACCGCCATCCAACTTGCTACTGCTCGGTAAGGTAGGGCGCACGGCGTGTCCACGTGCGTATGGTGCGCGCCGCAGACCAGCGAGAACGCCGAACAACGCGAACATCGAGCGGCGTCAACACAAAGATGTGGAGTAGAGATCTGATGCCGAGCAGTGACACCCACACGGACACCTCCGCGGCCGAGCCGGTCGGCCTGGGGGACCTGGCCCGGGGCGTGGTCAAGATGGCGCCGCATGCGCTGAACATGATCAAGCATGCGCCGGGACTCATCCACCGTCCGCCGCAGGCGAAGCGGACCATCGGCTCGATCTTCCAGAAGCACGCGGCCGCTCACCCCGATCGACCGTTCATCCGGTTCGAGGGTCGGTCGATGACCTACGGCGAGGTGAACCGCCGGGTCAACAGGTACGCATCCTTGCTGACCGACAACGGCGTCGGCACCGGTGATGTTGTCGCGATCCTGTCGAAGAACAACCCGACCGACCTGATGCTGATCCTGGCCACGGTGAAACTCGGTGCCGTGGCGGGCATGCTGAACTACAACCAGCGCGACAAGGTGATGGCGCACAGCGTGTCACTGCTCGAGGCCAAGGTCCTCGTGCACGACCCGGACTGCGCCGAGGCTTTCGGGTCGATCCCGGCCGACGTGCAGCCGCCGCACGTTTTCGATTTCGCCGAGTTCGACGCGGCGTCCGCGGACGGCAGCGAGGACAATCCCGCGGTCACCGAGGAGCTGCCGGCGTCGACCAAGGCGTTCTACATCTTCACCTCGGGTACCACCGGTATGCCCAAGGCGAGCGTGATGAGCCACAACCGCTGGCTCGCGAATCTTTCCGGGATCGGCGGACTGGCAGTGCGCCTGCGCCACAGCGACACCATGTACGTGCCACTGCCGCTGTACCACAACAACGCGTTGTCGGTCGCGCTCGGCTCGGTCCTCGCATCCGGGGCATGTATTGCGATCGGCCGGTCGTTCTCGGCATCGAAATTCTGGGATGACGTCATCCTGAACCGGGCGACGGCCTTCTGCTATATCGGAGAGCTGTGCCGATACCTGTTGGCGCAGCCGGAGAAGCCGACCGATCGCCGGCACGCGGTGAAGGTCATCATCGGCAACGGGATGCGGCCGGAGATCTGGGACGAGTTCGCCGAGCGGTTCGGCATCGACCGCATCGTCGAGTTCTACGGCGCGAGCGAACTCAACGTCGCCTTCGTCAACGCCTTCAGTGTGAAGCGCACCGCCGGATTCTGTCCGTTGCCGTACAAGATCGTCGAATACGACGACCACGGCGAACCCCGCCGCGATGCGAACGGGCGTCTCACCAAGGTGGGCAAGGGTGGCACTGGTCTGCTCATCGCCGAGATCAGCGAACGGGTGCCGCTCGACGGCTACACCGATTCCGAGGCGACCGAGAAGAAGATCATCCGCGACGCGTTCAAGCCGGGCGACGCCTACTTCAATTCGGGCGACCTGGTGCGCGATCAGGGATACGCACACATCGCCTTCGTCGATCGGCTGGGTGACACCTTCCGATGGAAGGGCGAGAACGTGGCCACCACGCAGGTGGAAGGTGCCCTCGACTCCTTCGGGGCGATCGCCCAGTCGGTGGTGTACGGCGTGGAAGTGCCCGGCACCGACGGCCGCGCGGGCATGGCCGCGGTCAAACTGCGCGAGGGCGCCGATCTGGACCAGGGTGAGCTCGCCGCGCACCTGTACTCACACCTGCCGTCCTATGCGGTGCCGTTGTTCATCCGGGTGGTCGACGATTTCGAGCAGACCTCGACCTTCAAGAACCGCAAGGTGGAGCTGCGTGACGAGGGCTACTCCGACACCGGCGACGACCCGCTGCACGTGTTGGCCGGTCGCGACAAGGGGTACGTCGAGTTCTATGCCGACTATCCCGATGACGTCGCGAACGCGAAGGCGCCGAAAGGCTGAACCGCTCCCTGCCGGTCGAGTAGGTGTCGAGCGTTCGGTGGGTGTTGTTCTGCTGGTCGAGTTGGTGACGAGCGTCGTGTTCGGTGGGTGTTGTTCTGCTGGTCGAGTAGGTGACGAGCGCAGCGAGGAGCCGTATCGAGACCCTCGTTACCCTGGCACCATGCTCTCCACGCTGTGCGGCAAGTCCGTCGCCACCGACCGGGCCCTGGTGATGGCCATCGTGAACCGGACGCCCGATTCCTTCTACGACCGGGGTTCGAGCTTCACCGACACGGCGGCCCAGGAGCGGATCGAGCAAGCGGTGGCCGAGGGCGCCGACATCATCGACGTCGGTGGCGTCAAGGCGGGGCCGGGCGACGAGGTGGACGTGGCCACCGAGACCACCCGGGTGGTGCCGATGATCGGCTGGATCCGGGAGCGTTTCCCCGAGGTGTTGATCAGCGTCGACACCTGGCGGAGCGAGGTGGCCGAGCAGGCTTGCGAGGTCGGAGCCGATCTGATCAACGACACCTGGGCCGGCGCCGATCCGGCGTTGGTGAAGGTGGCGGCCGCACACCGTGCCGGCATCGTGTGTTCGCACACCGGAGGCGCCACCGTACGGACCCGTCCACATCGGGTGGCGTACGCCGATGTGGTGGCCGATGTGGTGGCCGACGTCACTGCAGCCGCCCGTCGAGCTGCCGATGCGGGGGTGCCGCGTGATTCGATCGTGATCGATCCGACACATGATTTTGGCAAGAACACCCATCACGGGCTTGCCTTGTTACGCCAGGTGAACGTTCTTGTTAATACCGGCTGGCCAGTGCTTATGGCGCTGAGCAACAAGGACTTTGTAGGGGAGACTCTGGGTGTGGATCTCGATGAACGGCTGGAGGGAACCCTGGCCGCGACCGCTCTGAGTGCCGCTGCCGGCGCCCGGATCTTTCGCGTCCACGAGGTTGCCGCCACCCGTCGCGTGGTCGACATGGTCGCTGCCATCGCGGGAACACGCCCACCCGCCCGAACAGTCAGGGGACTCGCATGACCAAACAGGTTCGTCGAACCCAACAACAACGTCGGCCGGCTCGTGCCGGGGGTCGCACCGCGACCGTTGCCAACAATCGGGACAAAACCACCATGTGGCCGACTCCCGCGGACACCATGGGTGCCAAACAGCGGTGGTCTGCCACCAACACCTGGGAACAGCCGGACTGGACCATCGACGAGTTGGTGGCCGCCAAGGACGGGCGCACAGTGTCTGTGGTGCTGCCGGCGCTGAACGAAGAAGAGACCGTCGCCGACGTCATCGCGTCGATTCGGCCGTTGTACGGCACGCTGGTCGACGAACTGATCGTGCTGGACTCCGGGTCCACCGACGCGACCGCCGAGCGCGCCCGGGAAGCCGGCGCCACGGTGGTCAGCCGCGAACAGGCGGTACCCGGTCTCGAGCCCGTCAAGGGCAAAGGAGAGGTGCTCTGGCGGTCGATCGCGGTCGCGACCGGCGACATCATCGCCTTCGTCGACTCCGACCTCATCGACCCCGATCCGATGTTCGTGCCGAAGATGCTCGGCCCATTGCTCGTCGACCCGAAGATCCAGTTGGTGAAGGGGTACTACCGGCGGCCGCTTCGGACCGGCGGCCAGCAGGATGCCAACGGCGGCGGACGGGTCACCGAGTTGGTCGCGCGTCCGCTGCTCGCGTCCCAGCGTCCCGATCTCACCGGAGTTCTCCAGCCGCTCGGCGGTGAGTACGCCGGTACGCGCGAACTCTTGTCGTCGGTGCCGTTCGCGCCTGGCTACGGCGTCGAGATCGGGCTGTTGATCGACACATTCGACCGCTACGGACTCGACGGCATCGGCCAGGTGAATCTTGGCGTGCGGACCCACCGGAACCGTCCGCTGATCGAGCTCGGTGTGATGAGTCGGCAGATCGTGGGAACGCTGATGCGGCGCTGCGGAATCGAGGACTCGGGGATCGGACTGACCCAATTCACCGCCGAGCCCGACGGTTCGTTCACCCCGCACACCACCGAGGTCTACCTCGAGGATCGACCACCCATGAGTTCGATTCTCGTCGAGGAGTCCGACGACGCGGAGATGGCGTCCTAGCACGCCCCAGGTGACATACGCCCCTGGTGACAACGAGTACGCCTCTACGGGGTCGATGACCGTCGGGGCACGCGCGGCAGGCTGTCTGCCACTATTGGTGCCATGCAGACGATGTTGCTGTATCTGCTGATCATGGCCGTGGTGGTCGCGGCGGTGTTCGCCGTGGTCTGGTTCGTGTTCGGCCGTGGTGAGGAGGTGCCGCCCATCGACCGCGGTACCACGCTGACTCGGTTGCCGCGTGCCGGCATCACCGGCGATCACGTTCGCGGCCTGGTCTTTCGGCAGACCCTGCGCGGGTACTCGCCGTCGGAGGTGGACTGGGCGATGGAGAAGCTCGCCCGTGAACTCGACGAACTGCGCGGCGTCGTGCTCGACCTGCAGGCACGCGAGGAAGCCGACATGCCGAGCGTCAACGGCATTCCGGGCCACTCCGTCGCGGCCGGCCCAGAGGTCGACGAGCCCCGATCAGACAGGACGTGATCGACGCGTCGATCATCCGATCGGACCTCCGTGCCGGGCGTCGAATGGGCGTTTTCGGCACGTCGCCGCAGAGTGCGCGGGTGATCATCTCGCCACCACGTATCATTGTCCTGGCACCTGTGGCAGTCCGATCGCTGCGCCGGGTGTCGTTCCACACGGTGTGGCGGATGCTCTGAAAGGAGTTCGAGAATGGCGGCGATGAAGCCACGTACTGGGGATGGCCCCCTCGAAGCGGCCAAGGAGGGACGTGGAATCGTTGTCCGGATTCCGATCGAGGGCGGCGGGCGCCTGGTGGTCGAACTGAGTGCCGACGAGGCTGCCGCCCTCGGCGAGGAACTGCGCGGGGTCACCGGCTGAGTCGATCAGCTGATCGGCAGGTTCCGCTGCGCGTCGTCGAATCCGCGTTGCGGTGCCCGGTCTGTTCCGTCGCACTCGAGGTCGCCGACGACGACCGATCCCTGATCTGTGTGACGTCACATCGATTCGACATCGCCCGGCAGGGGTATGTCTCGCTTCTCGACGGTCGCTCGACACCGCATCGCTCCGACACCGCTGCCATGGTCGGCGCGCGACGGCGGGTGCATGAATCCGGGCTCTTCGACCCGGTCTTCCGAGCGGTCGCCGATGCCGCGTGGCCGGTACCCGGAAGCGACCTCGAATCGAACCGACCGCCGATGGTGCTCGATGCGGGCGCCGGAACCGGCCACTACCTGGCCGCGACTCTCGCCGGCTCGGACGAGTTGTGGGGCATCGGACTGGACCTGTCGAAGTTCTGTGCCCGTGCCATCGCTCGTGGACACCCGCGTGCCGCCGCTGTGGTCGCCGACGTCTGGCGTCCCCTGCCGATCCGCACCGCCTCGGTGGGTGCGGTGCTGTCGGTGTTCTCCCCCCGCAACATCGACGAGTTCGCCCGGGTGCTGCATCCCGGCGGGGTGTTGGTGGTGGTGACACCCAACGCCGATCACCTCGGCGAGATCGTCGGACCGATGGACATGTTGGGCATCGCCGACGACAAGGACCGACGACTGCGCTCGGCACTCGGCGACCGTTTCGAGGTCATCGCCGAACACCCGGTGGCGCACCGCCGCGAGCTCGATGCGGCGGGCATAGGCGACCTGGTGAGCATGGGTCCCTCCGCATTCCATCGCACCGCCGACGAGATCGCGTCAGCCGCCGCGGCGATGACCGAGATCTCCGGGCCCTGCGGGGTGACGGTGTCGGTCACGGTGACGGTCTGTCGGCCGACGACCGGTGATCACCGCAGGGTGAGCCGGTAGACCTCGAGCGTCTGCTCGGCGATCGATGCCCACGAGAACTCGGCCTGCGCACGTTCGCGGCCGGCGGTGCCCATCGCCTCGGCTTCGGCCGAATCGGAGACGACGGCGTTGACCGCCTCGGCCAGGCCCATCTCGAACGCGCGGGGATCGACCGGGTCGTAGGGCACCAGGCGCCCGCTGACGCCGTCGCGCACCACCTCCGGGATTCCGCCGACGGCAGAGGCCACCACGGCGGTCCCGCACGCCATCGCCTCGAGATTCACGATGCCGAGCGGTTCATAGATCGACGGACACAGAAAAACGTGTGCGGCGGTGAGGATCTCGCGAATTCGCGGCTGAGGCAGCATGTCGCGCACCCAGAAGACGCCGTCGCGGGACGTGGCCAGTTCGGCCACCGCCGCTTCGATCTCCGCGCCGATCTCCGGGGTGTCGGGAGCGCCTGCGCACAACACCAACTGGATGTCGGGATGGAACTGGTGGGCCGCTGCCACGAGATGTGCCACGCCCTTCTGACGGGTGATCCGCCCGACGAAGGCGACGATGGGACGGCTCGGGTCCACCCCGAGTCCGGTGAGCGCCGATTCCGGTCCGAACGGATCGTCCACCGGGAACCAGCTCGTGGTGTCGATACCGTTGCGCACCACGTGAACCCGTTCGGGGTCGAGCCGAGGGTAGGTGTTGCACACGTCGGTGCGCATCCCCGAGCTGACCGCGATCACCGCGTCGGCGTACTCGACCGCATTGCGTTCGGCCCAACTCGAGACGCGATAGCCGCCACCGAGTTGTTCGGCCTTCCATGGACGCATCGGCTCCAGTGAGTGCGCGGTGAGCACATGCGGAACCCCATGCAGCGCAGCCGAGAGGTGGCCCGCCAGGCCCGTGTACCAGGTGTGCGAATGCACCAGGTCGGCGCCATGCGCCCCGATCGCCATCCGCAGGTCCGTGGACAGCGTGGTAATCGCCGCGTTGGCCCCGGCCAGACCCGGATCGGGCTGATAGACCTGCGCGGTTTCCCGGTCGGCGCCCATACAGTGCACATCCACCGTGGTGAGTGCGCGCAGATGTCTGACGAGCTCTGTGACGTGTACGCCGGCGCCGCCGTACACCTCGGGTGGATACTCCCGGGTCATCATCGCCACCCTCATGCGCACGACGCTAACCGGATCATCGCCGGCTCGCCATCGGTGTGGCGAAACTCGGCTTCGGGAGAGGGCCATTCGCCTAGCCGCGACGTTCGATGCCCGTTAAGTTGGAGCATGTGAGATCACAGCCGCACGTGCTCGGAATCGTTCTCGCAGGCGGCGAGGGGAAGCGCCTGTACCCCTTGACGATGGATCGCGCCAAACCGGCGGTTCCGTTCGGCGGCTCGTACCGGCTGATCGACTTCGTGCTCTCCAATCTGGTCAACGCCGGCTATGAACGGATCTGTGTTCTCACGCAGTACAAGTCGCATTCACTTGACCGTCACATCTCGCAGACCTGGTTCTCCTCGGGCTTCCACGGTGAGTACATCACCCCGGTGCCCGCGCAGCAGCGGCTCGGGCCACGCTGGTATACCGGCAGCGCCGACGCGATCTTCCAGTCGATGAATCTCATCAGCGACGAACGGCCCGAGTACATCGTCGTCTTCGGCGCCGACCACGTGTACCGGATGGATCCCTCGCAGATGGTCGAGGCCCACATCGATTCCGGTGCCGATGTCACCGTCGCCGGCATCCGGGTGCCCCGCGCGGAGGCGACCGCATTCGGCTGCATCGACTCCGATTCGACGGGACGGATCACCCGATTCCTGGAAAAGCCTGCCGAGCCGCCGGGCACCCCCGACGATCCCGAGGTCACCTTCGCGTCGATGGGCAACTACGTGTTCACCACCGATGCGCTGGTGGACGCGATCCGCGCCGACGCCGCCGACTCGGATTCCGACCACGACATGGGCGGCGACATAATCCCCGCCTTCGTCCGCCGGGATCGCGCCTATGTCTACGACTTCAAGGACAACGAGGTACCCGGGGAGACAGAGCGGGACAAGGGCTACTGGCGAGACGTCGGTACGCTAGACGCCTTCTACGACGCACACATGGATCTCGTGTCCGTACACCCGGTCTTCAACCTCTACAACCAGCGGTGGCCGATCCGTGGCGAGACCGTCAACCTGCCGCCCGCCAAGTTCGTCCAGGGGGGAACGGCCCAGGATTCGGTCGTTGGTGCGGGTTGCATCGTGTCGGCCGGCACCGTCAGCGACTCGGTGCTGTCGGCGAACGTGGTGATCGAAGACGGCGCGATCGTCGAGGGCAGTGTGCTGATGCCCGGTGTGCGGATCGGTAAGGGAGCGGTCGTGCGCCACGCGATCCTCGACAAGAACGTGACGGTCGGCGAAGGCGTAGCGCTCGGCGTCGATTCCGAGTCCGACCGAGAGCGGTTCTCGGTGAGCAGCGGTGGTGTCGTAACCGTGGGCAAGGGCTTCCGCGTCTGACGCAGCACGCGGGAGTTCACCGACGCATCGCCACCGTTACCGCTGCCGTCGGCGTCACCGCATCGCGGCGAGGCCCCGGTCGATGAGGATCGGGACGTCGACGGTGTCCGTGTCCGCGGGGAGGGCATCGATCGGCCACCATGCCAGGTCGACCGACTCGTCGCTGCGGATAACCGGTGGCGGATCTCCGTCGGAGGTCGGTTCGGTGATGGCGGCGTAGCGCACGTCGAGGTGGCGTGTGGCTACGCCGAGCGAGCAGGTGATCGGATGGGTATGCAGATGGACCGGCATCGGCGAGAGTCGCAGGGTGGCGATACCGGATTCCTCGATAGCCTCCCGACGCGCGGCATCGGCGATCGTCGTGTCGTCCGGCTCACAGTGCCCGCCGAGCTGAATCCACTTACCCACGCGCGGGTGCAGGGTCAGTAACACATGGCGCAGGGACGCGTCGAACACGATCGCCGACGCGGTGATGTGGCCGGGTTCGCTGGCACGCAGGCACCCGTCGGGGGCTGCGGCCAGGAATGCGAGATACGTGTGGCGCAGGGAGTCCTGTTCGGCATCGGGGGCGGCCCACGAGCGTAGGGCCTGCTCGGTCGAGGCCTTCAACGACGGTGCGCTCATCGCTCGATCACCAGTCCCGTGGTGTCGGCCGGTGCGCGGGTCGGGCTCTCGGTCGCGGGCCGCCCGACGGCGACGGCGCCCAACGGCTCCCACCCGTCGTCGAGGTCGAGAGCCCGGCGCACCACTTCGGGGGCGAAGATCGTCGACCCGATCCAGCAGCTACCGATCCCGCGCACCGACAGCGCGACCAGTAACGCGTTCACCGCGCCGCCGGCTGCGACGGTGAACATCGTGTGTTCGGCAGCGTTGCGTCGCGCATCCCGATACTCGTGAGCCCCGTCGGGAACCAGGAACGGTATCACCAGTTCCGGTGCGTCGTACAGGATCTGACCGCGGCCCAGACGTTTGGCCACCGACTCCGGTGACTTCGCGTCGCTCTCGAGATCGATACGCCAGGCCTGTCTCATCTCGTCGAGCAGGTGTGCACGGCGGTCGCCGGACCGCACCCACACGAAGCGGACGGGATGGGTGTGGTGCGGGGCCGGGGCGGTCAGCGCATCCGCGAACGCGGCGTGCATGATCTCGCTCTCGACGGGTTCGGGCGCAAAGGAACGCACCGATCGGCGGGTCAGCAGTGCCTCGCGCCGTCCGAGTTCGATGGCCTCGGCGGTGCCGAGTCGGAACAGGTCCTCTTCGGCGGGGCGGACCAGGTCGGCCGCCCGCGAACCGTCGTCGACAGGATGCAGGCCACGGATGACGGCGATGGGCATCCCGCCGAGTTTGCCCTTGACGAGATCGGCGGCGGCGGCGATCTCGTCGGCAACGGCGATGTCGGTCACGATCAGCGGATTGCCGTGCGCATCGACCGACCCGTCATAAGGGTGAGAGACGGCGACCCCTGCCGACCCGATCGCGACATCGGTCTGGCCGTTGCGCCACGCCCGACCCATGGTGTCGGTGACCACCACCGCCACGTCGAGATCGGCCAGCTCGTGGATGCGCCGTCGTAGTCCGGCCGCGCTGAGGTCCGGGTCGACGGGCAGCAGCGCGAGCTGATCGGTCGCGACATTCGAACCGTCGACGCCGGCGGCGGCCTGGACGAGACCGTTGCGGTTCTCCGTGATCAGCGTGCGGTTCTTGCGAGCCAGCACGCGAACCGATTCGGCGTCGATGAGTCGTCGGCGCAGAGCGTCTCGCTCGTCGGGGTCGGTCGGCGCATCGACCATGCGTCCCTCGACCTTGGAGAAGATCTTGCTGGTCGCCACGATCACGTCGCCGTCGGCGAGCCAGGGCGCCGCTGTGAGCAATTCGGCGGCGACGTCCATGCCCGGCCCGAACTCGCCGAGGCCGGTGACCGGCCGGATCTCGAGTCCGCCGCTCGCGCCGTGGTCGGGTCGACCGGTGCCGGCGGTCATGCGGGTCCGCCAACGGAGCCGTCGTCGAGGTCGGGAGTGCCGACTCCGACGAGTGCGCACGCATCGCGCACCATCTGCGCGGTGGCGGCGGGATCGGTCATCAGCAGGGGAGCCGAGCCGATGGTGATCCCGTCGACGGCGGCCCGGTCGCCCTCGGCCACCAGCCAGCCGTCCAGGATTCCGTTGCCGCTGCGAGCGCCGTAGTGGGCCGCGATCGCCTCCGCCGAGGTCTCCACGCCGATCACCGACAGACATTCGTCGGCCATCCCACGCAGGGGCCGGTTGTCGATGACCGGCGAGATCCCGACCACCGGTGCGGGCGTGGTCCGGAGCGCACTTCGGATGCCGGGCACACTCACGATGGCGCCGATGCTGACCACCGGGTTGCTGGGCGCGAGCAACACGACGTCGGCGTCGGCGATCGCCTCGGCCACTCCCGGCGCGGCTCGGGTGTCGTCGGTACCCACCTGCGCGAACCCGAAGGTGGGTATGCGGGCGCGGTGGCGCACCCACCATTCCTGGAAATGAATGGCCACGCGCTCACCTTCGTCACCGTCGGGTTTGGCCACCACCACATGGGTCTCATGTCGGTCGTCGGTGGCCGGCAGCAAGCGCACCCCGGGCTGCCAACGCCGGCACAGGGCTGCGGTCACGTCGGACAGTCGATAGCCCGCGTCCAGCATCTGCGTGCGGATCAGGTGTGTGGCGAGATCGCGGTCACCCAGACCGAACCAGTCGGGGTCGGCGCCGTAGGCGGCCAGCTCTTCCTTGGCGTGCCACGTCTCGTCGACCCGGCCCCAACCGCGGGCGGTGTCGATTCCGCCGCCGAGGGTGTACATGCACGTGTCGAGGTCAGGGCAGATACGCACCCCGTGCATCCAGGCATCGTCGCCGACGTTGACGACTGCGGTCACCGAATGCGTACCGGCGCCGGCGCCGGGATGTGGCGGGCTACCGATGACGTCGCCGTCTGCCGTGTCCCGGTGCGAGGGCTGCTCGGCCGGATCAGGAAAGGGGGTGGGCCCGAATACCTCCCGCACGCCGGAGAGAAACCGCGCGCCACCGACACCGCCCACGAGGACCGTCACTTTCACCTCGTTCACTCTAGGCCATGTCTCCCAACGCCCTTGGCGGGCGTTGGCGGCTGTCACATGACTGACGCGTCGTCGGCGATGCATCGCGAACGCGCTGCGAGGACGCGAAGTCCGAGGTCACCGTCGGTACGCCGATGACGTGGCGACCGGGTGGCATTGGGTTCGCTACCATGGGTGGCACTCTGGGGGGAGGGGATCGGCGATCTGTGAGATTGCAGATCCCCACCGACCCGGTCCGTGTCGGACCGAGAGATCCCGAAGACTGGTGGTATGAAGGAATCTTTCGGTTTAACTTGACCGCGGTGGCCTCGGCCGTGTGTAATCACATCAGTGTCATTCCGGGTTTCGAGATCGAGAATCGATGGAGCGCAAGGCTTTCGCTCATATGTTCGAAGAGCCCGGTGGGGGTTGGCCCCGGACACGCGGTGAGATCGACGGTGTGGGCAGATGCGGCGGAGCGGCAGGGTGGCCGGCCGCATCCGGCGGTAACTGGAACTGACAGACTCTCGAGCTAGGAGGCGCCGACGATGGCTTTCGAAAACCCGATCGGCAATCCCCTTGAACCACGCAATATTTCCGATCAACACAGCCCTGCCGCACCGATCGATCGGGCGGAAGAGCTCGCCGGTGCCGAGGTGGGCGTCAATCCCATTGGAATGCCCGGCGATTCATTCATGTCGCCGATCATCGGTGTGGATTCCGCTGAGCCGGTAGAGAATTCGCCGTGGCCTCAGCGTCGCCACCTCTCCTTGGTGCCCAACGATTTCGATGATCTCTTCGACGCGGTCGAGGAACAGTGGCAGGACCGCGCGCTCTGTGCGCAGACCGATCCGGAGGCGTTCTTCCCGGAGAAGGGCGGGTCCACCCGCGAGGCCAAGCGCATCTGCCAGGGCTGCGAGGTCAAGTCGGAATGCCTCGAGTACGCGTTACACAACGACGAGCGGTTCGGCATCTGGGGCGGTCTCTCCGAGCGTGAGCGCCGCCGCCTCAAGCGCGGCATCATCTGAGGGTCCGCCGGTCCGCTCAGCGGGCCGAACAGTAGGGCGGTCACAGCTGGTGCGGTGTCACCGAGTGCTGTTCACCGTCACGGCGCCGATCACTCCGGCCCGCGGTCGACAGTGTCCTCATCGACGCCGAGGTGGGTCGCCACCTGCTGCACCAGGACTTCGTGGACGAGTTCCAGCAGATCGGCGCCACGCTTGGCGCGGATCTCCAGTGGTCGCCGAAACAATATGATCTGGGCCCGCGTGGGCTGACCGGTCACGTCGACGCCGGCCGGGATGAGTCGAGCCAGCGGTATGGCCCCGTCGGCGGTGACCTCGTCGGGCCACTGGATCGACTCAGGGTCGCGCGGAAGCATGCGGGGGATGTCGTCGACGGCGATGTCGAGCCCGATGAGCTGTTCGTGCCAGTGCGCATCGATCTCCGCGAACGCTTCGAGAGCGGTCACGTCGAACGAGTCGGATCGGCTGGCGAATGCCGGCACGGATTGGGGTAACAGCGGCGAACGCAGGCCGCGTCCACGGCGGTCGCGGACCCCGATTCGCCGACCGGATCGCCGTGTGGGTGCCCCGGACCGAGACTCCGCGGCCCGGCCGCGGGTTTGGTTCAGCCGACCCCGCGCGTCCTGCCCGCGGCCGCGCGGATCGTCGCCACGGCCACGCGAGGGGCGGGGAGCATCGAAGCGCATGTCGAGAGTGTAGGTATTTGTCACGTCGGTGTCTCGGGTGAGGTGTCTTTGGGCGTGCGCGCGTGTCGCCACCGGCGCGCAAGGCCCCGCGGGGATAACCTCGACTGCGTGAAGCTCCCCCGACAGTGCTGCAGGCCCGGCTGCGCCCGTTCCGCGGTGGCTACCCTGACCTTCGTCTACGCCGAGTCGACCGCGGTGATCGGACCGTTGGCCAGCAGCGCCGAGCCGCATTCGTGGGACCTGTGTGACGAACATGCCCGACGGATCACCGTGCCACGGGGCTGGGAGATGTTGCGCAGCGAGAGCGGCTTCTCCGCGCCGGTCGCCGAGGACTACGAGCTCACCGCGCTGGCCGAGGCGGTCCGTGAGGTCGGCGGCGCCGACCGTGTCGATGTGACACCGGGATTCCCCGATCTGTTCGATCCCCTCGACGACACGCGGCCGCCGGGCCGACATCGTCGCGGACGTCCCGGGGTGGCGTCATCGGAACCGTCACCGTCGGCCGATGAGCCCGCACGTCGCTCGCCGCATTCCGCACGGCCACGACCGGGACGTCGCGGTCACCTACGGGTGCTGCCCGATCCCATCGACTGATCGGGGTGCGCGGCGGCAGCCGTACCGGTCCATTCGCGTCGGCCTGCGTGGGGTCGCAACGTGGCGCTCGGGTCGTCGGCGAAGTGGTTGACGAGTCGGCTCCGTGGTTAATCTAGATGGCATGCGCACCGGTTCCCTCGACCTCGATGACGTCGAGGAGTTGATCGATGCCGACGTGGACGGATTGCTGCCGACGGTTGCCCTGGCGGGCGCCCAGGTGCGTGCGGTCGCGGAGGCGCAGCGTGAGGGAGTGTTGGAGCCCCTCAAGCAGTTGCGTCCGCGCAGCGTCGTGATCGTGTGCTCGCCCACCGGGGCCGCTGCGCCTGCGGCCGCCCTGGTGACCGCGGCCGTCGGCGCGCGCGTCGACGTGCCGATCGTCTGTGCCTCGGTACTGCCGGGCTGGATCGGTCCGCTCGACGTGGTGGTGATCGCCGGTGACGACGCCGGCGACATGATGCTGGCCGACGCCGCAGCCCGATCGTTGCGCCGCCGCGCGGAGGTCGTGGTCGCCGCCCCGATCGAGGGTCCGTTGCGGGAAGCGCTGGGTGGCAACGGTATCGATCTGTCGCCGCGCGTCGGCGTGGACCCGCGTTTCCGGTTCCCGGGGTTTGTCGCGGCGCTGTTGGCCGTCGTGGTCTCGCTGTCGCAGGTGCGGTTCACCGGTCGCGCTCCCGGGCTGGCCGACCTCGCGGACGCCATCGACGCCGAGGCCGGAGCCAACCATCCGCGTCAGGAGAGTTTCCACAACCTTGCCAAGGCGATCGCGGGACGACTCGATGGCCGGTCGATCCTCTGGGTCGGCGACTCCGCGGCAACCGCGGTGGTGGCCGCGCAGGCGTCCCGGGCGCTGGTGGCTCTGGCGGGCGTGATCTCTGCGACCGCCGAGATCGGTGACGTCATGCGGCTGCATCGGGAGTTCTCGGCACGCACCGGATCGGCCCCCACCGATTCAATCTTCTACGACCCGGACTTCGACGGTCCGGCAGCGGAGGCGCCACCGCGGGTCATGGCGGTCACCACGCCGGCGCGCGACTGGTATCTGCGCAGGCGGCTCGACGGGATCGGCGATCTCGACGTGCTGACCGGCGAATCGGGCACCCCGACGCCACCGAGCCCGACGCAGATGCCCGATGAGGCGGCCGCCGACGCACCCGCAGACATCGAAGCGTTGCTCGTACTGGTGTTGCGGATCGAGATGGCCGCAGTCTATCTCCGGCTGATCAGGACCTGAGGTGATGAGAACCCTGGAAGGCGTGGTGCGGCCCTACGCGTGGGGGTCGCGGACCGCGATCGCGTCGATGCGAGGCAAGGCGGTGCCGTCCCCGCATCCGGAGGCCGAGTTGTGGTTCGGGGCTCATCCGGCCGGACCGGCGTCCTGTCTCGGCGCGGACGGTCAGATCGACGTCGACTTGCTGACGGCGATCCAAGCAGACCCACCCGGGATGCTGGGTCAACACACGATCGACCGATTCGACGGTAGGTTGCCGTTCCTGGTAAAGGTCCTCGCGGCCGAGGAACCGCTGTCGTTGCAGGCGCATCCGAGTGCCGACCAGGCGCGCGACGGCTTCGAGCGCGAGAACGCACAGGGCCTGCGACTCGATGCCTCAGATCGCAACTATCGCGACCCGTGGCACAAACCCGAACTCATCGTGGCGCTCACCGAGTTCGAGGCGTTGGCCGGTTTCCGCGATCCGGGTGCGACCGTGGACTTGCTGCGAGAACTGCAGGTCGCTGAACTCGATCCGTATCTCGGTATGTTGGCCGGGCAACCGGATTCCGAAGGTCTACGCGCCCTGTTCACCACATGGCTGACCCTGCCCGACGCGTCCATCACCACCCTGGTGCCCGCGGTGCTGGCCGCGGCGGTAGAACTCCTCAGCTCGGGACGGCCGAGGTTCGCCGCGGAGCTGCGCACCGTGCTGGAACTCGGCGAGGTCTACCCGCGAGACCCGGGAGTCCTGGCGTCCTTGCTGCTCAATCGGATTCATCTCGAGCCGGGGGACGGACTCTACCTGCCCGCGGGAAACCTGCACGCGTATCTGCGGGGGACCGGGGTGGAGATCATGGCGAACTCCGACAACGTGCTCCGCGGTGGATTGACACCCAAACACATCGACGTCCCCGAATTGCTGCGCGTGCTCGATTTCACACCCGCCGCCGTGGATGATCTCGTGCCTGCGGTACACACCGTCGGCGCCGAGCGCATCTATGTGACCGCCGCTCCCGAGTTCCGGTTGTCGCGGGTGGAGCTCGACGGCACCGGCCTGCTGTATGCCTCCTCGATCTGTTTCGACATGCCCGGTCCACAGATCCTGACCGTGCTGACCGGTTCGATCGAGGTCCGTCCGATGGGTGGCCGGCCCATCACGGTTCGGGCCGGGCAGGCGGTCTGGATCGCCGACTCCGAGCCCGATGTGGTGGTGCACGCATCGTCGTCGCGTGCGGTGTTCTTCCGGGCACTGGTCCCGGTGAGTGCGGGGCGCGAGCAGTAGCGCCGCGCCAGCGCTTCGCTACCGCCCCAGCATCTTCCATTCGTCGGGGGTCGCAACCATCGTGACGGCCACTCGCTCGTTGGCCGTGGTGACCGAGATGTCCTGGGGCGCCCGCGGGTTCTGCCGGAGGATGACCGCTGCGTCGGGGACTAGGTCCGTCACGCGTGGGTCGTCGGGTGCGAGAACCGTCAGATGCGTGGTGTGGGGTTCGGCCGGCGGCGGGGTGAGTCCGTCGTAGACCGCCACCCGGTGCCCGAGCGGGGCCTGGACCCGGTCGGAGCTCAATGCGAGTCGCCGCAGATCGCCGACCTGGGCGATCAGGTTGTGCCAGTGGGCCGGTCGCACGGAGTGCACGGTGACCGCAGCGCCGATCGCGATCGCCCGCAGGATCACCTGACCGACCACCTGTGGTCCAGCGCAGAGCGCCACCGCCCGGACGTCGGGACCGAGCAGCGGTACCGCGACGGCTCGCCCGCTGTGGTCGGCACCAACAAGTTGTCCACATCCGCCGGCCGGTATCCGCATCGACCGCAGCAACGCGAGGGCGTCGTCGCCGTGAGCGCACCGGAGGCGGCGATCGAGCCTGCCGGGTACGGCAATCGGCAGACTGGCTGCCAGAGCGTCGAATTGGTGTCCCTCCAGCACGGTCAGACCTGCCGGGAGCGGATCGGCCGTTCGGCCCGCCGTCGGCAACTCGGCGAATCGCACCATGCCGCTGACCTCGAGTGCGCGCTCGGCATCATGGCGCAGGCGCACCGTCGTGGTGGTCGACAACGCGGTGTTGACCCAGATCGTCGACATGACGGACGCGAGTAGGTCCGGGTCGATGAGCGCGCTACGAAACCGCAGTTCGCCTGCGGCGATGGAATCCCACTCCTCGCCCATGTCGTCGATCGGTGCGCCCTCGGACAACTGGGTGGTGACCGTGGTGATCTCGGCGGCGTTGAGGATCGAGACGCGCAGGCCGCTCTCCGAGAGCCGGTTGGCCACGCGGCGAGTGCTGATCGTCGCCGTGCGCAGGGCGCCGACGGCACCTCCGCCACGACGCGCCACCGCGTCGGCGCAATCGAGGGGGTTGAGGCGGAGCACGACCAGCACGGAGCGGTGCGCCGTCGCCGCCAGCGGGCCCAGGGTGCGGTGGTAGGTCTGCGCGATCGTGCCGCCGCCCCAGCTACGCACGCCGTGGCTGATCACCTCGATCGAATCCAGTCGGATGTCGAACGGGTTGATGCACTCGGCGAGCGCATCCAGTGGCACCACCTGGCCGGTCGGGTCGTTCACCGCGGCCCCGGCCGGGGTCAGATAGGTCACCGCAGGCGTTGCGGGCGACACCCGGAGCACGGTGATCAGTGTGTCGCCCACCCACCGGGCGCCGATGGTGTCGGTCACCGACGTCGGTGTCCGCAGGGGGGTGCGGCCGGTCTGTGGTCCGGCCGGAATGTCGAAGGACGCCGGAACGAGGTCGGCGGCGCCCCGCTGTGCCCGCGCCCAGCGGAAGCCGATGCGGTGCGACCAGGCAGCGACCATCGACCTGCGCCCACGCAGCGGGATCAGTGCGAGTGAGGCGAGTGCGGCGAGTATCAGCGCGATCGCACCCAGCGTGGACCCGCTGACGGCCCATCCGACGAGTCCGGCGGCGAGGACGGTCTCGATCAGCACCAGGGTGCCCAGCGGCAGGCCACGACGGTGCCGGTGTGCGCCCGCGGGATGATCGGTGTCCACGCGCGCCGCCGACCGTGTCGCCCCCGCGCTCGTCGCAGTCGGTGGCGGTGCGCCCCGCATCACCATGGAACCCCCCTCAGTTCTCCGGGTGACAGGCACGACACCCGCGGAAACGTATCGGCTACGCTACTACGCGGCGAATCGTCGGTGACCACGTGATACTCGGTGAGGCGAGGATGAGCCGTGTCTGCCACGCAGTCGGAATGGGGGAACGATGGCCCGGCAGCTGACCACCAGGGCGCAGGTGAACGGTTACCGTTTCCTGCTGCGCCGTCTGGAACATGCGCTGGTGCGGCGGGACGTGCGGATGCTGCACGACCCGATGCGCTCGCAGATACAAGCACTACTCGTCGGTACCGTACTGGGCCTGCTGGTCCTGGGTGGTTGCGGGGTGTGGGGGCTCATCCGGCCACAGGGCTCGGTGGGCGACGCGAAGATCGTCGTCAGCAAGGATGGCGGCGGCAACTACGTCGTCATCGATGACACCCTGCATCCGGTCCTCAATCTCGCGTCGGCTCGGTTGATCACCGGCAGCAGTGAGTCGCCTGCGTCGGTCAGCGACGGCAAACTCGCGTCATATCCGCGCGGACCCTTACTCGGTATCCCCGGCGCGCCCGGCGCGTTGCCGTCGTCGGGCCACCCCGGCGAGTCGTTCTGGACCGTCTGCGACACCGCGGCCGTCTACCCGAACGTCTCCGGAGAGTCGATCACTCTCACCGTCATCGGGGAGCGACCAGTGCTCGGCGGAGCGATCGACTCCGCGGACAGCGATGACGCGGTCATGGTGACCACCGGTGGCGAGACCTACCTCGTGTACACGGTGATGCGTGATGGCACGCCGCGCACGGTGCGGGCAGCCGTGGACACCGACAGCGTTCCGGTGATGCGTGCGTTGGGCCTCGAGGGGGTCGCGCCGCGTGAGATGAGTGCCGGACTACTGAACAGTTTCCCCGAGGTCGACCCGATCGAGGTGCCCGACATCAGCGGTGAAGGTCGGCCCGGGGGAATGCGCGACGACGACATCCGCGTGGGCTCGGTGGTGAAGTCCGTCGGCATCGACGATCAGACGAGCTACTACGTCGTGTTGCGGGACGGTGTGCAACAGATCACCGAGGCGACCGCAGAGATCCTGCGTCTCGCCGATCGCGACGGCACCGCTCCCGTCCAGACGGTGGCGCCGGGGGAGATCGCGGCCACGCCGACGTCCGCACGCCTACCTGTCGACGACTTCCCCGATCGCGCACCGAATCTGGTGGATGTCGACACCGGTGGCACGCTGTGTCGATCCTGGTCGCGCGGTGCGGATGATCCCGCGGCGACCACCGGGTTCCTGATCGGTCGGACGTTGCCCCTACCCGACGGTGCCGAGCCGGTATCCCTCACCTCGGCGGACGGTCCGGGCCCGGGCGTCGATCAGGTGTACCTCCGTCCGGGCACCGGTGAGTACCTCCAGGTCACCGGCGCCGAACCGGACAGCGAACGCGTCGAATCACGGTTCTTCGTCAGCGATTTCGGGATTCGCTTCGGGGTGGCCGATGCCGAAGCCGGGCAGATCCTGGGATTGGGTGAGCGTCCCATGCAGGCGCCATGGTCGGTGATCTCGCTGCTGGCCGCCGGTCCGTCCTTGTCCCGGACCGCCGCGCTGGTGTCCCACGACGGCATGGTGCCCGATCAGGACGGCCGGGCCATCGCCGACCCCGGCAACTGACCCACCGTCGGCAAACTGCCAACTGAACCTGCGCGTCGACTGGGCGCTGTTATCCGTTGACTGGGCGCTGTTTTCGGTCGACTGGGCGCGGCTGCCGTTCAGGACGTCAGTGGGCCGCCGACGATGTTGGAGACGATGCCGCGGATGATCCGGGTCCCGTCTTCGGAGCGCAGCTCGTCGTACCAAGCGGCAGTCGCCGCCGGATCCTTGGCGTGGGTCACGTCGCACCGCCGGCGCGCGCGCAGGACGAGATCGCCGGCCCGCTCGGTGCGCGACGACTCGTAGGCGGCCAGCGCTGCGTGGACATCGTCGCGGTGCTCTGTGAACGCGAACTGAAGTGCCACTGCGTCTTCCATCGCCGAACAGCCGCCCTGTCCGATGTCGGGAGTGGTGTTGTGGGCGGCGTCGCCGAGCACCGCGACCCGGCCCTTGACCCAGGTGTGAAACGGATCGAGGTCGAGGATCTCGACGCGATTTGTGGTCGCCGGGTCGAGCTTCTCGATAAGCCGCTGGACCCCGGGGGCCCAACGCGCGAAATTGTCCGCGAGGACCTCGCGCGCGGTACCGCGTTCGTAGGGTTCACCTTCTGGCATCGTCACATCGAAGAAGAAGTAGAAGCGATTGTCGGCGATGGGCATCACCGACACCCGCTTTCCGTCGCCCACGTAGGTGGTCCACTCGGTGGCCGGCCCGATGGCCTCATCCACCTCGACGAGACCGTTGAAATTGACATAGCCCGCATATCGGCGTTCCACCGGTCCGCCCAGGACATATTCGCGCGTCAGGGATTTGGCACCGTCGGCGCCGATGACGATGTCGCCCGTGGCGGTGGTGCCGTCGGCGAACTCGACCGTGGCCTGCGTGGGGCCGTCGGCGACACTGACCATCTTCTTGCCGAAGTTGATGTCCGCCATGCCGTACGCGGTCATCAGCATCATCTGCAGCTCGGCCCGGGCGACGGGGTACGGGCGCTGCCCGACCTCATCGATCAGTGGTTGCATGCTGAAGCGGCACATGGTTTCGCCGGTGAACCCGTCGACGTAGGACATGGAGTCGACGATGCCGCCGAGCGCCGCTGTCTGTTTCTCGAGTCCGAGGTGGTTGAGGCATTTGACGCCGTTGGACCAGACCGAGATCGCGGCGCCCACCGGCTTGTTCTCGGTCACCTGTTCATAGACCTCGACCTCGTGACCGATCTGCTTGAGCGCGATGGCAGCGCTGAGTCCGCCCATTCCGGCGCCGATGATGACAGCCTTCACCTCGTGGGGTCCCTTCTCTCCGGTATCGCCATCCGTGCGGGGCCGGGGCGACAGGTCAGTCAAGGCTATGACGGTTGCCGCACCACCGCAGAACGGCCGAGGTGACCGCGGGCTCCGTGAACGTGGGGGTCAGTCGCCGGTCACGCCGCGCGCCAGGGTGCGGACCATCTCTTCCCACTCGGCGGTGATGGTCTCTAGGTCGAGGCCGGCGACTTCGACGAGATGCTTGACCGCCGCCGCATTCAACGGAGACTGCACCGCGACCGAGATGACGTCGAGGCGATCGCCGAATCCCAACTGATGCAGCAAGATCTGGACATGGCGGTTGGACGCCGACCACACCGGGTGGTTCATGAAGTCGCCGCCGGCGCCGCCGGCCTCGAGCAGGATGTCCAGATGGCTCGAGGTGAGCTTGAGCCGGGCCCGGCCATAGGCGAGCAGGCGATCCAACGGGGGAGCGCCCGGCCCCAATGGTTGCGGCCCGGAGATGTAGGCGCGCTGGATCTCCGACTCTGAATGATCGAGTAGCGCGAACATCAGGCCCGTCCGGCTGCCGAAGCGCCGGAACACGGTGCCCTTGCCGACACCTGCTTCGCGGGCGACCGCGTCCATCGTCACGGCGGCGGCGCCGTGATTGTCGATGAGGTTCTGGGCCGCCGCGAGCAGCAAGCGGCGATTCCGCGCGGCATCGGCCCGTTCGGTGTCCGCCCGTTCGCCGACGCCGACGGACATGCTCAGAGGTATGAAACCGCCGTCGGGACCGTTCGACACAGTGACGAGGGTAACGGTTCGGGCGGATCGGGAATCGGTGGGATCGGCCTGCCGTTTGATACTTCGAATGGCTAACCATCGAGTGCGTGGATAACAGGAGGAGCGTCCATGAGCGAACGCAATGTGGAGATCGTGGCGCTGGTGGGCAGTCTGCGCCGCGAATCGATCAACCGAGGTCTCGCCCAACTCGCCGCCGACAAGGCTCCGGCCGGCATCACCGTGACCGTGGTCGATGGTCTGGGCCGGCTGGCGTTCTACAGCGAGGACGACGACCCCTCCATCGAGTCAGGTGCGACTCTGCCCGACGGCGTCACCGGGTTGCGTGAGGCGGTCGCTGCGGCCGACGCCGTGCTGCTGGTCACCCCGGAGTACAACGGCACCATGCCCGCGGTGTTGAAGAACGCCATCGACTGGCTCTCGCGCCCGTACGGTGCCGGTGCCCTGTCGGGCAAGCCGGTCGGCGTGATCGGCGCGGCATTGGGCCGGTTCGCGGGTACCTGGTCACGTGAAGACACCCGTAAGTCCGTGAAGATCGCTGGCGGCCACGTCGTCGAGGAGGTCGAGTTCGGGCTGCAGACCTCCTCGATGTCCGACGACGGACTCGCCGACGCGGAGCTCGTCACCGGGGTGGTGGACGCGGTTCGCCGTCTGGCCGATGAGGTGTCGGTGTCGGTCTGATCAACCGATGGTGACGATGCGCCGCCGCGAGCAAGGGCTCGCGGCGGCGTTGGTCGTTTGCGGGGTTGTGGAGTGCCGTGGGACACCTTGTGGACTGCCGGGGGACAACATGTGGACGACACGCCGGACACGCCCGACTTCACGATCTCGTATGCCTGCGACCTGCGACTTTCACGAATGTTATTCACAACCTCTAGTGGTGGTGCGAATTGTCAGCCACTAGGTGTAGTGTTTGGGAGACCGGCAGGGCGGATTACCTACACGAATGTGATTCTGCGGAAAGCGCCTCGAAGACGGTGATATAGGTCACCATCTTCACGTTGGGAAAGTGCGGCCACCGCACTGCGTTGAAGACAGATGTAGAGCGTGAATGCAGATGTCGAGCGCGAAGGTGGCGGGTTCGGTTTCCTCTGACAAGGGCCGAACGGTGACGGCCCGGATGGGTCGATGCCGGCGACATGGTGGACACCCGGGCAGCGGTGGACGCCACAGCACACACGACGACCAGACCAGCCTGATCCAACAGACGCATCGAACCGCACGAGGAGAACTTTGATGGCCATCACCGTCTACACCAAGCCCGCCTGCGTCCAGTGCAACGCCACCTACAAGGCCCTCGACAAGCAGGGCCTGGCTTACGAGGTGGTTGACATCAGCACCGACGATGAGGCGCGCGACTATGTGATGGCGCTCGGTTACCTGCAGGCCCCCGTGGTGGTCGTCGGCGACGAACACTGGTCGGGTTTCCGCCCGGACCGCATCAAGGCCCTCGCCGCATCGGCTGCCTGATCCCCCTCTGTCGGCCTGATGGGGAAGTCGGGTTCGATCATGGTGCGATCGGGGTAAGCGAGATCACGAGGTAGCACACGAGTCAGGAGTTTGGAGGTCGATCGTGACCCAGGCCTCGAATCCCGACGCTTCGGTCCGGGCGTCCCACCCGGCGCCACTGATCGTCTATTTTTCCTCGGTGTCGGAGAACACGCATCGATTCGTCGAGAAGCTCGGATTGCGCGCGCAGCGTATCCCGGTCCTCGGCGATCCTGCGGTGTTCACCGTCGATGAGCCGTTCGTGCTGGTGCTGCCCACCTATGGCGGTGGCAAGGCGACCGGCGACCGATCCGGGTACGTGCCCAAGCAGGTCATCAAGTTCCTCAACAACATCCACAACCGCTCGCTGATCCGCGCCGTCATCGCGGCCGGGAACACCAACTTCGGCGAGGAGTTCTGTCTCGCCGGCGACATCGTCTCGCGGAAGTGTCGGGTGCCCTATCTCTATCGGTTCGAGCTGATGGGCACTGTCGACGATGTCGAGCGGGTACGGGACGGGCTGGCCGATTTCGCGCTGAGCTCGGCGTTCACCCATCCGGACCGGGACGCGCTGAGCGTTTCGCGCGCCTGAACTGTCAGACCCCACGAGTACCGTTTCGCCCACAATCATCTAGCTGCAGGAGTCTTTCGTGTCGCCAACCGCCGCACCCGTCTCGGACACCGCCTCGGCCAGCAAGTCCGGAGTGCATCCCGGCCCGTCGGGGCACGAACCCGGCGAATTGGACTATCACGCGCTCAACGCGATGCTGAACCTGTACGACAGGGACGGCAACATCCAGTTCGACAAGGACCGCGAGGCGGCCAACCAGTACTTCCTGCAGCACGTCAACCAGAACACGGTCTTCTTCCATGACCTCGACGAGAAGCTCGACTACCTGCTCGAGGAGAACTATTACGAGCCCGAGGTCCTCGCGAAGTACGACCGCGAGTTCGTGAAACTCCTGTTCGGGCATGCGTTCTCGAAGAAGTTCCGATTCCCGACGTTCCTCGGCGCGTTCAAGTACTACACCAGCTACACACTGAAGACCTTCGACGGCAAGCGGTTCCTGGAACGCTTCGAGGACCGGGTGTGCATGGTCGCGCTGACGCTGGCCGACGGTGACACGGCGCTGGCCCGTCATCTCGTCGACGAGATCATCGAGGGGCGTTTCCAGCCGGCCACCCCGACCTTCCTCAACTCGGGTAAGAAGCAGCGTGGTGAGCCGGTGAGCTGCTTTTTGCTTCGCATCGAGGACAACATGGAATCCATTGGGAGGTCGATCAATTCGGCTCTCCAGCTCTCCAAGCGCGGCGGAGGAGTGGCGCTGCTGCTGTCCAACATCCGTGAGCACGGCGCGCCGATCAAGAAGATCGAGAACCAGAGCTCGGGCGTCATCCCGATCATGAAGCTGCTCGAGGACTCGTTCTCCTACGCCAACCAGCTCGGCGCGCGCCAGGGCGCCGGCGCGGTGTATCTGCACGCCCATCATCCCGACATCTACCGCTTCCTCGACACCAAGCGGGAGAACGCGGACGAGAAGATCCGTATCAAGACGTTGTCGCTCGGCGTGGTGATCCCCGACATCACCTTTCAGCTCGCCAAGGACAACGACGACATGTACCTGTTCAGCCCGTATGACGTCGAGCGCGTCTATGGAGTGCCGTTCGCCGACGTGAACGTGACCGACACGTACCACGAGATGGTCGAGGACAAGCGCATCCGCAAGACCAAGATCAAGGCCCGCGAGTTCTTCCAGACCCTCGCCGAGTTGCAGTTCGAGTCGGGCTACCCGTACATCATGTTCGAGGACACGGTGAACCGGGCCAACCCGATCGACGGCAAGATCACCCACTCCAACCTGTGCTCGGAGATCCTGCAGGTCTCCACCGCGTCAGAGTTCAACGACGATCTGTCCTACTCGCACATCGGTAAGGACATCTCGTGCAACCTCGGGTCGCTCAACATCGCCAAGGCGATGGACTCACCCGACTTCGGGCAGACCATCGAGACCGCGATCCGCGGTCTCACCGCGGTCAGCGATCAGACCTCGATCACCTCGGTGCCCTCGATCGAGAAGGGCAACAACGACTCCCACGCCATCGGCCTCGGTCAGATGAATCTACACGGCTACCTGGCCCGCGAACGGATCTTCTACGGCAGCGACGAAGGTGTCGACTTCACGAACATCTACTTCTACACGGTGCTGTTCCACGCGCTGCGGGCGTCGAACAAGATCGCGCGTGAACGTGGCCATGCCTTCGGCGGCTTCGAGAAGTCGAAGTACGCCAGCGGGGAGTTCTTCGACAAGTACACCGAGAAGGTGTGGGAGCCGGAGACCCAGAAGGTACGCGACCTGTTCGGCCAGGCCGGAATTCACATTCCCACCCAGGACGACTGGCGGGAGCTGAAGGCCGCCGTGCAGCGCGACGGTATCTACAACCAGAATCTGCAGGCCGTCCCGCCGACCGGATCGATCTCCTACATCAACCACTCGACCAGCTCGATCCACCCGGTGGCCGCGAAGATCGAGATCCGCAAGGAAGGCAAGATCGGCCGCGTCTATTACCCGGCGCCGTACATGACCAACGACAACCTGGAGTACTACCAGGATGCGTATGAGATCGGGTACGAGAAGGTCATCGACACCTACGCCGCGGCGACCCAGCACGTCGACCAGGGGCTGAGTCTCACCCTGTTCTTCAAGGACACCGCCACCACCCGCGACGTCAACAAGGCGCAGATCTACGCGTGGCGCAAGGGGATCAAGACGCTGTATTACATCCGTCTGCGTCAGCTCGCTCTCGAGGGGACTGAGGTGGAAAATTGCGTTTCCTGCATGTTGTGACAGCCTGACCAACTGTTCGTGGATGGTGTGACCATGACAATCGCGAAGTACGGTGTCATATACGGAGTCCGCTTGCGGCCAGAGTACGACTATCGCTATATCGGGCTTACAACCAAGACTGCGTCCAGACGCTTACAGCAACATTTCAAGGTTGCTGCAGCTGGCCGAAAGACTCCGTTCTACGACTGGCTGCGAAAGCAAGATCGCGACAATGTAATAGCCGATGAGCTCGATTGGATCGACGGACTGGACGACTTGGGGCAGGCTGAAATCGCGTGGATTGCCTACCTACGTCGTGACGGTCAGCCGTTACTCAATCTGGCCTCCGGGGGGCTGGGTCCTACCGGCGTTGTATGGACCGAAGAGATGCGCGAAGCAGCTCGAATTCGGTCAACCGGTCGGAAGGGAGTAAGTCGGTTCGCACAAGAAAATCCATTCTTCGGGCGAACGCACTCGGACGAACAGCGAGCGAAGTGGTCAGTCGAGCGACGAGGTTCCATTACAGGAGCGGCCAACCCGAACTTCGGTAAGTTCGGGATCGACCATCCAGGCTACGGACACACGATGTCTGCCGAATCCAGGCAGCGTCTCTCCGAGCAGCGACGAGGCTCGGGGAATCCGAACTTCGGACGCCGAGCGAGCGATGAGACACGTGCCAAGACGTCGGCAACTCGAAAGGGACGACCGCAGCCATCCAGCAAGCGAAGTGCTCACACTCGCTATCACACGAACAAAGGCGTGTTCAAAGACACTTGTCGATACTGCGTTGAGGACGCGGCCACAACAACGAATGAAGAAAGCGGAAGTTGAAATGCCTGAGAAACTGAAGCTCGTCGACCGCGTCTCCGCGATCAACTGGAACCGCGTCCCCGACGAGAAGGACGCCGAGGTCTGGGATCGCCTCACCGGCAACTTCTGGTTGCCGGAGAAGGTGCCGGTGTCCAACGACATCCAGTCGTGGCACACCCTCACCGAGTACGAGAAGCAGCTGACGATGCGGGTCTTCACCGGCCTGACGCTGCTGGACACCATCCAGGGCACCGTCGGTGCGGTCTCGCTGATCCCGGATGCGACCACGCCGCACGAGGAGGCGGTGCTCACCAACATCGCATTCATGGAGTCGGTGCACGCCAAGAGCTACAGCTCCATCTTCTCCACGCTGTGCTCCACCAAGGAGATCGACGAGGCGTTCCGCTGGTCGGAGGAGAACGAGCAGCTGCAGCGCAAGGCGCAGATCGTCATGGATTACTACCGTGGCGACGACCCGCTCAAGCGCAAGGTCGCCTCCACGCTGCTCGAGTCGTTCCTGTTCTATTCCGGCTTCTATCTGCCGATGTACTGGAGCAGCCGCGCCAAGCTCACCAACACCGCCGACCTGATCCGGCTGATCATTCGCGACGAGGCCGTGCACGGCTACTACATCGGCTACAAGTACCAGCGCGGTCTCGAGGTGCAGAGCCCCGAACGTCGCCAAGAGCTCAAGGACTACACCTTCGAGCTGCTGTTCGAGCTCTACGACAACGAGTCCGACTACACCGAGGCCCTCTACGACGAGGTCGGCCTCAGCGAGGACGTCAAGAAGTTCCTGCGCTACAACGCCAACAAGGCGCTGATGAACCTCGGCTACGAGGCGATGTTCCCCAGGGACGAGACCGACGTGAACCCGGCGATTCTGTCGGCGTTGTCACCCAACGCCGACGAGAACCACGACTTCTTCTCCGGCTCGGGCAGCTCGTATGTCATCGGTAAGGCCGTCAACACCGAGGACGAGGACTGGGACTTCTGACACCTTGCGTCTTGTAGTACGGACCGGCGATTTTCGCCGGTCCATACTACGAAATCGGGCGGTCGCGGATGCGGTCGTAGAGATCGTCGAGCAGGTCGATGGCCTCGCCGATGTCGCCAGGCGCGATACCCGAGGCGCGCAACGCTTTGCGGAGCGCATCGGCATCGAGGTCCATGATCGGGTTCATCCGCCCGGGAGTGGGCAGCGGCGGCAGCGTGGCGTTGGTGCCGTAGAAGTCGACGGCCGGAACCACCGCCGTGTCGCGGTCGGCCGCCGGTGAGTCGTCCGCCGGCGCCGTGGCTTCGCTTGCCGCGGCCAGCAACTGCACGGTGTCGGTACCCATCACGGTGAGCAGGGTCGCGGCACTGCGGTCGATCTCGGCGGCCACCTCGTAGGCGACGCACAACACGTGTATGCACCGCGGTGACTCATCCGGACACGTGCAGTCGGCGGCGATGTCGGCCGACTCGGTCGGCATGATCAACTCGCCGATCGCCGACGGTTGCTCCCCGCGCGTCAATGCCATCAGCTCTCCGGTCGCGTCGTTCGTACGCAACAGGGCGACCACGGTCGCCGGATCGACGGCTCGCATGGTGAGGGTCACCTCGAACGGGTCGAGCTGACTACCACGCACCGATGCGGTCACGCGGGCCACGCCGATCTGCAGGCGCTCGGCGTGGTGGTCGCGAAAGTACCGCCGCGCCTGAGTGATCCGCCGATGATCCGCATCGCCGGTGTGCGCGCCCTCGACGACGTCGACAAAACTACGGCCCCACCGGGTCGCGCCATACGCGCGAGCCGCCGAGGCCCTGGGCGTCCGACGTTGACTGCCGCGCGGGCTCACTCGCTGACCGCCTCGTCGCGCAGTGCGAACAGGTCGAACAACTCGTCGTTGCCGAGCTCGGTCAACCAGGTCTCGCCGGACCGCACCGTCAGTCGCGACAGCTCACGCTTGGCGGAAATCATCTCGTCGATCCGCTCCTCCAATGTCCCGACGCACAGGAATCGGTGCACCTGGACGCGCTGATGTTGGCCGATCCGGTAGGCACGATCGGTGGCCTGGTCCTCGACCGCGGGATTCCACCAGCGATCCACATGCAGCACATGGTTCGCGGCCGTCAGGTTCAGTCCGGTGCCCCCGGCCTTGAGGGTGGCGATCAGGGCCGGCGGACCGTCGCCGCTCTGGAAACGGGCGACCATCGCATCGCGGTCGATGCGGTTGATGCCACCGTGCAGCACCGGAATATCGGTGCCCAGCGATTCGGCGAGCCAGGATGACAACAAATCACCGAACGCCGCGAACTGGGTGAACACCAGCGCCCGATCGCCTTCGGCCGCCGCGGTGGAGAGAATGTCGAGCACCAACTCGACCTTGCCCGACCGGTGCCTGCCACGACGCAGCATCGCGGACCCGTCGGCCAGATAATGCGCCGGATGATTGCACACCTGCTTGAGTCGGGTCAGTGCGGCAAGGATGTTGCGCCGACGGATGGTGCGTTGCTGTTTGCTGCGCAGCGCCTCCATCAGCTCGTCGATGACCGCGCGGTACAGCGCCGCCTGCTCGAGGCTGAGGTTGGCACGCACCGTGATGTCGGTCTTCTCGGGTAGATCGGTGATGATCGACGGATCGGTCTTCTCGCGTCGAAGGATGAACGGTTGCGTCAATGCGTTGAGGCGCCGCAGCGCGGCCGGGTCGCGATCGCGTTCGATGGGTTCGGCGAACCGGGCGCGGAACCGCGATGCCGACCCCAGCATGCCCGGATTGACCAGATCGATCACTGCTCTCAGGTCCTCCAGCCGATTCTCCACCGGCGTCCCCGTGAGCGCGATCCGGTGCTCGGCGGGGAAGCCCCGCACGGCCTTCGCTGCTTTGGTGGCCACGTTCTTGAGATGCTGTGCCTCGTCGACGACGATCCGGCGCCAGGTCCGCTGGCCGAGGATCTCCCGGTCCCGGGTGGCGATGGCGAACGTGGTGAGCACGACGTCCGCGCGGGCGAGAACCTCGCCGATCGTCGCGTGCCCCGCGCGCGACGTCCCGTGATGGACCACCACCCGCAGATGCGGTGCGAAGCGTTCGATCTCCCGTTCCCAGTTCCCGACGACCGACATCGGGCAGATGACCAGCGTGGGACCGGCAGCAGGCGCGGGCTCGGCTCGATCGTGATGATCGCCTCTCTCATGGCACAGAAGTGCGATTATCTGGATCGTCTTGCCGAGGCCCATATCGTCGGCCAGCACCCCGCCGATCCGATGGTCGGACAGGTAGGCCAGCCATTCGAGTCCGCGGTGCTGGTACGGCCGCAATTGTGCGCACAGCGTCGCCGGCGGGGGCAGCTCCGCGGGCCGCAGCCGACCGCCGGCCGCGATGTCGTCGAGCCATGCCAGGCCGTCGATCGAGGTGACCGGTACCGGTACGGAGTCGACGACGAGATTGAACAACTCACCCATGTCGGCCGGATGGTCCGATGTGCCGTGCGCACGTTGGCCGAGGATGAACGCGGCGGCCCGGTGCAGGGCACCTCCTTCGGCGCGAACCCAGGTGCCGCGGATCTTGACGAGGTCGCCTTGACGACGGGCGAGGTCGGTGAGATCGGCCTCCGACAGGGTCATCGCCTCGGGTGTGTCACCCAGGGCCAACCGCCATTCGAACTCGTCGATCTCGGCGACGCCGATCTGCGCGGCGCGCCCGGTGCTGGTGGCCACCGGCCGGGCGCGCAGCCCCAGCGTCGGGCGCACCTCGGCCACTGTCCGGGGCAGCAGCACCGGGCAGCCGGCCTCGGTCAACGCGGCAGCGCCCTCGACGAACAGCTTCTCTACGGTGGGTGTGGTCAGCAGGAAGTCGAGGGAGTGCCGGTCGGGTTCTGCCTGTGCCAACTCGGGAAAGGCGCGGACGGCGGTGGCGAGGCCACTGGTGACACGATCGAGTTCGTGCTGGTCGAGATGCTGCGGTTCCACCGCGTGGATGCGACCGTCGGCATGGCGACGGCACACCTGTAGACGCCACAGGGTGGGCTGATCGGCGGCCCGCCGGGTGGCGTACTCCACATCATCGTCGTCAGGTTCGTGCAGGCGCAGTATCAGCATCGAATCATCTTGCGGTGCAGCCTGATTCCATTGCATCCAGGCCGACTGCGCCATGTGTAGTCGAGATCGCATCGATGGTGATAGCGGCGGTGGTTCCGTGGCCAGTGCTCGTATCAGCCATGCCGCGGGGGGATCGTCGGCGATCAACGGCCCGGCGGCCGCGATTCGGCCGCGACACTCGTGGTCGACGAGTTCGGCGATCATGTCGGTGATCGCCTCGGCGCCACCGTTGGCCGCGACCAACCCTGGTGCGGCCGCCGCCACCACAGCCAGCCAACTGCGCCATGCCGGCGTCGGTACCGACTGCCAACGCAGAAGCGATTCGCCGGCGATGTCGGCGACGCCGGGGGCCACCGAACCGGCGGCGACCGATCGGCGGACGCCGTCGAGTAGATACCGATACCACGCGATCTCGCCGCTGACCGGGTACGGGCGGGTCAGATCGAGCAGTGCGACCGCCGACGACGTGCTCAAGGTCATGCTGCTGATGAACTCACGGCCGGAGCCAGGCCCGGTGATCGTGATCTCCCGCCGAGAACGCCGCCGTGCCAATTGATCCCCGATCGCCTCGGGAAGGTCGTCGGGCCCGACATCGGATCGCGACCACCACAGTGCCAGTCCTACCCCCGGTCGCCACAGCGCATGCAGGGGCAGGGCACCTGGGTGCCCGGAGGAAGTGGTTCGGTGTGTATCGACTGGCATGACAAATCACCGATGAGCCTAATCGCTCCGTCGGACATGCTCGCCCCGACGCCGGCCGCCTCAGCGCCAGGCTGTCAACAACTCGCGAGCCCGCTCGGCCAGGCTCATCTGCCACAGCGGGCCAAAACTGACGCGTCCGACGCCGAGTCCCGCGAGATGTGCCCGATTGTCCTGCGCGGGATGACCGATCGCGTTGACCGGTAACGGCAACTCCGCCGCCAGGCGACGGTGGACGTCGTCGCTGTGGAAGCCCACCGGATACAACGATCGTGCCCCGGCCTCGGCGCACAGCCGGAGCCGGGAGATGGCAAGGTCCACCCGGTCGGACTCCTCGCCGACCTGTTTGAGGAACACGTCGGTGCGGGCGTTGATCACCACCGCGACACCCGCGGCGTCGGCGGCGGCCCGCAACGCTGCCACCAGGTCGGCGTGTTCGGTCGCCGACCGCAGCCGACCACCTTCGGAGTGGACGGTGTCCTCGATGTTGAGGCCGACGGCCCCGGCCTCGAGCAGACCGTCCACGAGACGCGCGGGCTCCTCGGCATAGCCTGACTCGATGTCGACGGAGATCGGGATCTCGACCGCCGCGGTGATCTGACGCACCCGGGTGAGCAGTTCGTCGAAGGTCATTCCCTCGTTGTCGGCACGACCGATCGAGTCGGCCACCGGATGACTGCCGACGGTCAGCGCGGCGAAGCCGGCGTCGGCGGCGATGTGTGCCGACCAGGCGTCCCACACGGTGGGGAACACACCGGGATCGCCGGGACGGTGTAGATCCAACAGGGTCTGGGCGAGCTGGGCGAGGTCACGAGTTGCCATCGAGGGATCCCTTCAGGTCGTTGAGCACCAGCCAGGCGGCCGCGAGGCCGGAGGAGCGATACCAGATGTCGTCGTTCACCGACAGCACCCGTTTCCAGGTCGGTGCGCCCATGTCCAGCCAACGATCGCTGAGCAGGACGTCTTCTCCGTGCGCCTGACCCTCGTCGCCGACGAAGCTGACGTAGATCAGGTCGGCGTCGGCATCGGTGAAGTTCTGATCGGTCACCGTGAACGATCGCGGTGAGCGCTGCGGCTCCGGTCGTTGTACTCCGACCATCGATAAGATCTGACCGGCGAAACTGTCGGTGCCCGCGATCATCTCCGAGTCTCCGGTGAACCGGACCAGCGACACCTGGTTGTGCGCGGCGTCCATCCGACGGCCGGTTTTGCGGGTCTCGGTCCGGAACTCCTCGAGGAGTCGGGTGGCGCTCTCGCTGCGCCCGAGCGCGTCGGCGACCGCCTGGAACTGCGCCTGCCAATCGCCTTCGGTCGGGATTGTCACCACGCGGGCATCGGCGAAGGCCTCGGCCGACGCCGCCGATCGGTCGGTGGTGAGCACGACGTCGGGATCCGTCTCGCCGGCCGCCGCCGGGTCCGGCGAGGTGCCGATGGTCGGGACCGATCCGAGTTGCGGGCCGAGGTAGGTGGGTATCGAGCCTTCGTCGGACGTCACCGCGACCACCTTGGGGCCGATGCCGAGCGCGCAGATCGGGTCGAGCAGGCCCGGGTCGGTCACCGCGATGCGGGCGACGTCGGTCTGCCCGGGATCGGGTGCGGTCGGTGCCAGGCAGGTGCGTGTCAGATCGCGATCGGCGTTGACGATGTTGACCTCGGCGACCCGTGTGGTCACCGTTGAGATGGGTGACCCGTCGGGCGTCGTCAACGGTTGCTCGCCAGCACACGCGGCCAGTGCGCCGGCCAGCAGAACCGTCACCGCGGTACCGACCACGCGCGGAACTCGCCGGGTCCACGAGGCTCGATGGCGGCCGGTCGGAAGCGGGGTCACCACACTGCGATGCACGCGATCACGCTAGCACCGGCGGACCCGTCGACCACCCGCGGCGGATCCGGTCGGTCCCGACGGGTGCCCATGCGCTCGCCAGCGCGCCGCGCGTCGGCCTCCTCGGGCTCACTGACCTGCGGCTACAGTGGGTCGAAGAGCTCGAATACGACAGATCGTAGGACCCACTCGGCCGCCGTCTGTATGAGGGTTTAGGATCAGTTACCAGCGCTCGTTTTGTTCATGTGGCGACCGCGGGGAAGTGGTAGGTGACCGACCCCGGCGGTTGCGCAACGAGGAGGATCTGTGACCGCGGTTGACCAGCCCACCACGCAAGTGGCTCCAGTGCGTCCCTTTCCGGAGCGCTACCAGCCCAAGGGTTCGTTCATCTACAAGCTGATCACCACCACCGATCACAAGCTGATCGGCATGATGTACATCACCGCCTGCTTCGCCTTCTTCCTGATCGGCGGACTGATGGCGCTGCTGATGCGTGGTGAGCTCGCCCACCCGGGTATGCAGTTCCTGTCGACGGAGCAGTTCAACCAGCTGTTCACCATGCACGGCACGGTGATGCTGCTGCTGTATGCCACCCCGATCGTGATCGGTTTCGCCAACTTCGTGCTGCCGCTGCAGATCGGCTCGCCCGACGTCGCCTTCCCGCGGCTCAACGCGTTCGGCTTCTGGTTGTTCGTCTTCGGTGCCTGTGTCGCGCTCAGTGGCTTCTTGCTCCCGGGCGGTGCCGCCGACTTCGGCTGGACCGCATACACGCCACTGACCGACGCGATCCACTCGCCGGGCTACGGCGCGGACCTGTGGATCATGGGTCTGGCCGTCGGTGGCCTGGGCACCATCCTCGGTGCGGTGAACATGGTGACCACGGTCGTCTGTCTGCGCGCGCCCGGTATGACGATGTTCCGGATGCCGATCTTCACCTGGAACATCCTGGTCACCAGCGTGCTGATCCTGCTGGTCTTCCCGCTGCTGACCGCCGCACTGATGGGCCTGGAGGTCGACCGCCAGTTCGGTGCTCACCTCTACGACCCGGCCAACGGCGGCGTCATCCTCTGGCAGCATCTGTTCTGGTTCTTCGGACATCCCGAGGTCTACATCATCGCGCTGCCGTTCTTCGGAATCGTGTCCGAGGTCTTTCCGGTGTTCGCGCGCAAGCCGATCTTCGGCTACTCCGGTCTGATCTATGCGACGCTGGCCATCGCGGCCCTGTCGGTCGCGGTGTGGGCGCACCACATGTACGTCACCGGTGCGGTGCTGCTGCCGTTCTTCTCCTTCATGACCTTCCTGATCGCGGTGCCGACCGGTGTGAAGTTCTTCAACTGGATAGGCACGATGTGGCGCGGTCACATGACGTTCGAGACACCGATGCTGTTCTCGGTGGGCTTCATCGTCACCTTCCTCTTCGGTGGTCTGACCGGTGTGCTGCTGGCGAGCCCGCCGCTGGACTTCCACCTGTCCGACAGCTACTTCGTGGTCGCGCACTTCCACTACGTACTCTTCGGCACCATCGTGTTCGCGACCTACGCCGGCATCTATTTCTGGTTCCCCAAGATGACCGGGCGCATGCTCGACGAACGACTCGGCAAGATCCACTTCTGGCTGACGTTCATCGGCTTCCACACCACCTTCCTGGTGCAGCACTGGCTGGGTAACGAGGGCATGCCGCGCCGTTACGCCGACTACCTTCCGTCTGACGGGTTCACCACGCTGAACATCATCTCCACGGTCGGTGCGTTCATCCTGGGTCTGTCGACACTGCCGTTCCTGTGGAACGTCTTCCGTAGCTACCGCTACGGCGAGGTCGTGACCGTCGACGACCCGTGGGGCTTCGGCAACTCGCTCGAGTGGGCCACCAGCTGCCCGCCGCCGCGGCACAACTTCACCGAGCTGCCCCGGATTCGTTCCGAGCGTCCGGCGTTCGAGCTGCACTATCCGCACATGATCGAGCGGATGCGCGCCGAGGCGCACGTCGGGGCCGGTCACAACTCGGGCAAGGACCGCCACATGGAAGACGCGCGGCGTAGTCCATTGACGGTCGGCGACCACGAGGGTTCGCCGGACCCGGATCCACGCTGACGCGCCCGCGCTCTGCGAAGCACGTGGTCAACGAATCGAGCGACACCACAGTTCTGATCACCGTCACCGGACCGGATAAACCCGGCGTCACCTCGGTGCTGATGGGTGCGCTGGCCGGTCAGCAGGTCAGCCTGCTCGACGTCGAACAGGTGGTGATCCGCGGCCGCCTCACGCTCGGCGTGCTGGTGTCGGCCTCCGGCGATGCCGAGGAACTCCAAGACGTCGTCGAACAGGCGATGGCCTCGATAGGGATCGACGTCATCGTGGAAGTGGGCGCAGCCAGTGCCGGTCGACGTCCGTCGAGTCACGCGGTCGTGGTGCTGGGAAGTCCGGTCACCGCGCGCGCATTCCGGGCGTTGGCCGGAGCGCTGGCGAAGCAGGGCGTCAACATCGACTCGATCCGAGGCGTGGCCGACTATCCGCTCACCGGACTCGAGCTGATGGTGAGCACCGGACGCGACGACGTGGCAGCCGATGCCGCATTACGTAAGGGCCTCGCCGCGGTCGCGGCCGATCACGGCGTCGACATCGCGGTGGAACGCGGCGGTCTGGCACGACGCGCCAAGCGGGTCATCGTCTTCGACGTCGACTCCACCCTGATCCAGGGCGAGGTCATCGAGATGCTCGCGGCGCGTGCCGGCCGCGAAGCCGAGGTGGCGGCGGTCACCGAGGCCGCGATGCGCGGCGAACTGGATTTCTCTGAATCGCTGCATCAGCGCGTGGCTGTGCTCGCCGGACTCGACGCCAGCGTCATCGACGACGTCGCGAGTTCGCTGGAGCTGACGCCGGGCGCACGCACCACCATCCGTACCCTGCACCGGCTCGGATACCACTGCGGTGTGGTCTCCGGCGGCTTCCGACAGGTCATCGATGGCCTGGCGCACGAACTCGAACTGGACTTCGTGCGGGCCAACACGCTCGAGATCGTCGACGGCAAACTGACCGGCCGGGTGATCGGCGAGGTAGTCGACCGGGCCGGCAAAGCGAAGGCGTTGCGGGCGTTCGCCGATCAGGTCGGGGTCGCCATGGAGCAGACCATCGCGGTGGGCGATGGTGCCAACGACATCGACATGCTCAGCGTGGCCGGCTTGGGGATCGCCTTCAACGCCAAACCTGCGTTGCGTGAGGTCGCCGACGCCGCGCTGAGTCACCCCTTCCTCGATGCGGTCCTGTTCATCCTCGGTGTCACCCGCGACGAGATCGAGGCGGCCGACGCCGCCGACGGGGTGCTGCGTCGAGTACCGCTCAGCTGACGGCCGTCATGCCGGAGAATCTCGCGATCATCGGCGGCGTTGACGATCCGTTCGACGACGCATTCCGGCGCCTGCAGACCTATGTCGGCGGCGGTGCGGATCCGGCGGACCCTGCCGACGTGCTGGCCATGCAGATGGTGTTGCGCATCGAGAAGACCGAGCCACCGGCGCGTGCGGACGTACTGATCGCCGCGGCGCGCGCCGTCGCGTTGTTGTGTCTCGACGATCGTTGCGGTGGCGACGGCCCCTGGGCGACGCCGATGGACGACTGGTGTGCCGCCCGCATCCGGAAGATCGCGCGGCGTGCTCGAGGTGCACAATGGGCTGCGGCGCAAGAAGTCTGGGGTCTGACTGTGACCGAGGGCGGGGCACAGGCACGCGCGCTGGTACCCGGGCGGGTGGGGGATGTTGATCGCCGGATCTCGCGCCTGCAGATCGGCGGCACGGACCTGCCAGGTGAGCTCTCGTCAGACCCGGATCACGCGGGGGTCGTCCTCTGGCTCAACCCGGGAGTGACGATGACCGTGGGCAAGGCGGCCGCACAGGTGGGGCACGCGGCGATGCTCGCGGTGAAGCTGATGGAACCAGAGCAGGCACGCTCCTGGCGGAGCGCGGGCTGTCCGTTGACGGTCCGCGCGGCCACCCCGCAGTCGTTCGCAGCACTGCTCGACGCCGATGCCCGCGGTGACGCGGTGGCGGTGCGCGATGCCGGGTTCACCGAGATCGCGCCCGGTTCGGTGACGGTGATCGCGGAGGTGATCGATTCATGAACGAGCACCTGCTACCGCCGTGGGCGCGCGAACTGGGCCTGGTGGCGCATCCGGAAGGCGGCTGGTACCGAGAGACCTGGCGCAGCCCGGTGACCGTGCCCGCCGGCGTCCTGCCGCAGAGCTATTCGGGCGACCGCGCTGCGGCCACGGCGATCCTGTTCCTGCTGTTGCCGGGAGAACGGTCGGCGTGGCACGCCGTCAGAAGCACCGAGCTGTGGCTTTACCATCGGGGATCACCGGTCCTGCTCGAACTCGGCGGCGACGCCGAGGAGCCGAGGACACCGACCGGGATCGTCGTCGGTTCCGATGTCGCGAATGGGCAGCAGCCCCAAGCCGTGGTGCCCCCGGCGACGTGGCAACGCGCGCGGCCGGTCGGGGATGAACCAGCGCTGGTCAGTTGCGTCGTGTCACCCGGCTTCGACTTCGCCGATTTCCGCCTGGCCGGACCCGGGGTCTGACACGCCGGTGGTCAGTCACCAGCCGCCGACAACGCTCGTGCTGGCGCGATATGGGCCAAGGTGTTGAGCCAGACGTCGCGATCCGGGGCGATCGACGCGACGATGAGCTCGTCGGCGTGCGCATGGCCGGTGAACCAGTCCAGGTAGTCGGTGACCTGCGCCGGGGTGCCGACGCCGGAGTACGTCATCATCGCCTCGATCTGCCGACCTTGCGGCATGTCGAGCACCATATCGGCCTCCTCGTCGGAGAACCGGCGATCCCGGGCGAACAACGCGTTGACCCGGGCCCGCTTGGCCTTGCGGAGCTGTTCGGCAGCCACGGCCTCGTCCTCGTCGGCGATCACACACACCCCGGCGATCACGTACGGAGCGTCGAGCTGCTCGGACGGTTGGAACTCCCGTCGATACAGGGCCACCGCCTCTTCCAGCGCCTGCGGGGCGAAGTGCGATGCGAACGCGTACGGCAGCCCCAGGGCGGCGGCCAACTGCGCGCCGAACAACGACGACCCGAGGATGTAGAGCGGGATGTCGGTGCCGGCGCCGGGAGTGGCATTAACGCCCTCGACCCGGGAGCGGCCGCGCAGATATGCCTGCAGCTCCAGGACGTCGGAGGGGAACCGATCCGCCGAAGCCATGCTCCGACGAAGGGCGGCAAACGTCTGTTGGTCTCCGCCGGGCGCGCGGCCCAACCCCAGGTCGATGCGCCCGGGATGCAACTCGGCGAGTGTGCCGAACTGTTCGGCGATGGCCAGCGGCGAATGGTTGGGCAACATGACCCCGCCCGCGCCCAGTCGGATGGTTTCGGTGTGTGCGGCGATATGCGCGATCAGTACCGCCGGCGCGGCCGAGGCGATACTGGACATGTTGTGGTGCTCGGCGTACCAGATGCGTCGGTAGCCCCAGGCCTCGGCGCGCTGCGCCATGTCCACGCTGGCGGCAAAGCTCTCACCGACCGTTTCACCGGAGCCGACCTGAGCCAGGTCGAGGATGGACAAGTCAACACTCATGTCCTTCTCAAGGCGGCGGTCCCGTCGGGTATTCCACGCTGCCCGATTGTGTTCTGCCCGAGGATGTGTCGCCCTGCTCACGACGGGTACGCGAGACGTGGTGCACGATAGGGGGGTGACGAAACCGAGTGATCGCAGTGGCGCCGACGACGTGTACGAATCCGATCCCGATCTCTTGGTCGACTTCCGCGATGTCACTCTCGTGCGGGGTGGCAACACCCTGGTGGGCCCGGTGACCTGGCAGGTGGAGCTCGACGAACGCTGGGTGATCATCGGGCCCAACGGCGCGGGCAAGACGTCGCTGATGCGGCTGGCCTCGGCGCAGGAGCATCCCACCTCGGGCACCGCGTTCGTGCTCAACGAGCAGCTCGGCAGAGTGGAGGTGCGCGAGCTGTCCACCCGGATCGGAGTCTCGAGCGCGGCGCTCGCCGAGCGGGTGCCGCCGAACGAGATCGTCAGCGACCTGGTGATCTCCGCCGGCTACTCGGTGGTCGGGCGGTGGCGGGAGAGCTACGACGACATGGATCGTGGCCAGGCCGTGGAATCGCTGGAATCGATGGGTGCCGAGCATCTGGCGGACCGGAGCTTCGGCACGCTGTCCGAGGGGGAGCGCAAACGCGTGCTCATCGCACGCGCGCTGATGACCGACCCCGAGCTGTTGCTGCTCGACGAACCGGCCGCGGGCCTCGACCTCGGGGGCCGCGAGGAACTCGTGGATCGGCTCGGGCGTCTCGCCGCGGATCCGGAGGCGCCGGCGATGGTGCTCGTGACCCATCACGTTGAGGAGATCCCGGACGGGTTCACCCATGCGATGCTGCTCTCCGAGGGGGAAATAGTGGCGCAGGGACTACTCGACGACGTGCTCACCAGTGAGAATTTGTCGACCGCGTTTCGGCAGCGCATCACTCTGAGCCGACCGGGCGGCCGGTACTTCGCCCGCCGTGCGCGGCGGGCCGGCGGGCATCGGCGCGCAGCCGGTTGACCCGAGGGCGTTACTGTCAGGGGAATCGGACCACCGATTACGTCAGACAGGAGACGACCATCATGAGTTCATCGCAGCCGACCGAACCCGCCCCGCTGCGAGACGCCGCCACGGTGGTCCTCGTACGAGACACCGCCGACGGGCCTGAGGTCTTCCTCCAGCGTCGAGTGCAGCAGATGGCCTTCGCCGGCGGCGTCACGGTTTTTCCCGGTGGGGGCGTCGACCCGCGCGACGCCGAAGCGGATATCGACTGGACGGGGCCCGGCGCCGACTGGTGGGCCCACGCGTTCCACACCGACGAACAGACCGCGCAATCTTTGGTGTGCGCGGCGGTCCGCGAAACGTTCGAGGAGTGTGGTGTCCTGCTGGCGTCCCGGCCCGACGGCTCATTTCCCGATCCGGACAGCTTCGGCGCCGAACGGACCGGCCTCGTGGACAAGTCGTTGTCGTTCGCGCAGTTCCTCCGCGATGCCGGACTCAGTCTGCGGGCCGACCTGCTGCGCCCGCTGGCGCACTGGATCACCCCGATCATCGAGAAACGTCGATATGACACGCGGTTCTTCATCGCCGCACTGCCGTCGGGGCAGACCGCCGACGACAAGACCTCCGAGGCCGAGGTGGCCGGGTGGGCCACCCCGCGCGCTGCGCTCGACCTCTGGGTCGCCGACAAGCACGTTCTGTTGCCGCCGACCTGGGCGCAGCTGACCCATCTCAGTGAGTTCGGCTCGGTGACCGAGATTCTCGCCGCCGAGCGCGAGGTGGCGGCCATCGAACCGTCGGTGGAGCCGGGTGCGGGTCTTGCCGGCCTCAAGTTCGACGGCTCGGAGCGCTATTTCGCCGTCGCTGCCGAGCGGAAGGTACCCGGATTGAGTCGGTGACGGGTTATCGCGTCCGCGCGATCACCGATCCATATCGATGACGTCGGGCTCATCGGTTCCGACGCCGATGTCGTCGCGGTCGGCCCATTCCAGCAGCGTGTCGAGGCGGTGGGCGACGTCGTCGATCTCGGCGTGCAGGTCGCCGATCTCGACGAACCGTTCCGGCATCGTCGCGATGGTGAAGTCGTCCGGAGCGATGTCATCGATCTCGTCCCACCTGATCGGTGCGGACACCGTGCCGCGCGGGTTGCCGCGCACCGAGTAAGCCGAGGCCATCGTGTGATCGCGGGTGTTCTGGTTGTAGTCGACGAACACCGCGGTCGGGTCGCGATCCTTGCGCCACCAGGTGGTGGTGACGTCGTCGGGTGCGCGTCGCTCAATCTCGCGGGCGAACGCCAGGGCGGCCCGACGTACGTCGGCGAAGCCCCACTCTGGTTCGATTCGTACATAAATATGCAGGCCACGGCCGCCCGAGGTCTTGGGGAAGCCGCGCATCCCGAGTTCGTCGAGCACTTCTTCGACGACGTGGGCGACCCGCTGGATGCGAGAGAACGGGCAATCGGGCATGGGATCGAGGTCGATCCGCCACTCGTCGGGGGACTCAAGATCGTCGCGTCGGGAGTTCCAGGGATGGAACTCGACGGTGGACATCTGCACCGCCCAGATCACACTGCCCAACTCGGTGACACATAGTTCGTCGGCGGTACGGCCGAACCGCGGAAACCAGAGTTCGACCGTCTCGAGCCAGTCGGGCGCACCGGCCGGAATGCGCTTCTGGTGCACCTTCTTGCCGTCGACCCCTTGGGGAAATCGGTGCAACATGCATGGTCGTTCGCGTAGCGCGCGGACGATGCCGTCGCCGACTGCCAGGTAATACTCGGCGAGGTCACGCTTGGTTTCGCCACGCTCGGCGAAATACACGCGCTCCGGACTGGACAGCCGGATGATCCGGTCACCGACCGGCAGTTCGATCGGTTCACCGGCATCGTTCGAGGCCTTGGCCATGGACCAACTGTATGGCCTCCGCACCCGGTCGCGACGGACGAACGGTAGCCTTCGACCATGGCTGAGTTCGTCACACTCGAGACATCCGACGATCATCCCGGAGTCGGCACCATCCGGTTGAACCGTCCGCCCATGAACGCGCTGAACCGGCAGGTACAGAACGAACTCGCGGCTGTTGCCGACGAGGCGACAGTGCGCGACGACATCAAGGCCGTCGTCATCTACGGCGGGCCGAAGGTCCTCGCCGCTGGTGCCGACATCAAAGAGATGAACGAGATGACCTACGCCCAGATGAGCAAGGTGGCCGGCCGCCTGCAGTCGGCGCTGGGTGCCATCTCGGAGATCCCTAAACCGACGGTCGCGGCCATCACCGGCTACGCACTCGGCGGTGGGCTCGAGGTGGCACTCGGCGCCGACCGGCGCATTGCTGGCGACAACGCCAAGCTCGGCGTGCCGGAGATCCTGCTGGGTGTGATCCCCGGTGGCGGCGGAACCCAGCGGCTGGCGCGGCTGATCGGTCCGGCCAAGGCCAAGGACATGATCTTCACCGGGCGTTTCGTCGCCGCGGATGAGGCGCTGGAGATGGGGCTCGTCGACGAGGTCGTGGCACCCGACGACGTCTACGACACCGCACTCGCCTGGGCGGGACAGTTCGCCAACGCAGCAGCCATCGCACTCGCCGCCGGCAAGAAGGCCGTGGACCAGGGACTCGGAGTGGATCTCACCACGGGTTTGAAGATCGAGGAGCAATTGTTCGCGGCGCTGTTCGCGACCGAGGACCGCGCGATCGGCATGGCGTCGTTTGTCGAGAACGGCCCCGGCAAGGCGGCATTCACCGGCAAGTGAGCTCCTTTCGCCCCCGCCCCACCATCAGGAGAACCCACACATGACCACCGACGTGACCCCGGGGACCGACCCCGAACCCAACCCGCACGCCACTGAGGAGCAGGTGCGCGCCGCCCTGGCCGACACCAAGCTCGCGCAAGTGCTTTACCACGACTGGGAGGCCGAGACCTACGACGACAAGTGGTCGATCTCCTACGACGAGCGCTGCATCGACTATGCGCGCGGCCGATTCGACGCGGTCGCCGCAGATCAACCACTGCCGTATGAGCGGGCCATGGAACTCGGTTGCGGCACCGGTTTCTTCCTGCTGAACCTGATGCAGTCGGGGGTCGCCACGAAGGGATCGGTCACCGACCTGTCGCCGGGCATGGTGAAGGTCGCCCTGCGCAACGCGGAGAACCTCGGGCTCGACGTCGACGGCCGAGTGGCCGATGCCGAGCGAATCCCGTATGACGACAACACCTTCGATCTCGTCGTCGGCCATGCCGTGCTGCATCACATCCCGGATGTCGAACAGGCCTTGCGGGAGGTACTGCGGGTGCTGAAGCCCGGTGGGCGTTTCGTGTTCGCCGGCGAACCCACCACCATCGGTGACTTCTACGCACGCTGGATGAGTCGCGCCACCTGGGCAGCGGCGACCAACGTGACGAAACTGGGGCCCCTGAAGTCGTGGCGCCGACCGCAGGAGGAACTCGACGAGTCGTCGCGAGCGGCCGCGTTGGAGGCCGTCGTCGATATCCACACTTTCGATCCGGCCGATCTCGAACGAATGGCACGCAGCGCAGGCGCGACCCAGGTCGACACCGCCACCGAGGAGCTCGCCGCCGCGATGCTCGGTTGGCCGGTACGCACCTTCGAGGCGGCCGTCCCGCCCGGCAAGCTCGGCTGGGGCTGGGCGATGTTTGCCTTCAACGGGTGGAAGCGACTGTCCTGGCTGGACGAGAAGGTCCTCCGGAAAGTGGTGCCGCCCAAGTTCTTCTATAACGCGATCGTCACCGGTATCAAGCCGGGTGGTTGACCACCGGTCGGGTACCGCGCAGAACGTTCCCCACACCTGCGGCAGGTGTGGGGAACGTCTCGCGTGGTGTCAGTTGTCGACGGGATTGAGGGTCGACGACGCAACCGGGACTCCGAGCACCGTGTTGATGGCACGGTAACCGTCCTGGGTCTTGATCATGACGAGGCGGCTGACCGGTGGTATCTCCGCGTATCCACCGGTCGGGGTGTGGGTGAGAGCAAGGGGTGTCCCGGCCGGGCCGATGAGCTCGTCGCCGACGACCCGATAGATCTGACACGGTCCCGGCTCAACCGAACTGCCGTAGCGGGTCTGCACACAGAATTCGTAGGTGCCGTCCTCGACCTGTGCGTGTGCGGGTCCGGAGCCGGCGGCGAGTGCAGTCCCGGCTACGGCGGCAGCGAGAAAGGATACGGCTACGGAACGTCTCATGGAACGGATCTTTCCTTAGGCTAACCTAACTCGTAACTCGTCGGTTCCTCGGGAAAGATGGTGGTCGATGGGATATCGATTCACGGACGATGATGTGTCGTTCCTGCGGTCGCGTCACGGCGCCGAGGCTCTCGCGAGTGCGTCTGCGCTGGAGCTGTCTGCGTCGTCGATGCTGCGTGACGTCGCCGACCTCCGTGCGCGATTCGCGCCGCGCGACGGCGCCATCGTCGAAACCGTGTTGTGTCGTCGACGGGGGAAGACGAAACTACGTGTCGCCGAACGGATGTTGTTCACGGAGGACGCAGTGCAGCAGGCGACCGCCTCTCCGGTCGCGGCGCACCGCGCGACGGAGATCGCGGCACGCCATCCCGGTGCAGTGGTACACGACGTCACCTGCTCGATCGGCGCGGAAATGATGGAACTTGCTGCACAACCACAGATCTCGGGTGTCATCGGCAGCGATCTCGACCACACACGTCTCGCGATGGCGCAGCACAACACGGGCCTCGACGGTCCGCCGGCCACCCTACTCGTCGCCGACGCGCTCTCGCCGACCTCGACCGCCGATGTCATCGTCGCCGATCCGGGCCGGCGCTCGGGCGCCGGACGGGTGTTCCGGCTCGACCAGCTCACGCCGCCGCTGCTCGACGTGTTGACAACGTATTCGGGGCGTCCCCTTGCGGTGAAATGTGCTCCGGGACTTGACTACCAGACGTTGCGGGACCTGTACGGCTTCGACGGGCAGGTGCAGCTCTCGTCGCTCGACGGCGCAGTCCGTGAGGCATGTCTGTGGACCGACCGTGACGGTGAGCCGCGCCGCCGTGCCACCGTGATGCGCACCGAGCCGGATGGTTCCGTGCAGTCCTACGAGGTCACCGACGCCGATGCCGACGACATCGGCGGCGGCGAGGTGGGGGAGTGGATCATCGATCCCGACGGTGCCATTGTGCGTGCCGGTCTGGTGCGTCATTACGCTCGGCGCCACGGTCTGTGGCAGCTCGATCCGCAGATCGCGTACCTGACCGGGACTCGAGTCCCGTCGGGTGAACGTGGTTTCCGCGTCCTCGAGGCGTGCGGCGTAGCGGACAAGGAGTTGCGACGTCGCCTTGCCGCCTACGACTGTGGCACCCTCGAGATCCTCGTTCGCGGACTCGACGTGAACCCCGACGAGCTACGAAAACGGCTCAAACTCAAGGGTGCACGCGCGCTGGCCATTATTCTCACGAGGGTAGGGCGTCGTGGTGTCGCCTACCTGTGTGAACCGGGCGTGCGAACACCTGGCCTCATCTAGGCTGCGACGCCGGAGCGGCCCGCCACGCCATCGTGTTCCCGGCCCTACCGGCTTTCGATCGATGCCTTGCTGTCGAAGAAGTAGACCTTGCCGATATTGGTCGCGGTGGCGATCTGGCCCCACGGCGATACCGCGACTCCGGTGGCGAATCCGACGGATTCGGGCAGGGGCAGCGTGCGCATGGTGGTGCCGTCCGCTGCGGAGACCTCCGTGAGCGACAACGAGTCCTTGCCCTCGTCGCGCACCACCGTCCATGCGGTGTCCTGGTCGGTCAGGGTGGACAGGCTGACCACAGCGAGATCGTCGCGCTGCCACACCTGTTCGGCGTGATCACCGGCATCGCGCAGCAGGGTCAACGGTGCGCCGAGAACGCCCGTGGGGATGATGAGCCCGTCGGGTGACACGCTCATCGTCGCGAAGCCGTAACCGCCGTTGTCGTACGTCCACCGGGTGGCGCCCGACGCCGCGTCGATGGCCACGATCCGGCCGAGGCGACTGAACGCGTACACGGTCGAACCGTCTGCCGACAGCGTCGGCGCCCCGATCACACCGCCCGGCACATCGGCATGCCAGATCTCGCGCATCGTGCGCCCACCGTCCTCGGTGGCGTAGCTCATCGCGCGGATCTGCGAGGCGATGGCACCCTGCGGCCAGAAGTTCACGAAGAAGCGTTCATTGGCGGTGTCCACCGCCGGGGGTGCGGGGATGGCGCAGCGCGGTCCGTTGGTGACGCATTCGCCGAACCCGAAGGTCGGGTCGTCGGGGTTCATGTCCGTACGCAACCGGACCTCCGGCGCGGTGAAGTCGCTGGTCTGCGAATTCAGCAGCAGGAGTTGACCTTGGGTGGTCGCCACCAGAACCTCGCCGGGAGCGGCGAACTTCGCCGACAGCGGCACCCCGATCATCGGCATCCGCCAGCGGATCGCGCCACCGGCGCTGAACGCCAGGAACATCGACTCCTCACCGACGTACGGTTGATCGAACTGGTCGACGAGCAACGAGTTCACCTCGGTGCCCGTCCGCATTCTCTTGCAGAAGTTCTTGCGGCCGTTGCGCGGATCGAGGATCAGCAGGTTGCAGCCGTTCGCGGTGCTCGATGTGACACCCACGTTGCCGTTGCCGGAGATGGTGAGCGGTGCGGTCACCGGGCCGCCGGTGGGGCGCGTCCAGCTCAGTTCGAGATCTTCGGGCACCGCGGGATAGGCGAAGTTGGAGTTGGCGGCGTTGCCGCCATAGCTCGACCATCCCGCGCTCGCCACCGAGCGGATGTCGATGTGGCCGTCCGAACACGAGGTCACCAGCACCGCCACCACACTCGCCAGGATCGTCGCGACGATCATCGGCGTGCGGCGTGCGTTCTCGGTGCGAGCACCCTCACCCACCGGGGCTGCTGCAGCCATCGGCGCTCCTGTTCTGGTCGCGGTTGCCCCGTCGGTCGACGTGCCAGTCTCAGAGCCTAACGTGGGCCCGAACGGTTCTCGATTAGGGTTTGTCGACATGACCACGATGTGGAATGCCTCCTACCGCTCGCGCCTGCGGGCAGGGCGCCGGCGTGATCCGGCGCAGGCCCGTTTCCTCACCCTCGACTCGTTGCGCTGGGTGAAGCGCAATCGTGCCTACACCCCGTGGTACCTGGTTCGTTACTACCGGCTGGCGCGATTTCGGCTCGCGAACCCCCACGTGGTGCTGCGGGGCATGGTGTTTCTCGGACGCAACGTGGAGATCCATGCGACCCCGGAGATGTCACGGCTGGAGATCGGCCGCTGGGTCCACATCGGGGATGGCAACTCGATCCGTTGTCATGAGGGCAGCCTGCGCATCGGCGACAAGACCGTCTTCGGCTGCAACAACGTGGTGAATTCGTACCTCGACCTCGAGATCGGCGGGTCCACCCTGATCGCCGACTGGTGCTACATCTGCGACTTCGACCACAAGATGGACGACATCACGTTGCCCATCAAGGATCAGGGCATCGTCAAGGGACCAGTGCGCATCGGCCCGGACACCTGGGTCGCGGCGAAGGTGTCGGTGCTGCGCAACACGATCGTGGGCCGGGGATGTGTACTCGGCTCACATGCGGTGGTGCGTGGGGTGATCCCGGACTATTCGATCGCCGTCGGCGCCCCGGCACGGGTCGTGAAGAATCGTCAGGACGATTGGGCGCAGTCAGCGCAGCAGCGGGCCGAACTCGAGCGGGCATTGGCCGACATCGAACGCAAGAAGGCGCAAACACACGATTCGTGAGCCCGATGCCCCCGGGGTCAGTGAGCTCCGGGTGCCACACCTTCACTCGGTTGGACGACGACGAACCCAGGTCCGTGGAACGCCAGCTGAAACGATTCCCCGGAGCCGCGACCGATCAGCGAACCGAGCTTGAAGTCGTTCTTCAGGCCCGGGGACAGGGTGCTCGACCAGCACACCGCCGCCTGCGGGTCGACAAAGGTGGGCTGAACCGAGCAGTCGAGGATCATCGGCGGTCCATCGCTGGCGATTCCGACGGTGCCGTGGCCGCCGAGAGTCAGGTTGAACAACCCGCCGGCGAGCATGCCGGCGTTTCCGATCGAGGTGATCTTCCAGTCGAGAGACGCGTCGAAGGCGAGCAGACTCGACGTGTTGATGGTGAGGGAGTCGCCCTCGAGGTCGATGGTGAACACAGTGCTGTTGGATCGGGCGAAGAAGACCTCGCCCTGCCCGCGCACCCGCATCAGTTGCCCACCCTCGTTGGTGACCGCCTTCTTCAGAAAGTTCGACATCGACCCCGAGCCTTCGTGGGCGAAGTCGAACTGACCTTGATAGGCCACCATCGCACCCTTGGCGGCCAATGCCTCCGGGCCGAAGCCGAGTCGCAACATCTTGTCCGACTGCAAGGTCCAGCGCTGCGCGCTCTGCTTCTCCTGGTTGACCTGATCGAAGATGGGACTGCGCACGATGACTCCTCAGCTGTCGGGTGCGGTGTCGGCGCTCACTGTCGGTTGTGCAGGATCACGCTCGGGCAACGGTCGTTGCGGGATGTGTGGTCTACCGACCGGATGACGAACGCGTCGTTTGGCGGCGAGATACACCCCGGCGGTCCGTTCGGCCACCTCCGCCCAGGAGAACTCGACGGTGAGTCGTTCCCGTGCACGGCGAGCGCGTACGGCTGCCGCGGCCGGGTCCGCGAGACCCGCCCGCACGGCAGCGGAGAGCCCGGCGATGTCACCGGGTGCGAAGGTGAGCCCGGTGGTGGGATCCGACACCGCCTCACCCAGGCCGCCCGCCGACGACACGATCAGCGGGATACCGGTGGCCGCTGCCTCCAGAGCCACGATGCCGAACGGCTCATATCGACTCGGCAACACGATGGCGGCACATCGGTGCATCAGATCCACGAGTCCGTCGTGGTCGACGGCGCCGAGGAAACGTACCGACTTGGCGACCCGGTGGCGTCGGGCCTCGTCGACCAGCCAGTCCAGCTGAGTGCCGGTGCCGGCAACGGTCAGGGTGGTGCCGGGGTGGGTGCGCCGGATGCGGGGCATCGCGGCGATGAGATCCTGCACCCCCTTCTCGTACTCGAGGCGGCCCGCGAACAACAGCTCGGGCGGTCCGGATACCGGTGGCCGCGGGGCGAACGGCCAGGTGCGGATGTCGATGCCGTTGTGGATCACCGACACATCAGCGATGTCCGGACCGAAGAGGCGACCGACCTCGTCGCGCATCGACGTCGAACAGGTGATCAGCGAATCCGATTCGTGCGCAAGCCACCACTCCACCGAATGCACCTGCCGATTGGTTGGCCCGCTCACCCAGCCGCTGTGCCGGCCGGCCTCGGTGGCATGGATCGTGGACACCAGGGGGACGTCGAAGAACTCGGCCAGGGCCACAGCCGGGTGGGCGACGAGCCAGTCATGAGCGTGCACCACATCGGGTACCCACGGTGATGCGCCGGTCAAATCTCGGCGTCCGCCGAACGCGGTCATGCCGGCTCGGATCAGCGCATGTCCCATCGCCAGGGTCCAGGCCATCATGTCCTGGCCGAAATCGAACTCCGGCGGATCCTCCGCGGCGGCGATCACCCGAACGCCGTCGGTCCGGGTGTCGGTGGTGGGGTGGCTGACCGCGTCGGTGCCCGTGGGGCGCCGCGTCAACACCACCACATCGTGGCCGGCGAGTGCGAGTTCGGTGGTCAGCTGATGCACATGCCGACCGAGGCCACCCACCACGACCGGTGGGTACTCCCACGAGACGATCAGCACCCTCATCTGGCATCCCCCATCGCGCTCACGCGCCCGAGCCACCCGGCGGCGTGGCGGTGTACAGTCGCCGCGCGTCCAGCCCGGCGAACAGATTGTCGGCCCGAGACCAGTTGCGGGCGAGTCGCTCGGCGAGGTCGACCCGGCCGCGGAGTGCGGCGTCGCAGATCTCCCGGGTTGCGTGCGCATGTTTGTGCGCCCGTTCCACAGCGTAATGCGCAGCCGTGTCCTTGGAGACCATGAACGGCCAGTCCGATGACACCGTGAGCAGCGTCTCCCGCACGATCTGATCGGCGACGCGGTTGCGTCCGCCCCGATACCCGGCGCCCGCGCCGAGGGCCACCGGCTCGATCAGCTTGTCCACCGCCGCCAACGCGGTCTCGGTGACCTCGGCGTTGAGCGCCACCAGGTGGTCGACCTGGGGACCGTTCCAGACGCGCCAATCCTTGCCCGATCCCCACGACGATGCGGCCAGATCCACGGGGGCACCCACGAGACCGTTCCGTCGCGCGGAGTCGAGGGTGCCGACCCGGATGCCGGCCTGCGGCAGGCGGTGCAGCACCCGCTCGAGCCAGACCGGACCCTCGTGCCACCAATGTCCGAACAACTCGGTGTCGAACGCGGCCACCACCAGTGCGGGACGGCCCAACCGAGCCGATTCGTCGATGAGCCGACGACGTACGTGGTCGACGAAATCATCGACGTGTCGGTCGATGATCGGGTCCACGCCTGCGGGGTCGTAGGGTTTCTTGTCCTCGGCGGCCACCGTGCGTCCGGTCACCCGGGCCGGTTTGAGGCCGGTCAGGTGGTCGTAGGTATGAAAGTCCCGGTACGCGGCGTGCCCCGGATAGCCCGATCGGGGTGACCACACCCGGTAACTGACGGCCAGGTCCCGGCCGAATGCGACGACGTCGGAGCCGCCGACAGGTCGGCCGAGGGCGGTGTCGCCGCGGAGCGTCGGCCCGTCCACCATGAAGTGTCCGACCCCGGCTGCGGCGTACTCGGTTTCCATTCCGGGGGCGAAGGCGCATTCCGGGGCCCAGATCCCGGCCGGGTCGATGGCCCAGCGTGTGCGCGCGTCGGCCAGCCCCTCGCGTAGCGAGAACTGGCGCAGCCGGCCGTCGAGCAGCGGGGCGAACGGGTGGGCCAGCGGCCCGCCCAGGATCTCCACGACTCCCGCCGATGCCAACGCGCGGATCTGCGGGCTGCCGCCGTGGCGCCAGTGCATCTCGAAGTCGGTGAGGGCGGCTCGGGAGGCACGGAATTCCCGGGTGCCCAGATCGCGGCGGGTCCGGTCACCATCGGCCGCGGCCGCCGTGGCCCGCAGATGCCAGTCCGCGAGCCACTCGTGCATCGAATTGGTGCACTGCGGGTCGTCGAGCTGCGCGGCCAACACCGGTGTGATGCCCAGTGAGAGTTGGTCGGTGGCACCGGCATCGGCGAGGCGGCGCAGCATCGCGAACAGCGGCAGATACGAACCGGCCCACGATTGGTACAGCCATTCCTCGCCGACCGGCCAGCGGCCGTGGTTGGCCAGCCATGGCAGGTGCGAGTGCAGCACCAGGCAAAACTGTCCCGGAACCGGTTGCGCGGACGAGGTCACGTCGACGGTACTGCGGGTCACGGTCGTACGGCGACAGCGAGGAGGTCGAGACTGGCGTCGATGTCCACCTCAGGTGCCGCCGCATCGCGGATCTCGAAGTCGGTCAGGCGGATTGCGGCCACATCGGCAACGAGCTCGGCAGGCCACTGCTGACCGGCCAGCGCACGGTCGATCTGAGCATCGATCACCGACCCACCCCATTTCGCGTCGAGCGCGCCCAGTTCGGCGCCGTGGTACACCCCGTGCATCGACTCCACGGCGAGTCCGCCCTCGATCAGCAGTTCGCGTAGCTCCGTGGCGTCGAGCTCGCGGGTGTGGAACGGATTGAGCGGGGTATCACGGCCCGGCGAGAAGGTGATGCGATTCGGGGTGGAGATGAGCAGTCGCCCACCCGGTCGCAGGACCCGGCGACACTCGGCGACGAACGCGCCCTGATCCCACAGGTGTTCGATCACTTGGAAATTGATCACCACGTCCACCGAGTCGGCGGGCAGCGGCAGATCGATCAGGTTGCCCTGGTGCACCGTCAGGCCGGGGTAGCGGCGACGGGTGTGGGAGACCGCGGCCTCGTCGTAGTCGACGCAGACCACCGACCGCGCCACCTCGGCGAGCATCGCCGCGCCGTAGCCCTCGCCGGAACCCGCCTCGAGTACATCGGCACCTGCGCAGCGATCGAGGACGTGGGCGTAGGCCACCTCGTGCCGCCGGAACCAGTAATTCTCCTCGGCGATCCCTGGGACGGTCCGCTCGCCGGTCACCGCGAGGGTGTCGTGTGACTCGCTCATCCCCACGACAGTAGTAGGTGGGCATCCCCACTCAACGTTCATGCTTGCCGCGACCGCCGCCGCAGCCGATCGGCCCGCGCGTTATGTGAGGTAGGCGATGTTTTGTGCCAACCGAGCAGACGCTAAAGTAGGGGAGACCGATAGCAACTTACTGGGCAGTAAGATGTTGAAACCGACGCAGGAGGTCGACGCAGACCCATGACAAACATTGTCGTTCTGATCAAGCAGGTTCCTGATACGTGGTCCGAGCGCAAGCTGACCGATGGGGATTTCACCCTGGACCGTGAGGCCGCCGACGCCGTTCTCGACGAGATCAACGAGCGCGCGGTCGAGGAGGCCCTGAAGATCAAGGAAGCCGACGGCGGCGAGGTCACCGTGATGACCGCCGGCCCTGAGCGCGCCACCGAGGCCATCCGCAAGGCGCTGTCGATGGGTGCCGACAAGGCGATCCACATCAAGGACGATCAGATGCACGGCTCCGACGCCGTCCAGACCGCTTATGTGCTGGCCCGTGCGCTCGGCACGGTCGAGGGTGTCGAGCTGGTCATCGCAGGCAACGAGGCCACCGACGGCCGCGTGGGTGCGATCCCGGCGATGATCGCCGAGTACCTGGAGCTCCCGCACCTGACTCATCTGCGCAAGCTCACCGTCGAGGGCGAGACCCTCAAGGGTGAGCGCGAGACCGACGACGGCATCTTCCACATCGAGGCCGATCTCCCGGCCATCGTGAGCGTGAACGAGAAGATCAACGAGCCGCGGTTCCCGTCGTTCAAGGGCATCATGGCCGCGAAGAAGAAGGAAGTTCAGGTCGTCACCCTCGCCGAGATCGATGTCGAGGCCGGCGACGTGGGCCTGGAGAACGCCGGCAGCCAGGTGACCGCCTCCGCTCCGAAACCGCCGAAGACCGCCGGTGAGCGCGTCAGCGACGAGGGCGATGGTGGCACCAAGGTCGCCGAGTACCTGGTGTCGCAGAAGATCATCTAGTCCGCACGGGCCCTGACATCACCAGCGACAACCCAGACATTCAGGAGATAGAAGAAACATGGCTGAAGTACTCGTGCTCGTGGAGCAGGACGCCGAAGGCGCCCTGAAGAAGGTCACCAGCGAACTCATCACCGCCGCCCGTGCGCTCGGCACCCCGTCGGCCGTCGTGGTCGGCAAGCCGGGATCGGCCGACGGTATCGTCGACGGTCTCAAGGAAGCCGGCGCGGAGAAGATCTACGTCGCCGAATCCGACGATGCGGCGGCCTACCTCGTCACCCCGCAGGTCGACGTGCTCGCGTCGGTCGCCGAGCAGGCCTCGCCGGCCGGCATCCTGGTCGCGGCCACCCCGGACGGCAAGGAGATCGCCGGACGGCTGGCCGTGCGCTTGGGCTCGGGCGTGCTCGCCGACGTGGTCGACGTCAAGGAGGGTGCGGTGGGTATCCACTCCATCTTCGGTGGCGCATTCACCGTCGACGCCCAGGCCAAGGGCGACGTCCCGGTCTTCTCGGTCCGTCCGGGTGGCGTCGAGGCGGCTCCGCAGGCCGGTGCCGGCGAGCGCGTCGACGTCGAGGTCCCGGCGCAAGAAGACGGCGTCGTGAAGATCACCAAGGTGGAGCCGAACGTCGGTGGCGACCGTCCGGAACTCACCGAGGCCTCGATCGTGGTCTCCGGTGGCCGTGGCGTCGGCAGCGCCGAGAAGTTCTCGGTGATCGAGGAGCTCGCCGATTCCCTCGGTGCCGCCGTCGGCGCATCGCGTGCCGCGGTGGATTCCGGGTACTACCCCGGTCAGTTCCAGGTCGGTCAGACCGGTAAGACGGTGTCGCCGCAGCTCTACGTCGCGCTCGGCATCTCCGGTGCCATCCAGCACCGTGCCGGCATGCAGACCTCGAAGACCATCGTCGCGGTCAACAAGGACGAAGAGGCGCCGATCTTCGAGATCGCCGACTACGGCGTCGTCGGCGATCTGTTCAACGTCGCACCGCAGCTGACCGAAGAGGTCAAGAAGCGCAAGTGAGGTTGATCGGCTCACGAAGCTGAGCCAAGCGAACCCCGGTGGCCCCCGATGTGTCGATACCGACACGTCGGGGGCCACCGTCGTCTACCCGGGGCGAGTGCCGGGTGTTCACCACGCGCGCACCGACACGCAACGTCGATGTGGCGATCAGGTCGTTCGACGTCGGTGTCATCAGGTCATGACCATCACGTCGAGTCCGCCCGCCGAACCGGTCGTCGCATTGCCACCGCTCGATGCGCCTGCGCTCACCGTCGTCGGGTCGAAGCATGCGTGGTACCCCGACAGCGCGTGTGGGGATCGGTGCCGCCAACTCGATCCGGCCGAAGCGGGCGGATATCTGCTCGTCGCGATCCGGCTGACGGGTTTGTTCGCCATGGTCGTGCTGCTCGCCCTGACCGGGCCGCTGGCGGCGGTGTGTCCGCGCCTGGTCCGTCGTCGGTACCTCGTGCGGGCCGCCCGCGCACTGCTGTGGTCGATCGGTGTGTCGGTGCGCGTGGACGACCGCCGCCCGTTCGTGGGTGGCACGCGTGGTCTCATCGTGGCCAATCACACGTCGTTCCTGGACATCTTCGCGCTCGCCGTGATCTGCCCCGCGCACTTCGTGGCGAAATCCGATGTCGCCGCGATGCCGGTGATCTCGGGGATCGCCCGCCGACTCGGCGTCATCACGATCGACCGTGCGGCGCTGCGCCGCCTGCCGGCCACCGTGGCCGAGGCGGTGGAGCGACTCCATCGCGACAGTTCCGTGGCGGTGTTCCCCGAAGGCACGACGTGGTGTGGCCGCGAGGCCGGTCGGTTCCGCCCGGCCTTCTTCCAAGCGGCCATCGACGCCGGTGTGCCGATCATCCCGGTTCATCTGCGTTTCACCGCCCACGACGGCTCGGTCACGGCAGCGGCCAGCCTGATCGGAGACGACTCGCCGTTGGACACGCTGCGCCGGGTGCTGGCCGTGCGCGGTCTCGTCGTGCGGGCCACCGTCCACGAGGCGCAGCTACCCGATGCCGACCGTCGTGCCCTGGCACTGCGCTGCGAGCGGCTGGTCTCCGGGGCCGCAGGTTGAGATGAAATCGTTGATATATCTCATATATGTTGTATCCCGAACGCACGACGACCCGTCGGCGTGGTGATCCAACATCAGGAGGACTGCGAGCAATGACGTCCGCACCGGCCCTGTCCCGCGCTGAGGCGCAGAAGCGATTCGCCGCCCTCGTCGCCGCCACCGGCGTCGTCGACGATGCCGAACTCGACGCAGTTTGGGCGGCACTGGAGACCATGCGCCCCGAAGAGATGTTCGGTGCGTGGAAGGGAGGAGAGTTCACCACCGGCCATCCGGTCAACGGCATGCTCGAGAAGGCCGGCTGGTATGGCAAGACCTTCGTCTCCCGCAGCGATGTCCAGCCGCTGGTGTGCCGTGGTGAGGACGGAAAGCTGTTCTCCGACAAGAAACTCGGCAAAGGCGAAGCGAGTCTCTGGGCCATCGAGTTCCGCGGTGAGGTGACCGCGTCCATGGTCTACGACGGTCAGCCGGTCATCGACCACTTCAAGCGCGTCGACGCCAACACCGTGATGGGCATCATGAACGGCAAGGGTGGTGTCGTCGACGGCCGGCACCTCTACTTCTATCTCGAGCGGGACTGAGCGCCGGTGCAGATCGACGCCGCGGTCGTCTCCACCCCGGGCGGCCCCTTCGAGGTGATGCAGATCGAGATGGACGAGCCGCGCGCCGGCGAAGTACTGGTACAGATGCGGGCGGTCGGTATCTGTCATACCGATCTCGGCATGAAGGCGACCTGGTCACGGCGTCGCCTGCCGCAGGTCTTCGGGCATGAGGGCGCCGGGGTGGTGGCCGCGGTCGGACCGGATGTCACGGGCCTGCAGGCCGGGCAGACGGTGAGTCTCACCTTCCGCAGCTGCGGGCGGTGCGGCCAGTGCACGAGCGGTCACCCGGCGTACTGCACGGCCGGACTCAACATGGCCGGCCGACCCGATGGCTCCCCGACGTTGCGGCGGGGTTCCGACCCCGTCTTCGGTGGATTCTTCGGCCAGTCGAGCTTTGCGACCTACGCGATGGCCCACGCCGACAACGCGATACCGGTACCGGCCGATGTTCCGGCCAGTGTCGCGGCACCGTTGGGGTGTGGTGTGCAGACCGGGTACGGCACCGTCACTCAGGTGATCCGTCCGGCGCCGGGCTCCACGGTGACGGTGTACGGGGCGGGCAGTGTCGGGCTGTGCGCGGTGCTCGCCGCCGTCCGCGCCGGTGCCGACGTGGTGGCGGTGGATCCGATCGCCCGACGCCGGGAACTGGCGGAGAAGTTCGGCGCAATCGGGAGCGTGGATCCCGCCGCGACCGACGATGTGGCCCGCGCAGTGCGGTCGATCCATCGGCGCGGTACCGATCACGGCATCGACACGACCGCCCGGCAGGATGTCGTCGCGGCGGCGGTGCAGGCCGCCGAACCCCGCGGCGACATCGCGCTCGTCGGGATCGGCCGCACCCTCGAGTTCGACGTCATGAGCGTTCTCTACAAAGGACTGACGATCCGCGGCGTCATCGAGGGTGATGTGGTCGCGGCCGACATCATCCCGGAACTCGCCACCCTCTATCTCGCCGGGGAACTGCCGCTCGACGAGCTCATCACGACCTACCCGTTCGCCGACATCGAGCGGGCCGCGGCCGACTCGCTGACCGGCACGACCGTCAAGCCGGTGCTGCTGTTCGACTTCTGACGCGCGGACGCCCACCGGCGCTCCGGCGGTGGGCGAGTCCCACCGACAGCCGCCCGGCTCGTGTCGATCACCTCACTGTCGGATCGTGCGGGAATTGGTGGGCCGTCGATGCGCGTTTATCCTTGCTGAGACATGTCCACGCCATCCCGAGCCCCAATCTACCTCGATCACGCTGCGTCGACCGGCATGCTGCCGGACGCCATCGAGGCGATGACCGCTGTCTTCGCGCAGCCGGGCAACGCGTCGTCGCTGCACGGGTCGGGCCGATGGTCGCGTCGCCGACTCGAGGAGGCACGCGAATCGGTGGCCGCGTCGGTGGGGGCCCGACCCTCGGAGGTCATCTTCACCGGTGGGGGTACCGAGGCGGACAACCTCGCTCTGAAGGGGATCTACCGGGCGCGGCGGCGAGCCGATGGCCGTCGGCGCCGGGTCATCGTGTCCGCGGTCGAACATCATGCCATCCTCGATCCGGCCCTGTGGTTGTCGGACGTCGAGGATGCCGAGTTGGTGATCGCGCCGGTGGATGGCGAGGGTTTCGTATCACCGTCGTGGCTGCAGGCCGAGCTGGCCGAGCATGCCGACGAGACCGCGGTCATCTCGGTGATGTGGGCTAACAACGAGGTCGGCACGATCGAGCCGATAGACGAGCTCGCCGCCATCGGGGCGGAGTTCGGGGTTCCGGTCCACTCCGATGCCATCCAGGCGGTCGGCCACATCCCGGTCGATTTCGGTGCCGCCGGGCTGGCCGCGATGAGTCTCGCGGCCCACAAGTTCGGTGGGCCCCAGGGCGTCGGCGCCTTGCTGCTGCGCCGCGACGTCGATTGTGTCCCGCTGCTGCACGGAGGCGGGCACGAGCGTGACGTGCGCTCGGGTACGCAGGATGTGGCCGGCGCGGTCGGCATGGCGGCGGCATTGCGCTGGTCGACCGACCATCTCGAGACGAACATCGAGTCCGTGACGGCGCTGCGCGAGAAGCTGTTCGCCGGGCTCCTCGCGTTGCCCGGCACCACCGCCAACGGTCCGCGCGACCAACGCCGCCTGCCCGGCAATGTGCACGTCTCCTTCGACGGCTGTGAGGGGGATTCGCTGCTGATGCTGCTCGACGCCAACGGTGTCGAGTGTTCCACCGGATCCGCGTGCACCGCAGGCGTGGCACAGGCCAGTCACGTGTTGTTGGCCATGGGACTCGACGTCCCGACTGCGCGCGGGTCACTGCGCTTCTCGCTGGCCCCGACGTCGACAACTGCCGACGTCGACGCGGTCGGCGAGGTCATCGGCCAGGTCGTGAACCGCGCTCGTGCGGCCGGCCTGGTGTCATCACCGAGTGGAGAGGTCAGCTGATGCGCGTACTCGCCGCGATGAGTGGTGGCGTCGACTCCTCGGTCGCCGCTGCCCGCGCCGTCGACGCCGGACACGAGGTGGTCGGCGTCCACCTGGCACTGTCGAGCGCTCCAGGTGCGCTGCGCACCGGATCGCGTGGCTGCTGTTCGCGGGAGGACGCGTCCGACGCGCGTCGTGTCGCCGACGTTCTCGGCATCCCGTTCTATGTCTGGGATTTCGCCGACCGGTTCAAAGACGACGTGATCGACGAGTTCGTCGATGCCTACGCAGCCGGTCAGACCCCGAACCCGTGTCTGACATGCAACGAGAAGATCAAATTCGCCGCATTGGCTCAGAAAGCGGTGGCGCTGGGGTTCGACGCGCTCGCGACCGGACATTACGCGCGCCTGGCCGACGGTGAGCTCCGGCGTGCGGTCGACGAGGACAAGGACCAGTCCTATGTGCTCGCTGTGTTGACCGCCGAGCAGCTGGCACGAGCGATGTTCCCGGTGGGGGACACACCCAAGAGCGGGATCCGTGAGGAGGCGGCCCGCCGTGGACTGGCTGTCGCCGAGAAACCGGACTCCCACGACATCTGCTTCATCCCGACCGGAGACACGCGCGCCTTCCTCGGCGCACGGATCGGCATCCGGCCGGGGGCGGTGGTCGACGCCGACAGTGGTGAACGACTCGCCGACCACAAGGGCGTGCACGGCTTCACCATCGGCCAACGCAAGGGACTCGGCATCGACGCACCGGCCGCCGACGGGCAACCGCGGTACGTGACCGATATCGATCCGACCTCGGGCACGGTGACAGTCGGTTCGGCCGCCCACCTCGATGTCTGGTCCATCACCGCCGGTCGCGCCGTGTGGACATCCGGAGTGGTGCCCGACGGGCCAATCGACGTGATGGTGCAGGTACGCGCCCACGGCGGTCTCGCCCCGGCCCGTGCGACCCCGATATTCGCCGACGACGAACCCGCGATCGAGATCGCCCTCGCCGAACCTCTCACCGGCGTGGCGCGAGGTCAGGCCGCAGTGCTCTACGCACCCGACGCGCAACACGGTGACCTCGTACTGGGTTCCGGACGAATCCGTGCCACCGACTCCGATCCCGCGTCCGGCGCCCCCGACGCACGGGTTCCGGCCGGCGCCCACCGGTGAACGCAGCCGAGAGAATCCAGCTCGGCGGTACCGGGACCGGCATCGGCTCGATGCCCGGCACCGACGCCCGCGAGGCAGCGGCCGTTGTGAACGGTGAACTCGACCTCGCCCATCTCGTCGAGCTGCCCGCCCGTGGCGTGGGCGCCGACATGATCGGACGAATGGCCGCAGTCCTCGTCGATCTACCCATGGATGCCGACACCTGGGGCTACCGGCTCGGGTCACGGGGCGCGGGGTCGGCCCGGCGTGCCCGCGATCATCTGCAGGCCGACCTCGATGCCGTCGAGGAGATCTGGGACGCTGCAGGATTCATCGGTACCTCGCGCCCCTTCAAAATCCAGGTCTGCGGGCCTTTCACCCTGTCGGCGTCGGTCGAACTGCCGTCCGGTCACAAGGTGCTGCGCGATCGCGGGGCGTGGCGAGACGTGGTCGCGTCGACCGCGGAGGGGACCCGCGAGTTGGTGGGGGAGGTGACCCGCCGGCTCGGGGCCGAGATCATCGTGCAGCTCGACGAGCCGATGGTCGGCCAGGTCATCGACGGCGCGGTGGTACCGCTGACCCGATTCGACACCATTCCGGCGGTCCCGGTCGTCGAGGTCGTGGATGCGTTGCGCGGGCTGATCGACGTCGTCGACTGTCCGGCCATCGTGCACAGCTGCGCCGCCCCGCGCTGGGACCTCATCACGCGCATGCCCGGAGTCGGTTGGTCACTTGATGTGACCAGCGTGACGAGTGACGATCTCGACGGGCTCGGGATGCTGCTGGACCGCGGTGACATGTTGGTGGCTGGTGTAGTGCCCGGCACCGGCGGGGATCGCCGCGTGCGAGCCGAGACCGTCGCCACCCGCCTGGCCACCCTCGTCGACCGCATCGGGCTACCCCGAAAAGTGTTGTCGGACAGCGTTGTGGTCAGCCCCACCTGTGGGTTGGCCGGGGCCGAGCCGGGTTGGGCGAAGGCGGCGCTGGGGGTCTGTGCGGCGACCGGCGAACTCCTCGGCACCGATCCCGAGGCGCTGTGATCGGAGCCACCGCACGCGCTCCGAGGCGCCAGACGGCGACCCAGATTCAGCGCGCGTCGAGTTCGGCGACGGATCTCGCGGGCGCGATCTGGCGGTAGCTGGCGTCGAGCAATTCGGTGACCTCGGTCCAATCGGTCCTCTCGTCCAGCAGCATCCCCAGCCAACCGGCCGGCCCGAGGTAGGCGGGCAGGTAGAAGCGCGGATCGGCGAGCAGCGCCTCGCGTTCGGCCGGGTCGGCGACGAACAGCACCGACTGGTCATGGCGTTCCCGACTGCCCTTCACACTGCCGCCGTAATTGCCGAACATCTTGGGGCATCGGAACGTCGGGCGCCCGTGCGCGATGACCTCGGTCGTGTGGGGCAGTGCCAGCGCGATCTCGCGAATCCGTCCCAGGTACGGGTCGTCGTCGGAGAACATGATCGGATGCGGCATGGGCTCAGCCTAGAACGATCGGCACTGCGGATGTGTCGGACACCTTCGATACGCTCGTGACGTGGCAGAACAAGGCAACCCCACCGACGCCGGCGGTGACCTGCGTGAGCAATGGACGACTCTCGCCGACGAGATCCGCGATCACCAGTTCCGCTATTACGTCAAGGACGCGCCGATCATCTCCGACGGCGAATTCGACCGGTTGCTGCGACGACTGCAGGAACTCGAGGACGCGCACCCGGAACTGACCAGCCCGGATTCGCCGACGAAGCTGGTCGGTGGAGGCTTCTCCACGGCGTTCACCCCGGTCGACCATCTGGAGCGGATGCTGTCGCTGGACAACGTCTTCGATTCCGACGAGATGCGCGCCTGGGTGGATCGTGTGCACGTCGACACCGGCGGTCACGGTGAGTTCCTGTGTGAGCTCAAGATCGATGGCGTGGCGCTGTCGTTGGTCTACGTCGACGGAACGCTGACCCGGGCGGTCACTCGCGGGGACGGACGCACCGGCGAAGACGTGACACTCAACGCGCGCACCATTGAGGACGTACCGCGTCGGCTCACCGCCGCCGAGGGCTTCCCGATCCCACACGAACTCGAGGTGCGCGGTGAGGTGTTCTTCCGCGTCGAGGATTTCGAGGCGCTGAACGCCTCACTGGTCGACGACGGTAAACCTCCCTTCGCCAATCCGCGCAACTCGGCGGCCGGTTCTCTGCGTCAGAAGAATCCACAGGTCACCGCCCGGCGGCGACTGCGGATGATCTGCCACGGCATCGGCCACACCGAGGGGTGGCGCCCCGCGTCGCTGCACGATGCCTATCTGGCGCTGGGAGCGTGGGGGCTGCCGGTGTCCGCCCATACCACCAAGGTGGCCGGCGCCGACGAGATCCTGGACAAGATCGCCTACTGGGGCGAGCACCGCCATGACGTGGAACACGAGATCGACGGCATCGTGGTGAAACTCGATGACGTTGCGCTGCAGCGGCGCCTCGGTTCCACGTCGCGCGCCCCACGCTGGGCGATCGCCTACAAGTACCCGCCGGAGGAGGCGACCACCACTCTGCTCGACATCAAGGTCGGGGTGGGGCGTACCGGCCGGGTGACCCCATTCGCGTTCATGGAGCCGGTACTCGTCGCCGGCTCCACGGTGTCGCGAGCGACTCTGCACAACGAATCCGAGGTGCGGCGCAAAGGGGTGCTCATCGGCGACACCGTCACCATCCGTAAGGCCGGCGACGTGATTCCTGAGGTCCTCGGTCCCGTCGTCGACGTTCGCGACGGCAGTGAGCGAGAGTTCGAAATGCCCGCGCACTGCCCGGAATGCGGCACCGCGTTGCGTCCGGAGAAGGACAGCGATGTCGACATCCGCTGCCCCAACGCCCAATCGTGCCCGGCGCAGCTGCGCGAGCGGCTGTTCCATCTCGCCGGCCGCGGTTCCTTCGACATCGAGGCGCTGGGATATGAGGCAGCCACGGCGCTGTTGTCTTCCGGTGTCCTGACCAATGAAGGAGACCTCTTCTCGCTCACCGCAGACGACCTCACCAGGACCGATCTTTTCCGCACGAAGGCCGGAGCACTCTCCGCCAACGGCAAGCGACTACTCGCCAATCTCGACGGCGCGCGAAAGGTACCGCTGTGGCGCGTGCTGGTCGGGTTGTCGATTCGGCATGTGGGTCCCACCGCAGCTCGTGCGCTGGCCACCGAATTCGGTTCGCTGCAGGCAATCGAAGACGCGTCCACCGACCAGTTGGCCGAGGTCGAGGGGCTCGGTATGACCCTCGCGCAGAGCATCAACGACTGGTTTGCCGTCGACTGGCACCGCGACGTCATCGAGAAGTGGCGCGCGGCAGGCGTTTCCATGGAGGACGAACGCGACGACTCGATCGTCCGGACGTTGACGGGCAAGACCATCGTGGTGACCGGGTCTCTCCAGGACTACTCGCGCGACGGCGCCAAGGAGGCCATCCTGCAACGTGGCGGTAAGGCGTCGGGGTCGGTGTCGAAGAAGACCGATTACGTCGTCGTCGGAGACTCACCGGGCACCAAGGCCGCCAAGGCCGAACAGCTCGGTGTCCCGATCCTCGACGAGCAGGCGTTCACCCATCTTCTGCAGACCGGTGAAGCACCAGAGGCCGAGTGAGTCAGCTGTCGGCGCGCAGCACGGTGCTGACGATGCCGGTGAGATAGCCGAGTCGGGCGATCTCGGAAGGACGGAAGTCCGGGCCGCCGATACGGCCGAGCAGAACCGCTCGTGCGCCGTCCCCCAGCGGCGCGGCCGCCAGGCGCGTGTCCATCTCCTGCCATGCCTCAGGCACCCAGTCGGCGGTGGAATCGAGTTGCGCGGCTCGATCGATGGGCAGCCAGTCCGCCCGGGTGAGTGGTGTCTCCGGCGCGCCGGAGCTGCCGAACAGCTGCAACACCCCGTTGCTGGCGCTGGTGATCACCATTGCCCACGAAACCCGCAGGACGCGCGGTGCGTTGTCGACGAGGACCTGCAGCTTGTGGTCGTCGGTGGTCGCGACCTGATCGACGAGCTCCAGTTCGCGGTGGGTGTCGAGAACCCCCGCATACGGTCGGATCGAGTCGACGCGCACCCCCTTGAGCTTTTCGGCCGCCGTGATCAGACCGTCCGGTAGCGAACCGGGCGCGATGTCGACGACCAGATCGTCGACGGCATAGCCCTCGCCGCGTTCGACCACTTCCAGCGACAGGATGTCGGCGCCCACCGAACCGAGCTGGACGGCGAGCAGTCCGAGACTGCCCGGGCGGTCCTCGAGGTACACGCGCAGCAGGTACGACACGCGGCTCATTGTTGCACCGAGGTGTGACCACCGTGTGACGAGAGGGGGCCGCGGCCGGTCTGCGCAGGTGCCGTGGGCGCAGGCCCACCGCGCCGCCGCGCGGGTGCGCGAGTACTGCGCCGGTGATGGTCGGGGGTCACGATGATGTCATGGCAACCGACGACACAGGCGCCGCAGCAGATCAGCCCCAGATCTCGACCCAGGTCACCGCATCAGTCGCCCGCCGGATCGAGCCGGGGCGTGAGCACGACTTCGTGAGTTGGACCGATGCGGGCATCGCGTTGGCGCGAACGTTTCCGGGATTCCTCGGTGGTGGCTGGCTGCGCAACTCCCGAATCGATGACGAGTACTACGTGGTCTATCGGTTTGCCGACGAGAAGACCATGGACGACTGGGTGTCCTCACCAGTGCGCAAGGCCTGGCTGTCGCGAGGTGAGGGCGTCGCGGTGGAGTATGCGACGCACCGCTTGTCGGGCATCGAAGGCTGGTTCGAGCCGCAGCAGCACTTGACCCACGCCGTCCGGGTCGCCGGGGCGGCGCCGCCGCGGTGGAAACAGGCGATCACGATCTGGCTCGGATTCTTCCCGATGTCGTTGCTCATCAATGTGGTGGTGGTCAGCCGAATCGACGGGCTCCCGCTGGTGCTCACCACGCTCATCGCCACGCTGATCAACACGCCGATCATGGTGTATGTCGTGTTGCCGTGGATCACCGTTCGATTGGCTCGGTGGCTGCACTGAGCACCGCGTCACGCGCGCGCAATCGACTCCCATAGGCTGGTGGGGCACACCTGAGCACTCGGCGAGAAAGGACCTGGCATGTCCAGCGGATCGGAGTCGGCCATCTCCCGGGAGGAGGTCGCGCACCTGGCTCGGCTGTCCCGGCTTGCGCTGACCGATGAGGAACTCGATCAGTACGCCCAGCAACTCGACTCGATCCTGGCTCATGTGGCGCAGGTGTCCGAGGTCGCGGCCGACGATGTGCCCGGCACCGCACACCCGGCCGAGCTGGCCAACGTGTTGCGCCCCGACGTGGTGGTCCCCGGCCTGACCACCGATCAGGCGCTCTCCGGTGCGCCACGTGTGGAACAGGACCGGTTCGCCGTCCCGCAGATCCTCGGGGAGGAACAGTGACATCAGCCCGCACCGCCGGCGAGATCACCGGGCTCTCGGCCGCCGACCTCGCCGCCAAGATCTCAGCGCGTGAGCTGTCGTCGGTGGAGGTCACCCAGGCCCATCTCGACCGCATCGCCGAGGTCGACACCGACCTGGGCGCCTTCCTGCACATCAGCAGCGCTGAGGCGTTGGTCGCCGCCAAGGCCGCCGACGACGCCATCGCCGGAGGCGAGGCGCCTTCGCCACTCGCCGGTGTCCCGATCGCGCTGAAGGATGTGTTCACCACCACCGATGCGCCGACGACCTGCGGTTCAAAGATCCTCGAAGGCTGGGTGCCGCCGTATGACGCCACGGTGACCGAGCGGCTCCGGGCGGCCGGCATCCCAATTCTCGGCAAGACGAACATGGACGAGTTCGCCATGGGTAGCTCCACGGAGAACTCGGCCTATCAGGTCACCCACAATCCATGGGACACCGACAAGATCCCCGGTGGATCCGGCGGCGGCAGCGCGGCCGCACTCGCGTCGTATCAGGCGCCGCTGGCCATCGGCACCGACACCGGCGGCTCCATCCGGCAGCCGGCGGCGGTCACCGCCACGGTGGGCGTCAAACCCACCTACGGCACCGTGTCCCGTTACGGCCTGGTGGCTTGTGCATCGTCGCTGGATCAAGGTGGTCCATGCGGCCGGACGGTCCTCGACACCGCGCTGTTGCACGAGGTGATCGCCGGCCATGACCCGCGCGATTCCACGTCGATCGACGCGCCCGTCCCCGACGTGGTGGCGGCCGCGCGGTTCGGTGCCGAGCAGGATCTGACCGGTGTGCGCATCGGCGTGGTCACCGAACTGCAGGGTGAGGGCTATCAGTCCGGTGTCCTGGAGTCGTTCCGGGCAGCGCTGCAAGTGCTCACCGACCGCGGCGCCGAGGTGGTCGAGGTGTCGTGCCCGCATTTCAGCTATGCCCTCGGCGCCTACTATCTGATCCTGCCGTCTGAGGTGTCATCGAACCTCGCTCGTTTCGATGCGATGCGGTACGGGCTGCGCGTCGGCGATGACGGCACACACAGCGCCGAAGAGGTGATGGCGATGACCCGCGACGCCGGCTTCGGTCCAGAAGTCAAGCGGCGCATCATGATCGGCACCTACGCGCTGTCGTCGGGCTATTACGACGCCTATTACGGTCAGGCCCAGAAGGTGCGGACCCTGATCGCGCGCGACTTCGCTGCAGCCTACGAGAAGGTCGACGTCCTGGTTTCGCCGACCACCCCGACCACGGCGTTCGCGTTGGGGGAGAAGGTCGACGACCCACTTGCGATGTATCTGTTTGATCTGTGCACCCTGCCGGTGAACCTGGCCGGAGTGGGCGCGATGTCGGTGCCGTCGGGTCTGTCGGCCGACGACGGCATGCCCGTCGGCCTGCAGATCATGGCCCCCGCGCTGGCCGACGACCGGCTGTATCGGGTGGGCGCCGCCTACGAGGCGGCGCGCGGGCCGATCGAGTAGCACATCACGAGGACAGACTCCCGGTGCCCTGTTCGAGACCGTAGCGGTGCCCGACGCCGGGGGCTCCGTCGAGCGCTCCGAGCAGGTCGGCCGAGGTCTGAAGGAACCCGATGAGCGGCAGCCAGGGTGGTTGTGGCGCATCACGTCCGACGGCCCGGGTGTCGTGTGGTGGCCGGGATGGCCGCCACAGCAACGACACTGACCATCGGGGAATCGGGTCGGTGCGGTTGGCCACGATGATGCGGCGACTCCCGATCCCGGGACGTCGGGCCACCGAATCCCCTGGCACGCCCACGAGGACGGTCTCGGCGAGGTCGCCGGGATGAGTGCGGTCGGCCCATGAACGGGCCGCCTCGGCACCCACCGCGCCGAGGCTCTGTCCGTAGATGTGGATCTGCGGTCGTTGCGGCGGCGGACGTGTGCCGGTCCGGTGGAGGACGGCCCGCAGCAGTGTGATCGTGGTTCGTCCGGCCGCTGCCCGATCGGCAACGAAGGTCTGCCACGACGGGCGAGCCGAATACTGCATCGCCAGCACCGCGACGTCGCCGGCGAATCGCTCGCGGTAGCCGTGGACCGCGGCCTCGTCGACCCATCCGGAACCCGTTGGCACCGCGATCACCACGGCCCGCCGGTCCAGTCCGCCGGCCCGCACCCACCGGGCCACCAGCTCGTCGCTGCGATGAGTCACCGATGCACCGTCGGCGTCGGCGTAGAAGACGTCGGCGGGCACGTCGGGTCGGCGGTCCGCCGGTTCATCGGCCGTGGCCGCGGGCAGCATGCCTGTGGCGAGAGCGGCGACCATTGCGAGTAATAACGTTGTGGTGCGCGGCAACCACACGATCATCACGAAGGCGAGCAGGCCTGCCGCGACCGACGCGGCTGCCCAGCCGAGGCCAACGGCGGGCATACCGAGAGCGCCGCGTAATCCGTTCTGCCAGGACATGCTGAGAAGCGCCGCGCAACTGGTCGCGCCGAGGGACGCGGCCGCGGTTGCCGCCGTCGGGGCAGGCCGGGCCGGCGATCTGCGGGTTGCCAGCAGCGCGCACACGGTGACGACGGCGACGCACCCGGCCGTGAGTGCAGCCGACACCGCCGCTGGTCGGGGCAGTCCGGATGGCCACAGCGCTGCGATCGCTGCGAGGCCCGCCGCCACCGAGACCACCGGGTGCGGCCCGCGAGCCCCGGGCGCGGTCACCGCGCACCGCGCTCGTGCAGGGCCGCCCAGCCGCGGCCGACGCCGGATGTGACGATCGCAGCGGTTGATTCGGTCGGTGCCGGCGGGCCGTCGAACTGCCGCCAGGTGTTCAGCCGCAGCCCGAGATCGGCGGCGGTCGCGGCGGCCTGACACAGCGGAGACGTGCACGCCGTATGCATCCGCTGGACCAACATCCGGTCCAGTCGCAAGCGCGCCCAGCCGCCGAGGCGATGACCGGTTCGGTCAGCGAATCTCAGCACGTCGTAACCGAAGTCGTGGGAGCGGCAGAGCACTTCGAAGCGCTGTGGCAGCGCGATCGGGGACGAACACCCACCAGCGGGGTCCACCGGATAGCCCGCCTGCATCTGTGGGCGATACCCGAACATGGCGACGAAGCCCGACGGTGTCTCGGCGGCCGCGCGATACTGCCGACCGCTCGTCAGATGCCACACGATCCGGCCGGCGGTGCTCGTCAGGTCCTCCGGCGCGGGGGCGCTCGCGGTCGGTTCCCGCGCGGCGTGCACAGTGCTCGGGTGGGCCGACGCCGGACCGTAGCCGACTCCGAGAACTATTGCCGCCGAGAGCAAACCGGCGATCAGTCGTTGGCTTGGTCGGCTCGGCCGCCGATGCTGTCGTTTCATGTGCTCGACGCTAGGAATCGGCCTCGCCGCCCCACATCGGCCGAATCGGTGATCACCCCGACCATCGCGAGATCGTCACGTGATGCGGTTCCTCATCCCGGCGAGTGAGCGTGGAATCCCCCGAAAGTATGAGGACGTGCGGTCCCGCGCGCCCTACGGTGAGTGGACGAGGTGATGGAGATGTTTCGAACAGTGCGAAGGCTGACGGGCCGGGCGGCGACGGTGGCGCTGCGGGAGGTGGCCGAACATCCGGCTGCCCGCGACCCGGCCGTGCAACGCTACGTGCGGTCCCCGATGAACTGGTTCTTTCTGTTTGTTGCGGCGGTATTGTTCTCGGTGTCGTGGCCCACCTTGTCATTGACGCATTCGGTACCGGCGTATGCGCAGCCGGTTGTCGCGGCCTTCGCCGCGCTACCGGTGGCGCTGGTCTACTGCGCGCCGGTGGCAGGGTGGGCCGTGTCCGTGGTGTCGGCTCAGCTGATCGGGCTGCTGATCCCGACGGTCAACGGCTGGCCGTGGTCGGTTCAGGTCGTCCACATCATCTCGTTGCTGGTGTTGACCTTCGCCGCGTATCTGCGGTGCACGTTGCGTTGGATTCCGGTGGTATGGGTCAGTACCTGCATCGTCTTCGTGCTGGCGGCCCCCGCCGACGCCCGCGGTGGCTGGGTGTTCGGGCTGACTTTCGGTGCGGTCGTCGTCGCGCTGATCCGGGTGCTGGCCAGGTCGCGCCGCCAACTCGCTGTCAGCACCGAGCAGAAGCAGGTGGTCGAATCCCAGAAGGCGATCCTGCAGGAGCGGACCCGAATTGCTCGTGATCTGCATGACGTTGTGGCCCATCGAATGTCGGTGGTCGTGGTGATGGCGCAGACGGCTCGTTACCGGCTGGTCGACGTCAGCGACGAGGCGGCGGCGGAGTTCGAGGCGATCGCTGTGTCAGCTCGCGCATCGCTCGACGAGGTGCGCCAGATGCTCGGCGTGCTCCGTACCGACGGGGAGTCGACTGCCGCACCCAATCCGGATCTCGACGATCTCGGTTCGCTCGTCGACCACACCCGGCTGACCGGCGCGACAGTGGATCTTGTCGACACCGTCGCCCACGAGAAGATCAGCGCAGCAGCGGGTCTGGTCATCTATCGGATAGTGCAGGAGAGCCTGGCCAATGCGACCCGACATGCGCCGGGTTCGACAGTGCAGATCTCGATACTCCCGGCGCAGGTGGGGGTCATCGAGGTGTGTGTGCGCAACACCGCACCGACCGCCGAACCCGTGCGTCTGCCGGGTGCGGGCACCGGCATCGTGGGCATGGTCGAGCGTGCCGCGGCGGTGGGCGGCGCACTCACCGCCGAGCCCACCGCCGACGGCGGGTTCGCGGTACGTGCGTTGATCCCGGACCACCCCGGAAACATGGTGGCTGCCGTCGGGTCGGCGGTGGGTGCGAGCGAATAGGCTTATCCGCGTGGCTGTCACGGTGGTGGTTGTCGACGATCAGGCAATGGTGCGGCAAGGATTCTCCGCGCTGCTTGGGGCGCAACCGGACATCTCCGTCCTCGGCGACGCCGCAGACGGTGTCGCCGCCGTCGAGCTGTGCGCCCGGGTCCGGCCGGACGTGGTGTTGATGGACGTGCGCATGCCCCGCAAGGACGGCCTGCGCGCGGCCGAGGAGATCCTCCGCGCGTCGGCCGGACGCGAGGGCGCCACCCGGGTACTGATGCTGACGACCTTCGACATCGACGATTATGTCTACGAGGCCCTGCGCATCGGTGCGTCGGGCTTCATGCTCAAGGACGCACCCGCCGATGAACTCGTCCGTGCTGTGCGGGTCGTCGCCGATGGCGAGGCGCTGTTGGCTCCGTCGGTCACCCGGCGGCTCATCGAAGAGGTGACCGCACGCAGATCGCGCACACCGCGCAGCCGCGCGGCCGACCAACTCACCCCGCGGGAACGGGAGGTGCTCGACCTCGTCTCCGACGGACGGTCCAACGGAGAGATCGCCGGCCGGCTCTACGTCTCCGAACAGACCGTCAAGACCCACGTCAGCAGTGTGCTGAACAAACTCGGTCTGCGCGATCGCGCCCAGGCGGTGGTGTTCGCCTACGAGAACGGGCTGAAGTGAGGACACCGGAAGTTCACTCTTCGACCTCACGACGCGGACGCGACACCCGGCGCAGGCCCGCCCGGACCACTAGATTGGCAGGGGTAGGTGTCTGCAGGGTCGACAGGAAGGTCTCAGGGCGATGGCCAAGAGGTTCGGCATTCTCACCAGCGGCGGTGACTGCCCGGGACTGAACGCGGTGATCCGCGGCGCAGTACTCAAGGGCGAAACCGTCTATGGACACGAGTTCGTCGGCTTCAAGGACGGCTGGTACGGGCTGGTGTACGGCGACATCATGGAACTCGATCGCTCCACGGTTCGCGGATTGTCCCACGAGGGTGGAACAATCTTGGGTACCAGCCGGTTCGGGCCGTATCAGGAACCCGACGGCGGCGCGGAGAACATCAAGAAGGTGATGAAGAACCTCGGCATCGACGGTGTCATCGCCATCGGTGGAGAGGGCACCGCGTCGGCATCGCGACGGCTGTACGAGGACGGCATCAACATCGTCGGCGTTCCCAAGACCATCGACAACGATCTCGACGCCACCGACTACACGTTCGGATTCAACACCGCGGTGGAGATCGCCACCGAGGCCATCGATCGCCTGCGCACCACCGGCAACTCGCACAAGCGGTGCATGGTCCTCGAGGTGATGGGACGGCACGCCGGTTGGATCGCCCTCTACTCCGGCATCGCCGGCGGCGCGCACGCGATCCTCATCCCTGAGCAGCCCGAGAGCCTCGATCAGATCTGCGCCTGGGTCACCCACGTCAAGAACCGTGGTCGTGCCCCGATGGTGGTCGTCGCCGAGGGATTCAAGTTCCCGGACATGGATGAGGCCTATTCGGTGAAGGGGCTCGACGGCTTCAACCGTCCGCGCCTCGGCGGTATCGCCGAGGTGCTCGCCCCGCTCATCGAGGAACGTACCGGTATCGAGACGCGCGCCACGGTGTTGGGTCACATCCAGCGGGGCGGTGTCCCCACGGCATTCGACCGGGTCCTCGCGACCCGACTCGGTATGGCGATCACCGACCTCTGCGCCGACAAGGGGTGGGGCAAGATGGTGGCGCTCAACGGCACCGACATCGTGCGCGTCGATTTCTCCGATGCGCTGGCCAATCAGAAGTCGGTGCCCGCCGATCAGTACCAGGAGATCCGGGTCATCTTCGGTTGACCCGACGGGTCAGCGGGTTGCGGGTGGCGTCGCCGGGTAGACCGGCGGTGTCGACGGTTGCGCCGGTTGCGCCGGTTCGCGCGGGATGATGAGCCACAGCACCAGGTACAACAACACCTGCGGGCCGGGCAGCAGGATCGACGCCACGAAGAGCACCCGGATCACGGTGACATCCCAACCGAAGCGCTTGGCGATACCGCCGCACACTCCGCCGAGCCAGGCGTCGTCGCGTGAACGCATCAGTCGGGTGGGAGCCGGAGTCGTGGTGGTCATGGTTGTTCCTTTCGTCTGACATCGACGCTACGGATTGCTCGTCCCGGTCGCATCGGGGATGACCCTGATCTCCACCCGGGTTCGCATCGCTTGCGTCCGACGACCCGGGGGGCCGACGGATCACGGGAGCAATAAGATGGCATCCATGACTGCCGCTGCCACCGAACTGCTCGACTACGACCAGGTCATCGCAGAGTTCGACCCCGTCCTCGGCCTCGAGGTGCACGTCGAACTGGGCACCGCGACCAAGATGTTCTGCGGCTGCCCGACCGCGTTCGGTGCCGACCCGAACACCCAGGTGTGTCCGGTGTGCATCGGCCTGCCGGGGTCGCTGCCCGTCGCGAACGTCAAGGCCATCGAGTCGGCGATCCGGATCGGGCTGGCGCTCAATTGCAGTATCCGGCCGTCGAGCGTGTTCGCCCGCAAGAACTACTTCTACCCCGATCAGCCGAAGAACTATCAGATCTCCCAATACGACGAACCGATCGCCTACGACGGCCACCTGGAGGTGCTGCTGGGAGACGGCACCCCGTGGCGGGTGGAGATCGAGCGTGCGCACATGGAGGAGGACACCGGCAAGTCCTTGCACATCGGTGGTTCCGGCCGCATCCATGGGGCGAGTCATTCACTGCTCGACTACAACCGGGCCGGCGTTCCGCTGGTGGAGATCGTGACCAAGCCCATCGTCGGCGCCGGTGAGCGTGCACCGGAGATCGCCCGTGCTTACGTGTCGGCTCTGCGAGATCTGCTCAAGGCCCTCGACGTCTCCGATGTCCGGATGGATCAGGGCTCGCTGCGCTGCGACGCCAACGTCTCGTTGATGCGCAAGGACGCAACCGAGTTCGGCACCCGCACCGAGACCAAGAACGTCAACTCGCTCAAGAGTGTCGAGGTGGCGGTGCGTTACGAGATGCAGCGGCAGGCCGCGCTGCTGCTCGCCGGGGGCGAGGTCGTGCAGGAGACCCGGCACTTCCATGAGGCCGACGGCACGACGTCGGCGGGACGTCGCAAGGAGACCGCCGAGGACTACCGCTACTTCCCCGAGCCCGACCTGCCACCGGTCGCTCCGGACCCGTCGTGGATCACCGAGCTGGGTACGACGTTGCCGGAGATGCCGTGGGTGCGCCGCGCCCGTATCCAGGACGAATGGGGTGTCTCCGACGAGGTGATGCGTGACCTCGTCAACGTCGGCGCGATCGACCTGGTGATCGCGACCGTCGACGCCGGCGCCGGCGTGGAAGCCGCCCGCGGGTGGTGGGTGTCGTTCCTGGCGCAACAGGCCAACACCCGCGGTACCGAACTCGCCGACCTGCCGATCACTCCGGCGCAGGTGGCGCGGATCATCGGCCTCGTCGACGAGGGCAAGCTCACCACCAAACTCGCTCAGCAGGTAGCGGTGGGGGTGCTCGACGGCGAGGGCGAGCCGGATCAGGTGGTGGCCGATCGCGGCCTCGAGGTGGTGCGCGACGATTCGGCTCTGCAGAAGGCGGTCGATGATGCCCTGGCCAACAACCCCGACATCGCCGACAAGATCCGCGGGGGCAAGGTCGCTGCGGCCGGCAAGATCGTCGGCGACGTGATGAAGGCCACCCGCGGTCAGGCCGACCCGGCTCGGGTCAAGGAACTCGTCCTGGCCGCCTGCTCCTGAGCGCGCCCGCTCAGGAGCAGACTGCGTCCGGCAACGGGGTGCAATCTGCCGGCGAGGCTACCCGGTCAGGTCCGGTCCTCGGTCGACGACGGCGGCAGCCAGCGGACCACGCGGTCGTCGGTGCTGACCGGCTCACCCGAGGTGCGGTTCACCGTGGCGAACTGGATCACACCGTTCTCGAGCGCCACCATCCGACCCAACGCGCCGTAGCGCTTCTCCAACACCACTGCGGGTGGGGTGATCGCCGGCTTCTCCCGAGTCGGTTCGGTGAGTGCCTCGATGTGCTGGGTGCGAGTCGTCGAGACGAAGATGGCACCGGAGGTGACCGCGCAGCCGGCGATCTGCGGGCGGTCGGGCCACGTCCACAACACCTTCGGGCCCGATGGCTCCAGGACCTGGATGCGATCCTCGGTCGCGGTCTGGTCGGCGACATAGAGCGAGCCGGTGGTGGCGCTCGGACACAGGGACACATTCGAACCGAAACCCGAGGCCAGGATTCGCGGGCGCGGGTTTGCGCCCGAACTCAGCGACGTCACCGACAGGATCTTGCCCGCCAATGACGAGGGATCATTGGCGGCGGCCGGGTTGCCGGCGTCGCCGGTCGCGACCACCAGCTCCGTCGGGGACCTGAAGAACATCGCGCCCATGTTCCCGCTGGCACCCTTGGGAATACCCACCAGGATCGGTTTGGGCACGTCGCCCGGTGCCAGGCGCACCACCCGATTGTCCGACGCGGTGGTGATCAATGCGTAGATCAACCGGTCCTGGTCGTACGTGGGGGAGAAGGCGAAGTCGATCAGTCCGCCGTCGCCGGATGCGTCGACCGGCGCTGTGGCCAGAACACGCTGCGGTCCATAGCGTTTGGTGGTGATGATCTTTCCGGTGGTGCGTTCGGCCACCACGGTGACCTCACCCTGATCGTCGCCGGGCATCACCGCTGCGGTGGACTGCAGGCAGGTGGCGATCACCGCCGGGTCCGGGTCCACACACGGACCGGGGGGCGGTGGTACCGGTGGTTCGGTGGGGGAGGGACGGGGCTGTTGCTGCTGCGCCGGTGACTCGTTGTTGGCGCTGAACGCACCGGCGTCCTTCGCGCGATCCTGCTCGGTGAAATCGGCACATCCACTCGCCGCCAGCATCAGCACACCGAGCACCAACAGAGTGATCAGGCGACCGGGGCGGGTGCGGGCCGATGCGGTCGACCGCTCGCGGTCGTGTTCTGACCTCGGCCACCCCATACGCATGGCGTCCAGCGTAGGCGATCGTTTCCGACTCACCGCGCGCTGCTCGAGGCGACCAACGGTGTTGGCGCCTACAGTCGGAACCGTGAGCGAACGTGACCCAGCCGCAGGCGGCGGCTCCAGTCCGTACGACGAACCAACGGGCGAGATCGATCTCGGGGCGGCCGCATCCGGGCGCCGCCGGCCGGTTCCCACCGAGGATCGCGACACCTTCTATGACCGGCACGCTGCGGCGGGTCGCAAGCGGGTCGATGATCTCGATGACATCGCACCCGACGAGGTACAGACCCGATCTGTGTCGACGCCGACAAATCCCGCCCCGGCCGACCCGGAGTCGGCAGACCCGACCCCGGCCGATCCGACCCCGGCCGATCCGACCCCGGCCACTGAGGCCATCGACCGTCGACCGGCGGGGGCGGTGGATCCCCGGCCGCCGGCCGCAGAGGATCCGACCACCCCGATCGTCGCGCAGGCCCCGACCCTCGGCGACGCAGGCGCGCCCACCACCGCCTTCGGTGCGTCCGCGGCACCGCGGACCACCGCGTATGCGGCCGAGCCGGCCGGCGACGACCGAGCCGATCCGTATCCGACGCCGGAGACCTCGCCGATCGCGGAGCCGTACCCCGTCGGCGACAGCTACCCGACCGGTGATGAACGTCTGCGGTCGGTGGAAGAGGATCTCGCCGACTCTGAGCGGCGCGCTCGACGGGGCACCATCGACCTCGGCCTGCTGCTGCTTCGGGTCGCGGTGGGACTCATCGCGATGGCACACGGAGCGCAGAAACTGTTCGGGTGGTGGAACGGCCCGCGACTGTCGGGCTTTCAGGACATGCTGGTCAACGCGCCCAATCCGGCGATCGGCTTTCAGGACGACGCCGCGCGGCCCCTTGCCATCGTCGGCGCGCTCTCGGAGACCCTCGGTGGGTTGATGCTGGTGGTCGGGCTGTTCACCCCGCTGGCGGCGTCGGCGGTGCTCGGTGTGATGCTCGTGGCCGCGGCATACAAGGCCACTCTGGCCGGTGGCGTATGGTTCTTCGCCTCCGGTGGCGGGGGAGCCGGGATCGAATACGAACTGCTACTGGCGGTGTGCGCGGCGGTCATCATCCTGACCGGTCCCGGCCGGATCTCCGTCGATGCACCACGCGGTTGGGCGCGCCGACCCGCGTGGGGGTCGCTGGCGCTGCTGGTGGTCGGCGTGGGCGCCGCGGTCGCCGTGTGGCTGCTGTTCAACGGGACCAACCCGTTCGAGTCACCCGGCAATCCCACCGGCTGAGCGCCCGCTGCCGGTCGGTCAGTCGACGACGCGCACCGCGCCCCGATCGGCCGAGGTGGCCAGCTTCGCGTAGGCACGCAGTGCGGTGGTGACCGGTCGCTGTCGGTCCTTGGGCTGCCACGGTCGCTCGGACGCCTCCATCTTCGCGCGGCGCTCGGCGAGCACGTCGTCGTCGACGAGCACCTCGAGGCGCCGGGTCCGGACGTCGATCAGGATCGGGTCCCCATCCTCGACGAGCCCGATCGCGCCACCCGATGCCGCCTCGGGCGACATGTGTCCGACCGAGAGCCCCGACGACCCGCCGGAGAACCGGCCGTCGGTGATCAACGCGCACTTACGACCCATGCCGGTGCCCTTCATGAAGGCGGTGGGGTGCAGCATCTCCTGCATACCGGGTCCACCGGCGGGCCCTTCGTACCGCACTACGAGCACCTCGCCGGCCTGGATGGTCTTCGACAGGATCACCTGCACGGCGTCCTCTTGACTCTCCACGACGCGCGCGGGCCCCTGGAAATGCCAGAGTTCCTCGTCGATGCCCGCAGTCTTGAGCACCGCGCCGTCGGGCGCCAGATTGCCGCGCAGCACACACAGACCGCCCTCGACGGTGTAGGCGTGCTCGAGATCGCGGATACAGCCGCCGGCCGCATCGGTGTCCAACGACGTCCACCGGTTCGCCGTGGAGAACGGGGTGGTGGTACGCACACCGCCGGGCGCCGCGTGGAACAGCTCGACGGCCGCGTCGATCGCCGTGCCGCCGCGGATGTCCCAGTCATCGAGGAACTGCCCGATCGTCGGGCTGTGCACGGTTGCGGCGGTGTCGTCGAGCAGACCGGCCCGGCGCAGTTCGCCCAGGATCGCGGGGATTCCACCGGCGCGATGCACGTCCTCCATGTGGTAGTCGGAGTTCGGTGAGACCTTCGACAGGCACGGCACGTTGCGACTGATCTCGTCGATGGTGGAGAGGTCGAAGTCGGTGACCTCGCCCTCCTGCGCGGCGGCAAGGATGTGCAGGACCGTGTTGGTGGAGCCGCCCATCGCGACATCGAGCGCCATCGCATTGCGAAATGCGGTGGGGGTGGCGATGTTACGGGGCAGCACCGAACTGTCGTCGTCGCGGTACCAGCGCAGGGCCGCTTCGACGATCACGGTGCCGGCACGTTCGAAAAGCGCGCGGCGGGCCTCATGGGTGGCCAGCGTGGATCCGTTGCCGGGCAAGGCCAGGCCGAGGGCCTCGGTGAGACAGTTCATCGAGTTGGCGGTGAACATGCCCGAGCACGATCCGCAGGTGGGGCACGCCGATCGCTCGACCTCGGACAAGCCCTGCTCATCGACGGCGCTGTTCGCCGACGCCGAGATCGTGGTGATGAGATCCGACGACGGGTGGGCGACTTCGCCGACCACCACGGCCTTGCCGGCCTCCATCGGTCCACCCGACACGAACACCGTCGGGATGTTCAACCGCATCGCGGCGTTGAGCATGCCAGGAGTGATCTTGTCGCAGTTGGAGATACACACCAGTGCATCGGCGGTGTGGGCGTTGACCATGTACTCGACGGAGTCGGCGATGATCTCGCGACTCGGCAGGGAGTAGAGCATTCCGCCGTGCCCCATCGCGATTCCGTCGTCGACGGCGATCGTGTGGAACTCACGCGGCACCCCGCCCGCCGCGCGCACCGCGTCGGCGACGATCTCGCCGACGTCCTTGAGATGCACGTGGCCGGGTACGAACTGGGTGTAGGAGTTGGCGATCGCGACGATCGGCTTGCCGAAGTCATCGTCGGTCATACCTGTGGCCCGCCACAGAGACCGGGCTCCTGCGGCCTCGCGGCCGACGGTGGTGGTTCGGGACCTCAGAGCTGGCATCGCTGTTTCCTTGTGTCGACATGTCCGCCTGGACTCGGGCGGACTCGTGAACGCCACCGCATGGGGCCGTACACGATTGACGAGGCTACTCCGCGGCGACGAGCGCGAACAAAATGATTTCGTTGGGTCAGTTCTCGTCGTCGGCAGCTGCCGCGGCGTACGGATCGGGAATGCGACCGCGGCTGGCTGCCGAGAGCCGGGGCAGGTCGGCGAAGGTGATGGCGGGCAGGCGGACCCGCGTGCCGTTGGCCAGTACCGCCCGCACCGAACTCCACCGGGGGAACTGCAGGCCGTCGATCTCGCTCCATGGGATCTCACGGGTGGAGAAGGTGTGCACGGCCCGCAGGCCGTCTTCGGTCACGACGGTCCGGATCCGGACGATCCACCAGCCCAGCAGTACGGGCAGGATGAGGGTCCAGCCCAGCCAGACCAGCGACGCACCGGCGAGGATCACCGTGACCACAAACATCATCGGCACCGCGAAGTAGGCGAGACGTTGAATCCGGAACGTCTGCGGCAGTTCGACGGCGGGTGCATCATGAGAGGCGGGCGATGGAGTTGACACCCGACCATTGTCTCACTTCACGCATCCCGTTGATTCACCAGTATGTTCCCACGATGTGGGATGCCGATGGGCGCGGTTTGACTCTTGACATGCGCCGGTCCTACCGTGAAGGCGTGATGCAGCATCAGATTCTCGTAGTACTCGGCCGGCGCGTCGTCGCCTGACGGGTCACTTCGTAGACCTCCAGCATCGACGCGCCACCCTCGAACAGCTCAGCTGTCGGGGGTTTTTTCTTGTCAATTGAACGAACACCAGAGCAAAAGGATCGTGCAGTGAGCGCACCAACAGCACGTACCGACGACGCGCGGGGAACCGCGCGCGAAGCGGCGCCGCGTCAACAGTCACCAGCGGGCGGGAATCTGCGCGCGGTAGGTCAGCACACGGTTGCTCCCGAACGCGTCAGCGGGGCGCAATCGGTGGTTCGTTCGCTCGAGGAACTCGGCGTCGAGATCGTCTTCGGCATCCCGGGCGGAGCCGTTCTGCCCGTCTACGACCCGCTGCTCGACTCAGCGAAGGTGCGTCACGTCCTGGTGCGCCACGAGCAGGGCGCGGGTCACGCGGCCACTGGTTACGCCCAGGTCGCCGGACGTGCCGGCGTCATGATGGCCACGTCGGGCCCCGGCGCGACCAACCTGGTCACCCCGCTGGCCGACGCGCAGATGGACTCGGTCCCGGTGGTCGCGATCACCGGTCAGGTGGGTCGCGCGCTCATCGGAACCGACGGTTTCCAGGAGGCCGACATCTCCGGCATCACCATGCCGATCACCAAGCACAACTTCCTGGTGAACAACCCCGCCGACATCCCGCGCGTGATCGCCGAGGCGTTCCACATCGCCGAGAGCGGACGCCCGGGTGCAGTGCTCGTCGACATCCCCAAGGACATCCTGCAGAGTCAGACCACCTTCTCGTGGCCGCCACAGATCGACCTGCCCGGCTACCGTCCGGTGACCAAGCCGCACGGCAAGCAGGTCCGCGAGGCGGCACGGCTGATCCAGTCGGCCAAGGCGCCGGTGCTCTACGTCGGTGGCGGTGTCATCAAGGCCAACGCGTCCGAGGAACTGCGTGAGCTGGCCGAGCTGACCGGTATCCCGGTGGTCACCACGTTGATGGCGCGCGGTGCATTCCCCGACAGCCACTCCCAGCACCTGGGTATGCCGGGTATGCACGGCACCGTCGCCGCGGTCGCGGCGCTGCAGCGCAGCGATCTGCTCATCACCCTCGGCGCCCGCTTCGATGATCGGGTGACCGGTCAGCTGTCGTCGTTCGCGCCCGACGCGAAGGTGATCCACGCCGACATCGATCCGGCCGAGATCGGTAAGAACCGGCATGTGGACGTGCCGATCGTCGGCGATTGCAAGGCGGTCATCGGCGACCTCCTCGAGACGATCCGCAACGAGCGCGCGACCACCACCGAAGCGCCGGACCTGTCGACGTGGTGGCGGTACCTCGACGGCATCCGGCGCACGTATCCACTGAGCTACGACCGTCAGGCCGACGGCTCGATGTCGCCGGAGTTCGTCATCTCGGCCATCGGCAAGGCCGCCGGGCCCGACGCGGTGTACTGCGCAGGCGTCGGGCAGCACCAGATGTGGGCCGCGCAGTTCATCTCCTATGAGAAGCCACGGACCTGGCTCAACTCGGGCGGTCTGGGCACCATGGGCTACGCCGTCCCGGCCGCGATGGGCGCCAAGGCCGCCGCGCCGGACACCGAGGTGTGGGCCATCGACGGTGACGGCTGCTTCCAGATGACCAACCAGGAGTTGGCCACCTGCGCGATCGAGGGCATTCCGATCAAGGTCGCCCTGATCAACAACGGCAATCTGGGCATGGTTCGCCAATGGCAGACGCTGTTCTACGAGGAGCGCTACTCCAACACCGACCTGGCGACGCACTCACGTCGCATCCCGGACTTCGTGAAGCTCGCAGAGGCGTTGGGCTGTGCGGCATTCCGGGTGGAGAACGAAGCCGACGTCGACGAGGTGATCGCCAAGGCCCGCGAGATCAACGACCGGCCGGTCGTCATCGACTTCATCGTCGGTGCCGACGCGCAGGTGTGGCCGATGGTCGCCGCGGGTACCGGCAACGACGAGATCATGGCGGCGCGCGACATCCGTCCGCTCTTCGATGATGACGAATCCGCCTCGGTCGACACACCGGAGATCCATGAGGCCATGGGCCGCACGGATGCCGCGGTGCTGGCCGGTTCCGCAGACAAGAAGGACGAGCAGTGAGCACCACCCATACCCTCAGCGTTCTGGTCGAGGACCGGCCCGGCGTGCTCGCCCGTGTCTCGGGCCTGTTCTCGCGGCGCGGCTTCAACATCGAGTCGCTCGCCGTGGGACCGACCGAGCTGAAGGGGATCTCGCGGATGACCATCATGGTCACCGTCGACGATTTCCCGCTCGAGCAGGTCACCAAGCAGCTCAACAAGTTGATCAACGTCATCAAGATCGTCGAACAGGACCCGGAGAGTTCGGTGTCCCGAGAACTGATGATGATCAAGGTGCGCTCGGACTCGGCGGTGCGATCAGAAGTGATCGAGGTGGTGAACCTGTTCCGCGCGAAGGTGATCGACGTCTCGCCGGAATCACTGACCATCGAGGCCACCGGCACGAGTGAGAAGCTCGAGGCGCTGCTGCGGATGCTCGATCCGTATGGCATCCGGGAGATCGCGCAGTCGGGCGCGGTCACATTGGGTCGGGGACCCAAGAGCATGTCGGCCAACCGCTGACACGAACGAATCACACGAGAAGAAATCGAAGGGAATCCAACTGTGGCGATCGAACTGTTCTACGACGACGACGCCGATCTGTCGATCATTCAGGGCCGCAAGGTCGCGGTGATCGGCTACGGCAGCCAGGGACACGCACATTCGCTGTCGCTGCGTGACTCCGGCGTCGACGTCGCGATCGGCCTGCGCGAGGGCAGCAAGTCGCGCGACAAGGCCGCCGAGCAGGGCCTGAAGGTCATGACCGCCGCCGAGGCCGCTGCCTGGGCCGACGTCATCATGATCCTCGCCCCGGACACCTCGCAGGCGAAGATCTTCACCGAGGACATCGAGCCCAACCTGAAAGATGGCGACGCCATCTTCTTCGGACACGGCCTCAACATCCACTTCGACCTGATCACGCCGGCCGAGAACATCACCGTCGGCATGGTTGCGCCGAAGGGCCCCGGCCACCTGGTGCGTCGTCAGTTCGTCGACGGCAAGGGTGTGCCCTGCCTGATCGCCATCGACCAGGATCCCAAGGGTGAGGGTCAGGCTCTCGCGCTGAGCTACGCCAGCGCCATCGGCGGTGGCCGTGCCGGCATCATCAAGACCACCTTCAAGGAAGAGACCGAGACCGACCTGTTCGGTGAGCAGGCCGTGCTCTGCGGTGGCACCGAGGAACTGGTCAAGACCGGCTTCGAGGTCATGGTCGAGGCCGGTTACGCCCCGGAGATGGCCTACTTCGAGGTGCTGCACGAGCTCAAGCTCATCGTCGATCTCATGTACGAGGGCGGCATCGCGCGCATGAACTACTCGGTGAGCGACACCGCGGAGTTCGGTGGTTACCTCTCGGGGCCGCGCGTCATCGACGCCGACACCAAGGAGCGGATGCGCGGAATCCTCAAGGACATCCAGGACGGCACCTTCGTCAAGCGTCTCGTCGCCAACGTCGAGGGCGGCAACAAGGAACTCGAGGGGCTGCGTAAGCAGAACGCCGAGCACCCGATCGAGGTCACCGGCAAGAAGCTGCGCGATCTGATGAGCTGGGTCGACCGGCCGATCACCGAGACCGCCTGAGCGACTTCACGTCCCTGACTTTTGGTAGCTACGACAGTGGCCCCGAGGTGAGACCTCGGGGCCACTGTCGTAGCTGACGATCAGATCGGGCGGAAACCGCCGTACTGCGGCAGCGAACCGACCCGGCGCAGGATCGGGGCGATGTTGGTGCCCGTCTCTGGTCCGAGGCAGGCGAGGAAGTAGTAGGCGTTGACCATGCCCACGAGGCGGTCGCCGACGACCACCGGGCTGCCGGAGTCGCCCTCGACCACACACAGCTGGCTGAAGTGCACATCGCCGTCGGAGAACCAGCTGATACCGCAGGTGTTGCCGGTGGTGCGGCCTTGCTTGCAGGCGACGGCCGGGAACGCGAGCGGCCGGGGGTCCACGCTGCGGATGGTCAATCCGCGCACGGAGCGCAGCGGCACGACCTTGGCCGGATTGAACTCGATGACCGCGATGTCGAGATCACTCGCGGAGTACGTGATGGTGCCGGCCTGACCACGGTCCTGGAAGGTCTCGGAGTACACCTTCTGGCCGGGATTGCCGCAGTGACCGGCGGTGATACCGATCAGCTTGCCGGTGTTGGACTTGCCGATGGTGGTCAGCGTGCACGCTGCCGCGGAATTGCCGCCCTTGAGCACCAGGATTCCCGATCCACCACCGAGATAGATCTTCGCCGGTGCGGCATCCACTGAGCCAGCCCCCAAGCCGGCCAGCACTGTTGCAGCCAGAACAGCCAACAGTGCTGTCAGCTTCCTCATCATCCACTCTCCGCTCATCGATGCGCACAGAATCAACGGCCCCGGAGCCGAGCCCGGGGCCAAGCACACGGTACCGGGCGGTAGCCGCGTGATGCGTGGTGCGGAATCGTCCCGGGGTCGGTTTGCAACCTATCCGTAATGCCGATCACAATCTACCGTGAAATTCCGGGGGCGGACCCGAGCAGCGGATACCGCCTGCAAATCCGACATGCGGCGACGACTAAGCTGTCCGCGGAAGTCCCCGTGGTCGCCTCTGCGCCGCCTGCGGCGATCTCCGCCTTCTCACTGACTTTGGCCCCCGACCATGGAGACTATCGTGACCTCAGCTGGCCGTCCGGTCGTTCTGATCGCCGACAAACTGGCTCCCTCGACCGTCGAAGCGCTCGGCGACGACGTCGAGGTCCGCTGGGTGGACGGCCCCGACCGGCCGAAACTGCTCGAAGCCGTGGCCGACGCCGACGCCATTCTCGTACGGTCGGCCACCACCGTCGACGCCGAAGTGCTCGACGCCGCACCCGGAGTCAAGATCATCGCGCGCGCAGGTGTCGGCCTCGACAACGTCGACGTCCCGGCCGCGACCAAGCGCGGCGTGATGGTCGTGAACGCCCCCACCTCCAACATCCACACGGCGGCCGAACATGCCGTCGCGCTCCTGATGTCCGCGGCCCGACAGATCCCCGCCGCCGACGCCACGCTGCGGGAGCACACGTGGAAGCGCTCGGCGTTCAACGGTGTGGAGATCTTCGACAAGACGGTCGGCGTGGTCGGCCTCGGCCGCATCGGCCAGCTGGTCGCCGCTCGGATGGCCGCGTTCGAGACCTCGATCATCGCCTACGACCCGTACGTGTCGCCGGCCCGCGCCGCTCAGCTCGGCATCGAACTGGTCAGCCTCGACGAACTGCTCGAGCGCGCCGACTTCATCACCGTGCACCTGCCGAAGACTCCGGAGACGCTGGGACTCATCGGCAAAGACCAGCTGGCGCGTACCAAGAAGGGTGTCGTCATCGTCAACGCCGCGCGCGGTGGCCTCATCGACGAGCAGGCGCTTGCCGATGCGATCAACTCCGGGCACGTCCGGGGCGCGGGACTCGACGTCTACGCCACCGAGCCGTGCACCGATTCGCCGCTGTTCGAGCTGCCGCAGGTCGTGGTGACCCCGCACCTCGGCGCCTCCACCAGCGAGGCCCAGGACCGTGCCGGCACCGACGTCGCCAAGAGTGTCCGGCTCGCGCTGGCCGGACACTTCGTGCCCGACGCGGTGAACATCACCGGCGGTGCGGTGGATGAAGAGGTGGCGCCATGGCTCGAGGTGGCGCGCAAGTTGGGCTTGCTGGTGGGAGTCATCAGCGACGAGCCACCGACCTCGCTCGTCGTCGACGTCCGCGGCGAGCTCGCCGCCAACAACGTGGAGGTTCTCGGCCTCTCGGCACTGCGCGGGCTGTTCTCTGCGGTCCTCGACGAACCCGTCACCTTCGTCAATGCCCCGGCTGTGGCCGCCGATCGTGGCGTGACCAGTGAGGTCACCACCGCGCCGGAGAGCCCGAACCATCGCAGCGTGGTGGACGTGAAGGCCGTCTTCGCCGACGGGTCGGTGCACAACGTATCGGGCACGCTCACCGAACCGCGCCTGGTGGAGAAGATCGTCAACATCAACGGCCGCAACTTCGACCTGCGGGCCGAGGGCCACAATCTGATCGTCAGCTACGCCGACAAGCCCGGCTCGCTCGGGCGGATCGGCACCCTGCTGGGCAACGCCGACATCGACATCCAGGCGGCGGGTCTGTCGCAGGATGCCGACGGCCCGGGAGCCACCGTGGTGCTGCGGGTCAGCGCCAAGCTGTCCGACGATCTCGTCGCCTCGATCGGTGAGGCCGTCGGCGCCACCCTGATCGAACAGGTGGATCTGTCGTGAAGCTCGCAGTGATCGCCGGGGACGGCATCGGTCCCGAGGTCGTCGGCGAGGCCATCGGCGTTCTCGAAGCCGTGGTGCCCGCGGTGACGACCACCGACTACGACCTGGGCGCACGCCGGTACCACCGCAACGGAGAGTTGCTCACCGCCGACGACCTGGCGTCGTTGCGCGAACACGACGCGATTCTGCTCGGCGCCATCGGGGACCCGTCGGTGCCGTCGGGTGTGCTCGAGCGCGGCCTGCTGCTGAACATGCGTTTCGCCCTCGACCATCACGTCAATCTGCGACCGGCCCGCAAGCTTCGCGGTGTCAACTCGCCGCTCGCCGGCGATCCGGACATCGACTTCGTGGTGGTGCGGGAAGGAACCGAGGGTCCCTATACCGGTAACGGTGGCGCGATCCGCGTCGGCACACCGAACGAGGTCGCCACCGAGGTCAGTGTGAACACCCGGTTCGGTATCGAACGCGTGGTGCGTAACGCCTTCGAACGTGCCCGGGCGCGCCGCAAGAAGCTGACGTTGGTGCACAAGACCAACGTGTTGACCTTTGCGGGTGCGATGTGGAGTCGCACGGTTGCCGAGGTCGGCGCCGAATATCCCGACGTGACCACCGATTACTGCCACGTGGACGCGGCGACCATCTACCTGGTCACCGATCCCGGGCGATTCGACGTCATCGTCACCGACAATCTGTTCGGCGACATCATCACCGACATCGCCGCCGCGGTCACCGGCGGCATCGGATTGGCCGCGTCGGGCAACATCGACGCCACCGGGACCAATCCGTCGATGTTCGAGCCGGTGCACGGCAGCGCGCCCGACATCGCGGGGCAGGGCAAGGCCGATCCGACCGCTGCGATCCTGTCGGCAGCCCTGCTGCTGGCTCATCTCGGTGAGACCGACGCGGCCGAGCGAGTCGAGAAGGCCGTCGCCGACGATGTGGCCGCTCGCGGGTCGGAGGCGTTGAGCACCACCGAGATCGGGCGCCGTATCCGCGAACGCGTCTGATCTCCATCGCGCGACCGTCGCGACAGAGCCCCGCCCGGGAGACATCCGGGCGGGGCTTCGTCGTCGTGGCCATCGTGTCTCGCACGACGCCGGTTCATTGTTCTATTTTCGATAGAACTATATGATCAGCACGTGTTGATCCGCATCGACCCGTCTTCGCGCGTGCCGCTGTACGAACAGATCGCCTCGTCACTTCGCGGCTCGATCGCACGCGAGGAGATCGGAGGTGGTGAGCGGCTCCCGGCCGCACGCGATCTGGCCGCGTCGCTCGACATCAATCTGCACACCGTATTGCGCGCCTATCAGTTGCTCCGCGACGACGGGGTCGTCGAACTTCGTCGAGGGCGGGGGGCGGTGGTGACACACGCGGCCGCCGGGCGTGCCGAACTCGCCGATGCGGTGGAGGGTCTGATCCGGGTGGCGCGGCGACTGGGCATGTCGGCCGACGCGACGGCCGCCGAGATCCACGGGAGGTGGACGCTGTGAGTGGACCGGACGAACAGGGGGACAGCATGAACAGGTGGTTGATCGGGGCGCTCGGTGTGCTTCCGTCGATGATCGCCGGAGTCGTGGGGTCCCTGCTCGTGGCAGCATGGGCCGACGGCCTACCCGATCCGGTGGCCACGCACTGGGGTGGCGGTGGCGCCGACGGTTTCACCAGCGTTCCGGTGGTGGTTGCCTTGCTGGCCTTCGTGGGGATCCTCGGTGCCGTCCTCGGTGCACTGTCGGTGCTGCTGCGCGATCGCACCGCCTTTCGTCTCACGCTCGGAATCGTTGTGGGCGTTGCAGTGTCGACGATCGCCATCATCGTCTTGGCGACCGGGTCGCAGCGCGGTCTCGCGGATGCCGGTGACGCCGCCACCCCGACGTGGCAGCTGCCGGCCGGCTGGCTCCTGGGACTCGCGGCGGGCGCGGGAACGGCTGCGCTCGTGCCGAAGTGGACGTCGACGGAGCAACCGCCAGATGTCGGCGAACGGCCCGACGTCGCGCTCGCCCCCGGCGAGCGGGCACTGTGGACACGGGTCGCGACCACGTCCGGCGTGGCGACGGCGATCATCGCCATCGCCTTGATGATCCTGATCTCGGTGGCACTGCTGGTGCGCTCATGGCCCGTCATCCTCATCGCGGTCGGGGTACTCGTCGTGTCTGTCGCGATGTGGAGTGTCCGGGTGACGGTCGACCGTCGCGCGGTGGCGGTCCGCGGCCGACTCGGCTGGCCGCGCACCGTGATTCCGATGGCGGAGATCGATCACGCCGAGTACGTGCAGGTTCGGGCACTGCGTGATTTCGGCGGCTACGGCTATCGCGTGGCGATGCATGGGGATCTGAAGGGGGCCAAGGGTTTCGTGCTCCGGTCCGGAGACGCGCTGCTGATCCTCCGGCGCGGTGGAGCACGCCACGTAGTCGTGGTGGACGACGCTCGCACCGCCGCAGGGCTGATCAATCGATTTGTCGATCCCGCGGGACGAGGGGAATGGCGATGAGTGGTGTCACGGCGGTCAGCGCGAAGGCGATCGGGAAGCCGGACGCGGCGATCAATGCGCCGAGTATGGGGGTACTCGCCGAGGTGGCCAGGTACTGGGCGGTGTTCTGAATCGCCAGACCGCGCCCGCTCCATGACGGGCCGGCGTATTCGGCGATGGCGGTGAAAGCCAAGCCGTTGTCGGCGACCGAGGCGATCGAGGCGATCACCATCACCAGTGGTGCGACGGGACTCCCCAACCAGTCGGTCAGTGCCAGCGCCATCGTTGCCAGGGCGGCGATCAGGGCGATCAACCGGATCGGACGCATGCGCGAGCCCCACGCGTCCGACACCCGTCCGGCCACGATGCGGCCGATGGCGCCGATCACCTGTGTCACGGTCACCAGGACGCCCGCCGCGGCCGGCGGCCACTGATGCGCGACGATCAACCAGGTGGGCACGAAGGTCCACATCATGGCCTGCGGAATCACCAGCAGCACGCTCACACCGTGGACTCGGGCCAGGAATCCGCTGGTTCGATAGGGATTTCGACCAGTGCTCGACTCCGTCACGTCGGCGGGGCGTCGCGGCGGCGATGGTGGATCCACGATCCCGACGACGCATGCGATGAGTCCGAGTCCGGTCACCACCATCGGAACCGCCAGGGCCGCGGTGACGCCGAGTGCCTGCGCGGTCAGCGGCATGGTGAGCGCGCACACCGCGATGCCGAGCGGCTGTGCCATCTGACGTACCCCCATCGCGGTGCCGCGTTGTCGAGCCGGGAACCAGCCCACCACGATTCGACCGCTGGCGCCGTTGGCTGCCCCGGAGCCCAATCCGCCGACGAACAGTGCTGCGCCCAAGGCCCACAACGGGGCGTCGACGGCGGAGATGACCACGGCGGCGATGGTGCCGGCCAGGGTGATGCACAGTGAGATGGTCAGGACGCGGCGCTCACCGTATCGGTCCAACAGTGCGCCCCACGGGATGAACAGCAGCATCAGGCCCACCGTGGGCACCGTGGCCAGCACCGAGCCCGCAGCGAGCGACATGCCGTGCTCGGTGTGCAGGGCCGGGATGAGATACGCAACGCCGCTGACCGCGCAGGTGGTGGTCATCGCGGCGACCAATGCGCAGCACAGCATCGTCCATCGGCGCGCCGCGGTCATCGTCGGCTGCGTCCGCACAGGGGTTTCGGCGACGCGGTCCATGTCACTCCATCTCAATATGTGAAACACAACGTCCACATTGTAAAACGAGGCGTGGGCTGGTCCAACCCGCGTCCCGAGTGCTGAGAAAAGGCGGTGCGATAGTGTCGTGCCATGCGTTTAGGTCGAGTAGCCAGCCCGGACGGGGTCGCCTTTGTCGCCATCGAGGACGCCGAGGACGGCCCTCGGGCGCGTGAGATCGCGGAGCATCCGTTCGGCACACCGTCGTTCACCGGACGATCGTGGGCGCTGGCCGACGTCCGTCTGCTCGCGCCGATCCTGGCCTCCAAGGTGATCTGCATCGGTAAGAACTACGCCGCACATGTCACCGAGATGGGGGGTGAGCAACCGGCCGATCCGGTGATCTTCATCAAGCCGAACACCTCGATCATCGGTCCGGAGGTTCCGATCGTGCGTCCGCCGAACTCCGAGCGGGTCGACTACGAGGGGGAACTGGCGGTCGTCATCGGGCAGCCCTGCAAGGACGTCGCAGCGGCCAAGGCCGCGGAGGTGATCCTGGGCTATACCGTGGCCAACGACGTCACCGCCCGTGATCAGCAGCAGGCAGACGGCCAGTGGACCCGTGGCAAGGGTTATGACAGCTTCTGTCCGCTCGGTCCCTGGATCGAGACCCAGTTCGACCCGAACGATGTCGAGGTGACCACCGAACTCGACGGGGAGGTCAAACAACGCTCGCGGACCTCGCTGATGCTCCACGGCGTCGGTGAGATCATCGAGTGGATCTCGCGGATCATGACCCTGCTACCAGGTGATGTGATCCTGACCGGCACCCCCGAGGGCGTCGGCCCGATGGTTGCGGGCCAGCGCGTGGCGGTCACCGTTGAGGGGATCGGCACGCTGTCCAACCCGGTGGTGGACAAACCGTGAAGGGGCCGAACATCGCGCGCGTCAACGGGATCGAGCTCGCCTACGAGGATGTCGGTAGCGGGCCGCTGGTGGTGATGGTGATGGGAACCGGCAGCCCGGGCCGGGTCTGGCAGGCCCACCAGCAGCCTGCGCTGGTCAAGGCCGGGTATCGGGTGGTCACCTTCGACAACCGTGGCATCTCGCCGTCCTCGGAGTGCGTCGAGGGCTTCACCGCCGACGACATGGTCGCCGACACCGCCGCGTTGATCGAACATCTCGCGGCCGGTCCGGCGCTGGTGGTCGGAACCTCGCTCGGTGCGCGCATCACCCAGGAGTTGGCCCTGGCGCGACCCGACATCGTGAAGGCCGCGGTGATGATCGCCACCTACGGTCGCAACACTCCGCTCCAGCAGGCGATCTCGGCGGGGGAGCGGGCGCTCTACGACAACAAGATCACGTTGCCGCCGGAGTATGCGGCGGCGATCACCGCACACCTCAACCTCTCCCCGCACACACTCGACGACGACCGGACGGCCAAGGACTGGCTCGATGTGATCGGATTCTCGCCGCAGACCGTCACCGCCGGTGTCCGGGCGCAGCTGGGACTGCACGATCGCGAGTCGGATCGGCTTGCCGCGTACCGAGCCATCGCGCGTCCCGCCTTGGTGATCGGATTCGCCGACGATCGCACGCTCCCGCCGAAACTTGCCCGCGAGGTCGCCGACGCCATCCCCGGGGCGCGTTACGAGGAGATCGCGAAGGCCGGCCATTTCGGATACCTCGAACAGCCCGCCGAGGTGAACCGGCTGCTGATCGAGTTCCTCGGAACCCATCGCTGAGCCGGTTCGATACGCTGACCACCATGAGTGGTTCCGATGTGCGCGTTCGCTTCTGTCCGTCCCCGACCGGTACCCCCCACGTGGGGCTCGCCCGGACGGCGCTGTTCAACTTCGCGCAGGCGCGCCACGACAAGGGCACCTTCGTCTTCCGGATCGAGGACACCGACGCGGCGCGCGACACCCAGGAGTCCTACGAGGCGATCCTCGACGCGTTGCGCTGGCTGGGCCTCGACTGGGACGAGGGGCCCGAGGTGGGAGGTCCCTACGGGCCCTATCGGCAGTCGGAGCGACGTGGCCTCCATCTCGACGTGGTGGCTCGGCTGCTCGAGGCTGGGGAGGCCTATGAGGCATTCTCCACTCCGGAGGAGGTCGAGGCGCGGCACCGCGCCGCGGGACGGGACCCCAAGCTCGGCTACGACAATTTCGATCGTGAGCTGACTGATCAGCAGCGTGCGGATTTTCGTGCAGAAGGACGCAAAGCTGTTGTGCGACTGCGTATGCCGGACCATGACATTACCTGGGACGATCTCGTTCGGGGTACCACCACGATCAAGGCGGGCACGGTCCCGGACTTCGCGTTGACCCGTGCGAGTGGTGACCCGCTGTACACGTTGGTGAATCCCGTCGACGACGCGATGATGAAGATCACCCATGTGCTGCGTGGGGAGGATCTCTTCTCCTCGACCCCACGGCAGATCGCCCTGTACGACGCGCTCATCAGGGTGGGGATCGCCGACCGGGTGCCGGAATTCGGGCACCTCCCGTTCGTGATGGGGGAGGGCAACAAAAAGCTCTCCAAACGCGACCCGGAGTCGAATCTGTTCCACCATCGGGATCGTGGATTCATCCCGGAGGGTCTGCTGAACTATCTGGCATTGCTCGGGTGGGGCTTCTCCGGTGACAACGACATTTTCACCCTCGACGAGATGGTCGCGGCTTTCGATGTGCGCCAGGTGAACTCGAATCCGGCCCGGTTCGACCAGAAGAAGGCCGACGCGATCAACGCCGAACACATCCGGCGGCTGGACCCGGCCGACTTCACCGCTCGCCTGCGGCGCTATCTCGTCGAGACCGGCAAGCTCGCCGAGTCGGTCGACGACAGCGCCTTCGCCGCCCTGGCCGAACTCGTGCAGACCCGCATCCAGGTGCTCGGCGACGCATGGCCGCTGATGTCGTTCCTCTATCTCTCCGACGCCGATTTCGTGATCGACGAGAAATCGGCGGCCAAGAACCTCGGAGGCGATGCGGGACCGGTGCTCGATGCCGCGTCGGCGGCGCTGGGTGCGGTGGACGGTTGGACGGCGTCGGCGATCGAGGAGGCGCTCACAACGGCCCTCGTCGATGAGTTGGGGCTCAAACCCCGCAAGGCGTTCGGGCCGGTGCGGGTGGCTGTCACGGGGTCGCAGGTGAGCCCCCCGCTGTACGAGTCGATGGAGCTGCTCGGTCGTGACAAGAGCCTCGCGCGGCTGGGCGCGGCCCGCGAGATGATCGCAAAATAGGGGTTTGACCTGCCGATTTGTGGTCTAGGGGGATACCTTTGGTAATCTTCTCCTCGGTTCTTTTCCGGCCGGGACGCCGAATCGGAGAAGGGAAAACCTTGGGGTATGGTGTAATTGGCAACACAGCTGATTCTGGTTCAGCCATTCTAGGTTCGAGTCCTGGTACCCCAGCGAGCTGTTGGGATACGATCTCTGACCGAGGCAATATCCTGATGGTTCCAACTGAATAGCGTGTCCATGGCCCCGTCGTCTAGCGGCCTAGGACGCCGCCCTCTCAAGGCGGTAGCGCGGGTTCGAATCCCGTCGGGGCTACACAGGAAGGCGCCTCCTCCGATTTCGGAGGAGGCGCCTTCTTCGGTGTGCGGGGCGTCAGTCGTCGGCCGATGGGGCGGTGCTGCCCGCGACGGGCATCGGGTCGAGGCCGAGCTTGCGGTGATCCCACGATCGCACCTTTGCCGGGATCAGGCGCACGGCCACCCGCTTGTGCATCATCTGGTCGACGAAGGGCCGCATCTCGTCGGTGTACGGCCCGGTGTATCGCTCCCAGACGCTGATGCCGACGCGCAGGCACGAGTCCGGGTCGTCGAGGATCTCGGCGCTCCCCTCGAAGGACACCCCGCGCAGGGTGTCGTAGGTGTCCCCGTCTTCGATCATCACGGTGCAGCGACTGTTGCGGCGCAGGTTGACCGCCTTCTGCGATTTGGCCTTCGTCTCGAACCAGATCTCGCCGTTGACCACGCCGTACCACATGGCCACGAGATGGATGCCGCCATCGGGACCCGTGGTCGCCAGCGTCGCGGTGCGGCTGTTGGCGACGAAGGTCTCGATCTCGGCGTCGGACATGACGATCTGGCTGCGTTGATTGACTCCCATGCAGTGACGCTAACCGACCGCGGGTGCCGGCGGGTCAGGTGCGGGTCGGTTGCAGCCGTTTGTGGATCGCGTCGGCGGCGGCGAGCAGATCGGCTGCCCAGCGTGCTCCGGGGCGTCGCCCCATGCGGTCGATCGGCCCGGAAACCGAGATGGCCGCGACCACGTCTCCGGTGGCGTCGCGGACCGGCGCGGACACACTGGCCACCCCGGCCGCACGTTCACCGGCGCTCTGCGCCCAGCCGCGGCGTCGTATCTCGTGCAGTGCCCGCTCGCTGAAGACGCTGTCGTGTACCAGGGCGCGTTGGGTGCTCGAGTCGGTCCAGGCGAGCAGGACCTTGGCGGCCGATCCGGCGCTCATCGGGAATCGGGTACCCACCGGGACGGTGTCGCGTAGCCCGGTCGGCGGTTCCATGGCAGCGATGCACACTCGTTCGGCGCCCTCGCGACGGTAGACCTGAACAGATTCGCCGGTGATCTCCCGCAGTCGCGGCAGTACCATCAGGGCCGCCTCGCGGACCGGGTCGTGCGAGGAGGCGGCGGCCAGTTCCGCCAGCGCGGGACCGGGATACCAGCGGCCCGAGGAGTTGCGCGCCAGGAGGCGATGGGTTTCCAACCCGACTGCGAGTCGGTGCGCCGTCGCCCGCGGCAATCCGGTGCGGTCGCACAACTCGGTCAGATTGCACGGAGCCTCGGCGATCGCGTGGAGTACCACCACAGATTTGTCGAGCACGCCGATTCCGCTCGTCGTCGGCGATGCGCTATCCTTTCCCATAGGACGATACTAGCGTCCCAGATAATGAGATGCACCCCCGACAGATGCGAGTAGTGCCATGAGCTCCAGCCCCAACGCGCCGCGTACTCTTGCCGAAAAAGTGTGGGACGACCACGTCGTCGCACGCGGCGACACCGATGGTGCCGGGAATCGTAATCCCGACCTGATCTACATCGACCTCCATCTCGTGCACGAGGTAACAAGCCCGCAGGCTTTCGACGGCCTCCGGCTCGCCGAGCGTCCCGTGCGCCGACCGGATCTGACCATCGCCACCGAGGATCACAACGTTCCGACGGTCGACATCTTCAAGCCGATCGCCGACGAGGTGTCACGCACTCAGGTCGAGACGCTGCGCCACAATTGCGAGGAGTTCGGGATTCGCCTGCATCCCATGGGCGATGCCGAGCAGGGCATCGTGCACGTGGTGGGCCCGCAGCTCGGGTTGACCCAGCCTGGGATGACGGTGGTGTGCGGTGACAGTCACACCTCCACACATGGTGCGTTCGGATCGATCGCCATGGGCATCGGAACCTCCGAGGTCGAACACGTGTTGGCCACGCAGACATTGTCCTTGCGCCCGTTCAAGACGATGGCGATCACCGTCGACGGCGAGCTGCCGGCGGGTGTCACCAGCAAGGACCTCATTCTTGCGGTGATCGCCAAGATCGGGACCGGCGGCGGCCAGGGGTACATCCTCGAATACCGCGGAGCGGCCATCGAGAAGTTGTCGATGGAAGCCCGGATGACCATCTGCAACATGTCGATCGAGGCGGGCGCCCGGGCCGGGATGATCGCGCCGGATCAGGTGACCTACGACTTCCTCAAGGGGCGCCCCCATGCTCCGACGGGAGCGGACTGGGACGCCGCGGTGACCTACTGGGACAGTCTGCGAACCGATCCCGATGCCGAGTTCGACGCCGAGGTTCACATCGATGCCTCTGCGCTGACGCCGTTCGTCACGTGGGGAACCAACCCGGGCCAGGGTGCGCCACTCGGGGCTCGGGTGCCCGACCCCGCCGAGATCGTCGACGAGAATGACGCCGTCGCGGCCCGACGAGCGTTGGAATACATGGACCTGGAGCCCGGAACGCCGCTTCGCGATGTGAAGGTGGACACCGTGTTCGTCGGATCGTGTACCAACGGGCGGATCGAAGACCTGCGGGCGGTGGCCGACATCCTGAAGGGGCGCAGCATCGCCGACGGGATGCGCATGCTGATCGTGCCGGGCTCGATGCGGGTGCGTGCGCAGGCCGAAGATGAAGGGCTCGGTGAGATCTTCGTCGCAGCCGGCGCCGAGTGGCGTCAGGCGGGATGCTCGATGTGTCTGGGCATGAACCCCGACCAGCTCGCTCCAGGTGAGCGGTGCGCGTCGACGTCGAACCGGAACTTCGAAGGGCGGCAGGGCAAGGGTGGCCGCACCCACCTGGTCTCGCCGGCGGTCGCGGCCGCCACCGCCATCCGGGGAACGCTGTCGGCCCCCGCGGATCTCGGCTGACCCTCGCCCCTCGTCACCACACGCACAGGATCGGAACACATCATGGAACCATTCATCACCCACACCGGGATCGGCGTGCCGCTGCGCCGCAGCAATGTCGACACCGACCAGATCATTCCGGCGGTCTATCTGAAGCGAGTGACCCGCACCGGCTTTGAGGACGGGTTGTTCGCCGGGTGGCGCGCCGACCCGGATTTCATTCTGAACAACGAACCGTGGAGCCAGGGGTCGGTACTGGTCGCCGGTCCGGACTTCGGTACCGGGTCGTCGCGGGAACACGCGGTCTGGGCGCTGTCGGACTTCGGCTTTCGAGTGGTCATCTCGTCGCGCTTCGCCGACATCTTCCGTGGCAACGCCGGAAAAGCGGGACTGGTGGCCGCCGAGGTCGAGCAATCCGACGTCGAACTCATCTGGAAGCGCCTCGAGGAGCAGCCGGGGCTGGAACTGACGGTCAGTCTTGCCGATCGGACCGTGACCGCCGGAGACCTCGTGGTGCCGTTGGCAATTGATGACTACACCAGGTGGCGTCTGATGGAGGGTCTCGACGACATCGGATTGACGTTACGCCAGGTAGAGGTGATTTCTGAGTTCGAAAAACAGCGGCCGTCGTTCAAGCCGGTGACGCTGCACAGCTGACCGAGAACCTCGTCTACGGGTTGTTCTGGCCTGTCCCCGGAATCTGATCGCTGCTTTCGATTTCGCAACATGCCTGGTTAATTGGCGTGGAAGATGGACGTTTTCGAATTCGACGTTTACCGTGTGGAGTTAGCTGGCCTACCGATGGGTCAGAACAGCTTGCGGAGGTTTCAATGAACAAAGCAGAGCTCATTGATGAGCTGACGAAGAAGCTCGATGCGGATCGCAAGACTGCGACGGCCGCTGTCGAGCTCGTGGTGGACACGATCGTGCGCGCCGTGAACAAGGGCGAGAGCGTGACGATCACCGGGTTCGGTGTCTTCGAGAAGCGCAAGCGCGCTCCTCGTGTGGCGCGTAACCCGCGCACCGGCGAGACCGTGAAGGTGCGTGCCACTTCGGTTCCCGCGTTCCGTCCGGGAGCGCAGTTCAAGGCGGTCGTGGCGGGCAAGCAGAAGCTGTCCGCCAGCGGTCCCGCGGTGAAGCGGGGCAGTGCAACGGCGGCGCCGGCGAAGAAGACCGCAGCCAAGAAGACCGCGGCGAAGAAGACCGCGGCGAAGAAGGCTCCGGCCACGAAGACCGCAGCCAAGAAGGCAGCACCGGCCAAGAAGGCGGCGCCGGCGAAGAAGACTGCGGCCAAGAAGGCTCCGGCCAAGAAGACCGCGGCCAAGAAGGCTCCGGCCAAGAAGACCGCGGCCAAGAAGGCTCCGGCCAAGAAGACCGCAGCCAAGAAGACCGCAGCCAAGAAGACCACCGGCCGCCGCTGAGGCGCCGGTACTTTCATCTGCTCGCCTCGGCCCTCGACGTCCTTCCCTCGTCGGGGGCCGAAGCGTGTGACCGATCAGTGCGTGTGGATCAGCCCTGGCGGTCGGTGTGCGGTAGCGGACTGTCGATGTGGTCGGCGGCGAGCAGTCGGCCATTCGACGTCGACAGCACCCACACACTGCCTTTTCTGTTGCGCTTGACGGGCAAGGTCAGGTCATCCTCATGGGCCCACCACTGCATCAGCGGCGGAATCACCTTCCCCTGGCTGCACACCGCGTGGATCGCCGATGTGTCGGTCGCGATCTCCCGTATGCGGCGATGAGCGGCGTCGGAGTTGGCGCGGTAGGCCTCCTCGGACAGCGCGGTCTCCGGCACGATCGCCACACCCAACTTCTCGGCCGCAGGAGCCAAGGTCTGCTCGCAGCGCACGCGGTCGGCCGAGTGCAGACGTTCGGCGCCGAAGGCGTCCAGCAACGTCGACAGGTCACGTGCCTGGGCTCGACCGAATTTGTCCAGCGGGCGCAATCGGTCGTCGCCCTTGTACCGCGAACGACGGCCGGCGCGCGCGTGACGCACCAGCAGCAGGGTGTGCACGTCGGCCGGGAGGCGTTCGAACTCCTTGAGTACCTTCCGGTCCAGCCCGTAGCTGAGCAGCCCGGCCGCGGCGGCCGGGTCGAGCCAGCGCAGGTCATCGACCTCGTGATTCGCGGTGAAGTCACCGCCCAGCGCGCGGGCGGACCAATAGCGCACGCGTTTGTACCCGCTGGGGATCTGGTAGCCGACATCCATCAGATGACGACCCAGCCGGCTCAACTGTCCGGTCTCCTCGCGGATCTCGCGGACCGCGGTGGAGACCAGTGTCTCCCCGTCGTCGATCTTGCCCTTGGGAAGGGTCCAGTCGTCATAGCGCGGTCGGTGGACGAGGCAGATCTCCACGCCGTCGCGGGTCGGGCGCCACAGCACGGCACCCGCGGCCCACACCGTCTTCGTTGTCTTGGACATCGAAGAGAATCCTAGGTTCTCGAGGTTGCCGGCAGGTTCACGAATGGTGGTCGGGTCGTCGGCGGTTGCGTCGGATCATCTGGCGCTGGTGGTCGCGGACCTCTTCGCCGGCGGCCGGTGATGCCACCCAGCTGCCGTCGGATCGCAGTTCCCAACACCGTGTCCGCGGATCCAGGGCGGAGGCGAAGACGTCCCCGAGCTCGGTGGTCAGGCGGTGATCGCGGACCTGCACCATCACCTCCACCCGACGGTCGAGGTTGCGGTGCATCATGTCGGCGCTACCGATCCAATACTCGTCCTGCGCACCGAAGTGGAGTACGCGGGAGTGCTCGAGGAATTGGCCGAGAATCGAGCGGACCACGATGTTCTCGCTGACCCCGGGCATGCCCGGCCGCAAGGCGCAGATGCCGCGGACCACGACCTCGACAGGGACACCGTTCTGCGATGCGCGATACAGGGCGTCGATCACCTGCTCGTCGACGAGGGCATTCGCCTTGAGCTGCACGCGGGCCCGGGTATCGCCCTGGAGGAAGCGGTCGATCTCACCGTTGATGCGTTCGATGATGCCCGAACGGATTCCGTGCGGCGCCACCAGGATGTTGCGGTACTCCTTCTTTCGCGAGTACCCGGTGAGGGTGTTGAACAGGTCGGTGAGGTCGGCGCCGATGTCGGGTGCGGCGGTGAACAGACCCACGTCCTCGTAGAGCCGTGCGGTCTTAGGGTTGTAGTTGCCGGTCCCGATGTGGCAGTAGCGTCGGATCGACGAGCCCTCGCGGCGCACCACCAGACAGGTCTTGCAGTGTGTCTTCAGACCCACGAGGCCGTACACCACGTGTACGCCGGCCTGCTCGAGTTGCCTGGCCCACTTGATGTTCGCCTGCTCGTCGAATCGCGCCTTGATCTCCACCAGCGCGACCACCTGTTTGCCTGCCTCCGCGGCATCGATGAGTGCGTTGATGATCGGGGAGTCGCCCGAGGTCCGGTAGAGCGTCTGCTTGATCGCGAGGACCTGAGGGTCGGCTGCTGCCTGTTCGATGAAACGCTGCACGCTCGTGGAGAACGAGTCGTAGGGGTGGTGCACGAGTACGTCACCCTCGCGCAGCGTGGAGAAAATGCTCTTGGGGGTCTCTCGTTCGCCGAACGCCGGATGTGTCGCGGGAACGAACGGGCGGTCCTTGAGATGGGGCCGATCGAGTCCGTTGACCTCGAAAAGGCAGGACAGATCCAGCAATCCCGGAACCTGGATGACGTCATCGGGGTTGACGTCGAGTTCACGCAGCAGCAGTTCGAGCATGTGCTCGCTCATGTCGTCGGCGACCTCGAGTCGCACCGGGGAGCCGAAACGCCGGCGGGCGAGTTCGCGTTCGAGCGCTTGCAACAGGTCCTCGTCGCGGTCCTCTTCGACCTCGAAATCGGCGTTCCGGGTGATCCGGAACGCGTGATGCTCAACGATTTCCATGCCCGGGAACAGATGCCCGAGGTTGGCCGCGATCAGTGTCTCCAGCGGCAGCAGAATCGTCTTCGATTCGTCCTGTTGCGAGGGGTCGTGGCGGCGCATCAGGGTGTCTACCCGGATCAGCCTGCTGACATTGTCGGGAACCTTGATTCGGGCGAAGTGTTCGCCACCGGTGTTGGCGTCCTTGACCGTCACGGCCAGGTTCAGCGAGAGCCCGCTGATATATGGGAACGGGTGCGCGGGGTCCACCGCCAGCGGGGTCAGCACCGGGAACACGTCTTCGTGGAAATAGTCGATCAGCCGGGTCTTCTGATCGTCGGAGAGTTGCGCCCACGTGACGACGTGGATGTCGTTGTCGGACAGGGCCGGGTTCACCGAATCGAGGAACACCCGGGCATGCCGTTCGGCGATCGTTTGGGTGCGCGCGGCGATGCGACGCAACTGTTCTCGCGGCGACAAACCGTCCGCCGAGCGCACCGACAGCCCGGTCTCGTCGCGTCGCTTCAGCCCGGCTACGCGCACCATGAAGAACTCGTCGAGGTTGGAGGCGAAGATCGCCAGGAACTTCGCTCGTTCCAGCAATGGCATCGACGTGTCCTCGGCCAGCGCCAGGACACGTGAGTTGAAGTCCAGCCAGCTCAGTTCGCGATTGAGGTACCGGTCGTCGGGAAGGTCCGTGGCTTCTTCGGGGACGAGAGTCGCGGCGGGCGGCGCCCCGGGGATCGATGTGATCGGTTGGGTGGCGGTGTCGTCGGCAGGGCTCACCGTTCAATCATGACGCATCGCGGGTGGCGCTGAGACGTTTGGTGGCCGAATCCGATGGTGTGCGGCGATTCGAGGAGGGTGTGGGGCCCAGCGGCCTCGTCTCACCCAGGATTGCCGCGGTGTGGCGGCCCACTCCCAGCGATCGGGCGGCGTCGAGATCGGCGGCGGTGTCGACGTCGGTGCGCAGATCCGCCCAGCGGACGTGACCGGGATCGAGTTCGACCGCTCCGGCGGCGCGGTGGGCGGCCGCGGAATCGGGCCCGAACCGTGGCGGTTCGGTGATGCTGCGATCACGGAGCAACACCGTGGTGCCGCGTCCGTTTCGATCGGTCAGGACCGCCTGTCGCAATCCGTCCGCCGCGGCGATCACCGCTTGCATGCTGGTGGCCGTCGCCGCAGGCAGATCCGCTTGCACAAGCATCACCGTCCGCGCCGTCGGCCAGCGGCGGCGCGCGATTGCGGATGCTTCGGCGAAGGCCTGGTTGAGTCGATCGGTGTCGATGGGCCGGGCGCCGCGATCCTCGCCCACACTGATCGCTCCCGCCGCGCGGGCGGCGGCGAGTACCTCGTCGTCGGGACTGATGACCGCGATGCCCTCGACGCGTGGACCTCGCAGCGCATCGATGGTGTCGAGCAGCATCGCCAGCACGAGGTCGCGGTGCAATCCGTCGGACGCCGGTCCGCGGCTGGCCGCCAACCGGGACTTGGCCTCGGCCAGGCGTTTGACCGCCAAGACGGCCACGACATCACCTGGGCGTGGGGCGCCCGCGTCGGTGTGTGATGTCGATTCCATGGCATCCATGATGCCGATCGCGCGAGCGGAGTGTGACGCGCACCCGTCTGATCCGGTCCGGCGCTCGTCTACATACCACTAGTGTGAGGTGCGAAGTGTGGTCGGCGAAGGAGTGATCGTGCGTGCGGTGGTGATGGGTGCGGGATCCTGGGGAACCGCGATCGCGAAGGTGTTGGTGGACGCCGGGACGGAGACGACGATCTGGGCTCGGCGGCCCGAGCTCGCCGAGCGCATCACCCACGACCACGCCAATGGCGATTATCTGCCCGGCATCACCCTGCCGGATGGTCTGCGCGCGACGAGTTCGGTCGTCGACGCGGTCACCGGCGCCGACGTGGTGGTGTGTGCGGTGCCGTCACAGTCCTTGCGGGCCAATCTCACCGAGTGGATGCCGCACGTCGCTGACGATGCGACCTTCGTCTCGCTGGCGAAGGGGGTGGAGACCAGCACCCTGCTGCGGATGAGCGAGGTCATCGCCGAGGTGTCCGGTGCGCCGGTAGAACGGGTCGCGGTGTTGTCCGGACCCAATCTCGCCCGCGAGATCGCCGAGGGGCAGCCGGCGGCTACCGTCATCGCGTGTCGCGATGAACACCGAGCGCAGGACCTGCAGCAGGCCTTCAACACCGGGTATTTCCGCCCGTACACCAACACCGATGTGGTCGGCTGCGAGATCGGCGGTGCGGTGAAAAACGTCATAGCCCTGGCGTGCGGAATGGCCAGCGGCGTCGGATTCGGGCAGAACACGCTGGCGACCATCATCACTCGCGGTCTGGCCGAGACCATCCGCTTGGCCGTGGCGGTCGGCGCTCAGATCGAGACCCTCGCCGGCCTGGCCGGCGTCGGCGATCTGGTCGCCACCTGTTCGTCACCGCTGTCGCGCAATCGGACCTTCGGCGCGCACCTGGGTCAGGGCGCGACGATGCAGGAGGCGCAGGAAGCCACACACGGGCAGGTCGCCGAAGGCGTCAAATCGTGTTCGTCGGTGCGGGCACTGGCGGTGAAATTCGATGTGGAGATGCCGCTGACCGACGCAGTGCACCAGGTCTGCCATTCGGGACTGTCGGTTGCCGACGCAGTGAGCTCGTTGCTCGGCCGCCGGACCAAGCCGGAGATCTACGACTGAGTCGATCCGGGATCAGCCGCGGACCCGCGATCCGTCCGACCGATATCAGCCGAAGTCCAATGGTGCCCGCGGCAACGTCTGGTCGATCACCGCGCTGACGTCGGTGATCGGTGCGTTGCCGGCGTTCTCGGGGATCCACATCGCCACATAGGGGCGGTGGTCCACGCACACGTATGCCTGGCCGGCACCTTCGACGGTGTCGGTGATGAACCACTGAACCGGGTTGATCACCTGCAGGTTGCTCGTCGGCGACAGCTCGTCGGGACGTGAGATACCGCACCGCAGTGTGACGGGGTCGGTGTCAAGGTCCGACGACCACGTCACCGTCGTGCCCGTGACCTGCTTGTCGCCGAAGCCGTCGAAGGTCTGCGGCAGTGCGGCGATGAGCTTGTCGCAATCGGCAGGGGCCGCCTCATCGGATGCGTAGGACTCGATCGGTGTGGACGGATCCGGTCGCAACGCCGCGAAGGTGATGAAGCCGACGATGACCATCGCCGGAATCGCCACCAGGGTGGCGATCAGTGCCGGGCTCAGTCTCGGGCCGCTGCCGTAGCGTGCCTGCGCGTCGTCGCCGGAGGCCTCGCCGGCCTGGTTCTCGTCGGTCACGACGAACACACTAGTGCGCGGAGTCGCCCGAGATCAGTGCGAGGACTGCACCACCGGACACGTGAGGGTGCGGGTGATTCCGTCCACCTTCTGGATCTGCGGCACGACGTTCTCGGTCAGGTGCGCCGCATCTGCTGCGTCCACACGGACGATGACATCGTAGGGGCCGCTGACCTCTTCGGATGTGGCGACACCGGAGATCTCCGCGATCGTTGCCGCTGCCAGCGCGGCCCTTCCGACCTCGGTCTGGATCAGAATGTATGCCTGAACCACGCCCATCCTCTCGTCTGCACCGGGGTCCGGCTGTCGACCCGGTGTCAGTATTGTCGCTGACAACCCCGTCCAAGCGCGACTGGAAGCGAATCGAGGAGTTGTGGTGTCCGTCGAAGGTGCCGGGGAACCGGTCGATCGGTCGAGGTCGGTCGGCGATGTCGGAGAGCGGCGCCTGATCGTCGAGCTGACCCGGTCCTCGAGAGCGTTGGATGCCACCCACCGCACAGCCGATGTGGTGATCGGTTCCGGGGACGATGCGGCGGTGATCGACACCGCCGGGCCGACCGTCATCAGCACCGACACCGCGGTCGCGGGCCGGCATTTCCGCTTCGATTGGTCGGATCCACGCACCGTCGGGGCCCGCGCGGTGATCCAGAGTGCCGCCGACATCGCAGCGATGGGCGGGCGCGTGACCGGCACCGTTGTGTCCATCGCGTGCCCCGCCGACACCACCGTCGGCACCGTGCTCGACCTTAACGACGGAATCCTCGACGCCACCCACCGACTCGGTGGTCGGGTGCTGGGCGGTGACCTCGTCGGTGCCGATGAGGTGGTGCTGACCGTGACCACCGTGGGTGCTCTGGACGGTGCGACGCCGATCGTGGTCGGCGGCGCGCGGCCTGGCGATGTGCTCGCGGTCACCGGCACGGCGGTGGGTGCGAGCGCGGCCGGGCTCGCCTTGTTGCTCGACGCGCACGACCGTGGAAACGATGAACTGCTCGCCGAGTTCGCCGATCTGGTCGCCGCTCATCGACTTCCGGCGCCCGACCTGGGACAGGGGCCGGCGGCGGCGCGTGCTGGTGCGCATGCGATGACCGATATCTCCGACGGGCTCGTGGAGGAATTGATCACCATGGCCGCGGCCTCCGGTGTGGCGCTCGCGGTGTCGAGCGATCGCATCCCGGTGGGCAGCGACATGCGTTCCGCGGCGCGCCGTCTGGGTGTGGATCTGCGCCAGTGGACCGTGGCCGGTGGAGAGGATCACGAACTGTTGGGCGCGTTCGCAGCCGGTACGGTCCCGCCGGGCTGGACCACGATCGGCGAGGTCCGCGACGGCACCGGTGTGCGGGTGGACGGTCGGGCGGTGCAGGATCTGCGGGGGTGGCAATCGTTCGGGTCCTGAGCCCGTGCCAATTGTCTGCGCTCGGCATGCCTTAGATTCGGTGCATGGCTATCTATGCGCTCGGTGATCGTGAACCCACCATCGGTGACGATGTGTACGTCCACCCCGATGCGGTCGTCATCGGGGATGTGACCCTCGGCGACGGGGTGTCGATCTGGCCGACCGCGGTTCTGCGGGGCGATTCCGGGACCATCACCGTGGGCCGACGGACCAACATTCAGGACGGCACGATCATCCACTGCACCCCGGTCGACGCGACGGTCATCGGCGCCGAATGCGTCGTCGGGCACAACGCGCACATCGAGGGCGCGACGATCGGCGATCACTGCCTCATCGCGTCGGGTTCGGTGGTGCTCAATGGATCGACGGTCGGCAGCGGCGCGATCGTCGGGGCAGGTGCGGTCGTGCCGTTCAAGTTCACCGTGCCGGACCGCACGATGGCCCTCGGTGTGCCGGCCAAGGTCCGAGAGGGCTTCGAGGTGCCGGAGGGTCACGTGGACCTCAACGTCGAGATGTACTTCGAGAACGCCAAGTACTTCCGGGAGTCGCTGCGGAGGATCGGATGACCTCACCCACAACCGAATCCACGGGAGACGGGGCGAAGCCGCTGTCGGATCTCATCGACCCGGGCTGGGCCGATGCGCTGGCTCCCGTGGAACCGGTCATCACCGCGATGGGACAGTTCCTGCGTGCCGAGAACACGGCCGGACGCGGTTATCTGCCCGCCGGCAGGAATGTGTTGCGTGCGTTCACCAATCCGTTCGCCGATGTGCGGGTGCTGATCGTCGGGCAGGACCCCTATCCGACGCCCGGGCATGCGGTGGGACTGAGTTTTTCGGTGGCGCCAGACGTCTCGCCGATACCGCGGTCGCTGTCCAACATCTACCGCGAGTACTGCGCGGACCTCGGTTACCCCCAGCCGGCCAACGGGGATCTGACTCCCTGGGCGAAATCCGGTGTGCTGCTGCTGAACAGGGTCCTCACCGTGTCGCCGGGGGAGCCTGCCTCGCATCGTGGGAAGGGCTGGGAACAGGTCACCGAATGCGCGATCAAGGCACTGGTCGCGCGGGCGGCCGATCCGCTGGTGGCGATTCTCTGGGGACGCGATGCCGCCGGACTCAAGCAGTGGCTGCCCGATGTCCCGGTGATCGAGTCGGCTCATCCGTCACCACTGTCGGCGAGCAGAGGGTTCTTTGGTTCCCGCCCGTTCAGCAGGGCCAACGACGCGCTCGAGGATCTGGGAGCCGACCCGATCGACTGGCGGTTGCCCGCAGCCTGAGGCTTCAGGCGTTGCGGGCGGCCGCGAAGTCCGGTTTGCGCTTGGCGACGAAGGCGTCGACACCCTCGATGCCCTCCGGTGCGGCGGACAATGCGGAGATCGACTGCGCCTCGGCGGCGAGCTGATCGCCCAGAGTCGAGGTGGCCGATCGGGTGAGCAGGGCGCGGGCGGCCCCGTCCGACTGCCACGGGCCGGCGGCGATCTTCGCCGCGGTGGCGAGTGCGGTGGAATCGACCTCGTCGTCGGCGACGATGTCGGACAACAGTCCCCAGCTCAGCGCCTTGTCCGCGTCGATGACCGGGTCGGTGAGGATGATCTGACGGGCGCGTGCGGCGCCGACGATGCGGGGTAGCGTCCAGGTCATCCCGCCGTCGGGGGACAGTCCGATACCGCGGTATGCCGGTCGCATCTTGGTGGAGGTCCCGCCGATCGCGACGTCGGCGTGGGTGACGATGCTCATCCCGGCGCCGGCGGCCCAGCCCTTGACCGCGGCGACGACCGGCCGATCGGCTTCGTGGAGGGCGCTGACGAAGGCGTGGAAATTGTCGGCGATCTCACGCAGGAAGGTGGGGCGGTGGGCGGCCGAGGCGAAGTCGCGGACGTTGCCACCGGCGCAGAAGTTCGCGCCCGGACCCTTGAGCAGGATCACCCCGACCCGGCGCTCTCCGCGCGCGATTTCGCGGAGTGCGGCGGCGCCCGCGGACAGGGCGTCGTCGTTGAGCGGATTGCCCGGTGCGGCCGAGGAGATCGCGATGGTCAGGATGCCGTCGCTCTCGGTGACGAGCTCGGCAGTGGGTGCGGTGGCAGGGTCAGCGGTCATGGTCTGCAGACTCTAGTGCCAACGCACAAAGACCCGACTCCCAGGGGCCGAGCTAGTGTTCGCTCGGGGAGTCGGGTGCAATGTGGATGTCGGTTCGGCGCCGACGGCCGAGGCCGTCGGGAGCGTCAGACGCGAGCGGTCTTGCCGGCCTTCAGGCAGGAGGTGCACACGTTCTTGCGCTTGCGGTTCCCCGGCGCGACCTCGACGCGCACCGACTGAATGTTCGGGTTCCACCGGCGGTTCGTGCGGCGGTGCGAGTGTGACACCGACTTGCCGAAGCCCGGTCCCTTGCCGCAGATGTCGCAGACGGCAGCCATCGTCGAACTCCCTTGTGTTGATGAAAGTGGTCGTGTTCTGCCCGCAGTTCCACGATCGGCGACGGGCGTCGACGGGCACAGTTGCAAGGCAACCCTGCAAGAGTAGCCGGAAGGACCCGACCCGGCCAAATCGCGGCGCCAGGAGCGGGCAGATGGTGGCACCGTGGCCGTCGGGGCGTCCGAGTAACCTCGAACACATCCGGCCAACGGCCATCGTCACTGCCAACGGTAAGGGGTTTCATGGAGTCGGTGTTCGACGGTGGTCGCATCAGGATGATGAATCCGCAGCTGTTGCGGGATTGGGCGCACACCGCGGTCGACGGGCTCGAGACGCTGCGGGGCGAGATCAACGACCTGAACGTCTTCCCGATCCCGGACTCCGACACGGGCAGCAACATGCTGTTCACGATGCAGGCCGCTGCCGACGGCCTGGCAACGCTGTCCGAGGATGCGAGCACCCCGCAGGTGGCCCGGGCGATGGCCGACGCGGCGATCGCACAGGCCCGCGGCAACTCCGGCATCATCCTCTCGCAGGTGCTCATCGGTCTGGCCGACGCCGCCGAGCTGATGCCCGACCAGACCCAGGTGACTTTCAACCAGCTGTGGGCCGCGGGGTTGCGGCTCGGGTCGCTGGCGGCGATGCGGGCGGTCAGCGAACCCCGGGAGGGCACCGTCCTCACGCTGATCCGGACCGCAGCGGAGACCGCCGCGGCGCACGTCTCGGAGTCGGCGGGCGACCTGGCCCGGGCGGTTGCCGATGACTGCGCCGATGCGCTCGAGCGCACGCCGGAGCAACTGCCCGAGCTCGCCGAGGCCGGTGTCGTCGACGCAGGTGGGCGGGGATTCCTCGCACTGGCCGATGCCATGGTCGCGGTGTTGACCGGTGTCGCGCAGCGCCGGCGCCGTTACCGGGGGATCCTGATTGGTGGTGGTGTCCCGGGGCATCAGGGCAACGACGCCTGTACCGGCGGCAGCGACATGGACTTCGAGGTGATGTACTTCCTCGACGGTGCCGCCGGCGATCAGGTCGGGTCGTTGCGTCAGGTCCTCAACGAGATCGGCGATTCCGTGGTGATCGTCGGGGACAGTTCGACCGGGGGCGAACGATTCTCGGTCCACGTGCACACCAGCGACCCGGGACGGGCGGTCGAGGAGGGTGCGGCCCGCGGACCCGTCGCCGAGGTCCGGATCAGTTGCTTTGCGCTCGACGCGATTCGTGCCCAGACCGACACAGCCGAACCGCCGCCCCGGCACAAGCGAGCGGTGGTCGCGGTGGTGACCGGCGAAGGTGCCGACGAATTGTTCACCGAGGCCGGGGCCGCGGTACTACGCGCAGACGCCGGACTCGCGCCGGAGGCTCTGACCGAGGCGATTCGCGGAACCGACAGCGCACACGTGGTGGTGATGGCCAACGGCAAACTGAGCTCGCAGGACCTGGTCACGGTCACGGCGGCCACGCGGTCCGCGCAGCGTTCGGTGGTGTTTCTGCCGACCTCGTCGATGGTGCAGTGCCTGTCGGCGCTGGCCGTACACGATCCCACCGAGGCGCCCGATCCCGACACCTATGCGATGGCAGAAGCTGCCGCAGGTACCCGCTGGGGTTCGCTGGTGCGGGCCGACAGCCGGATCATGACGCTCGCCGGTACGTGTGAGGTCGGGGATGTCCTGGGCATGATCGGGTCCGATGTGCTGGTGATCGCGCCCGACCAGACCGGGGCGGCGACCGCGCTGGTCGACCTGATGCTCGCCACCGGTGGTGAAATGGTCACTGTGATGGCGGGTTCCGGGGTGGACGACGCCGCGCTGGATGCGCTCGCCGAGCAGATGCGCCGCAGCTACGCGGGTGTGGAACTCGCCATCTACCGGACCGGCCAACCCGATCAGCTGCTGCAGGTGGGGGTCGAGTGATGGTGGCGATGGCCGACGGTCTCGAGACGGTGGTGAGCCCCAAGGTCGCCTCGCAGATCTCGACACTGGGCATCGTCACGGTGGGGGAGCTGCTCCGCTACGCTCCGCGCAGATACGTGCGACAGGGTCAGCTCTCCAACCAGGAGATGCCCGTGGAAGACGATTGGCTGACGATCGTCGGCCGCGTCACCGGCGCCAGCATGATCCCCATGAAGAAGCGGTCCGGGAAGTTCTTGAAGGTGACCGTGACCGACGACGATTACACCTACGTCGCGAACTTCTTCAACGCCCGCTTCATCCAACACCGGATCAAGCCGGGGGCCAGGGTGCTGATGGCGGGCAAGGTGAAGATCTTCCGAGGCCAGATACAGCTGTCCCACCCGGAGTGGGCAGTGTTGCCCGATGGCGAGGCCGGCGTCGACGGCGTGGTCGGTTCGGCGATGCTGGCGCAGATGCTCGGCGCGGAGGCGGAGTCGCTCGACGAGTCGGGCAACACCGCTGCCGAAGCACTGGTGGATCGGTCCATCATCCCGATCTACCCGGCCACCAAGGACATCCAGACCTGGACCATCGGGGCGGCAATTGCGCGCACACTGGCCGCGGTCGAGCGCAGCGGCGCGCAGGCCGACGCCCTCACCGACCAGCAGCAGAGATCGCGCGGGCTGATCAGCACGGCCGAGGCGCTACACAAAGTGCATCTGCCCGAGACCGAGGACGACATCGAGGCGGCGCGGGCGCGATTGAAATTCGACGAGGCGCTGGCCATCCAGACTGTGCTCGCCCAACGGCGGATCGCCGGCCGCACCGAGAACGGACCGCCGTGCCCGCACGTCGCCGGCGGACTCGAGGACCGACTGCGCGAGCGTCTACCGTTCACCCTGACCGACGGCCAGCAGACCGTGGTGGCCGAGATCGCCGAGGACCTGGCGCGCGACACCCCGATGAGTCGTTTGCTGCAGGGCGAGGTCGGCTCGGGCAAGACGCTGATCTCCCTGCTGGCCATGCTCCGGGTGGTGGACAACGGACATCAGTGTGCGATCCTTGCTCCGACGGAAGTACTTGCCGCGCAGCACTATCGGACGATGACGTCGATGCTGGGCAACCTCGCGGAGGCCGGCGAGTTGACCGCGGCCGAAGGTGCGACCAAGATCGCGCTGCTCACCGGATCGATGAAGACCGCCGGCAAACGGCAGACGTTGCTCGACGTGGTGACCGGCGAGGCCGGCATTGTGGTGGGCACCCACGCGCTGCTCGAGGAGAACGTCGCATTCTTCGATCTGGGCATGGTGGTGGTCGACGAGCAGCACAGATTCGGTGTCGAGCAGCGGGACACGTTGCGCGGCAGAGGTAAAGACCGGCTGATGCCGCACTTCCTGGTGATGACCGCGACACCCATCCCGCGAACCGTCGCGATGACAGTTTTCGGCGACCTGGACACCTCGGTGCTCACCGAACTACCCAAAGGCCGCCAGCCCATCAAGACGTCAGTGGTCCCGATGCGTAACTCGGCCTGGGTGGACCGCGCGTGGACGCGCGCGGCCGAAGAGATCGCCCAGGGCCGCCAGGTGTACGTGGTGTGTTCGCGAATCGGCGACGATCCCGACGGTAAGAAGAAACCGAAGGGACGCAACGAGGAATCGGAACCGCAGAGCACCTCGGTTCTCGACCAGTACACCGAGTTGTTGGGTGGGCCGCTCGGTGGCCACCGGATCGAGATGTTGCACGGACGCCTGCCCGCCGAGGAGAAGAACGCGATCATGGACGCGTTCGGTCGTGGTGAGATCGATGTGGTGGTCTCGACCACTGTCATCGAGGTCGGCGTGGACGTGCCCAACGCGACGATGATGGTGGTTGTCGATGCGGAACGATTCGGGGTCAGTCAGCTGCATCAGTTGCGTGGCCGCGTAGGCCGTGGCAGGCACCCCGGCCTGTGTCTGCTGATGACCTCGGTCAAGGACATCTCGCAGTCGATGCAGCGACTGCGGGCCGTGGAGGCGTCCACCGACGGGTTCGAACTGGCCCGCGTGGATCTCGAGCAGCGCAGGGAGGGTGACGTTCTCGGGTCGCTGCAGTCCGGTGGTGTCTCCTCGCTGCACTTCCTGTCGCTGCTGGCGGACGGCGATGTGATCGCCGACGCCCGCGAACTCGCCGACGACGTGGTGGGGGCCGACCTGCCCCTGGCCGATCACAGGCCGCTCGCCGACCTCGTCGACGCCGTGCTGGTCCCCAACAAGGTCAAATACCTCGACAAATCCTGACCAGAGCGGAACCGAACACGCGGCTGCCGCGTCCAAATGTCATGGTGTCGGGCGCCGCGTGGCCACTGCGGTGGTGGCTGATCCTCGTCGGCAGCGTGCTGACCGCGGTGATCGTGGCCGGAGGTCTGACGGTGTCCGGGCGCGGAGCGCCCACCGACTCGGCGGCGGGCAGCGCAGCGGGTGCGGCCTCGCTGCGACTCGCGGGCCTGTCGGTGACCGACCGCCGCCCCGAGCGCTCGGACTACCAGCGTGCGGCATTCGGGGCCGCCTGGACCGACGCTGTGACGGTGACGGGTGGCGGAAACGGGTGCGATACCCGAAATGACGTCCTGGCGCGCGACTTGGTCGATGTGCGTCGAGCCGTCGTCGACAGTTGCCCTGACGCCGTCGTCGCCGGCGAGTTCCGTAGCCCGTACACCGGTGAGTTCATCGTCTTCCGCCGCGACCGACGTCCCGGCGCCGTGCAGATCGATCACATCGTTCCGCTGGCATACGCCTGGGACATGGGTGCGTGGGCGTGGCCGCAAACGGCGCGGATGAATCTGGCGAACGACCCCGCGAACCTGGTCGCCGCCGACGCGGCCTCGAACCTCACGAAATCCGATCAGGCCCCGGCCGAGTGGATGCCACCCAATCGGGGGTTCCACTGCCAGTACGTGACTCAGTTCGTCATGGTGATGGCCGCCTACCAGCTCCCTGTCGATCGTCGGTCGCGTGATGTGATGGCGCAGGTTCTACGGTCCTGCGGTGCCTGACACGGGGGAGGACGGACTGGGCGGGGAGACGAACCGCGCGCACACGAGGGTCACGACAGCGATGGCTGCGGCCATTGCGAGGAACGCATCGGCGTAGCCGAGTCGGCCGACGAACCAACCGAATCCGACGGCACCGAGACCGAGGCCGCCGTCGTAGGCGATATTCCAAATGATGCTGGCGGTCCCGCTGCGATCTGGGCCGAGACGTTGCACTGTGACGACGAACGAATCATTCTGGCAGGAACCGAAACCGGCGCCCAACAACGCGGCGCCGAGGATCAACGACCAGCCCGGTCCGTCCAATGATGTTCCGATGATGGTGCAGCCCAGCGCGGCGATGAGCACCGAGAGCACCAGCAGTCGCCCCGCACCGCGCCGATCACCGTGGAATCCGGCACCCAGCCGCCCGGCCACCAAGGTGACGGAGCCGGCGAGGAGTGCGGCGGCGACAGTTGCCGCGCTCGGTCCGGACAGCGGCAGGAATGTGGTGGTGGCGCCGAAGGCGCCCGCGACCATCACGAACACCACGATCGGAACGGCGATTGGCCGCACGTCCGATATCGACGGCAGTCGGAAACGCCCGTACAGTCCGCCCGGAAGCAGGCAGGCGGTGACCGCACCTGCCAGGGCCGCTGCTCCGGCGATGTAGAACACGAGGTGATAGCCGAGGACGTCGACGGCCCACACGCCGCCGGCCAACGCGCCGATGTTCGGCAGCGCCGCAGCGGCACCGTAATAGCCCGAATACGAGGCGAGTTTCCGGGGACCGGCGAGGTCGGCCACGATCACCGCCCCGGAGATGACGATGAAGGCGAAGCCGATACCGCGGATGACGGTGATCAGCACGATCGGTACGGCGTCGGTCGCCAGCGGATACAGCGGCGTCGGGCCACCGAGCAGGACGGCGCCGAGCACCATCATGGTGCGCAGTGGTACGCGTCGGAACAACCACGGCATCGACAGCTGTGTCGCCACAGTGGCCGCCATCATCGCTCCGGTGGTGGCACCGACCACCACACTTCCGGCGCCACCATTCGACGCCCACATCGGTACCACGGGAAGTAACGCGGCGTAGTTGACGAAGGCCAGAAAGGTGGCGCCCATCAAGGCCACGAGATTGCTCATGGCACCAGGGTTTCACGCAGCGTTGAGCAGTGCGAGCAGGTGGGACTCGACCACGCTCGTGGTATCCGGGATATGCCCGACCACTGGTGGCGCTGCGGAGAGGTGAATGCCGTCGGTCGGCGTATGAATCTCCATCCGGTGGCCGCCGGGGGTGTTGACCACGGCGTATCGCCAGCCGTCGGCCTCCTTCGCCAGGTTGTGCGCGCGGCACGCGCCGTCGCCGTTGACGTCGGTGGTGGCGCCGCCGTGTCGATGCGGGTGGGCGTGATCGGTCTCGGCGATCGGTGCGCCGCAATACGGTGTGCGGCACATTCGGTCACGCATGGCGATGAAATGCGCCAACGCCTTGGGGAATGTGCGCGACCGCGCGTCCATGGAGACCAGCGTGCCGTCGCGCGGGCGCGCGAACAATCGTCGCAGCGTCGATCTCGTCGTCCCGTCGGTACCTTCGGCAATCATCTGTCGCGCCAGGCTGCCCGGGATCGGGCCGAATCCGGGGATCTCCGCCGCCTCATGGCTGTTGGTGAGCATGGTGCGTTCGGACATGATCACGTTCACCGACACTGGGACCTTTTCGGCGTAGTCCTGGCCGGTGACCCGCTCGACAAGGGTGTCGGCCATGATCTGCGCGTGGGTTCGATCGTCACCCCCGACCGTCGCGTCGGCATGCGCTTTGAGTGACGCGTACACCGCGACTCCCTGCTTCAGGGGTAGCAGCGCCGAGAGTTTCGTCATCAGATCCGGGGCGGGGCGCACCCCGACCCGACGGTCCTTCTCCGCCCGGGCCGACCGCGCGACCACGGCGTGTGGATCTAGTTCGTAGGCGTGCTTTTTGGCCGAGGCCTCGAGTGCGCGATCGCTGACGCCGTCGAGTGTGGCCGGATCGGCACACATGCGTCGATCGATCTCGGTTCGGGTTTCTTTTGTCAGATAAGCGGTTTCACGGACCAGGATGGTGGCGCGCCATTCGGTGAGCGTCCCGGAGGTCAATGCCCGCATCGTGTGCGGCATCTCGTGGGCGAGAGCCCGTGCGAAACCCAGGTATTGACTGCCTTTTCGCGGGGACACCTTGCGTGCGAGACCGACCTCTGCCGACAGGCCGCGTCCGCGCCGGGATGCCGGCACGTTGCGCATCTGCTCGTCGGCGTCACGCAACTCCTCGAGTCGCGCCGTCTCACGCACTTGTGCGGCAGCGCACGCCGACTTGATCTCCTCGAGCAATGTCAGACGCTTGGTCGCAGCGGCCTCGGTGTCGGCTACGGCAAGCGATGCAATCGAATCCGGCATGGAGCGCAGGAAGTCGGGCGCAGCCAGCGTCTCTGCAGCAGGTTCGGCGTTACCCGGCGTCACAACCGATACGTCCACCGACATCGACCCCCCGATCGATTGATTCGAACTCACGTTCGATGCTACGCCGCGATCGTGACCGGCGCAACCGTTATTTCCCAGTGCATCGGTGACAGTTCTGTATCAAGACATTGGTGACATTGTGGGTGGTCATGGTGGTGAGACTTGTGCAGCGAGGCTCGCGTGGTGGCTGCTCGTGAAACGATTGACCCTATGGTGCGTCTGGCTATCTCATGGCTCGCTGCAGGAGTCACATTTATCAGAAGCGGACAACCATGCGGATGTTCTGCTGCGGAACCGTCACCGATGTCCTGATATAGGACACGTGATTGGCGAAACGGAGACGAGCTGCAAGCTGGTGAGGGCTGCTTAGCGGCCGTAGTGCACTCCAATACCCGACAAATGCTGCACCCGAGGGAAATCCAACCGCACGAAACTGATCGGGGTGATGCCTGCACCGCTTGGCTCCGATGGCGCACAATGGTCCTGTGGGAGCGAAGAGCAACGAGGCGACGTTCCGCTTCACGCTGCCGGCTCACTTGCACGGGCCCGACTCAGCGAGCAGATGAAAAGGCTGTACTCGAAAGGGCCCGCGATGCTGGAGCTGTATCCATCGGCGACCTAAATGTCAGCGACAGTATCTCCGTCGGTGACGGCACCTGCCAGTACTCGGTTCGAGTTCGGTTGTACTTCGGTGGCACTGCCTTCGCTCGAGCCTCATCATTTTCCGGCCGGGCTCAACGACGTCGGGGCCTCTGAGAACACTCGTCCTGGCCAGTAGCGTCTGCTTGGCCGCGGCCGCGATATGGCTTGATATCCCGATCAGCAGTGGTTTGTGCAGTGCGACGTCGCACACAGTATTGCTTCGACACGTAGCGGGCGTGCAACTATCGGTCAGGTGCCCGCTGTGCGTCAGAGCATCGTAGAAGCAATCGATATCTCTGCCACCCAGGCCGGTATCGTTCTAAACGCCGACCAGAAGCGGCTTACTGAACGACTCGCCATGCTCGCCCAGCCCGATGGTCGTCGACTCCGAGCCCGCCGAAACCAGAGTTCACGTGGACTTTATGTCCACGGGCCGGCCGGCCGCGGAAAATCTTGGCTGGCTCAAGCCTATTTCGATGAAGCGACCGTGCCGAAAACCCGGGTCCACTTCCACAACTTCTTCGACGAGTTGCACCTTCGCGTACACGACTCCCGCGATGATCCTAGAGCGCTAGAATCCGCGCTCAGTGAACTCCTCGGGCCAAGTCGCCTGCTGTTCTTCGACGAGTTTCATGTCCACGATTCTGGGGACGCTCGCCTTCTCACACGCCTTCTCGAGTTCGTGTTCGCTCGGCAGCTCACGGTGCTGGTCACCTCGAACTATGCGCCGGAATCCCTATTGCCCAATCCCATCTGGCACCACACCTTCGAGCCTGGTATCGCGATGATCAAGAACCACCTCGACGTATTCCACCTCGACGGTCCCACCGACTACCGGACGCAGTCACCACACCACACCACGGGCTTCGCGTCCGGCAAGTGGCTGACCGATTCGGCGCCCGGTAGCTATCCATCCGCCGACGAGAAAGCGACGCTCACGGTCCGGGGTCGACAATTCGCTGCCCTCGCTGTCCGTAATGGTCAGCTATGGATCTCGTTCGGTCAGCTGTGCGACTCACCACTATCGACGATCGAATATCTCTACTTGGCCGACGCGTTCGGTGACTGGGTCGTAACCGACATCCCGCTGTTCGACGAGGTGGGCCGCGAAGCGCAGCAGCGGTTTATCAACGTCATCGACATCTTGACCGACACCGATACCCCCGCCACATTCATCTCAACACACACCCTCGACGAGTTCCTCGCGACTGATACCGCGCGCCCGGACGCCTTCCGCATGGCCAGCCGACTCCAGCTACTTCGTGGCTAGCAGCGAGAACAACTCGTCCCACATCATCACGTCTCGATACCAGCTCAGCCGGGATTGGGGCACTTCCGGACGCACCGCTACTCTGGTGGGCGACATATTTCCGCAGGCGAAGTCGAGGATTCCATGAGTGCACCCACCGCCGATTCGGGCGTGGTGGCGACCGACGTCGAAGAGGTCGTCGCGGGTCTGGCCAAGGCCGCCAAGGTCGCGTCGCAGGCCCTGGCCGGGTTGACGACCGCGGCCAAGAACGAGGTTCTGCTCGCAGCGGCCGAGGCCATCGAGGCCGACAGTGAAGCGATCCTGGCCGCGAATGCCGCCGACATCACCCGCGCGGACAACGACGGCACCGAGGCCAGCCTGATCGACCGGCTGCGGCTGACCCCGGAACGCATCACCGGAATTGCCGACGGACTCCGCCAGGTGGCGGTCCTACCGGATCCGATCGGCACCGTCGTGTCGGGCAAGACGCTGCCCAACGGCATGGAATTGCGTCAGCTCCGGGTGCCGCTCGGTGTAGTCGGCATGGTGTACGAAGCGCGGCCGAACGTGACCGTCGACGCCTTCGGTATCGCCTTCAAGTCGGGCAATGCGGTGCTGCTGCGCGGTTCGTCGTCCGCCGCGAACTCGAACGCCGAACTCGTCCGCATCCTGCGTGAGGTGTTGCGCGACAAAGGTGTCAACGCCGACGCCGTTGCGCTGCTGCCGAGCGAGGACCGGTCGAGCGTCACCGCTCTCATCCGTGCCCGCGGCCTGGTCGACGTGGTGATCCCGCGCGGGGGCGCCGGACTGATCAATGCAGTCGTGGCCAATGCCACCGTGCCCACCATCGAGACCGGCACGGGCAATTGTCATGTCTACGTGCACGCACTCGCCGACCTCGACGTTGCCACGCGCATCGTGTTGAACTCCAAGACACGGCGGCCAAGCGTGTGCAACACCGCCGAGACGGTACTCATCGACAAGGCCGTGGCGTCCGACGCGTTGCCGAAGATCTCGCAGGCCCTGCAGGCGCAGGGCGTGGTGATCCACGGTGATGAACCCGGTATGGAGCCGGCGACGGACACGGACTGGGCCGAAGAGTATCTGTCGATGGACATCGCGATGAAGGTCGTCGACGACCTGGATGCGGCGGTCGCCCACATCGACACCTGGGGGACCGGTCACACCGAGGCGATCGTCACCACCGATCTGGCCGCCGCGCGGGAATTCACCTCGCGGGTCGATGCGGCGGCGGTGATGGTCAACGCGTCGACCGCGTTCACCGACGGTGAGCAGTTCGGGTTCGGTGCCGAGATCGGCATCTCGACACAGAAACTGCATGCGCGCGGTCCGATGGGGCTGCCGGAACTCACCTCGACGAAGTGGACCGTCTGGGGCGACGGCCACATCAGGCCCGCCTGATGGCCGAGACGACCGCCGCGACCGGCGGGCCCACCACCGTGCCATCGTTCACCGACGTCGCCGACGTCACCACACGGCTGCGCGACACCGGCTATCTCGCCGACGACGCCACTGCCACGTCGACGTACCTGGCCGACCGGCTCGGCAAACCGCTCCTGGTGGAAGGCCCCGCCGGCGTCGGCAAAACCGAACTGGCGCGGGCGATCTCGCAGTCGACGAATGCCGAGTTCATCCGGCTGCAGTGTTATGAAGGCATCGACGAGGCGCGGGCACTCTACGAGTGGAACCACGCCAAACAGATCCTGCACATCCAGGCCACAGGGACACGAGACTGGGACGAGGCGAAGAGCGACATCTTCTCCGAGGAGTTCCTGTTGCCGCGTCCGCTGCTACGGGCCATCTCGAGACCCGAACCGACGGTGCTTCTCATCGACGAGGTGGACAAGGCCGACGTCGATGTGGAGGGTCTGCTCCTCGAGGTGCTCAGTGACTTCGCGGTGACCATTCCCGAGATGGGCACGGTTGCCGCCACCCGGCGGCCGATCGTCATCCTCACGTCCAATGCGACCCGCGATCTCTCCGAGGCGCTGAAGCGTCGGTGCCTGTACCTCTACATCGACTTCCCCGACTCGGTCCGCGAACGCGAGATCCTGGCGTCGCGGGTGCCCGGGTTGCCCGACGCACTCGCCGCGGAACTGGTGCGGGTCGTCGGTGTGTTGCGCACCCTCGACATCCGCAAGAAGCCGTCGGTGGCCGAGACCATCGACTGGGGCAACACCCTGCTGGCGCTCGGCGCGGGGGAATCGACTACGGGCTCCGGCGCGACTCTTGACGACGGTCTGATCGCGCGCACCCTGGGTGTGGTGCTCAAGCACCGCCCGGATCTGAAGACGGCGTTCAAAGAACTCAAGTTGGGCTGATGTCCCCTCCGGCGCAGGCGGCACCCGAGGTGCCGTTGATCGATCATCTGACCGGTTTCGTCGACGAGCTGCGGGCCCGCGGTATCGTCGTCGGGCCGTCGTCGCTCATCGACGCGGCGCAAGCCGTGGAGGTGCTCGATCTGCTCGACCGTCGCACCTTGCGGGAGGGACTGGCCGCCACCCTCATCAGCGATCAGATGCATCGCCGGGTGTTCGACACCGTCTTCGACCTGTGGTTTCCGCTGGGCACCGGCGCGCGCACCGCGGTCTCCGAATTGCCGAGAACGCAGGACGGCGAGGTGGATGTGGAGGCGATCCGCGACCAGCTGGCCGAGTTGCTCGCCGACGAGTCGCCCGATGCGGACGCGCGGCTCGCGCAGATGGTGGCGCTCATCGTCGACCAGCTCGGACGTTACGATTCCACCCGCGGCGAGGCGTACTCGGCCTATCAGGCGTTGTCGCAGATCAGTCCGCAGACGCTGATCGCGCGGATCGCGGCCGCGATGGCCGGCGGTGGCGACGACGACTCGCTCGGCGACCGCGCGGGTACCGAGCCCCGCTACCGGAGTGCGGCGCGCGCCCGATCGGCCGATCTGCGTGCTGCGATCGAGGCGGAGACGCAGCGGCGGATGGCCGGTGCCAAGGGCCGTGAACGGGTCGCGGAGTATGCCGTGCCGCAGCTGCCGGAGAACATCAATTTCCTGTCGGCCGGTGCGTCGGACCTCGCCGAAATCCGACGCACGATCGAGCCGCTGGCACGGCTGTTGGCGGCGAAGCTGGAAGTTCGTCGCCGCCGATCGCATCGTGGCGCGGTCGACGTGCGCAAGACGTTGCGGGCATCGATGTCGACCGGCGGTGTGCCGATAGAGCTCACGCATCGCAAACCCCGACCGGGGCGTCCGGAGCTCACCGTCATCTGTGACGTGTCGGGCTCGGTGGCGGGTTTCTCCCAGTTCACGCTGCGATTGGTGTATGCGTTGCGTCACCAGTTCTCGAAGGTCCGGGTCTTCGCCTTCGTCGACACCGTCGACGAGGTGACCGACTTCTTCGACCGGGGCGCCGACGACGAGGACTTCGGTGCCAGCATGCATCGGATGATCACCACGGCCCGGATCAGCACCCGCGATGGACACTCCGACTACGGCAACATGCTCAATGGCTTCGTCGAAGAATACGCCGACTCGCTGACCCACCGTGGGGCACTGCTGATCCTCGGCGACGCCCGCAACAACTACCACGATCCGCGGCTGGGAGCGCTCCGTGAACTCGTCGACCGTGCCCGACATGCGTACTGGCTCAATCCCGAGGCCGAGCGCAATTGGGGCACCGGGGACTCCGCCGCGACAGAGTATGCCGAGGGCATCGAGATGTTCGAATGTCGCAACGCCACCCAGCTCGGACGAGTGATCGCCGACCTGCTGCCGGTGTGATCTGCAGCGGGTCACCGGGTGCCGTGTGGTCGACCGCGTAAACTCACACGTCATGGCCACCGACGGGCAGACGTCCACGCGACCGCGCGCACGCCGCATCGGCATCATGGGTGGCACGTTCGATCCCATCCACAACGGTCACCTGGTGGCCGCCAGTGAGGTGGCCCATCGGTTCTCCCTGGACGAGGTGATCTTCGTCCCGACCGGAAGACCCTGGCAGAAGCTGGGTGAGGACGAGGACGGCCACGTCATCGACGCGGCGAGGGCGGTCAGTCCGGCCGAGGACCGCTACCTGATGACGGTCATCGCGACCGCATCGAATCCGCGCTTCAGCGTGAGCCGCGTCGACATCGAACGTGACGGCGACACCTACACCGTCGACACACTGCGTGATCTCCGCAAGCACCATCCCGACGCCGAGCTGTTCTTCATCACCGGCGCCGATGCGCTGGAATCGATCCTGTCCTGGCAGGACTGGGAGGGATTGTTCGAACTCGCGCACTTCATCGGCGTCAGCCGACCCGGCTACGAACTGCACGCCAAGCATCTCGCTGCGCACCTCGGTTCGCTGCCGCCGGATACGTTGCAGATGCTCGAGATCCCGGCGCTGGCGATCTCGTCCACGGACTGCCGCGCCCGCGCCGCGCGCGGGCGTCCGGTCTGGTATCTCGTTCCCGACGGAGTCGTCCAGTACATCGCCAAACGCAAGCTGTACCGTGCGCCGAAGGCGTCCTCGCCGGGGGTGTCCGCGCCCTGATCTCACTGCGACGACCAGACCTGCCTCACACACCGCACCGCACCCCGACGGAAGGACTCCAGTGACTGCCTCAGCCGAAGCGCTGCAGATGGCCACCGTGGCGGCACACGCCGCCGCCGACAAACTCGCCCACGATGTCACGGTCATCGATGTCTCCGAACAACTCGTCATCACCGACATCTTCGTGATCGCGTCGGCCGACAACGAACGGCAGGTGACCGCGATCGTCGATGAGGTGGAGGACAAACTGCGCGAAGCCGGTCACAAACCCGTGCGGCGGGAAGGCACCCGTGAGGGCCGGTGGGCGCTCATCGACTACGCCGACATCGTCGTACACATCCAGCACACCGACGAGCGGCAGTTCTACGCGCTGGAGCGGCTCTGGAAGGACTGCCCGGTCATCGACGTGGACGGCCTCGCGTGAGCGGCGGACCGGACAGTCACGACACCTCCGTGGAACGTCTCACGCCGGTGGTCCGTCGGCTGATCCTGTTGCGTCACGGGCAGACCGACTACAACGCGACGAGCCGGATGCAGGGGCAGCTGGACACGGAGCTGTCGACGTTGGGCCGGCGCCAGGCCGAGGACGCCGCGGTCGCGTTGGCCGATCGCGCACCTATGCGCATCCTGTCCTCCGATCTGACCCGCGCCCGCGACACCGCCGAGGCGTTGGCGCGGCGGACAGGGCTCACGGTCACCACCGACAAGCGCCTGCGTGAAACACATCTCGGTGACTGGCAGGGCATGACCCACCTCGAGGTGGATGCCGAGATGCCGGGGGCGCGGCGCATCTGGCGCGACGACGCGTCCTGGGCGCCACCGAACGGGGAGAGCCGTATCGACGTCGCCACCCGGGCGACCCCACTGGTGGACGAACTCGTCGACATCGTCGACGGCTGGGGCAGTGGTGAACGACCTGAGGCCCCGGTGGTGCTCGTCGCTCACGGCGGCGTCATCGCCGCGATGACCGCGGCACTGCTGGACCTGGACCGGAAGTCGTGGCCGGTGTTCGGCGGACTCGCGAACACCAGTTGGGTGCAACTGTCCGGCCACGGCGTGCCCGGCAGTGCGCCACGGTGGCGATTGGACGTCTGGAACGCCTCGGCCGAGGTGGCCGACGCGGGCGTGCAGTGACGATCCTGGTCTTGTCGGACTCGCTGGCCTACTACGGGCCGACCGGTGGCCTTCCCGCCGACGACACCCGAATCTGGCCGTCGCTGGTCGGGGTGGGATGCGATCGCGATGTGGCGCTGTTCGGACGGATCGGCTGGACCAGCCGAGATGTCTGGTGGGCTCTCACCCAGGACCCCAACATCTGGGCGGCAGTACCGACCGCGGAGGTGGTGGTGCTGGCTTTCGGCGGGATGGACAGTCTGCCGTCGCCACTGCCCACCGCGGTGCGCGAACAGATCCGCTACGTGCGACCGGCGCGGCTGCGTCAGGTGGTGCGCGACGGCTACTCGTGGTTGCAGCCTCGCCTGTCCACAGTCGGATGGCCACTGGCACTGCCGCCGTCGGTCACCGTCGAATACCTCGAGAAGATCCGGGCCGCGCTCGCCGAGTTGCGGCCCGACCTGCCCATCGTGCTGTGTCTGCCGCCGACGCATCGCAGTCCGTACTACGGATACGTGCACTCGGGCCGGATACCGACCACGGCGGCGATGCTCGCTTGGGGGCGCTCCCACGATTTGCGCATCGCCGACTTCTACCCGGTCACCCGCGACGCGTTCGAGCAGCGGCCCGAGACGATGAACCCCGACGGCATTCACTGGGGATTCGACTGTCATCGGCGCATCGCCGACGAGGTCATCGGGGTGGTGCGCGAGGCGCTGACCACACCTGGCCGCAACGGTGCCGACGGGCCCCCGGCCGCACCGAAACCGACCGGCTAACGTAGACGCGTGCCAGTCGTCGTCGTCACCGATTCATCTTCGCGCCTGCCCGCCGAGATCGCCGACCACTACGGTATCCGGCAGGTGCCGTTGCACCTGACGCTGGACGACGAGGATTATCGCGAAGGCGTGGACGAGATGCCCGCCGACATCGTCTCTCACCCGGGTGTGACGACCTCAGGGGCCAATCCGCACGAACTCGGCACCGCTTACGAACAGGCGCTGGCCGACAGCGACGGCGACGGAGTGGTTGCGGTCCACATGTCGCGTCGCCTGTCGGGAACCTGGAGCGCCGGCCGGCTGGCCGCTGAGAAGTACTCCGGACAGGTCCGCATCGTCGATTCACGGTCGGTGGGCCTGGCCGTCGGCTTTACCGCGATCGGTGCGGCGCAGGCGGCGAATGCCGGCGCCGATCGCGATCGCGTCTACGAATCCGCGATCCGACAGGCCGCCACCATCGACTCGATGCTGTGCGTCCATCAACTCGAGAATCTCCGACAGAGCGGCCGGATCAGCGCAGCGAGCAAGATGCTGGGTTCGGCGTTGTCGATCAAGCCGATCCTGCACATGGTCGACGGCGTGCTCACTTTGCGTGAACGCCACCGGACCTTCTCCAAGGCGCTGGAGAAAATGGCCGACGCGGCGGTCGAGTCAGCGGCCGGCCGGCCGGTGACCCTCGGTGTGCAGCACTGCGAATCACCCGAGCTCGCATCCGAATTCGCCGATTCCATCGCCGATCGATTTCGCGAGGTGACGTCACGGGTGATCGTCGATCTCGGTCCGGTGCTGGGCTGCCACGTGGGGCCGGGGGCCATCGGGGTGACACTGGCCACCAACCTCGAACCGATCGAACTGTAGATTCTCGGCGCGGCCGAATCCACAGCCGCCGGTTGATCCACAGATCTCTGTCGGCAGCCGACGTGCGGACTGAATCGACGACGATCGGTTCTAGCCTCGACGGGCATGAGCACAACCTCGCCGCGGCGCCGGTCCGGTCTGGATCGACTCGACTCCCGTGCCCCGAATCAGACCGTTGTGGAGTCGGAAATATCTGCGCGGCAAGAAATTCCAGATTCGTCGGAGGTGGATGACGATGGGGTCGACACCGTCGGCGTCGGCGGTCCGTGGCCGGTCACGGCCGTACCCACCTGGTACGCGCCGGTCGGCGACGCCGAGCGATCCGGGGAGCAACTCAGCGTCGGCGATCGGTTCGGTGCCCTCGACGCAGAGGACGTCGACGACGAACCGCGCGGACGTTTTCTCGTCGCGCCACCGGCCGCGATCGCCCTGATCCTGGTGGGGATCGCGGCGTGTGCCGTGGCGGGGTTCTCGCTCCTGCGCGCCGGAACGGACACGGCGACTCCGGTGGCGTTCCCGGCGACCGCCGGACCGTCGGCCGGCGTTGCCGCCGACCCGACCCAGGTGTCCTCGCCGCAGACTGCGGCACCCCAGCCGCCGACCCAGGCCGCCGAACTGGTGGTCAGCGTGGTGGGACTGGTGCATCGCCCGGGGCTGGTGCGGCTGGCAGCCCAGGCGCGCGTGGCCGACGCGATAGCTCGTGCCGGTGGGGCGCGGAAGGGAGCGGACCTGCTGTCGCTCAACCTGGCTCAACGCCTCAACGACGGTGACCAGGTTCTGGTCGGCTACGGCGGCGACGGTGGGCGGATGGCGCTGCGCAGTGCTGTCGTCGGCGGCGGGCAGTCGGGTGCTGCTGAGTCGGGCTCGTCGGCGGGGCGCAGCGACACATCGGCGACCGACGACGGGCCGGGAGGGAAGGTGAATCTGAATTCCGCGACCGAGGCGCAACTCGATGAACTGCCCGGTGTCGGACCGGTGACGGCACAGGCCATTCTGGCCTGGCGTGAGGCCAACGGACGATTCACGTCGGTCGACCAGCTCGCCGAGGTCGATGGCATCGGGCCCACCCGGTTTGCGCGGCTGCGCGATCTGGTGACGGTGTGACCGCTGGGCGTGTGGCCCGGAGTGTCGTGCCGAGTGGCGACTACCGGCTGGTGGTGCCCGGGGCGAGCACCTGGACGGTGACCTTGCTGATCCTGTTCGGCCCGCGCGCGGTGGTGTGGCCGGTGCTGGTTGTCGGCGTGCTGGTCTGTGCGGCCTGCGCACTCGCCGTCCGCCGGGCGTGGGTGACTTGGGCGACGGTGTCGCTGGTGGTGGTCGCGGCGGCGATGGCGACGGTGACCGCCGGGGCATTGGCGATGCGGCTGCAGGCTGCGACGGCTCACCCGCTGAGCGGGATCGAGGGCAAAGTGCGGATCAGTGCGGTGGTCGGCGACGACGCGATCATCATGGGTTCGTCCGCACGGGTGCGTGTCCGCGTGGATGTCTGCGAGTTGTCGGGACGCGCGGTCGCGCCGGCGTCGGCGGAGCTGACCGGTCCCGCTGCGAGCTGGTCGGAACTTTCTGTGGGTCAAAGCTTCTCGACTGTCGTCCGGGTGAGCCCGCCACGGCGGGGTGAGATGCTGGTGGCGCGGCTGTCCGCGGTGGCCGAGCCGCGGCTGCTTGGCCGGCCGCCGCCGCATCAGCGACTGGCGACCTTCATTCGCGCACGGCTGCAGCAGATCTCCGCGCGGGCTCTGGGGGTGGAGGCTGCCGGTCTGCTGCCTGGTCTGGTCCTCGGGGACACCAGTGGACTCGGGACCGAGGTGCGGTCGGACTTCCGCGCGGCGGGGTTGACCCACCTGGTGGCGGTGTCGGGCGCCAACTTCGCGATCGTTTGCGGAGCTGCGGTGCTGGCGGTGCGGATGCTGGGCGCGTCGCCAGGGGTGACGGCGGTGGTCGGGGCGATCGTGGTGGTGGCCTTCGTGATCCTGGTCCGCCCCTCTCCGAGTGTGCTGCGCGCGGCGATGATGGGCCTGATCGGACTGCTGGCGTTGATCCGGTCACGGCGAGCGCAGGCGTTGCCGGCGCTCGGGACGGCGGTGGTGCTCGGGTTGCTGTGGTGGCCGGAACTCGCCGCGGATCCAGGATTCGCGTTGTCGGTGATCGCGACCGCGGGACTGGTGCTGTGGTCGGCCCCGGTGCGAGATCGGTTGCGCCGCTGGCGAGTACCGGCCGGCGTTGCCGAGCTGCTGGCGATGGCGCTGGTGGCGCAGCTGGTCACCGCGCCTGTCGTCGCGATGATAGGTGGGCGGTTCAGCGTCGTCGGACTGGCCGCCAATGTGGCGGTCGCACCGATCGTCGGGGTGATCGCGATCATCGGCACCGGCGCCGCAGTGCTGGGTGCGATGGGCGGACCCAACGGCCCGGGCGCGGTGTGCGCCGAACTGATGATCCGTGCGCTGGCACCGGAATTGTGGTGGATGCTGAGCTGCGCCCGCGTACTGGGCCGTCTGTCGTGGGCGGCGATCGAGGTTCCCTCCGGAGTGCTCGGTGCGGTGATCGTCGCGCTCATGACCGTGTGCGCTCTCGGGGCGCTCCGCGCGGTCTGGCAGCATTGTCGTCGTGAGTGAACGCCTACATCTGTTGCTCGGTGATGACGACTTCCTGACCGGGCGGGTCATCAGTTCGATCACCGCACAACAGGCGGCAGCGGCCGGCACCGAGGTTCCGGTGACGCGGGTCCGCGCCGGCGATGTGACCGAGCACGAGTTGGCCGAATTGCTCAGTCCGTCGCTGTTCGCCGAGGATCGGATCGTCGTGGTGGAGTCGGCGGCCGAGGCGGGTAAGGAACCCGCCTCGCTGATCGCGCAGGCAGCGGGGGAGTTACCCGAGGGCATCACCCTGATGGTGATCCACACCGGCGGCGGTCGTGCGAAGTCACTGGTGCCCGCACTGAAGAAGGCCGGTGCCACCGAGCACGACTGCGCCGGGCCCAAGTGGCCGTCGGAGCGGATGGATTTCGTGCGCAAGGAGTTCCGCGTGCTCGGCGCCAAGGTGAGCAACGACGTGGTGGAACAGGTCGTCGAAGGGGTCGGTGCCGAGCTACGGGAACTGGCCGCGGCGTGTGCCCAGCTCGTGGCCGACACCGACGGGAAGGTCACTGTCGACGCGGTCCGCCTCTACTATCAGGGGCGCCCGGAGATCACCGGATTCGAGGTGGCCGACAAGGCGGTGACCGGTGACCGTCCGGGCGCATTGGAATCACTGGCATGGGCCGAACATCATGGGGTCCCGCGCGTGTTGCTCGCCGACGCGCTGGCCGAGGCCGTCCATGCGATCGCCCGGGTCCGCGCCATCGGTTCGATGGATCAATACGCGGCCGCATCCGAGCTCGGCATGCCGCCGCGGCGGGTCAAGAAGGTGCAGGCTCAGGCGCGCGCCTGGGATTCGGTGTCGATCGCGGCCGCGGTGCGGGTGGTGGCCCAGCTCAACGGCGACGTCAAGGGGCAGGCCGCGGACCCGGCGTTCAGTCTCGCGCACGCCGTCGCGGCGGTGGCGGACCTGCGTCCGGCGCCCGGACAACGCAGTTCACCCCGGTGACCGCGTGGACGTCACCGGGGTGAACCGAAAAGACTTCAGCTGATCTGAAAGAAAGAGTCGGGATCAGAGCTTGTTGACGGCGATGGCCATCGCCGACTTCTTGTTGGCGGCCTGGTTGGCGTGGATGACGCCCTTCGAGGCAGCCTTGTCGAGCTTGCGGCCGGCGGCACGCGACAGCTCGGCGGCCTTGTCCTTGTCGCCGGAGTCGACGGCTTCGCGGAAGCTGCGGATCGCGGTGCGCAGCGACGACTTCACCGACTGGTTGCGCTGACGGCGCTCCTCGTTGGTCCGGTTACGCTTCATCTGCGACTTGATGTTGGCCACGCGTGTATCCCTCTTGATCTGGTCGGTAGTTGTTTCGTTTCCAGCAGGTCGGGTGCCGTGAATCCGGTGGATCACGTCGACGCTGCGACAGCGGTCGACTTTACCAGCAGGCGGCCACCCCGCCCAAATCGCGGACAGAGCCGATTAGGCTGGCGCTCATCATGTCAGTCGTCTTCATTCACATCGGCCTGCCCAAAACCGGCACAACCCACCTTCAGGATCGCCTCTGGCGTAACCGTGACCTGGCATTACGGTCATCGGGTCTGCTCTATCCGGGCAATCACATGACCGATCACTTCCATGCCGCCACCCATCTGCAGCCCGAGCGCTACCTGGACTGGGTGAACCCGGACTTCGATGACGCGTGGCCCAACCTTCTGGGTCAGATGAAGGCCTGGCCGGGAAAATCGCTGCTCTCCCACGAGCTGTATGCGACGGCCACACCGCGACACATCGACACACTGATGTCGGACCTCTCCTTCGCCGACGAGATCCATGTCATCGCAACCGTCCGCGATCTGGCGCGGCAACTGCCCTCGGTGTGGCAGGAGAACATCAAGAACCAGCGGCGTGCCGATTTCGCCGAGTTCCTGGCGTCGGTGCGTGAGCACGGACCGGCGGTGCCCGGCTTCGTGCCACCGACCGACGGCGGCGAAGAGGAACCGTTCTGGGAGTTCCAGGACTATGTGCGGATCCTCGCCGACTGGGCCGACGCGGTGGGCCCGCAACGAGTGCATCTGGTGACCGTACCGACCCGCCGCGACACTCCCGGGGAATCGATCTGGGAGAGATTCCTGCGGGTACTCGACGTCGATCCGGCGCCGCTGACGATGGATGTGCCGAACCTGAACTCGTCGTTGCCGGCGGCACAGGCCGAGTACCTGCGCCGACTCAATCACCATCTGCAGCCGTCGGACGTGCATTGGAGCCGCTATGACGGGGTGGTCAAGGGTCAGGTCATCCAGATCCTGAAACGCGCGCACGGCGCGCCCCTGGGGCTCAGCGCAGAACAACGTGTCTGGGCGGCGAGCGCCGCCGATGACATGGTGGCGGCCGTCCGGTCGCGTGGCTACGTCGTCTCCGGCGATCTCGCCGATCTGGAGGTGTCCACCGCCGCGGGTGTCGACGCCGAGCCGCCGACCACGCAGGACATACTCGACGTCGCTGTCACGACCATGGCGGAGATGGTCAAGGAGGCGCCGATCCGTGACGACCGCCCAAGGCTGCGGACACGCGCGATGAACGTGGCGCGTCGTGCCCGGCGTCGGGTACGCGCGCTGCGCCGTCGGTGATCGGCGTGGCACGCCCGTGACCAACAGTCCTGCCGAATCGCGGTTTTTGTAGCACCATGTCAAGTTATGAGTCCCGCGCCGACGACCTCCGCCAGCAAGCGAGCCGCCAGCAAGGCCACGAAGTCCACCACGACTACTGGTAGCCCGGCGAACAAGTCGACCAAGGCCACCAAGTCGTCGTCCGGGCGAAAGTCCGACACCAAGGCCGCGGGCACCAAGGGGCGGTCCAAGGAACCGGCCAAACGTGCCAAGACCACGGTCCGTGAACCCAAGGCGATCGACAACACGATCTTCGCCGGATACTCGAAAGGGCCGTACGGCAAGGCCTTCGACGAGATGTTCGACGCCGACGGCGAGGTGCGCGCACCATACCGCGGCATCTACAAGGCGATGTCGGCCTACGATACGGCCGACCTCGACGTGCGGGTCGATGCACTCGGCCGCGCGTTCATCGATCAAGGTGTCACGTTCTCGCTGTCCGGCAAGGAACGACCGTTCCCGCTCGACGTTGTGCCGCGGGTGATCTCGGCGAGCGAATGGAGCAAGCTGGAAGCCGGTATCACCCAACGGGTGCAGGCCCTGGAGTTGTTCCTCGACGACATCTACGGCGAACAGGAGATCCTGCGCGACGGGGTGTTGCCGAAACGGCTTGTGCACTCGTGTGAGCATTTCCATCGGCAGGCCGCAAACATCCGTCCGCCCAACGGGGTTCGCATCCATGTCGCGGGTATCGACCTCATCCGTGACGAGAACGGCGATTTCCGGGTACTCGAGGACAACCTGCGATCCCCGTCCGGCGTCTCGTATGTGATGGAGAACCGGCGCACCATGGCGCGGGTCTTCCCGGATCTGTTCTCCTCGCATCGGGTGCGTGCGGTTGCCGACTATCCCAGTCACCTGTTGCGCGCGTTGCGGGCATCGGCGGCGTTCAACGAGGCCGATCCCAACATCGTGGTGCTCACCCCGGGTGTCGCGAACTCCGCCTACTTCGAACATTCGCTGCTGGCGCGACTGATGGGCGTCGAGTTGGTCGAGGGTCGAGACCTCTTCTGCCGCGACAACATCGTCTACATGCGCACCACTGAGGGTGAGCAGCGGGTGGACGTGATCTACCGCCGCATCGACGACGATTTCCTCGATCCGATGCAGTTCCGGCCGGATTCCATGCTCGGCGTCGCAGGCCTGCTGAATGCCGCCCGCGCCGGCAACGTGGTTATCTCGAGTGCGGTCGGCAACGGCGTCGGCGACGACAAGCTCATCTACACCTACGTTCCGGACATCATCGAGTACTACCTCGGTGAGAAACCCTCGTTGCAGAACGTGGACACGTTGCGGTGCTGGCTCGACGACGAGTGCGAAGAGGTGCTCGACCGGATCGACGAACTCGTGGTCAAACCGGTGGAGGGTTCCGGCGGCTACGGCATCGTGTTCGGTCCGGACGCCACCAAGGCAGAATTGAACACGTTGGCCCGCAAGGTACGCAACGACCCCCGCGGATGGATCGCACAGCCCGTCGTGCAGTTGTCGACGGTGCCGACCAAGATCGACGGGGAGGTGCGGCCCCGGCACGTCGACCTGAGGCCGTTCGCCGTCAACGACGGGGAGTCGGTGTGGGTTCTGCCCGGTGGTCTCACCCGCGTCGCCCTGCCCGAGGGATCGTTGGTGGTCAACTCCAGTCAGGGCGGCGGCTCCAAGGACACCTGGGTGCTCGCGTCGGCGCGCTCGTCGGAAGATCGTGAACTCTCCGGGGCGAAGGTGGTCAACGCCAGCGGGGTCGCCGCCGCCCGCCCGGCCGAGAACGCTCCCGACCCGCTGCACACCCAGACCCAACAACAGCAGCAGGGCCTCGAACAGCAGGGTGGTGAGCACTGATGATGTTGGCGCGCAACGCGGAATCGCTCTACTGGATCGGCCGCTACGTCGAACGTGCCGACGACATGGCACGCATTCTCGACGTCGCGATCCACCAGTTGCTCGAGGATGCGACTGTCGACGTGGACCGTCAGGCACGCCTGGTTATCCAGGTTCTGGGTCTGGACACGCCGAGTACCGACGATCTGATCGACGTGTGGGCCCTGACCGAGCGCGTCGCCTACGACAAGGACGCAATCGGTTCGATCGTCGACCTGATCCGGTCGGCCCGGGAGAACGCACGTGGTGCGCGTGAGGTCACGTCCAGCGAGATGTGGGAGTGCCTGAACACCACCTACAACGGTCTCAACGACGCCGAACGTCGGGCTCGCCGGCTCGGCCCGCACGAGTTCCTGTCCTACGTGAAGAACCGGGCCGCCATGTTCGCGGGACTCGCCGACGCCACCCTCAGCCACGACGACGGCTACCGGTACCTGCTGCTCGGGCGGTCGGTGGAACGCGTGGACATGACCATTCGGATGCTGCTGTCGCGCGCCGGCGATCGCGTCACGTCGCCGTCGTGGGTCAGTGTGCTGGTGTCAGCCGGTGCACACGACACCTTCCTGCGCACCTACCGAGGACGGCTCGACGCGGAGAACATCGTCGAGTTCATGTTGGTGGACAGGCTGTTCCCGCGGTCGGTGTTCCACGCGCTGCGGGTGGCCGAGCACAATCTGAACGACCTGGAGAAGCGGCCGAGCCGCGTCGGCACCCAAGCCGAGGCGTTGTTGCTCCTCGGCCGTGCGCGCAGCTCGTTGGAGTTCATCGAACCGGGCAATCTGCTCGAGGACCTGCAGGACCGTCTGCTCGATCTCCAGGACACCTGCCGCGCGGTCAACGAGGCGGTGACCGGCCAATACTTCCATGTGTCGCCGTATGTCTCGTGGGCCGACGCCCGCGTGAGCGATTCGGAGGACCACATGATCGAGGAGAGTGAACTGTGAGCTGGCGTCTACGCGTCGTCCATTCCACCGGATTCGCCTACAAGAGTCCGGTGACGTCGTCGTACAACGAGGCCCGCCTCACGCCCCGCAGCGACAACCGGCAGAACGTCATCATCAACCGGGTCGAGACGGTGCCGGCCACGAGGTCCTACCGCTACACCGACTACTGGGGCACTGCGGTGACCGCCTTCGACCTGCACGCACCGCACGAGGAACTCGAGGTGTCCGGCATGTCGGTGGTGGAGACCGAGGCCGGTGGCCGGGTCCCGGTCGCCGAGCAACGCACCTGGGACGACGTGCGCAGCGACTACGTCGAGGACCGCTACGACGAGATGCTCTCTTACACCGGGTACGTGCCGAAGAACCGACAGCTGGCCTCGGCGGCGACGCGACTTGCCAAAGGGCTCGATCCCGATGCGGCCGTCGAGGCGGTGTGCCGCTACGTGCACGAGGAGATGAAGTACGTGCCTGGCACGACCGGCGTGCACACCACCGCCGTCGACGCATGGAACGAACGCAAAGGTGTCTGCCAGGACTACGCGCACCTGTCGTTGCTGATGTTGCGCAGCCTCGGCATCCCCGCCCGATACGTCTCGGGGTATCTGCACCCGAAACCCGATGCGGCCATCGACAAGACGGTCGAGGGGCAGAGCCACGCGTGGATCGAGGCGTGGACAGGTGGTTGGTGGGGTTACGACCCGACGAATGCCACCGGCATCACCGAGCAGCACGTGTCGGTCGGAGTCGGACGCGACTACTCGGATGTGTCACCCCTGAAGGGGATCTACACCGGTGGCGGGGCAACCGATCTCGATGTCGTCGTGGAGATCACCCGGCTGGCCTAGCGGTCAGTGCCAGCCGAAGTCGGCGCGTAGACGGGCCGCGACCCGGTCGAACCGCGCACGATCGAGAATGGCGCCCTCGCGACGGATGCCGTGTTCGGCAACGACCAGGACCCGGTCGAGCCGAACGAAACTCTCCCGCCGCGACGCATCCCACACCCCGCTGCCGATACCCATCCAATCAGGGTCCTCGCGGTGATACTCCCTGCTGGACAGCATCAATCCGAGGAGATTCGCGCCGGACCGGCCGACAACGAGCACCGGGCGGTCCTTGCCCTGATCGGGATCATCCTCGTAGCGCACCCAGGTCCACACGATCTCGCCCGGATCGGCGGCGCCGTCGAGGTCAGGGGAGTAGCAGATCGCGCGCGCGAGAGTACGTGTCGCAGCGGTACGCGGAGTGAGTCGCATCGCGGGTCAGCCCATCAGGGTATCGAACACGGCGTCGGCGGTCACCGTGGCGGTGGGTGCGCGATCGGGGTTGAGATTGTGGCCGACCTTCTCGATCTCGACGACGCGGGTCGGCGACGGGATCAACGCCACCGCGTCGGCGAGTTCCGCAGGTGTGGCGAACGGATCGGTACTGCCATGCACGATCACCGTGGGCACCGAGATCGACGACAGATGTTCGGTCCGCAGCCGGTCGGGTTTGCCCGGCGGGTGCAGGGGATAGGACGTCAGCAGCAGGCCATCGGCCAGATCCGGATTCTCGGCAACCGCCATCGAGGCCTGCCGACCGCCATAGGAATGACCGCCGACGATCAGCGGAACACCGTCGAGCCGGAACGTCTCGCAGGCCGCGACGATGCCGGTACGATCGGCAGCCGCCGTCGACGGGCTCGGCGGGCCCTTGGGGCGTCGTTGTCGGTAGGGCAGATCGATACGGGCCACCAGCAGGCCCCGCGCGGACAGCTCGTCGGCCAGCACGCGCAGGATGACCGCGTGTCGGTTGCCGCCGGCGCCGTGCGCGAGCACAGCCACCCCGATCCGATCGTGGCCGGGTTCGGTGACCTCGGCCACCACCGAGTCGGCGTCGTACGTATGCGACTCGGGACTGTTCGGAGGGGGCGCGGCAGCCATTGCACAACCGTAGCGGCGAGCGTCGCCGACGCCGACCGTGGCGGGCATGAGAAACTGGACCCAGCGACGTGGTCACCTTCGGCCGCGTCACCATGCCGCACGTCCGAGGAGCAGTTCGATTCCCACCTTCGCTGACACCACCTTCACCGACCCCGCGCGGATCCGGAACTTCTGCATCATCGCCCACATCGACCACGGGAAGTCCACCCTGGCCGACCGTATGTTGCAGCTGACCGGCGTGGTCGAGGAGCGTCAGATGCGCGCGCAGTACCTCGATCGGATGGACATCGAACGTGAGCGCGGCATCACCATCAAGGCGCAGAACGTGCGCCTGCCGTGGCAGGTCACCGAGCCCGACGGCGCCACCACCGACTACGTCATCCACCTGATCGACACACCCGGCCACGTCGACTTCACCTATGAGGTATCGCGTGCCCTCGAGGCCTGTGAAGGGGCGATTCTGCTGGTCGACGCCGCCCAAGGCATCGAGGCGCAGACGCTGGCCAACCTCTACCTGGCGATGGACAAGGACCTGACGATCATCCCGGTCCTCAACAAGATCGATCTGCCGGCGGCCGATCCGGACCGCTACGCCGCGGAGATCGCGCACATCATCGGCTGCGAGGCCGACGAGGTGCTGCGGGTGTCGGGTAAGACCGGAGCCGGCGTGGCCGAACTGCTCGACGAGGTCATCCGGCAGGTCCCCCCGCCCGAAGGTGATCAGGACGCTCCGGCGCGCGCAATGATCTTCGACTCGGTCTACGACACCTACCGTGGGGTGGTCACCTACGTCCGTGTCGTCGACGGACGCGTCCTGCCGCGCGAGAAGGTGCTGATGATGTCGACCGGCGCGACACATGAACTTCTCGAGGTCGGCATCGTCTCGCCCGAACCGAAGGCATCCAAGGGGCTGGGAGTCGGTGAGGTCGGCTACCTGATCACCGGTGTGAAAGACGTGCGGCAGTCCAAGGTCGGCGATACCGTGACCACGGCCAAGCACGGGGCCGAGGAACCATTGACGGGCTACCGGGAGCCGCAGCCCATGGTCTACTCGGGGCTCTACCCAGTGGACGGCTCGGACTACCCGGTGCTGCGCGAGGCGCTGGACAAGCTGCAACTCAACGACGCGGCACTCGCCTACGAACCGGAGACCTCGGTGGCCCTCGGGTTCGGTTTCCGCTGCGGCTTCCTCGGGCTCCTGCACATGGAGATCACCCGTGAACGCCTCGAACGCGAGTTCAACCTCAACCTGATCTCGACGGCACCCAACGTCGTCTATCGGGTCATCATGGAGGACGGGCAGGAGATCACCGTCACCAATCCATCGGACTGGCCTGCGGGCAAGGCCAAGCAGATCTTCGAGCCGATCGTGAAGATGACGATCATCGCTCCGAGCGAGTTCGTCGGGGCGATCATGGAACTTTGTCAGAGCCGGCGCGGTGATCTCGGCGGGATGGACTACCTCTCGGAGACCCGCGTCGAGCTGCGCTACACGATGCCGATGGCCGAGATCATCTTCGACTTCTTCGATGCACTCAAGTCGCGCACCCGCGGCTACGCCAGCCTCGATTACGAGGAAGCCGGCGAGCAGGAAGCCGAGCTGGTGAAGGTCGACATCCTCTTGCAGGGGGAGGCCGTGGACGCGTTCAGCGCGATCGTGCACAAGGATGCGGCCTATGCGTACGGCAACAAGATGGCCACCAAACTCAAGGAACTGATCCCGCGTCAGCAGTTCGAGGTACCGGTGCAGGCGGCCATCGGCTCCAAGATCATCGCGCGCGAGAACATCCGTGCCATCCGCAAGGACGTGCTGGCCAAGTGCTACGGCGGTGACATCAGCCGCAAGCGCAAGCTGCTCGAGAAGCAGAAAGAGGGCAAGAAGCGGATGAAGACGATCGGGCGGGTCGACGTCCCGCAAGAGGCGTTTGTCGCCGCGCTGTCCACCGACTCACTGGGAGACAAGCCGAAGGGGAAGTAGACCGTTGGACAACCGCCGCAACCCGGTACTGGCCGAGAGTCCGCTGCCGCACGGACTGCCCGACTTCGCGTCGATCTCCGACGACGACTTCCTGCCCGCCTTCGGTGAGGCGATGGCGACCCATCTCGCGGAGGTGGAGTCGATCGCCACCGACCCACGGCCCGCGACGTTCGCCAACACCGTAGAGGCGTTGGAACTGTCCGGGCGGGATCTCGCTCGGGCCGGCGGGATGTTCTTCAATCTCGTCGGGCCGGACACCAACCCGCAGCGCAACGAGATCTCCCAGCAACTCTCAACCTTGCTGACCGACCACGCGAACACCATCGCCATGGATCGGCGACTGTTCGAGAGGATCTCGGCGCTGCACGACCGCGCAGACGAACTCGACCTGACCGAGGCGCAGCAACGGTTGCTCGCCAAGCGCTATCGCGAATCGGTGCGGGCCGGCGCCGGGCTCGGCCCGGACGAGCAAGAACAGATGCGCCAGATCTCTTCGCGGCTGGCATATCTCAGCACGACGTTCTCGCAACGCATTCTCGATGACACCAATGCCTCGGCGGTGCTCGTCGACGACGTCGCCCAGCTCGACGGGCTCTCGGCGGGACAGGTCGCCGCCGCTCGCCGTGCGGCAGCCGACGCGGGCCACGAATCCGGTTACCTGCTCACCCTGGAACTACCCAGCAGCCAGGCGATACTCACGGCGCTCACGGATCGTTCGGTGCGGCAACGGGTCTTCGACGCGTCGATCTCGCGCTGTGCGCGGGGTAACGACCACGACACCCGTGAGCTCGTCCTCGAGATCGTCGTGCTTCGCGCTCGACGTGCCCGACTCCTGGGGTATCACGACCATGCCGAGTATGTGATCGCCGAGGAGACCGCACCCAACCCGGCCGCGGTCGTCGAGTTGCTGGCCGAGCTCACCGCGTCCGCCCTGCGGGCGGGCGGACGCGAACTGACCCGCCTGAACCGGTTCGCCGACGAGGAGATCGGCGCGGCCGACCTCACCTACTGGTTGGAACGGGAGCGGCGGGCCGCGTCTGCGGTTCCGCTCGACGACTTCGGTGACTACTGCGAGCTCGACAATGTGTTGCAGCGCGGGGTGTTCTATGCCGCAGGCAAACTGTACGGACTGCGATTCATCGAACGAACCGACCTGCACGGCTATCACCCCGACGTGCGGGTGTGGGACGTGATCAACGAGGCGGGGCGCAGCATCGGCCTGTTCCTGGGTGACTTCTATGCACGCCCGTCCAAACGGGGCGGCGCCTGGATGAACAACATCGTCGATCAGTCGATGGTGTTGTCCACACAACCGATCGTGGTGAACGTCGCCAATCTGACCAAACCCGATGACGGCGCGCCCTGTCTGCTGACGATGGACCAGCTGACCACTCTGTTCCACGAGTTCGGACACGCCCTGCACGGTTTGTTGTCGGCTGTCGACTACCCGTCGCAATCGGGTACGTCGGTGCCGCGGGACTTCGTCGAGTTCCCGTCGCAGGTGAACGAGATGTGGGCATTGCATCCAGATGTGTTGTCGCAGTATGCCCGGCACCACGCCACGGGTGAACCCATTCCGGCGGCGCTGGCCGATGCGGCACGCGATGCGGCGAAGACCGAGAGCGCGCACTCCACGATCGAGTATCTCGCTGCCGCGCAGCTCGATCTGGCCTGGCATCGGATCACCGCCGACGACACGGTCGACGATGTCGCGCAGTTCGAACGAGATGCGTTGCGGGCGGCAGGTTTCACCGGTGACCTGATCCCGCCGCGGTATCGCAGCGCGTACTTCAACCACATCTTCGGCGGCGGCTATTCCGCGGGCTACTACTCCTACATCTGGTCGGAGGTACTCGACGCCGAGACCGAACAGTGGTTCCTCGCCGAGGGTGGACTGCTGCGCGACAACGGCCGGCGCTTCGCCGAGGCAACACTTTCGCGCGGCGACAGCATCGACCCGTTGGCCGCCCACGAGACGCTCATCGGGCGGACTCCACGCATCGAACCACTGCTCACCCGGCGCGGACTCGTCGCGTCCGAGGAACGCTAGCCGCGGCGATGGAATCCGGGGCCGGTTCTTGTCGCGACAGCCGCGGCGATCTAACGCGGTTCGCTCTGCTCAGTATCGCGGCTGCCGTGGTCACCATCGCGATGAAGGTGATCGCTTGGCAGATCACCGGTTCCGTCGGCCTGCTGTCCGATGCGGCCGAGTCGGTGGTGAATCTCGTTGCGGCGGTTGGCGCGTTCGTGGCCCTACGAGTAGCCGCCCGGCCGGCCGACACCGGTCACAACTTCGGCCACACCAAGGCTGAGTACTTCTCGGCCGTCATCGAGGGTGTGATGATCTTCGTCGCGGCCGGCGCGATCATCGTCACCGCGATCAACAGGTTGATCAACCCCACGGAACTGGAGGCGGTGGGCCCCGGTCTGGCCATCTCGGTCGGGGCCACGGTCATCAACGGCGTAGTGGCGGTGGTCTTGTTGCGGGCCGGGCGACGTCATCGATCGATCACCCTGGAAGCCGACGGCAAACACCTGATGACCGACGTCTGGACCACAGTGGGGGTGGTGTTCGGGGTGTTCCTGGTTGCCGTCACCGGCTGGCTTCGGCTCGATCCGCTCATCGCCATGGCCGTCGCGATCAACATCCTGGTGGTGGGCAGCCGACTGATCTGGCGCTCCGCGGCGGGGATGATGGATGCGGCGCTACCGGAATCCGACCTGGCGGTGATCGACACGACGCTGAGCCCACATCGCGACCGCGGCGTGGTCTTCCACGACATCCGCACCCGTGAGGCCGGACATCGTCGGTTCGTCCAGATGCACATGCTGGTGCCGGGTGAGTGGTCGGTGCAACACGCCCACGACCTCGCCGAAGAGGTCGAAGGTGAGTTGCGGGCCGCCCTGTCACACCTCGACGTCGCCATCCACGTCGAACCGGTCGACGATCCGCGCGCCTACGAGTCCTGGCGCCTGAGCTAGTGTCCCGTCAGTGGTGGGCGGGCTGGAACGTGCCGTGGCTGGCGGCCTCCTCGGCCCGGATCACGTGCATCACCGCGTTGATCAACGCCAGGTGGGTGAACGCCTGCGGGAAGTTGCCGAGATGCTGGCCGGTTTTGGCGTCGATCTCCTCGGCGTAGAGCTTGAGCGGGCTGGAGTAGGAGAGCAACCGCTCGCACAGCACCTTGGCGCGATGCAACTCACCGATCTCAACCAGCGCCGAGACCAACCAGAACGAACAGATGGTGAAGGTCCCTTCCTCGCCGGAGAGTCCGTCGTCGGTCTCCTCGACGCGGTAGCGCAGCACCAGTCCGTTGTCGGTCAACTCGTCGGCGATCGCGAGCACAGTGTTGCGGACCCGGTAGTCGTCCGAGGGCAGAAAGCGCAGCAGCGGGATCAGCAGTGCGGACGCGTCGAGCGCTGGGTCGCCGTAGCGCTGGGTGAACACCGCACGCTCATCGACGCCGTGTTCGAGGATGTCGGCGCGGATCTCGTCGGCGATGCCCGCCCATGTCTTTGCATACGACTTCTCGCCATGAAGGGCGGCGAGCCGGGCGCCGCGATCGAGAGCGACCCAGCACATCACCTTCGACGAGGTGAAATGCTTTGGTTCGCCGCGCACTTCCCAGATCCCGCGATCGGGTTTGCGCCAGTTCTTCACTGCCTCCTCGACCTGTGCCTTCAACACCGGCCACAGGGTCTCCGGGACCGCCTCGCTGGACTTGGTGTTGAGGTAGACCGAGTCGAGCATGGTGCCCCAGATGTCGTGCTGCGCCTGGTTGTAGGCGCCGTTTCCGATACGCACCGGACGGGCGCCGTCGTATCCGGACAGGTGATGGAGTTCTTCCTCCTCGAGGGTGCGCTCGCCGCCCACCCCGTACATCACCTGCAACGGATGGTGCTCGCCGTTGGTGGCCCCCGACACGTCGGCGATGAACGAGAAGAAGTCATCGGCCTCACGGTCGAGTCCCAGGGTGTACAGGCCCCACAGCGCGAACGTGGAGTCACGCACCCAGGCATATCGGTAGTCCCAGTTACGTTCCCCGCCTGGTGTTTCCGGCAACGATGTGGTCGCTGCGGCGAGGAGTGCGCCGGTGGGCGAGTAGGTGAGGCCCTTGAGAGTCAATGCCGAACGCTGCAGATGCGTGCGCCACGGGTGGTCGGGGAAGGTGCCGGCATTGATCCATTGCCGCCAGCACTCGGAGGTCGACCACATCTTCTGCGCCGCCTCTTCGTAGTTCTGCGGCGCGGGCTGTCGTGACCAGGACAGTGCGACGAACTTGCTGTCGCCCTCGACCAGACGTGTGCGGGCCCGGGCCTCGCGGCCTTCGAGCCCGAGCCGGAGATCGGTCGTCAGTTTGAGCGTGGGACCGGGGGCGGTGGTACCCGATCCGGTGGCGATCGCCTCGCCGTAGGCAGGCCCCGAATACTCCCACACTGTCTTGCCACGGTGATAGTCGAATGCCGGTTCGCAACTCAAGGCGAGTTCCACGGTCCCTGAGACACAACGCACCGTCCGCAAGAGAATGTGTTCGGCGTCCCAGTCGGTGGGGGTGCGGCGATGTGTGGTGGACCGACGTTCGTGGTCGTGCCAGGGACCCATCACCAAGGCATCGCGCACCACGATCCACCCGGTGTCGGTCTGCCAGGTCGTCTCCACCATCAGGCTGCCCGGCAGGTACCGCCGATCGACCGGCACGTTCACGCCGTACGGGGCCAGTCGGAAGTGCCCGGCGCTGCGATCGAGGACGGCTCCGAACACGCTGGGCGAATCGGGACGTGGCACACACATCCACTCGACCGAACCGTTACGCGCGATCAGACAGTTGGTCTCGGTGTCGGAGAGGAAGGCGTAATCGCCGATGGGTGGGAACGCGTTGTGGCTTGGTGTGGCGGGCGAGAAGGCCTTTGCCTCCGGGTCGATTCCGGTGGCATCGGAATGTGTGCTGCCGGCGGCGTCGATGTGCGTGGCGTTGTCGATGGGCAGCGCAGTGACGGCAGCGTCTTCCGGTGGAGTCATGGCTATATCATTGCGATCAGGCCCGACCGTCGCCACTCGGCCGACGTCGGGATCTCGCCGGGTTTGAATCAGCCTGAGCGAAACCCGGGTGCGCCCACGAGTCGGGCCGGAAAGACGATGAGGTGATACGTCATGTCGCTGCTCACCTGGTGGGACGGGGTCGAGGAGTGGCTGACCGGTCTCTCGTTCGTTCCGCAGCTGCTGGTGACCCTCGTGGTGGTGATCCCGTTCGCCGTGGTGGTGGCAGCGGTGCTCAATGTGCTGGTCGACGCGGTCTCGACGGTGTTCGATCGACGACGATTCGCCGACGACGATGGAAAGGGGCTGTAGGCGATGTTCCGTTCTCGCGTGACGTTGGCGTTGGTGGCACTCATCGTGCTGGTGATCTTGGCCTGGGTCCTCACCCGCTGACCTGGCCGCGGTAGTGAGGTGGCGCCGGCGCGAACGCATTGGTGGCACGGCCCCGGGCGTTGCTAGCGTCTATGAGTTCGGTGTGACGCAGCGTGGGAGGAAGTGAGCGTGACGAAGTCGGTTGGCGTGCGCTCGAGGCGCCCCGCGATGGCGGTGGCCATCGCGGCAACCCTGACGCTCGTCCTCGCGGCCTGCGGAGGCGGGTCGACCGATGAGCCCGGCGGCGAGGACATCTCCACCGGCTCGCGTCATGTGAACCTGATCGCCTACGCGACCCCCAAACCGGGTTTCGACGTGGTGATCCCGGCCTTCCGCCGCACCGAGAGCGGCCACGACATCGGGTTCTCCCAGTCGTACGGCCCGTCCGGTGACCAATCCCGCAAGGTGGCCCGTCGCGTGCCCGCCGACGTCGTCAACGTCTCGGTGCAACCGGACATGACCCGACTCGTCGACGCCGGCGTGGTGGACGCGGATTGGCAGCAGCGCGAACCCAACAACAGCGTTGCGTTCGGGTCGGTGGTCGCATTTGTGGTGCGCAAGGGCAACCCCAAAAACATCCGCGGCTGGGACGACCTGCTCAAGCCGGGCGTGCAGGTCATCACCCCCAATCCGGGCAGCTCCGGATCGGCTAAATGGAATCTGCTCGCCCCCTACGCGGTGAAGAGCAACGGCGGCCGCGACAACCAGGCAGGCCTCGACTACATCGCTGAACTGATCCGCGACCATGTGACCGTGATCCCCAAGTCGGGACGCGAGGCCACCACGGCCTTCGAACAAGGGCAGGGCGACGTCCTGATCAGTTACGAAAACGAGGCGATCATGCTGGATCGGGCCAACGCGACTGCGAGCCCGGACCAGCAGGTGGAGTACTTCGTGCCGCGCGAGACCTTCCAGATCGAGAACCCGGTGGCCGTGGTCAATACCACCTCCGACGAGCCCGCCGCACGCGCCTTCGTGGACTATCTGTTCACCGACGAAGCGCAACTCCTGTGGGCCGAACAGGGTTTCCGGCCGGTGACCGATTCCGTCGCGGCGGCGACCAAGGAGATGTTCCCGGGACAGATCGAGAAGCTGTGGACCATCGACGAACTCGGCGCGGTTCTCGGTCCGCAGGCCGGCCCTGCCGCCGACGGCTCGATCCGCACCGGCTGGGCGGCGGTGGACACGGTGCTGTTCGGTTCGGACGGTTCGATCACCGAGCTCTACGACACGGGCGGCCGACAGTGAGCACGCCGGTCACCGACAGTGGTTCCCAAAGAGCCGTTAGCAAGGCGCCGCCCCGAGGTTTCCTGGGACGCAGCCGCACATTCAGCGGGGTGAGTCCGCTGGGCATCGGCGTTGCATCATTGTGGCTGACCGTCATCGTGCTGTTGCCGCTGGCCGCGATCACCGTCTCGTCGTTCTCTGATGGGTGGTCTGGGTTCGTCGACGCCGTCACCGACCCCAACGCGCTGGCCACTTTGCGGATCACCGTCATCGTTTCGCTGGTGGCCGCATTGATCAATGTGGTCTTCGGCACCATCATCGCGTGGGTGCTGGTGCGGGACCAGTTCTGGGGCAAGGGATTCGTCAACGCCATCATCGATCTCCCGTTCGCGTTGCCGACCATCGTGGCCAGCCTGGTGTTGTTGTCGCTGTACGGCCCGAACAGCCCGATCGACGTTCACATCAACGCCACCAAACCCGCAGTGGTCGTGGCGTTGACGTTTGTCACATTGCCGTTCGTGGTGCGGCAGGTACAGCCGGTGCTGATGGAACTCGACACCGACGTCGAAGAGGCCGCTGCGGTGTTGGGCGCGACCAACTGGACCACCTGGACCAAGATCGTGCTGCCTGCGCTGCTCCCGTCGATCCTGACCGGTGCAGGCCTGGCGTTCACCCGCGCGATCGGCGAGTTCGGTTCGGTGGTGCTCATCGGCGGCAACATTCCGCGCGACACCCAGGTCGCCTCGCAATACATCCAGCAGCAGATCGAGGTCGACGACCCGGTCGGGGCGGCCGCTGTCTCGGTGATGCTACTGCTGATCGCCTTCTGTGCGTTGCTCGTGTTGCGACTGGTGGGTCACCGGCAACGGATGCGAGAGGAGCGCGACCAGTGAGATTGTCGCCGTTGACCCGCTACGGTCTGCGTGCCGTCGCGCTCATCTATCTGTTCGTGCTGTTGATCGTGCCGGTGACCCTCATCTTCTGGCGGTCGTTCGAACACGGGGTCGGGCAGTTCTGGGAGTGGATCACCACACCCGCCGCGATCTCCGCCCTCCAGTTGAGCCTGGCGATCGTTGCGATCGTGGTGCCGCTGAACGTGGTGTTCGGCATCGTGACCGCGCTGGCCCTGGTGCGCGGCCGATTCCCCGGCAAGGGGATTCTGCAGGCCGTGGTGGACCTCCCGTTCGCTGTGTCGCCGGTGGTGGTGGGCGTCGCATTGATCCTGCTGTGGGGCTACGGCGGATGGTTCGGCGGCATCGAGAGCGCCGGGTTCCGCATCATCTTCGGTTTCCCCGGTCTGGTGCTCGCCACCATCTTCGTCACGCTGCCGTTCGTGGTGCGCGAGGTGGAGCCGGTGCTGCGCGAGATCGGTACCGAGCAGGAACAGGCGGCTGCGACGTTGGGGGCCAACGGCTGGCAGACGTTCAGCCGGATCACGCTGCCGGCCATCCGGTGGGGTCTGACGTACGGCATCGTGCTGACGGTGGCCCGGTCACTGGGCGAGTACGGCGCGGTGATGATGGTGTCGTCGAATTTCCCCGGCATCTCGCAGACCCTGACCCTGCTGGTTCACTCTCGTTACGTCGACGACTACAACGAGTACGGCGCGTATGCTGCGGCCACATTGCTGATGTTGGTGGCCATCGCGGTGTTGATCGCGATGACACTCATCGAACGCGGTGCCCAGAGCCGGGTCGGCGACACCGACGAGGCGGCCGGTGACGAACCGTCGACTGGTGAGGCGCCTGCCGAAGATGTCGCGCCGGCTGTCCCGTACGGCCCTGCCTCGACCGAACCGCACAAGGAAGGCATGTGACATGTCGATCTCGGTGATACGCGCGAACAAGAGGTATGGCGATTTCGCCGCTCTCGACGACGTCTCCATCGACATTCCGGAAGGGTCGCTGACGTCGTTGCTCGGCCCGTCCGGCTCGGGCAAATCGACGCTGCTACGGGCGATCGCCGGTCTCGACAGCCTCGACTCGGGCACCGTGCTCATCAAGGGCAACGACGTCTCCACCGCATCGCCGCAGCAACGCGACATCGGATTCGTGTTCCAGCACTATGCCGCGTTCAAGCACCTCACCGTGCGCGACAACATCGCGTTCGGCCTCAAGATCCGCAAGCGTCCCAAGGCTGAGATCGCGGCGAAGGTCGACGAGCTGCTCGACGTGGTCGGGCTGACCGTGTTCCAGAAGAGGTTTCCCGCGCAATTGTCCGGCGGCCAACGCCAGCGGATGGCCCTGGCGCGTGCATTGGCCGTCGACCCGCAGGTGCTGTTGCTCGACGAACCGTTCGGTGCGCTCGACGCGAAGGTCCGGGAGGATCTCCGAAAGTGGTTGCGTCGCCTGCACGACGAGGTGCACGTCACCACCGTGCTGGTCACCCACGACCAGCAGGAGGCGCTCGACGTGAGCGACCGCATCGCGGTGCTGAACAAGGGGCGTATCGAACAGGTGGGCACACCCGACGACCTCTACGACCGACCGGCCAACGTCTTCGTCGCGTCGTTTCTGGGGTCGACGGTGCGCCTCAACGGCGAACTGGTCCGTCCGCACGACATCCGCATCGGGCGCAACCCCGAACTGGCACTGCCGGCAGCAGACTCGGCATTGGACACCGGGGTCATCAAGGCGACGGTGACGCGGGTGGTGCATCTCGGATTCGAGGTGCGGCTGGAGCTGATCGCCGCCACGACCGGTGACGAGTTCCAGGCGCAGATCACCCGAGGCGACGCGTACGCGTTGAATCTGAAACCCGGAGAGGTGATCTACGCCCGCGCGACGAAGGTGGCCGCGCTCAGCGACTCCTGAGTAGAGTCGCGGGTCGCCACCGCCCGGTATTGACGGCAGACGGCCTCGATGACGTCACGGTGGGCGCCCAGCGGTCCCGCGACCACCGCATCGCTGGTGTGGCGATCGACTGCGGCCTCGACCCGCTCGGTCAGCAGGCCGGCGGACAAGAAGTACGGGCTCACCGCGATGCGCTCCGCGCCGGCGGATCGTAGGCGACGGATGGCGGTCCGCAGACGATGATCACGCGCGCCCAGTTTGGTCGCGAACACCACCTCGACCGGTCGGTTCAGGAGCGTGGACAACTCGATCGCGCGCCGGCGGACGTGGCGGTCGGCGGCGGCGTCGGAAGAGCCCACGGCGGTGAGGATCACCCCGACACGATCGGCGACCGGATCGGTGACCCCGGCCTCCACGAGGCGGTAGGCCAAGGCCTGGGCGAGTGGTGACGAGCCGATGACGTCGGTCTGGGTGACCGCACGCCCGCGACCGGTGTGGTCGGCGATGATCGTCGGCAGGTCGATCTTGCTGTGATAGCCCGCCGCGAACAGCAGCGGAACCACCACGCAGTCGCCGGTGACCTCCTCGAGCGCCGTACCGACCAGCGGAGCGTCGAGGTCCAGATAGGCGAGTTCGGTGTCGACTCCCGGCATGACGCGGCCGACCGCGTCGCGGATGCGCGAGGCGGTGGCCGCGAACCGGGGGTCACGGCTGCCGTGTGCCACCAACAGCAGTGTCGGGTTCATCAGCTTGTCCAACCGAACGGGATTCAGACGAGCTCCGGCGTCTGCGACAGGTGCAGATGCGCCAGCGCGTCACCGACGAGGCCGGCCCCGAGGGTGTTACCACCCTGCGGATCGATCAGCAGGAAGCTGCCCGATTCGCGGTTGACCTGATAGTCGTCGGCGGCGATGGGCTCGGCGGTCTGGATGGAGATGCGGCCGATCTGGTTGAGCTCCACGGTGTCCGGGGCGTCGATCAGCGACAGGTGTTGCTCGTCGAAGAGCACCTCGAGGCCGCCGATGATCGCCTGTGTGGTGCGGGTGCCGTGCTTGAGCAGCAGACGGGCACCGGGGCGCAGCGGCTTCTCGGCCAACCAGCAGACCGTCGCGCTGAACTGCTGCAACGGTTCCGGGGCGTCGGCGACAGCGGCGATGAGGTCGCCGCGCGAGATGTCTACGTCGTCGTCGAGCAGCAGCGTGACACTGCGGCCGGTGTGCGCGGTGGCGAGCTGCCCGTCGGCGGTATCGATCTGCCGGATGGTGCTGCGGGTGCCCGCAGGCAGGATCACGACCTCGTCACCCACGGAGACCCGGCCGGCGGCGATCTGTCCGGCGTACCCGCGGTAGTCGGGGAACTCAGGTGTGCGCGGGCGGATCACGTACTGCACCGGGAAGCGCAGGCCCACCGGCCGAGGGTCGGTGACATTCGGCACCGTCTCGAGATGCTCGATGAGTGCCGGACCGTCGTAGTACGGGGTGGACTCGGACCGGGTGGCGATGTTGTCGCCGTGCAGAGCCGAGACCGGGATCGCGGTGACCTGCTCGGCCGACCAGCCCAGCGAACGGGTCAGCTCGGCGAACTCGGCGGAGATCTGCGCAAAGGCGGTGGCCGGATCGTCGACGAGGTCGATCTTGTTGACCGCCAGAACCAACTGCGGCACACCGAGCAACGCCATCACGGCGGCATGGCGCCTAGTCTGCGCGACGACACCGTTGCGGGCGTCGACCAGCAGGATCACCAGCTGGGCGGTGGACGCACCGGACACCGTGTTGCGGGTGTACTGCACGTGGCCGGGGGTGTCGGCGAGCACGAAAGAGCGTGCCGGCGTGGCGAAGTAGCGGTAGGCGACGTCGATCGTGATGCCTTGCTCACGCTCTGCGCGCAGCCCGTCGACGAGCAACGAGAGGTCGGGACCCTCCAGGCCGCGGTCGACCGAGGCCTTGGTGACGGCGTCGATCTGGTCGGCGAGAACCGATTTCGTGTCGTAGAGCAGGCGGCCGACGAGGGTGGACTTGCCGTCGTCGACGCTGCCGGCCGTCGCAATACGCAGGAGGTCGGGGGCGTGCTTCATCTCAGAAATATCCTTCGCGCTTGCGGTCTTCCATGGCGGCCTCGGAGACGCGGTCGTCGCCGCGGGTTGCGCCGCGTTCGGTGAGTCGGGAGGCGGCGACCTCGGCGAGCACGGCCTCGTTGTCGGCGGCGTCGGAGAGCACCGCGCCGGTGGTCGAGCCGTCGCCGACGGTGCGGTAACGCACCACGCGCTTCTCGACGACCTCACCCTCGCGGGGTCCGCCCCACGGGCCGGTGGTCATCCACATGCCGTCGCGCGAGTAGACCTCACGCTCGTGCGCGTAGTACAGCGGTGCCAGCAGGACCTGTTCGCGGGCGATGTAGCGCCAGATGTCCAGCTCGGTCCAGTTGCTCAGCGGGAACACGCGCACGTGCTCGCCGGGTGCATGGCGGCCGTTGTAGAGGTTCCAGAGTTCCGGGCGCTGACGCTTGGGGTCCCACTGCCCGAAGGCATTGCGCAGCGAGAAGATCCGCTCCTTGGCGCGCGAGCGCTCCTCGTCGCGTCGGCCGCCGCCGAACACCGCGTCGAAGCGGTTCTCGGTGATGGCGTCGAGGAGCGGGATGGTCTGCAGTGGGTTGCGAATGCCGTCCGGTCGTTCGGTGAGGCGACCGTCGTCGATGTACTCCTCCACCGACGCGACGTGCAGGCGCAGGTTGTACCGCTCGACGATCTCGTCGCGGAACGTGATGATCTCCGGCAGGTTGTGTCCGGTGTCCACGTGCAGCAGCGAGAACGGCAGTGGCGCAGGCCAGAACGCCTTGATCGCCAGGTGCAGCAGCACGGTGGAGTCCTTGCCGCCGGAGAACAGGATCACCGGGCGTTCGAACTCGCCGGCGACCTCACGGAAGATGTGGATCGCCTCGGATTCGAGGGCGTCGAGGGTGGTGAAGTCGTCGGCGGAGTCGACCACGGCCCGTGCGGTGTCGGGGGTGGTGGTGGACGAGGTGTCGGCGATGGTCATGCGTGCAGCCCACATTCTGTCTTGGCGCGACCGGCCCAACGGCCACTGCGCGGATCGGATCCGGGTTCGGGTTTGGCGGTGCAGGGTGCGCAGCCGATCGACGGGTAGCCGTCGTCGACGAGCGGGTTGACCAGCACGCCGTTGGAGTCGATGTAGTCCTGCATGGTCTCGTCCGACCAGGCGGCGATCGGGTTGATCTTGACCAGCCCGAAGCCCTCGTCGAAGGAGATCAGCGGCGCGTTGGCGCGCGTGGGTGCCTCCACGCGCCGGATGCCGGTGATCCAGGCGTCGTAGCCGGCGAGCCCGTTCTTGAGCGGAACCACCTTGCGCAGCCGGCAGCATTCGCCGGGGTCGCGGGCGAACAGGTTGCGGCCCAACAGTTCGTCCTGCTCGGCGACGGTGTGTTCGGGGGTCAGGTTGACCATCTCGACGCCATACACCTGCTCGACCGCGTCCCGGGTGCCGATGGTCTCGGCGAAGTGATAGCCGGTGTCCAGGAACAGCACCTTGAGCTTGCTGCCGTGCAGCGCCTCGTCGTCGATGTTCTTGGTGGCCAGGTCGACCAGCGCTGCGTCCTGCATGTTGGACGCGACCACGAAATTGTCGCCGAAGGTTTCGGCGGTCCAGCGCAGCAGGTCGGCGGGAGTGGCGTCGGGGCCGAGGTCGGCCGCGCCCTTCTCGGCGATCGCGCGTAGCTCGTCTTCGCTGAACCGTCGGCCGGTCGCTGTCGTGTCGGTGGACGTGCTCATCGCAGTGCCTCCTCGTCAGCTCGAACGGCCCACTGCGCGAACCGTTCTCCGTCGTGTCGCTGCTCCACGTACTGGCGGACCACCCGGTCGATGTAGTCGCCGAGTTCGGTGGAGAGCACCTTGTGTTGCCGCAGCTTGCGGCCGAATCCGGCGTCCTGGCCCAGGCTTCCGCCCAGGTGCACCTGGAATCCCTCGGTCTGTCCGCCGTTGCCGTCCTCGACCAGCTGACCCTTGAAGCCGATGTCGGCGACCTGCGAACGGGCGCACGAGTTGGGGCAGCCGTTGATGTTCACGGTGATCGGGGTGTCGAGGTCGGCGTTGATGTCGGCGAGGCGCTCCTCGAGCTCCGGGACCAGCCGCTGCGAACGCTTGCGGGTTTCGGTGAAGGAGAGCTTGCAGAACTCGATGCCGCTGCACGCCATCAGGTTCCGTCGCCAGTTGGATGCCCGGGCACTGAGGCCGAGCTTCGCCAGGTCGGCGATGAGCTCGTCGACCTTGTCGTCGGCGACGTCGAGCACCACGAGCTTCTGGTACGGGGTGAAGCGGATGCGGTCGGACCCGACTCGTTCGGCTGCCTCGGCCACCTTGGTCAGGATGGTGCCGGAGACACGGCCGGCCATCGCGGCGAAACCGACCGAGTTGAGGCCGTTCTTGAGCTTCTGCACGCCGACGTGGTCGCGCGGAGCGGTCAGCGGCTCGGGTGCCGGACCGTCGATCAGCTTGCGGCCGAGGTATTCGTCCTCGAGGACCTGGCGGAACTTCTCGATGCCCCAGTCCTTGATGAGGAACTTCAGTCGTGCCTTGGTGCGCAGTCGGCGGTAGCCGTAGTCGCGGAAGATGGCGACCACGCCCTCCCACACGTCGGGCACCTCGTCGAGCGGAATCCAGGCGCCCACCCGCTGCGCCAGCATCGGGTTGGTGGACAGCCCGCCGCCGACCCAGAGGTCCAGGCCCGGGCCGTGTTCGGGATGGTTCACGCCGATGAAGGCGACGTCGTTGGTCTCATGCGAGACGTCCTGCAGACCGGAGATGGCAGTCTTGAACTTGCGCGGCAGGTTCGAGTACTGCGGGTCACCGATGTAGCGGCGGACGATCTCGTCGATCGCCGGGGTGGGGTCGAGCACCTCGTCGACGGCCTCACCGGCGAGCGGGGAACCCAGGATGATGCGCGGGCAGTCGCCGCACGCCTCGGTGGTATAGAGCCCGACGCTTTCGAGCCGCTCCCAGATGGTGGGGACGTCCTCGATGCGAATCCAGTGGTACTGGACGTTCTCGCGGTCGGACAGGTCGGCTGTGTCGCGGGCGAACTCGGTGGACAGTTCGCCAAGGGTGCGCAGCTGGGCGACGTTGAGGGCACCCGCGTCGCAGCGCACCCGCATCATGAAGTGGCTGTCCTCGAGGATGTCGATGTTCTCGTCGCCGGTCCAGGTGCCGTCGTAGCCCTCGGCGCGCTGGGTGTAGAGGCCCCACCAGCGCATCCGGCCGCGCAGATCCTGCTTGTCGATCGACTCGAAGCCCTGCTTGGCGTAGATGTTCTCGATGCGGGCCCGGACATTGAGCGGGTTGTCGTCCTTCTTGACCTGCTCGTTGGGGTTCAGCGGCTCACGGTAACCGAGTTTCCACTGGCCCTCGGCGCGGCGCTTGGCCGGGCGCTTCTTACGAGCGGGGCGGTCCGCGGCCGGCGCGGCCTTGGCGGCTGCGTCGGGCGTGGTCACGGACAGATCGTCGGTGGTGGACGTCATGAAGTCTCCTGAGCTGACGCAGGCACACGTCAGCGATCACGAAAAGGTGGGCTGGAAACGTGTCGGCATCCCGCGTCGAGCGGGGGACTTCTCAGGGCCGAACTGTCGTCTGCCGACGACAGGGCAACACGTCGTCTAAGGACGACAGAATGCGCTGCAGACGCGCTTGAGATCGATGTGGCGTCGGGCTGCGAGCCACACCCCTGGGGAAGTCACGTCGTTCATAGTGCCACGATCACCCTTGCCGCGTCTACTTGGGGTTATTTTTCCTCACGATGAGGCAAATGTCCGTTACCGGTGCACCTCGAGGTCCATTCCTTTGGGGTCAAGGCGTTCGGTGCGACGTCTATTCCGCGTCCGCGAAGTGGCGCCGAAACGGTCGAGGTGGCGCTCATCACACCGCACCGAGCGCGCATGATGGACCCATGAAGGTCGAAACCGAGCCGGCAGTCGACAGCGCCGTCGAAGTAGCGTGTGGTGCGGTCGACCCGGCGACACCACTCGGCCTGTATCTGCATGTGCCGTTCTGTGCGACGCGCTGCGGGTACTGCGATTTCAACACCTACACGGCAGGGGAGTTGGGCAGCTCCTCGTCGCCTGAATCATGGCAGCAGGCGGTGGAGCGGGAGCTGGACAGCGCCGCACGGCTGCTGAATCCGGCCCGAGGGGTCTCGACGATCTTCGTCGGCGGTGGCACGCCGTCGCTGCTGGGGGCCGACGGTCTGCGGCGCCTCCTGGACGCGGTGCGTGCCCGGTTCGAGCTCACCGACGACGCCGAGGTCACCACCGAGTCGAACCCCGAATCGACCTCGCCGGAGTTCTTCGACGGTTTGTTGGCAGCCGGATTCACCCGGGTCTCGCTCGGGATGCAGTCCGCGGCACCGCATGTGCTCGCGACACTGGACCGCACTCACACGCCGGGGCGGGCGGTGGCCGCCGCCCGCGAGGCCACGGCCGCCGGTTTCCGACATGTCAATCTAGACCTCATCTACGGAACGCCGGGGGAGACCGATGCGGATCTGCACGCCAGTGTCGACGCCGTACTGTCCACCGACGTCGACCACGTGTCCGCCTACGCCCTGATCGTGGAGGACGGCACCGCGTTGGCGCGTCGGATTCGTCGTGGCGAACTGCCCGCACCTGACGACGACGTGCTCGCCGATCGCTATCAGATCCTCGACAGCCGCCTGCAGGCCGACGGATTCGATTGGTATGAGGTGTCCAACTGGTCACGCGGTGAGGACAGTCGCTGCCGCCACAATCTCGCGTACTGGTACAGCAGTGATTGGTGGGGTATCGGACCGGGTGCGCACTCCCATGTCAATGGTGTGCGGTGGTGGAACCAGAAGCATCCGGCCCGATACGCCGACGCGCTGACCGATGCGCGGCTGCCGGTGGGCGGTCACGAAGTACTCACCGACGAAGACCGCCACGTCGAGTCGGTGATGTTGACCGCGCGATGCCGCAACGGGCTGCCCGTCGAGCACCTCACCGCCGAGGAGTTCCGGCGGGCATCGGGCTTCGTCGACGACGGGCTGCTCGCCTTCGTCGGTTCGGTGGGCGCACGGTTGGTGCTCACCGACGCCGGACGGCTGCTCGCCGATCGGGTGGTGCGGGAGATCCTGTACGCCGGGTGACGGTGGCTCACCACTGGGGAGGGGTAGTCGACGGGAGGGTCCAGCCGGTGCTGCGGGTGGCCTTGCGATGGGCGCCGCCGGGCACCGGAGCCCGGCCCGGCGACGGTAGGCGTTCGGTGTCGAGTCGGTCGGCCACCGAGTCCGCGTCGGCGTCGAGGTCGATGGCGTCGAGATCGAGCATGCGGGCATGGATGATGTGCCGGTTACGGAGTGCCGAGCGCACTGCGCGGTGCAGCCCGTCCTCCAGATACAGATCGCCGCGCCACCGCACGACATGCGAGAAGAGATCGCCGTAGAAGGTCGAATCCTCGCTCAGCAGACGGTCGAGCGCGAGGACCGTGGTGACCGTGGTGAGTTCGTCGAGCCGGAACTGACGGGGCGGGATCTTGGCCCACGCACTCGCCGACATCCCATGGTCGGGATAGGGCCTCCCGTCCCTTACCCCCTTGAAGATCATCGAACACTTCCTGGTCCGGCGTGCGTGGCGACGGGCGCGTGGATGATGCGTCCGGCGGAATGCACGCAACGGTTCGTAAGATGGACGTCACCTACTGTATGGCAGAGTGCACGATCGGGAGGTGTAGTCGGATGTCGACCACGGACGATCGCAGATTTGAGATCTTGCGTGCGATCGTGACCGATTTCGTCTCCACACAGGAGCCCATCGGTTCGAAGGCGCTCGTGGAGCGCCACCAGCTCGGGGTGTCGAGCGCGACGGTCCGCAACGACATGGCGGTGCTGGAGGCCGAGGGCTACATCGCCCAGCCGCACACCAGTTCCGGCCGGGTACCCACCGATAAGGGTTACCGGATGTTCGTCGACCGGATCAGCGAGGTCAAGCCGTTGTCGGCGGCAGAGCGACGCGCGATCCTGTCGGTCCTCGATTCCGGGGTGGACCTCGACGACGTGCTGCGACGCTCGGTCAAATTGCTCGCTCAGCTCACTCGGCAGGTCGCCGTCATCCAGTACCCCGTACTGTCGACGGCCACCGTGCGGCACCTCGAGGTGGTGTCGCTGTCGCCGTCGCGGCTGTTGCTGGTGGTGATCACCGATACCGGTCGGGTCGAACAGCGCATGGTGGCGCTCGGTGACGACCTCGACGAGGACGACTACATCCGCTTGCGCGACATGTTCTCCGCGGCCTTGCACGGCAAACGTCTGGAAGAGGCGTCGGTGGCGGTCGCCGAACTGGCCAACGATGCCCCGAACGACATCCGCGATGCGGTGATCGCGGTGGCCACGATTCTCGTCGAGACGCTCGTGGAGCGTGGTGACGACCGTCTCGTTCTCGGCGGCACGTCCAATCTGGCCCGTTCGGCCGCCGACTTCGCGCCGGTGTTCGGCGGGATGGACACGGTGCTCGACGCCCTCGAAGAGCAGGTGGTGGTCTTGAAGTTGCTCGCCACGAGCCAGCGTATGGGACGGGTCACCGTCCAGATCGGGGAGGAGACGCAGACCGAGAACCTGCGTGGCACCTCGGTCGTGTCGACAGGGTACGGTGCTTCGGGCACGGTGTTCGGCGGCGTCGGCGTGGTCGGTCCCACCCGTATGGACTATCCGGGAACAATCGCGTCTGTCGCAGCCGTTGCCAAATATGTCGGCGAGGTGTTGGCCGATCGCTGACCCGTGCGGCCGCCCGCAGCGGCCCGGGAGCGATGCCGGACCACCCGAGCCCAGTGTGACCAGTGAGACGACAGGACCGAGACGACCGTGGCACGTGATTATTACGGAATCCTGGGTGTGGCCAAGGGTGCCTCCGACCAGGAGATCAAGCGCGCTTACCGCAAGAAGGCGCGTGAGCTGCACCCCGACGTCAACCCGGGCGAAGAGGACCGATTCAAAGAGGTCAGCACCGCATACGAGGTGCTGACCGACCCCGAGAAGCGCCGCATCGTCGACGCCGGCGGGGACCCGATGGCGGGTCCGGGCCAAGGCGGCTTCTCGGGCGGCGGCTTCGGAAGCGGCGGTCTGGGAGATGTCTTCGAGGCATTCTTCGGTTCCGGCGGCGGCGGAGGCTTCGGTGGGGGATTCGGCTCAGGTCGTGGACCGCGCAGCCGGGTGCAGCCGGGCGAACCCGCGTTGGTCGCCGTGGAACTCGACCTCGACGAATGCGCGGCCGGAGTCAACAAGGAGATCACCGTCGACACCGCGATCCTGTGTGACCTGTGTAAGGGATCGGGTACCCACGGCGATTCGAAACCGACCAGCTGCGACACCTGTAAGGGTCAGGGCGAGATCCAGGCCGTGCAGCGATCCTTCCTGGGCCAGGTGATGACCGTGCGCGAGTGCCCGACGTGCCACGGCGTGGGCGAGGTCATCCCCGACCCGTGTCGAAAGTGCGGGGGCGACGGCCGTGTCCGCTCCCGCCGCACGATGACGGTGAAGATCCCCGCCGGCATCGAGAACGGCATGCGCGTGCGACTGTCCGGACAAGGTGAGGTCGGCCCGGGCGGTGGGCCTGCCGGTGATCTCTACGTCGAGGTCACCGAGCGTCAGCACGAGGTCTTCGTCCGCGACAAGGACGACCTGCACTGCACCGTCCGCGTGCCGATCGCCGACGCCGCGCTCGGCAACGAGATCGACGTCGACACGATCCTCGACGGCACCGCGCGCGTCACCATCGCGCCGGGGACCCAGCCCGGACATGTGGTGAAGGTGAAGGGCCAGGGCATGCCGCACCTCAACACCGGGGTCCGCGGCACTCTACACGCGCACCTCGAGGTGGTGGTTCCCACCAAACTCGACACCGCCCAGACCGAGGCGCTGAACCAATTCCGCGAGGCATCGCATGAGCAGCCGGAGGTCGTCAGCTCCGCGACGGGCGCCGCAGCCGGTGGGCTCTTCTCGCGACTGCGTAACGCTTTCGCCGGACGCTGAACCCGACGACGAACTGACAAGAGCTACGCGTGAGTCCACCACTGTTCTGGGTCGAGGACGTACCGCGTGCCGGTACCGACGTCGTGGTGTCTGGTTCCGAAGGCCGCCATGCGGTCACGGTCACCCGACTGGCCGTCGGTGCGGAGTTGATCGCCGGCGACGGACGAGGGTCCACCGCCCGCTGCGAGATCGTGGCGATCACCGGCAAGGACTCACTGGTGGCCCGGGCGCATTCGTACGCCTACGTCGACCCTCCGCGGCCCCGCGTGACGGTGGTGCAGGCACTGCCGAAGTCGGAGCGGTCGGAACTGGCGGTCGATCTCGCCACCGAGGCCGGGGCCGACGAGATCGTGCCGTGGCAGGCGGCGCGGTGCGTGGCCCGGTGGACCGGCAAGGCCGACAAGGGGCGGGACAAGTGGCGGGCGGCTGCGGTGGCTGCCGCGAAACAGAGTCGGCGACCGTGGATTCCGTCGATCGCACCGCTGGCGTCCACGACAGATGTCCGCAGTCGCTGCGCTGACGCCATCGCCGGCGGCGGTGTGGCGGCGATCCTCCACGAGGATGGCGGCGTCGGGCTCCGCGACCTTCCGATCGCCGAGGCCTCCGAGATCGTGTTGGTCGTCGGACCCGAAGGGGGCGTCGACGACACCGAGATCGCCGATCTCACCGCGCTCGGCGCAACGCCGGTGATCCTGGGGCCGGAGATCCTGCGCACGTCGAGCGCCGCGGCCGTCGCGCTCGGCGCGATCGGAGTCCTGACCGATCGGTGGGTGACCCGGTGAGACGATGCGCCGTTCATCGGACCAAAGTGGAATACGGTACGGCGCCATCGCAATTCGGGCATGTATATCTCCCCGCAGACGGCGTCGGACCCGAGGACACGGTGCGGCCGGTGGTGCTCATCCATGGCGGCTACTGGAGCACCGAGTTCGCTCTGACCATCGAGACCGCGATCGCTCGTCTGATCGCCGAACGTGGTTGCCTGGTCTGGAACATCGAGTACCGCCGTGTCGGCGAGGAAGGCGGCGGCTGGCCGGGCACCGGCCGAGATGTGCTGGCCGCGCTGCGGGCTCTCGACGGTCCTGTCCGCGATGTCGTACCGCCCGAGATCGGCTCGCGAGTGGACTGGGATGCGGTCGCGGTGGTCGGCCATTCGGCGGGCGGACAACTCGCCGTCTGGGCGGTGGCGCAGCTGGGGGCGCGCACCGCGGGCACCACGATCACCCAGGTCATCGCTCAATCGGCGGCACTGGACCTCGAAGCAGGCGCGAACCGGCCGTCAATCCGTGGGCTGATGGGTCGACCGGTCGACGAGATCCCACATCGCTATCGGGAGGCATCCCCGCTGTGTCAGGAGCCCTTCGAGGCGCATGTGGTGGCACTGCACGGTGAACTCGACAGCGCGATTCCGGTGGAGTCGAGCCGGCGTTACGTGCAGACGGTCACCGCGGCCGGCCAATCGGCCGAACTCGTGGTGGTGCCGGGTGAGGGCCACGACGCGTTCGTGGATCCGCACAGCGTCTCCACTCGGCAGACGATCCGGTTGCTGGGTGTGTGAACCGGCGCCCGGCCTGTGTACGAGCGGAATAATGCCTGCTGATGCCCCGTTCAATCGCGTTAGACTGGCACCATCGCGGCGCAACAGCTGCACCGAACATGGACCCTGAGGAGGGATTTCATACGTGAGTGACGACACCCCGGACGCGAGCACGTCGTCGAACAGACCACCCGCGGGCCGATCTGTCACCTCCAACGTGGAAATCTCTTCCGAGGTGGTGTTCGGCCTGCTCGGAGCAAGTGACGTCAATCTCCGTACTCTCGAACAACTGCTGCCGGCGGATATCCATGTACGGGGCAACCAGGTCACGTTGACCGGCGCACCCGCCGATGTGGCGGCGTCCGAACGCGTCATCGCCGAGCTGGTCGATCTCGTCGGTCGCGGCACCCCGCTGACCCCCGACCTGGTTCGGCACAGTGTGTCGATGCTGTCGGAAGGTTCGAGTGAATCGCCCGCCGATGTGCTGTCGCTGGACATCATCTCCCGCCGCGGCAAGACCATCCGGCCCAAGACGCTCAATCAGAAGCGCTACGTCGACGCGATCGACAACCACACCGTCGTGTTCGGTCTCGGCCCAGCCGGTACCGGCAAGACCTACCTCGCCATGGCCAAGGCCGTGCAGGCGCTGCAGTCCAAGTCGGTCAACCGCATCATCCTGACCCGCCCGGCTGTCGAGGCCGGTGAACGTCTCGGCTTCCTGCCGGGCACGCTCAGCGAGAAGATCGATCCCTACCTGCGGCCGCTGTACGACGCGCTGCACGACATGATGGACCCCGAGGCGATCCCGAAGCTGATGGCGGCCGGGGTGATCGAGGTGGCGCCTCTGGCGTATATGCGTGGCCGGGCGCAACCCTTGTCGACCCGAGTGCTGACACCGGGGGGGTTCCGCCCGATCGGCGACCTGGAGGTCGGCGATCAAGTCATCGGCTCGAACGGCAAGCCCACCGAGGTGCAAGGCATCTACCCGCAGGGCTTCAAGGACATCGTGCGGGTGACCGCACAGGACGGCGCCTCCACTCTGTGCTCCACCGATCACCTGTGGTCGGTGTACACCCGCAGCGACCGACGTCGCGGCAAGGGGCCCCGGGTGCTCGCCGCCAAGGAGATGATCGGCAATCTCCGCGCGGCGCACTACCACCGCTACGAGCTGCCGATGCTGGCTGCGCCGGTCTCCATCGACGCCCAGCCGGTACCTCTCGACCCGTACGCCCTCGGACTGATGCTCGGTGACGGATGTATGGCGGGCATGACGACACCGTCGTTCACCACCGCAGACCCCGAACTCATCGACGCGCTCGTCGCCGCAGTTCCCGGCATCCGGGCCCGACAGAAATCGGACGTCGACTATGTGCTCAACCGCATCGGCACGCCGGGCGAGGTGATCACGATCGAGAACCCGGTCACGCATGCGATGCGTGCACTGGGGCTGTGGGGGAGCAAGTCGTCCACGAAGTTCGTGCCCGCCCAGTACCTGCAGAACTCCGCCGACGTCCGACTGGCCGTATTGCAAGGACTGCTCGACACCGACGGCGGACCCGTCGGCCAGTCGGGACGCACCTGCCGCGTCCAGTACACGACGGTGTCCGACCGCCTGCGAGACGACGTCATCTTCCTCGTGCGCTCTCTCGGGGGCGTGGTGTACTCACGCACCCGGAAAGCAGCTGGTCGTGCTCCGGGCAAGGCACGCGGACGTGAGGTTCCCTACCGCCATGATGCGCACGTGCTCGACATCCGGCTGCCGGCCGGCCTGGCGCCGTTCCGGCTCGGCCGCAAGGTGGAGAAGTACGCGGCGGGCGCATGCAAGGAGCCGAAGCGCTACATCGAGAGCATCGACGAGGTGGGCACCGAGGAGGCGGTCTGCATCAAGGTCGCCGCCGAGGACTCGCTGTATGTGACGGAGGACTTTCTGCTCACGCACAACACCCTCAACGACGCCTTCATCATCCTCGACGAGGCGCAGAACACCACCGGCGAGCAGATGAAGATGTTCCTCACCCGTCTCGGCTTCGGCTCCAAGGTCGTCGTCACCGGCGACACCACCCAGGTCGACCTCCCGGGCGGGGCGCAGAGCGGCCTGATGGCCGCCACCCGCATCCTCGACGGCATCGACGACATCCACTTCTCCACCCTCACCAGCCAAGACGTGGTCCGGCACCGCCTGGTTGCCGACATCGTCGACGCCTACGGCCGGGCCGAGGAGAATCAGCGGTCCGGTGGCCTGCGTGACGCCGATAGATTGCCCGGCAACCGCGCGTCGCGTCGCGCCGCCAACCACGGGCGTCGGTCATGAGCATCGAGCTGGCCAACGAGTCCGGCGTCGAGGTCCCGGCCGATCTGATCATCTCGGCCGCTCGTTTCGCGGTGGCGGCGATGGATGTGCATCCGGCGGCGGAATTGTCCATCCTGTGTGTCGATCAGGACGCGATGGCCGACATGCACATGCAGTGGATGGACCTGCCCGGACCGACCGACGTGATGAGCTTCCCGATGGACGAACTCGCGCCGGGCGGCCGGCCCGACGCAGCCGAACCGGGACCGGCCATTCTCGGTGACATCGTACTGTGCCCGGAATTCGCGGCCGAACAGGCGAAATCGGCGCGACGGTCGTTCGAGCACGAGCTGTCGATGCTGACCATCCACGGGGTGCTCCATCTCCTGGGCTACGACCACGCCGAGCCCGAAGAGGAAAAGGAGATGTTCGGTCTGCAGAACCGAATCCTCGAGGACTTCTATGCCGACCGGCATCGTCAGGCGCAGCAACGTCGACAGTCCGACCGCGACACGCGGCTGCTGACCAACATCGGCTTCACCGATCTCACTGCGGGCGACAACGCCTCCACCGAGGACGAGTGACGGTGCCTGACGACGTCATCTTCGTCGTGGCCGCGATCGTGCTGCTCTTGTTCGGCGGGATCTTCGCCGCCATGGATGCCGCCCTGTCGACGGTCTCGATAGCCCGTGTCGAAGACATGATGAAAGAACAGCGCGCCGGTGCCGTCCGATTGGCGACCGTGCTCCAGAGCAGGGGCACCTACGTCGGTCTGGCGGTGCTGCTGCGCGTCACCTGCGAAACGGCCTCGGTCGCGTTCATCGCACTTGCCTTGACCGACTGGCTCGGCGTGGGATGGGGACTGTTCGCCGCGATTCTCGGCATGGCGGTGGTGCTGTACGTGGCCGTCGGTGTCGGTCCACGCACCCTCGGCCGCCAGCATGCGTACACCATCTCGCTGGGTTCGGCGATCGTGCTGCAGGCCATCGGGTTGCTACTCAAACCGCTGACCCGGCTGCTGATCCTGATCGGTAATGCGATCACCCCGGGCAAGGGCTTCCGCAACGGACCATTCGCCACCGAGGTGGAACTGCGGGAAGTCGTCGACCTCGCCGAGGCCAGTGGCGTGGTGGCAGCCGATGAACGCCGGATGATCCAGTCGGTCTTCGACCTCGGCGACACCAACGCCCGCGAGGTGATGGTGCCGCGTCCGGAGATGATCTGGATCGAGCAGGACAAGACGGCGGCACAGGCGATGAGTCTGGCGGTGCGGTCCGGTCACTCCCGTATCCCGGTGATCGGCGAGAACCCCGACGACATCGTCGGGGTGGTGTATCTGAAGGACTTGGTGTCAGGCGAATCCTCGACGACGGCGCGGGTACACGAGGTGATGCGCGATGCCGAGTTCATTCCCGACTCCAAACCGCTGGACAAGGTTCTCGCCGACATGCAGCGCACCCGCAATCACATGGCTTTGTTGGTCGACGAGTACGGCGGCATCGCGGGTCTGGTCACCATCGAGGATGTCCTGGAGGAGATCGTCGGCGAGATCACCGACGAGTACGACACGGACGAGGTCGCACCGGTCGAGGAACTCGACGACGATGCGGTGCGGGTGTCGGCCCGGCTGCCGGTGGAAGATCTAGGCGAGTTGTTCGACATCGATATCGACGACGACGAGGTGGAAACCGTCGGCGGTCTCCTCGGCCTCGAACTCGGTCGTGTCCCACTGCCCGGGGCGCGGGTGGAGTCGCACGGACTGCTTTTGGTCGCCGAGGGTGGCCCGAACCGTCGAGGGCGTCAGCGCATCATCACCGTGCTGGTCACCCGCATGGATGAGCCCGAGACCGACGACACCCGATCTGGCCGCGGTGAGCACCATGACAGCGACATTCCCGATGATGAGGTGGCCGATCGGGATCGAGGTGGGGAATACTCCATGTCCAGCCGAGGGTCGTCGCAGCGATCGCGCGGCGAACGCACCAAGCACACCAACAGCAGCGAGGACAGAACGTGAGCACAGCCCCGGGTGAGAACACCGACCTCTCCGACGAGGACCATAAACTCGTCGTGCTCGCCCGGGGAGCACTTGCCCGCGCCGAGACGAGTACGGCGGCAGCCGTCCGTGACGGCGATGGGCGCACCTACGCCGGTGCGCCGGTCAGCACTAACTCCCTGGAACTGTCCGGACTGCAGGTGGCGATCGCGACCGCGCTGTCCTCGGGAGCGCGTGCCTTTGAGGCGGCCGTACTCATCAACGGCGCGGCCGACGATCCGGGGATGGCCACCCTGGTCGAGATCAGCGCCGACGCCTACGCGGTGCTGACCGACCTGAAGGGTGCGCCGATCGACCGGGTGGGTTCGGTCTGATGGCCGAATTCCGGTCGGGGTTCGTCTGTTTCGTCGGCCGGCCGAACACCGGCAAGTCCACCCTGACGAACGCCTTGGTCGGTGAGAAGATCGCGATCACCTCCAACCGGCCGCAGACCACCCGGCACACCATCCGCGGCATCGTGAACCGCGACGACGCGCAGCTCATCCTGGTGGACACACCCGGACTGCACCGTCCGCGGACACTGCTGGGCCAGCGACTCAACGACCTCGTCCGCGACACCTACTCCGAAGTCGATGTGATCGGCGTGTGTGTGCCCGCCGACGAGGCCATCGGCCCTGGTGATCGGTGGATTCTGTCCCAGGTGCGGCAGATGGCGCCCCGCACCACCGTGCTCGGTGTGGTCACCAAGATCGACCGCGTCACCCCAGACAAGATCGCCGCCCAGCTCATCGCGTTGTCCGAATTACTCGGGCCCGACTCCGAGGTGGTGCCGGTGTCGGCCAGATCCGGCAAACAGCTCGACGTGCTGACCGATGTGCTGGTGAGCCTGATGGAGCCCGGGCCGGCGTTCTACCCCGATGGCGAGCTCACCGACGAGCCCGAGGAAGTGCTGATGGCGGAGTTCATCCGCGAGGCGGCGCTCGAAGGGGTGCGTGACGAGCTGCCCCATTCGCTGGCGGTCGTCATCGAGGAGATCATCCCGCGCGACACCGACGACGCCACCGCAGAGTCCGACGGACCGACGATGGTCGATGTGCACGCCATCCTTTACGTCGAACGTGACAGTCAGAAGGGGATCATCATCGGCCATCGGGGGTCGCGTCTCAAAGAGGTCGGTACCGTCGCCCGGGCACAGATCGAGAAACTACTGGGCACCAAGGTGTACCTCGACTTGCATGTGAAGGTCGCCAAGGACTGGCAGCGCGACCCCAAGCAGCTCGGTCGGATGGGTTTCTAGCCGATGGGGCGTCACGAGAGTGCCGACGACACCGCAGGCGCGCCGGTTGATGACGTTTTGCCCGAACAGCACGAGGCGGAGGCCGGCAGCACCATCGCCGAAGTCCTGCGCTCACCACGGTTCTGGCTCGCACCGCTGGTTCTGGTGGTGGTGATCATGTCCCTGATGGCCGCGCTCTACATGGGCGCGGTCGCCGATCCGCAGAAAAATCTGCACGATTTCCCGATCGCGCTGGTCAACGAAGATCGTGGCGGTGAGGTCGACAACCCCGACGGCAGCACCAGCACCCAGAACTTCGGCAACGAGGTCGCCGACGGCGTGGTCTCGGCCGCGGCCGCGAGTGGAATCGCCGTCGAGCGCACCGACCGCGTCACCGCGCTGGGCGAACTCAATTCCGGCAAGACCTACGGCGTCGTGGTGATCGGGCCCAACTTCACCAACCGCGCCGTCGCATTGGGGCGGTCGGCGGTTCTGCAGGCCAAACCTGCACCGATGGCCATCGACGTGTTCATCAACCGTGGTTCGGGCACCTTCGCGTCGGCCGTCACCACCACGTTCGCCGACGAGATGTCGGCGCAGGTCAATCAACAGGTCGGCGAGCGGTTGGTGGAGACGGTGCGGCAAACGTTGGTGGCCGCTGACGTGCCCTTCTCCGGGGCCGCACAACTGGCGCTGGCCAACCCCGTCGACGTGCGGGTCATCGAACCGACTCCGCTGCCCGACGGCTCGGGTAACGGGTTGTCGGCGTTCTACTACACGTTGCTGCTGATCTTGGCCGGTTTCACCGGGGCGATGATGGTCAGCGTGGTGGTCGACGGCATCCTCGGCCAGACCCCGATCGAGTACGGGCCGTTCTACCAGTTGCGACAACGGTTGGCGATCTCGAGATGGGGCACCCTTGCCACCAAGTGGACCATCATGGTCTTCGTCGCGGTGATCCAGTCCGCGCTCTACATCGCGGTCTGCACCGCGGTGGGTACGTCGCTGCCCAACGCGTTCTCGCTGTGGATGTTCTCGGTGCTGGTGATCAGCGCCGTCGGCATCTCGGCGAGTTCGATGATGGCGGTCTTCGGAAACCCGGGTCTGATCCTCAACCTGATCTTCTTCGTGATCCTCGGACTGCCCTCGTCGGGAGGCACCGTGCCATTGGAGGCCAGTCCGCGACTGTTCGCCTGGATCGCCGCGATCGAACCGATGCATCTGGTGTACCTGGGCTGCCGCGCGATCCTTTATTTCGATGCCGACTTCGATGCCGGACTGGGGCGATCGGTGATCCAGTGCCTGGTCGGGCTGCTGGTCGGTGTGGCGTTGGGTTTGGGCGGGACCAAGCTCTACGACCGCAAGGGCTGGCACCGGTTCCCCGGCGGGATGACGTTGCCATCGCGTCTGGCACGGTTCGTCGACGGGGGCGGGCCGGCCACCATCACCACGCCGTCACCCGCGCACGTGGCCGGCGTGGCGCCCGAGCGCAGGCGCGCCGACCCGGACTGAGCGCATGTCGCGACGGTCATCGTCGGTGCACGGTGGAAGAATGATCGGGTGAGGTTCTACCGGGATGAGGCCGTGGTGCTGCGCCAGCACAAGCTGGGCGAAGCCGACCGCATCATCACGATGCTCACCCAGGAACACGGCCTGGTGCGTGCGGTGGCCAAAGGTGTGCGACGTACCCGATCCAAGTTCGGCGCCCGGCTCGAACCCTTCGCCCACGTCGATGTGCACCTGTATCCAGGACGCTCACTCGATGTGGTCACCCAGGTGCACACGCTGCACGCGTACGCCGACGCGCTCGTGGCCGATTACAGCCGCTACACCACCGCATGTGCGGTTCTGGAGACCGCGGAACGGCTCGCTGGTGAGGAACGTGCACCGGCCGCACAACTGCACCGGCTGACTGTCGGTGCGCTCGACGCGCTGGCCGAACGTAGGCGACCCAACGAACTCATCCTGGACGCCTACCTCCTGCGGGCCATGCATTGCGCGGGCTGGATGCCCACCCTCGACGTCTGTGCCCGCTGTGCCCAGCCGGGACCGCACCGTGCGTTTCACGTGGCGGCCGGGGGAGCGGTGTGCATCCATTGCCGCCCTCCCGGTTCGGCGACTCCGTCGCCGGGCGTACTGGATCTGATGGATGCGCTCTTCCGTGGCCAGTGGGAACACACCGTGGACGTCAGTTCGTCGTTGCAGCGGCAGGCCACCGGACTGACCGCGGCACATCTGCAGTGGCATCTGGAACGACAGTTGCGAACCCTGCCACTGATCGAACGTGAAGCACCCCATAGGCTGGTGGACACCGCGTGAGAGGAGACGGGCGATGGCGTTACGACCCGGTTCGCGATCCGGGAAGGTCCGACCGGCCGTCACCCGATCGGCAGATGCCGGAGTGCGTCCACCGGATGCACACCCCAGTGGGGCGACGCCACCGGAATTGCCGTCGGAGCTGATTCCGAAGCATGTCGCCCTGGTGATGGACGGCAACGGTCGCTGGGCGCAGGAGCGTGGTCTGCCCCGCACGGAGGGGCACAAGCGCGGTGAGGCCGTGCTGATGGACACTGTGTGCGGGTGCATCGAGCTCGGCGTGTCCTGGTTGTCGGCATACGCGTTCTCCACCGAGAACTGGTCGCGTAGTCCTGACGAGGTGCGATTCCTGATGGGGTTCAACCGTGACGTGATCCGTCGGCGGCGCGACGAGATGAACGAGATGGGTGTCCGGGTCCGCTGGGCGGGCCGGCGACCACGGTTGTGGCGCAGCGTGATCCGTGAGCTCGAGGTCGCCGAAGAGATGACGCGGAACAACACCGTGATGACGCTGACGATGTGCGTCAACTACGGTGGCCGGGCCGAGATCGCGGACGCAGCCAAGGAGATCGCCCGACGGGCGGCCGCCGGCGAGATCGACCCTGAACGCATTACCGAGGCGTCCTTTGCCAAGTACCTCGACGAGCCGGACATGCCCGACGTCGACCTTTTCCTGCGGCCATCAGGGGAGAAGCGGACCTCCAATTTCCTGCTGTGGCAGTCCGCGTATGCGGAGATGGTCTACCAGGACAAGCTCTTTCCTGATTTCGATCGTCGTGACCTCTGGGCGGCCTGCGTCGAATATGCCAAGCGGGATCGGCGGTTCGGCGGGGTGATGTCGACATGACCGAACTCTCGGCGCCGCGATCGACGTGGCCGTCCCGCGTTGCGGCGCTGGTTGCGGAGTTCGGTGAGGTCGTCACCGTCGACGCCGATTCGGTTGTTGTGCAGGTGGGTTCGACTCGTGCCTCGATCAGGGCGCTGGAGCTGGCCGCCGGCCTCGAAGTGCTGACCGTCACCCAGCTGGTCGCATTGGACCTCCCCAACACCGACGCGCTGCGCGACGACGTCGAGACTTGTGATGCGCAGCTGAGTTTCGGTGCGCTGCGTCGATCGGATCCCGAAGGGGTGACCACCGATGTTCTGCAGTACTACACTTTCCCGGCCGGATCGCTCGACGACATGCCGTTGCTGACCGTGCTGCATATGGTGTTGTCGGCGGGAGCTGATGCGGCACAGCAGCTCTCGGGCTAGTGTGACCGCTGACAGTCGGCGCAGTAGCCGAAGACCTCCACGGTGTGGTTGATCTCGGTGAACCCGTGCTCGGCGGCGACCTTGGCTGCCCATTGTTCGACCGGTTCGGCCTGAACCTCCACCGTGGTGCCGCAACGACGGCACACCAGGTGATGATGATGTCCCGACGAGCAGTGGCGATAACGCATCTCGCCGGAGCCGTCCCACAGCACATCGATCTGACCGGCCTGGCTGAGCGCCTGCAGGTTGCGATACACGGTGGTCAGTCCGATTGACTCGCCCCGGGCCTTGAGTTGCTCATGGAGTTCCTGCGCGGAGACGAAGTCGTCGCCCGCGGCCAGCGCATCCGCGATGGCGGCGCGCTGGCGAGTCGATCGGACGCCGGTGACGGGCCGGTCGGTTCGTGCGGTCACCGGGACACCTCGCCATCTCCGGATGCGGGTTCGATCCGCGACGACGGCTCCATCGCGTGGGTCAGGGCGTCGGTGACGATGTGGGCGAGGTGGTCGTCGACCAGCTCGTAGACGATCTCCCGGCCGCTGCGATTGCCGCGCACCACGCCGGCATCCTTGAGCACACGGAGATGCTGACTGACCAACGGCTGACTCAACGACAAGGCGCCCACCACCTCGTGCACACATTGCGGACGCTCCCGCAGTAGCAACACGATGGCGACCCTAGTGGGCGAGGCCAGCGCGCGAAGCAGGTCGCTGGCAGCTTCGTATGCCGCCGGACCCGCAGTACGCGCGTCGGCGCCGGGAGCGCAATCTCGTTCTGGTGAACCCATCGCCCCCATCCTAAAGGAAGTGGTTTTCATTTGGCGGTGGAGTGGATTCCGACAACAGATACCGGTGTGGCTACCCTGTAAGGGTTGCCGTTTCGACATGGTGTTCCTGTGACATGATGCCGAGCCGGTGGCGTCATCCCGAGAACACCGAATCGTTGGAGATCAGTTAACCGTGGCCGCCCAGTCCAACCGCGTTGAAGCCGTCGTCAACCTCGCCAAGCGTCGAGGTCTGGTCTACCCCTGCGGTGAGATCTACGGCGGAACCCGCTCCGCGTGGGATTACGGACCGCTCGGCGTCGAGATCAAGGACAACATCAAACGCCAGTGGTGGCGCACAATGGTGACCGGTCGCGAGGACGTGGTCGGCCTCGACTCGTCGGTCATCCTGCCCCGCCAGGTCTGGGAGGCCTCGGGCCACGTCGAGGTCTTCACCGATCCGCTCGTCGAATCGCTGCACACCCACAAGCGCTACCGCGCCGATCATCTGCTCGAGGCCTACGAGATCAAGCACGGCCACCCACCAGCCAACGGTCTGGCCGACATCAACGATCCCGACACCGGCCAGCCGGGCAAGTGGACCGAGCCGCGCGCGTTCAGCGGCCTGCTCAAGACGTTCCTCGGCCCCGTCGACGACGAAGAGGGCCTGCACTACCTGCGTCCGGAGACCGCGCAGGGCATCTTCGTGAACTTCAAGAACGTGATGACCACGGCGCGTAAGAAGCCCCCGTTCGGCATCGCGCAGATCGGCAAGAGCTTCCGCAACGAGATCACGCCGGGCAACTTCATCTTCCGGACCCGGGAGTTCGAGCAGATGGAGATGGAATTCTTCGTCAAGCCCGGCGAGGACGAGGACTGGCACCAGTATTGGATCGACCATCGGTTCAACTGGTACGTGGATCTGGGCATCGACCCGGAGAACCTGCGGTTGTTCGAGCATCCGAAAGACAAGCTGTCGCACTACTCGAAGCGCACCGTCGATGTCGAGTACAAATTCGGTTTCTCCGGTAACCCGTGGGGTGAACTCGAAGGTGTCGCCAACCGCACCGACTTCGACCTGTCGACCCACAGCAAGCATTCCGGTGAGGACCTGTCGTTCTTCGATCAGGCCTCGGGTGAGCGCTACACCCCGTTCGTCATCGAGCCGGCGGCCGGTTTGACCCGCTCGCTGATGGCGTTCCTGTGTGACGCCTACACCGAGGAGGAGGTGCCGAACGCCAAGGGCGGCATCGACACCCGGACCGTGCTGAAACTCGACCGTCGTCTGGCCCCGGTGAAGGTGGCGGTGCTGCCGCTGTCGCGCAACGAGAAGCTGTCCCCCAAGGCGAAGGACCTTGCCGCGGAACTGCGCAAGCACTGGAACGTCGAGTTCGACGACGCGCAGGGTATCGGCAAGCGTTACCGCCGCCAGGACGAGATCGGTACGCCGTTCTGTGTGACCGTGGACTTCGACACCCTCGACGACCAGGCGGTGACCGTGCGGGAGCGCGACACCATGAGTCAGGAGCGGGTGGCTCTGGACAAGGTCGTGGAGTACCTCGGTGGCAAGCTGCTCGGTTCCTGACCTTCGTGACACCCGATCCCTGTTGAGACCCGGAGCTTGCGGAGGGTCGTCACGAAGGGCGCGTCCAGTGCGACCTGCGGATATCTGTCATAGTTGTGGATGGAGTTGTCGTCGCACGCCCGGGCACGGGGTTCGGACTGTGGTGCGACGAGGAGAGCGAGTGAAGCGGTGACCGTCAGCGGCAAGGTCGTGCACTACGACGCAAATCGGGGATTTGGGTTTCTCGCGCCGGAGTCGGGTGGCGCCGACGTCTTTTTGCACATCAACGACATTGACATCGACGAGACGGCGCTCAAACCCGGTGCCAAGGTGGAGTTCGACGTCGAGGAGACCGACCGGGGTTCCAAGGCGGTCAACGTGGCCGTCACCGAGGCCGCACCTGCCGACGAGGCTCCCGCCGGCCGTCCGCATCGACGTGAGACACACGACCACGGACGTTCGCACGGTGGCGAGCGTCCGCGGCGGTCACGGGGTTCGCTCGACGCGTCGGCTTTCACCGAAGAGATCACGGAGTTGCTGCTCGACTCCTCCGACGACCTGACCGCCGGACAGATCGTGGCGATCCGCCAGCGCATCACCGACTTCGCGGTCGCCCGGGGCTGGGTGCTTGACTAGCTCGACCAGCGTGTCTGCCATTCCGCTCACGGCCGACTACGGTGACGAGGCCGTCGAGCGATTCGTGCCGGAAGCGCCGAAGGTCGCGAGTCTGCCCGGTACCCGCACGGATCATCGCAGCGACTTCGCGCGGGACCGTGCGCGGGTGCTGCATTGCGCCGCGCTGCGTCGTCTCGCCGACAAGACGCAGGTCGTCGGACCGCGGGAAGGCGACACCCCGCGTACCAGACTCACTCACTCGCTCGAGGTCGGTCAGATCGGCCGCGGCATCGCGATCGGACTGGGCTGCGAACCGGACCTGGTGGAACTGGCCGGTCTGGCCCACGACATCGGGCATCCGCCGTACGGTCACAACGGCGAACGTGCTCTCAACGAGGTCGCTGCCGAGATCGGTGGATTCGAGGGCAACGCGCAGAATCTGCGGATCCTCACTCGGCTGGAACCGAAGTTGCTCGACGCGAACGGTCGCAGTGCGGGACTCAATCTGACCCGGGCGTCGCTGGACGCCACCCTGAAGTACCCCTGGACGCGCCGGCCGCCGGCAGTGAAGTTTGGCGCCTACGACGACGACGCGTCGGCGCTGGACTGGATTCGCAACGGCGCCGCGGCGGGCCGGCAGTGTATCGAAGCCCAGGTGATGGACTGGTCCGACGACGTCGCCTACTCCGTGCACGACCTCGAGGACGGGGTCATCGCCGATCGGATCGACCTCCGCACGCTGGCCGATCCCATCGATCAACGTGCCTTGGCCGACATCGGCGTCAAGGAGTTCGAGGGCCTCGAGGCGGGCGCACTCATCGACGCCGCCCAGCGGTTGTCCCGGATGGAGATCGTCATGGCCGCCGGTGGTTACGACGGGAGCCTCGACAGCGCGGTCACGTTGAAGCGGCTCACCAGCGAACTGATCGGCCGGTTCGCGTCGGCGGCGATCACCGGCACCCGCGCGATGGTCGGGGACCGGTCGGTGTCGCGCTATGACGCTGACCTCACCGTCTCGCCGCTGGTGGCGGCCGAGGTCGCCATCTTGAAGACACTTGCGCTGCGGTTCATCTTCTCCAACGAACGACACAAGGCCACCCAGCGGCGCCAGCGCGAACGAATCCATCGCGTTGCGGACTGGTTGACCGCCGCCGCCCCCGGTGGGCTCGACCCGATCTTCGTGCCGTTCTGGCAGGACGCCTCCGATGACGCTGCGCGGCTGCGGGTCATCGTTGATCAGATCGCGTCGATGACCGAGGGCAGGCTCGAACGTTCGGACCGGCAGAACTCGGGAGCTCAGGCACACCTCGGCTGAGTGTGAGTAGGGCTGCGGCGACGCGGCGTGCACTCACTACACTGGTCGGCGTGCCAGGCCGAATTCCCGATCGTGACATCACGGCGATCCGTGAGCAGACACGCATCGAGGAGATCGTCGGTGATTACGTGGCGCTGCGCCGGGCCGGGGCCGACAGCTTGAAGGGGCTGTGCCCGTTCCACGATGAGAAGTCCCCGTCGTTCCACGTTCGGCCGAATCACGGACACTTCCACTGTTTCGGCTGTGGAGAGGGCGGCGACGTCTACAGCTTCCTGCAGAAGCAGGAGCACATCTCATTCGTCGAGGCGGTGCAGCAGCTTGCCGATCGCATCGGTTACCAGATCCATTACGAGGGCGGCGGCACCGCGATCATCCGTGACCGCGGAACCCGAGCACGCCTGGTGGCGGCCAATGCCGCCGCCCAGAAGTTCTACGCACAACAACTTCAGTCGCCGGAGGCGCAACCCGCCCGCGACTACCTGACCGAACGGAACTTCGACGCCGCCACCGCTGCGACGTTCGGTTGCGGATATGCGCCGGCCGGTTGGGACACCATGACGAAGGCGCTGCTGTCCCAGGGCTTCGAATTCAGCGAACTCGAAGCCGCCGGGCTGTCCAAGCAGGGGCGGAAAGGGCCCATCGACCGGTTCCATCGCCGACTGCTGTGGCCGATCCGCAATCTCGGCGGCGACATCATCGGCTTCGGGGCGCGCAAGTTGTTCTCCGATGACAACCTCGGCAAGTACATGAACACCCCGGAGACCATGCTGTACAAGAAGTCTCAGGTGTTGTTCGGGCTCGACCACGCGAAGAAGAACATCGCCAAGGGGCACCAGGTGGTGATCGTCGAGGGCTACACCGATGTGATGGCGATGCATCTCGCGGGCGTGACCACCGCGGTGGCCTCGTGTGGGACCGCATTCGGTGAGGACCATCTGGCGCTGTTGCGACGGTTGATGATGGATGACTCGTATTTTCGCGGTGAGGTGATCTATACCTTCGACGGTGACGAAGCCGGAAAGGCCGCGGCGCTCAAAGCTTTCGAAGGCGAGCAGAGTATCGCCGGACAGACGTTCGTGGCGGTGGCGCCCGAGGGGATGGACCCCTGCGAACTCCGGCAGGAACGTGGTGACGCAGCGGTGCGTGATCTGGTCGCTCGGCGGGTACCGATGTTCGAGTTCGCGATCAAGGCCTTGTTGGGCAGTCATGATCTCGACACCGCAGAGGGTCGCGTGCACGCATTGCGCGAGACGGTTCCGGTCGTCGCGCGGATCAAGGACGTCGCCCTGCGCGATGAGTACGCGCGGCAGCTTGCCGGCTGGGTGGGCTGGGAGGACGTGGCCCAGGTGCTCGGACGGGTACGTGAGGAGGGCGTGCGATACGCCCGGGCGACGGGCGGCGCAGCGCGCAACAGCGGGCGTTCGGGGCAGGTCACCTCCATCCGGCGCCAGCGACCGGAGGCGGCATCGACGCCGCCCACCGCGCGACCGCTGGCCGCCGACCCGCGTTTGTGGCCGCAGCGCGAAGCGCTCAAGGCGGCACTGCAATACCCGGCCGTCGCCGGGACCGTCTTCGATTCGCTGCCGGTGCAGTGTTTCACCGAACCCGCATATGCCTCGATTCGAACGGCGATGTCCGCGCTCGGTGGCACGTCGGCCGGTATGGGCGGCGCCGAGTGGGTGGATGCGGTGCACAACGGCATCGACGATCCGGTTCTCGGTCCGTTGGTGACCGAACTCGCCGTGGAGTCGATGCCGGTCACCGAGGACAACATCTCCCGGTACATCAGCAGCGTGTTGGCGCGGCTGCAGGAGGTCTGGGTCGGAGCCCAGATCGCCGACATCAAGTCGCGGCTGCGTCGGATGGCGCCGGGCGAGGACCCGGATGGCTACAACGCAGTGTTCGGGGACCTGGTGGCCTTGGAGGCCTACCGGCGCAGTCTGCTCGAGCAGGCCGTCGATCCCGACACCGGAGTCGGGTGACTTGTTCGGTCAGGTTGCCGCGGGTCATCACGCGGCGGTCGCGTTCCTCGCGCCCGGGCGGAGCTGCTCGGGGAAAAGTGGCCGGTGCGGGTCGTCGGCGTTGAAGGTGCAACCCCCGCCGTAGGTGTGCGGGCCGCGACAACGGTCGGGTGCCGGTTTGGGCCGTCCCCAGATGTGATCGGTTCCCCGCATGTTGTGCCCCCTTCGCGACCGTGCGTTGGGAGAATTATCACCCGACCTGTCCGACCGGGCAGGTCGGCGAGGCGCCACTGTGGCGCTCCTCACCAGTCAAGCCTGGGTGGTCAGGCCTGGGCGATGGCCGTCGTGAGCCATTGGGCCAGCCAGCTCACGGCGTTGTTGCCGTTGGCGTCGACGACCAGTGACCCGTAGCGAACGTGACTCTCACCGGAATAGAATTTTCCGGCCGAGACCGCGTCGGTGACCAGGGTGGCCGGGTCGGTGATCGCGTACTTCGCGACGATGCGGGTCACCGCGGTCGCCGAGTTCTTGAAGTCCGGTGACACGACCGGCATCCCGGAGCCCGCCTGCGGTGTGGCGGACACGACGCCACGGGCGACCTGGCCGAGCTCGCGGCCGAGGCGGGCGACCTCGGCGCGCGTATGCCCGGTGACCGGTAGGGTTTTGGCGCCCGCGCGCTGTCCCACCTCGGCGGCGGCCACCCAGGTCAGCTGTTGGATTCGGCCCACCAGGTCGGCGGTACGTTCCACGTCGACATGGGAGAGTCCCGCCGCGACCACGGACATCGCCTTGGCGAATCCGGTCTCGTCGGGGATCAGTGCGAGAACGGCAGAGATCTCGGCGAAGTCGACCGCCGCGGCGAGGGTCACCAGGGGTCGCAGGTCGGCGTTGAGCTCGGTGGCGGTCGCGTGCGCCGCCGCGAGGTCACCATCGGCGGCTTGTGGCGGCAGCGCGGCCAACCCTGCCGCGATGCCGTGCAGATCGAGTGAGGCCAGTGTGCCGGCGGCAGTCGCCGCACGGCGGACGGCGCGCACGGCCTGGTCCGGTGTCTTGCCCAAGGCCGACCCCAGCTGACCGAGGAATGGGTTCTGCCGCTTGTCGATCGAGCAGTAGAGGTCGGCGGGAGCGCAGATCGATGAGACCCGTCCGGCCAGCGTGCCCATGCCGGCCGGGCGTGGGTCGGCGATTCCGACGCCGTCGGCTCGTGGTCCGACGACGGTTTCGCCGCGGGTACCCGCACGTGGGTCGGCCAGCAGTGCGACGGCGAGCACTTTGTCAGGGGTGACCGGGCCGATCCGGTTCCCGATCGCCGACGCGAGGTCCCCGGCAGCATCCGCGCCTTGGCTGTAGCCGGTGATCGTCACCTTCGCTGTCGGATGTCGGGCGGTGAAGTCACGCAGGATGCGGGCCGCGTTGTCCAGAGCCGTGGCCTTGCTCACTCCGTAGCTCTCTCCGTTGTCGAATGCGCGAGCGAGGTAGGGCAGGAAGTAGATGTGCGCAGAGGTGCCGTGGTCGCGACGGATGCGTTCGGCGATGGGCTTGAGGGCGCCGATCGGGGTGCTGGGATCAGCGGTCTCATCAGTCTCCCAGGTCCCCGGGATGAACAGGTTGAACGTCGGCGCACCATGCGCATCAGCGGGCGCGGGCGCAGGGGCGGTCAGGAGCCCGACGGCGACCACCGAGAGTGCCGTGAGGCCGATGATGGGCATGGACGTACGCCACCGTCGGGTGGTCGTAATGCTTTCACTTGTGTTGATTCGGAGCGACTTTCGGGGAACACGAACGGCAAGCGTCATCGAGATTTCCGCGAGTGGGGGAGGGGGAGGTGGACCGGTGGGCCGATCCGGGCAACTGTGTCGTGGTGAAGGTCGATGTGATGATCTCGAACCCTACCCCGCGCCGGTTTGGATCGGGAAACTTTCCCCCCTTTGGGTGACACCGCGCGTGTCGTCGCGGTGAACACTGTGAGTCAGGCTGGCGTGCAGAGGGTTTGGAGTTGCCCGAGTGGCCTCGTGGGGACGGTGGTGCCGGTGGGGTACCACCGAGCCGTCGCGGTTGGGCACGCGAAGTGCTGTGCCGGAGTGTCGAATCCGGCGTCGTTGACTTCGTTTGGGAAACGAACGTCCAGTTTGGTGCACCGACGTCTCGGAGTCTCTGGTGGGGCGGGCGGGGCTCGAACCCGCGACCTACGGATTATGAGTCCGCGGCTCTAACCAGCTGAGCTACCGCCCCCGGCATGAGCGCTGCGCATGCCCGACGCTGCACATTACCGCACCGGCTCGCCGACCTGGTCGGCGCCGCGGCGCAACACGGCACACTAGACTGCAGGGAATCCACAGCGGATGACACGAGCACAGTGACGAACGAGGAGCGCATGGCCGGGGGCGACGGGGCGAGCGAAGACCGCGACCTCCCCGAAAGTCTGGTCGACGTGGCGGGCCGACGTATCCGCGACGCGATTCTCTCCGGTGGACTCTCCCCCGGGGCGAAGATCGTCGAGGAGACTCTGTGTGCCGATCTCGGCATCAGCCGAGCTCCGGTGCGTGAGGCGCTGCGCCTGCTGGCGCAACAGGGCCTGGTCGAGCATCAGCCGAGGCGTGGTACGCGGGTCGCGGAATGGTCTCCCCGCGACATCGTGCAGCTCTTCGAGTTGCGGCAGGTGTTGGAGAGGTTCGCGGTGGAGTCGGCGCTCCCGCTGAACGACCCGGTCGAGCAACTCGCGCCGGTGCGGGCGGCGGTCGAGGAGATGAAGACGGCCACCGATGACCTCGCCAAGGATGACGCCCATCGACATTTCCATGCTGCGGTGGTGGGTCTGGCGGGTAATCGGCAGCTCGACATCGCACTCGAGCCCATTCTGCTCAAGCTCCAGTTGCCGATGGCGGTGAACCTGCGGGCGGAGACCGTGGACCATCACGGACCCGATGACGGCTTTCGGCGTCATCTGGCAATCCTCGAGGCCTTGGAGACCAACGATCCGGTCGCCGCGGTGGCCGCGTTGCGTGACCACAAGCATCTTCGGTACCTCGATCTGGCTGCGCCGCCGGGGGATACCGCGACGTAGCTGCGGGGCGTGCACCGGTCCGTCCGCCGTCGACCCGCCTCGGCGTCGCTAACACAACCGGCACACAGACGATCCGCGGCCGCCACATATTCTGTCGGCAATCGACGCTATGGAGATTGGTGGTCGGTCCCTTAGGGGACCTGCACTCGGCCCGTCCGTCGCGGAGATCCTCGCTAATCATGTGTCCGGCAGTGGGTCGCCGACACGGACTGCGCGGATCGTCGCCGACGCGATCGATGCACGCGGCGACGACGGCACTTGGCTGTCGACCGTCGGTCGCGAGGACCTGCTGGCCGCGGCGGCAGATCTCGAGAGACGTCCCGGGGCCCGGGCGCTCCCGCTCTACGGCGTCCCTTTCGGGGTCAAGGACAGCATCGACGTCGCCGGGGTGCCCACGACGCTGTCGTGTCCGGACTATGCCTACGTCCCAAAGATGACGGCGCCGGCGGTGCAGCACCTGCTCGACGCGGGGGCGCTCTATGTCGGCAAGACCAATCTCGACCAGTTCGCCACCGGGCTCAACGGCACCCGAACGCCGTACACGGTGCCGCGCAGTGTGTACGGCGGACAGATGATCTCGGGTGGGTCGAGTTCTGGGTCGGCGCTCGCGGTCGCCCTCGGTGAGGTGCCGTTCGCGGTAGCGACCGATACCGCCGGCTCCGGGCGAGTGCCCGCCGCACTCAACGGGGTCCTGGGATACAAACCTTCGCGAGGGCTCATCAGCACCGTGGGGCTGGTGCCCGCGTGTAAATCCCTGGACTGCATCACCACGATGGCCGGTGCATCGACGATGTCGACCGGGTGATGGCGGTGATGGCGGGTCGTGACGACGACGATCCGTGGTCGCGTAGCCCGGGACCGAAGTACGCCGGCGGCCCGATTCGGGTGGGCCTGCCGCCGTTGTCCGAACTGGAGTTCTTCGGTGACGAAGCCATGCGCGCGGCGCATCTGTCATTTCGGGACAGGTTGATGCACAACGGGTTCACCGCGGCTGTCGACATCGTCGAGGTGTCGCTGGCGCCGTTTCTGGCGGCCGGTGAACTGCTCTATGCCGGACCGTGGGTGGCCGAGCGCCTGGTGGTGTTCGGTGACTTCCTCGCCCAGCGGCCCGACGCCATCATCCGGTGGTGCGCGACATCCTGCGCAGCGGCCAGAAGTACACCGCCGTCGACGCCTTCGCCGCACTGCAAGAACTCCAGCAACTGCGCGCCCAGGTTGCCCGCACATGGCGCGATCTGGACTTGCTCGTGACGCCGACCATCGGTCGCACGTTCACCGTCGAGGAGGTACTCGACCAACCGATCGAGACCAACACGATGCTCGGTCACTACACCCATTTCGGCAAAGGCGTGTCCCGTGGCCCAACCCGTGACCATCGCCGCCCTACCCGCACCGCTGCACCTCGACATCGCACGTACCGCTCTGGTCATCATCGACATGCAACGCGACTTCCTGCTGCCGGGTGGTTTCGGCGAGACCCTCGGCAACGATGTGTCGCGGCTACAGCAGGTGGTCGCACCGTTGGCCGAGCTACTCGCCGCCGCGCGTGCGGCCGGGATGCTGGTGATCCATACGCGCGAAGGTCACCTGCCGGATCTGTCCGACTGTCCACCGGCCAAGCTCAACCGCGGGACGCCGGCCAAACGGATAGGCGATCCCGGTGCATACGGCCGGATCCTGATTCGGGGCGAATACGGCCACGACATCATCGACGAGCTGGCGCCGGTCGGTGGCGAAGTGGTGATCGACAAACCCGGTAAAGGCGCCTTCTACGCCACCGACCTCGACACCGTGCTCGCCGAACATGGCGTCACCCAGCTCCTCGTCACCGGCGTCACCACCGAGGTGTGCGTGCACACCACCACCCGCGAGGCCAACGACCGCGGATACGAATGCGTCGTCGTATCCGATTGCGTCGGTTCGTATTTCCCAGAGTTCCAGCGAGTGGGCCTGGAGATGATCGCCGCGCAGGGCGGGATCTTCGGCTGGACCGCGCCGAGCGGCGTGCTCGTCGCCGCCCTCACCGATCAGCCGGCAGCGTCGCCGACGTCACCAGTGCCCGACTCCGCAGTCTCCTGAAGCGGGCACGTCACCTGTTGCCGAGAGGATCGAACCACCGATGAGTACCACCACCGACCCCGCTCCGCCCGCCGACCCGGCGTCGTCGCCGGCGCCACCGCCCGTTCCGTGGTGGACCCGCGGTGACACCAATGCGTTCTTCGGACTCGGATTCAACATCCTCGTCAACGTGCTCACGCTGACGGGGCTGATGATCGCTGTCGTCCAGATTCCCGCCGGCGACGTACTGGGCACGGTGCTGCCGGCGCTTGGCGTCGCGCTGATACTCGGCAACCTGTACTACACATTCCTCGCGCGGCGCCTCGCCAAGCGCGAACGGCGTACCGACGTCACCGCGTTGCCGTACGGACCCAGCGTGCCGCACATGTTCATCGTGGTCTTCGTCGTGATGTTGCCGGTCTATCTGACCACCAACGATGCGATGCAGGCCTGGGAGGCCGGGCTCGCGTGGGCGTTCATGATCGGTGTTATCGCGATGATCGCGCGTTCGTGGGGCCTTACGTACGCAAGCTGACGCCGCGCGCGGCGATGCTCGGCACGCTCGCGGGTATCTCGATCACGTTCATCGCCATGCGCCCGGCCGCCCAGATGTGGGAGGTCGCCTGGATCGGTCTGCCGGTGTTGGCGATCATCTTGATCGGTTTTTTCACCGACGTGCGGCTGCCCGGCAACATTCCCGTCGGGCTGGCCGCACTGTTGGTGGGCACCGCGATCGGCTGGATCGGTGGCTACATGTCGGTGCCCGATCTCGAGCAGGCCGTCTCCGACATCGCGGTCGGGATTCCGGATCAACGCTTCGACATGTTGTTCTCCGGACTCGGTGACCTCGCGCCGCTGCTCGGTACCGCCATACCGCTGGGCGTCTACAACTTCACCGAGGCGATGAGCAATGTGGAGAGCGCAGCCGCGGCAGGCGACAACTACAACCTGCGCAGTGTGCTGTTGGCCGACGGTGCAGGCGCCTGTGTCGGCGCGGCCTTCGGTTCGCCGTTTCCGCCCGCGGTCTACATCGGACATCCCGGCTGGAAAGACGCCGGCGGTCGGGCCGGCTACTCGTTGGCCAGCGGGGTGGTGATCGGGGTCCTCTGCTTCGTCGGCCTCTTCGGTGTGTTGGAGGCGTTGCTCCCGGTTCCCGCGATCGTGCCCATCCTGCTCTACATCGGTCTCTTGATCGGTGCGCAGGCATTCCAGGCCGTTCCCAGGATTCATGCGATCGCGGTGGTCGCTGCGATTCTGCCCAATCTCGCCGAATGGGGCCGGGGAATGATCGACAACGCGCTGAGCGCGGCGGGCACGACCGCCGAGGAAGTCGGCGCCGAGGCGCTCGGCAACGCGGGTCTGGTCTACGACGGCCTGAAGACGCTGGGCGAAGGCGCGGTCCTCGTCGGCCTGGTGTTGGGCACCATCGTCACCTTCATCCTGGACAAGAAATTCCACTTCGCCGCGATCGCTTGCGCCGTGGGTGCGGTGCTGTCGTTCATCGGGCTCATTCATGCGCCCGAGGTGAGCTGGGCGGCCGCCCCGGAAGTCGCACTGGGCTACCTCTTCTTCGGTCTGGTGTGCATCGCATACTGGTTCCTGCCCAACGCGCGGACACCCCGCACCTTCGACGAGGCGGACGTCGTGGCCGGGCACTGACCTCACACGGTTCGGCTTCATGCGGGTACGGGGCGCCGGAGAACGGGCGTGCAGGCGTTTTGTTCTCCGGCGCGTCCATGCGCTAGAGTCATCACTCGGTTCGAGAGCATTCCCCCATAGCTCAATTGGCAGAGCATTCGACTGTTAATCGAACGGTTACTGGTTCGAGTCCAGTTGGGGGAGCAACACAATCCCCCGTCACCTGCACCAGGTGGCGGGGGATTTCGGCTCTCCGGGATGCCCGGATCAGACCTCGGCGGCCTCGCGGTGGCGCGCCAGATCACGGCGCAGTTCGGCCACCTCGGTGCGCAGCGTCTGGATCTCGGCGGACGTCGCCGCCGCGTTGGCCTCGTCGTCGTCGGCGACACGCTGGACGATCCACGACGCGATGGTGGCGGTGACGACACCGATCACACTGATCCCGCCGAGCATGAGCAGTCCGGCGATGACCCGACCCGTCGTGGTGATCGGGTAGTAGTCGCCGTAGCCGACGGTCGTCACCGTGGTCATGGACCACCAGAGGGCGTCGCCGAAGGAAGTGATGGTGGCATCGGGAAGGCGGCCCTCGGTCTCGTAGATGGCCAGTGATGCCACGTAGATCAGGAGTAGGGCGCTGGCCGCCGTGTAGATCACCACGCGGCCTCGGATGGCGCCGCCGAGCGCCTTTTGCAGCACGGTGATGAGGATCAACAATCGCAGCAGCCGGAGTGGGCGCAACATCGGCAGGACAACGATCGCCAGGTCGGCGAGATGGCGCCAGAACCACGACCAGCGATCGGGGGTGATGGCCAGGCGTACGACGTAATCGATCGCGAAGCAGGCCCAGGAAGCGAAGATGACGACGTCGAGCACTGTGTTCATCGTCTCGCCGGGATCGGCGAGCACCTGCAATGAGTACGCGGCGAGGAACAGCACCGCCATGGCCACGAGGGGCCACTCGGCGCGTCGTTCCCACCCGGCGAGCGGGTCATGTCCTCCGACGGCAGATGCCCGGCGCTGGTGCGCGGCGGTGTCGGCGGTGTCCATGTCGAGTGCACCTTTCGTCTCGTCGGGGCACCGCGACGTGATGAGGTCGCGGCGGGTCTCGCGGGATCTCTCAAACGACCGCGCCGCCCAGGGCGGGGCAGGTCGTCGGGGGTGACCTGCCCCGCCCTGGGCGGCGCACTTCCAAAGACTACCCGACGCGGACGAATACCTCAGCCGGGCGGCCCCGGCGCGTCGTGTGCAGTCGGCGCTCGGGTGATGGGCTCAGCTCTGTTCATCCCAGATGCCGGTGGCCTCCAGGTGTCTGGTCAGGCGTGCGGCACCGTCGACGAACTGTCGTCGCGTCTGCTCGACCACCTGGGTTCGGTCTCCGGACCGATACGCCTCGATGAGCTTCGCATGCGAATCCACCGCCACCTCGCCCCATTCCGGGTCGGTCGCGTACAGCTGCGCCGGGGTGTACCGGGTGGCGCTGAGCAGGAACCAGGCCAGTTTGCCGCCCGACGCGATCAGATTGTGCACGCGGTGGAAGTCGAACTCCGCGCTGGCGACCTGACTGCCGTCACCGGAGGTCAACGCGCTGCGCAGCTGTTGGTTGTGCCATTCGAGGTCGGCGATCTGCTCGGGGGTGATCGCGTCTGCGGTACGCAACGCCAGTTTGACCGCGATCTCGCCCTGCAACCAGAACAGGTCCTCGACATCGGTACGGCTGAGTTCGGCGACGATGTAGCCACGGTGCGGCGCGAGGTTGACCATGCCCTCGCCCCGTAGGGTGAGCAAGGCCTCACGGACCGGCGTCACACTGACGCCGAGCCGCTCGGCCGTCTCGTCCATGCGGACATAATCACCGGGCCGCAGCGTGGCGGTCATGATCTGCTCACGCAGGTGGGCGGCGACCTCCTCGGAGAGCTGTGGCCGCCGGCGCAGACGTGGCGACGTCGAGCGCGCCGGACCCTCAGAGCCCGTAGGTCTTGCCGATGATGTCGCGCTGGATCTCATTTGTGCCACCGTAGACGGTCGAGATGATTGCACCGCGCATCAAACGCTCGGCGTCGAACTCGGTTGCATAGCCGTAACCACCCATCATCTGCATCGCGTCGATCGTCATCCGCTTCGACGTCTCGGTCGCCTTGAGCTTGGCCATCGAGGCCTCGCGCGGCAACAGCTTGGTGGGGTTGTCATCGGCCTGCCGGGCCACCGAGTACACCAGCTCCCGTGTGCACTCGATCTCGGTTGCGAGGTCGGCCATCCGGTGGCGCAGCGCCTGGAAGGTGCCGATCGGTCGACCGAACTGCTTACGGTCGGTGATGAACGCCAGAGTGTCGGCGAACGACCGTTCGGCCACGCCGAGTTGCATCGCGGCAAGGATCAGACGCTCGGTGTTGAGTCCGGCCATCAACTGGTTCCAGCCATTGCCCACCTCGCCGACGACGGCCGAATCGGGCACCTCGCAATCGGTGAAGTACAGGTCGTTGACCTCACGGCCGCCAAGGGTGTCGATGCCCTTGATCTCCAGACCCGGAGTGCCGGCGGGGATGTGGAATTGGGTCAGGCCCTCGTGCTTCTTGTCGGTCTTCTCGGTCCGTGCGATGAGCAGGATGGACTTGGCGAAGTGTGCATTGGAGCACCAGGTCTTCTGCCCGTTGATGACCCAGCCGCCGTCGACCTTCTCGGCCCGGCACGACAGATTGGCGACGTCGGAGCCGGCCTCGGGCTCCGACATCGAGATGGACAACGAATCGCCGTCGACGACGCCGGCCAGCACATTCTTCTTCAGCTGTTCGTCGGCGAACTTCTCGTAGGCGGCGGCAGTGATCAGGGTCGGGCCGATGCCACCGATCGGCGCGTTCCCGCGCATCGCCTCCTGCAGCAGGATGCACATCTCCACGTTGCCCGCGCCGGCGCCGCCGAAGTCCTCGGGAACCACGATGCCGGTCCACCCGAGAGCGGCCATTTTGCCGTAGAGCTCGGGCGAATGTAGTTCCGCACCGTTGTCGGTGAGCGCGTCACGTTGTGCACGGGTACCGGCTTCGCGTTGGCAGAAATCGGCGACGGCCTTGGCAAAAGCGGTCTGTTCGTCGGTGAAGGACACCATTGCTTGATCTGGCCTTTCGTGATGATCGGGCGAGCGATGCTCGATGTTGGGCTAGAAAGTATCACATCAAATATATGTAAGCAGGATAGCGGTGACCTACAACACAATCGATGCCCGCTACATTGGTCGCATGCCAAAGTCTCAACGGCCGACCTCGACCGACGAAGGCGGCATCGACGTCGCAGCGGCTGCCGATTCTGCCGGCACCGACTCGTCATCGGTCACCGATCGCGACCTCGATGATTCCCGGACGACGGAGGACATCACCTCTCTTGATGGCGATGACTTCCTCGCCGTCAACCGCTCGAAGCGCGACCGGCTACGAGCCGAGGCCGAGTCCAAAGGAGGGCGGCGCGGGGGTCGATCACGTGGCGGGTCGGATTCGGCCGACCGGGTTCCCGGAAGGGTTGCCACCGGCGGCGGGGGCCGCGGCACGCGCATCGCCTTGATCATTCTGGTCGCGCTCTCGGCGCTACTGGCCGTGACGACGGCCTACTTCGCCTACGCCTGGGTGCAGGCCGAGGATCGCGCCGACGCGGCGGGGCCGTCGGCAGCCACTCGCTCCGAGGTCATGCGCATCGCGCGGGATTATGCGGCCACGGTCGCCACCTATGATCCGGCTCGCTATGACGATCTCGACCGTCGCATTCGCGAGATCTCCACTCCGGAATTCGCGAAGACCTACATCACCTCCTCGGCGGATGCGCGGCGCGGCAACGCCTCGGTCAGTGGCACTTCGCGGGCGGTTGCCAATGATGCGGGCGTGGAGTCATTGTCCGACGGCACCGCGGTCGTGCTGGTGACACTCGATCAGACGGTCACCTCTCCGGAAGTGAGTTCGCAAGTGCCCGAGGGTATCCCATACCAGTCTCGGGTCAAGGTCACGTTGGAGCGACGCGACGGCCGATGGCTACTGGCTGATCTGGGCACCGTCTGATTGCCTGGGGGCGTGGTCGGCCAGGAGTAGCCGCAGTCCCAGGCTGCTGACGCGCTCGGCCGAGGGTCGACGGCGGGGGCGGGTCAGGTCCATCGTGACATTGAGTGCTGCCTGAACCAGAAAGCGTGCCTGCACCGGAGTCAGCTCGGGTCGATCGCGGGTCAGCCAGCCTGCCCACTCCTCGACGTTGATCCGTTGCTGGGCGCGCAGCTCGGTGCGCTGGCGCGGTTCGATGTTTCCGATCTCGCTGGCGTAGACGGCGAGGATGTCGTTGTTTGTGCAACACATGTCGCAGTAACCGGTCACCAGCGCGACGATCGCCTGTCGGGGGGTGGCGGCGCGCGCGAGCGCATCGGAGATCATCGCCGTGACGCGGTCCGATGCGCGCCAGAACGCGGCCTGCAGGATCGCGGCCTTGCTCTCGAAATGGCGGTACACGCCGGACGGGGGCAGATCGGCGGCGCGCGCGATGTCGTCGATGGTCACCTCGCGGAATCCGCGGGCGGCGAAGAGTCGGATCGACTCAGCCAGCAGCACCTCACGTTTCGACGTGGGGGACAGCCCGCCGGCGGGTCCGATCCTCGGTGTGGATTCGGGCGGGAGCTCCACATCCGTCAGTGACATCGCGGCGTCGGTGATCAGCGTCACGATCTGTCGTGCGGCCAGGACCGTCCGGTGAGTGGCGGGACTGGCGACTGCGCTGGTCATGGCGGCGGTGATGAGATCTGCTGCGGCACCGTCGAGATCCGGCCGGCACGCATACAGGACGCTGCGTATACGACGATGCTGGTCGACCACCACCGTCCGGACATACCGGGCGTCGTCGTCGACGAGGTAGTCGGCCTCCCAGTGGTAGATCCCGCCGGTCCGGCGGTTGTCCACGGCCGCTGCCGTGAGTGCGCCGAGCAACCCGCGCAGCTCGCCGGCGGGGTCTTCGGGCGACGACGGCACCGCGGCGGTTGCTGCTGCCAGGGCGCCGGCCAACGAGCGCGCGGTCTCGGCGAAAAGCGCGTACTTGTTCGGAAAATGCCGGTAGAGCGCGGGCGCGGAGATGCCCGCGGCGTCGGCGATGTCGTCGAGACGCACGGCGTGATACCCGCTGTCGCTGAAAGCCTTCGCGGCCACGCGCAGGATGACATCGCGCCTATCGGCCGGCCGGCGCCGTGGCTTGCGGCCCTGCGGGGCAGCCGGAGTCGACGAACGTGAAGCCATGGGATGCGAGCTTAGCCGGAGTCGATCTTCTCCACCCGTGATTTCTTTGTTTGGGACAAAAGTCCAGGAAAAAGGGTATTTACGTAAAGGAAAGTTAATGAGTATTCTCGTGATCTAGGTCGCACTGTGGTAGTACTGTGGGCGTCGATCCACCCGTGACAGGCGAGGGCGACAAAGCTGAGGAGTGAGGCGAACAGTGAGCGAACACGACGCTGCCGTGGACGAAGTGCGGGCCGAGGTCGACGCACGAGGGGTGGCCCGGATCGAGATCGACCGGCAGCATCGGATGAATGCGCTCAACGGCGCAGCCACCCGCACGATCATGGACGCGCTCGGCGAGTGGTCCCAGCGCGATGACGTGCGGGTGGTCATCATCGACGGCGTCGGCGGCAGCTTCAGCACCGGCGCCGATGTCATCGACATCGCGCAGACCGCGGGCGGCAACCCGACCGGTGGCCTCGATGCCACGCAGGCCCGGGGCGTCATCTCCGGCGGCTCCGAGCTCGCCCGTGCAGTGCGTGCGGTCCCGGTTCCGGTCATCGCGTCGGTGGACGGGCCGGCGGTCGGCATCGGTGCATCGTTGGCGATGGCCGCGGACCTCGTCTATGCGACCGAACGGTCCTACTTTCTGCTGGCCTTCATCAACATCGGACTGATGCCCGACGGCGGGGCATCGATGCTGGTGGCCTCCTCGATCGGGCGCGCGCGTGCCAACACCATGGCGCTGTTGGGTGAAAAGCTGCCGGCTGCGGAGGCTTTCGGTGCAGGGCTGCTCAGCGGGCTGGTCGCCGACCGTGCCGCGCTCGACGCCACTGTCGACAAGGTCATCGGAAAGCTGGCCGGCACGTCGACCAGCGCGCTGCGATTGACCAAGGCGGCGCTCGACGCCCACACGATGGGTGACTTCGAGGCCGCGCTCGACCGGGAACTCGACGGGCAGACCGAGCTGCTGCAGTCCGCCGAGTTCCAGGCTGCGATGGCGGCCTTCGCGGGCAGCGCCACATCCTGACGCGTCGGACCCTCGGCCGTGTCGCCGACCGCCACCCGACCGACATCGACACCAGCACAACACCCAACGCGACCTGCGAGAGCGGCGCACGACTGGAGGAGTATCCCCAATGACCGCAACCATCGACCCGGCCAGCGATCTGACGACCGAGCCACTGCGGTCGCGGCGTAACCACTGGAACAACCAGGTGCGTCGGCACGCCTTCATGACACCGGACGGGCCCGCGCTGAAGTTCCTCGGTCAGGTCACGACCTGGCGTGAGCTCGATGAGCGCACCCGGGCATTCGCCGCTGCGCTGAACCGCCGGGGCGTCGGATTCGGCGACCGCATCCTGTTGGTCATGCTGAACCGCACCGAGTACGTGGAGGCCACACTCGGTGCCAACCTCATCGGTGCGATCCCGGTCCCGGTCAACGTCCGCATGAGCCCCGCCGAGATCGCCTTCCTCGTTTCCGACAGCGGCGCGAAGGTGATCGTCACCGAGTCGCTGCTCGCACCGCTCGCCGACGCCGTGAGCGCGTCCACCGGAGCGATCGATTCGCTGATCGTGGTCGGCGACACCGACAACGAGGCACATCTCAAGTACGAGGAACTGATGGCGGAGGATGCCTCGGAACTTCCCGAGATCGACATCCCCGAGGAGACCGTCGCGCTCATCATGTACACCTCGGGTACCACCGGAAAGCCCAAGGGCGCCATGCTGACCCATCAGAATCTGCAGGCGCAGGCGGTGACCTGTCTGCAGGCGCTGCAGACCCGGTCCGACGACATCGGTGCCTGCGTCGCGCCGATGTTCCACATCGCCGGCCTCGGTGCGATGACCCCGCTGTTCTACATGGGTGCGCTCTCGGTGATCCACCCGCTGGGCGCCTTCGACCCGAACGACATGCTCGACACCCTCGAGCGTGAGGGCACCACCTCGATCTTCCTGGTGCCCGCACAGTGGCAGGCGGTGTGTGCCGCCCAGCAGGCCAAACCACGTGACCTGAAGTTGCGTGTGATCAGCTGGGGTGCGGCGCCGGCATCGGACACCGTGCTGCGGGCCATGAGTGAGACCTTCCCGGATGCGCTCAACGTGGCCGTCTTCGGCCAGACCGAGATGGCGCCGATCACCTGTGTCCTCGAGGGCAAGGATGCGCTGCGCAAGATCGGGTCCATCGGCAAGGTGGTGCCGGCCGTCACCGCACGCGTGGTGGACCCGGAGATGAATGATGTCAAGCGCGGCGAGGTCGGTGAGATCGTCTACCGCGGACCCAACATGATGAAGGGGTACTGGCAGAATCCGCAGGGCACCGCGGATGCGTTCCGCGGTGGTTGGTTCCACTCCGGCGACCTGGTGCGCGAGGACGAGGAGGGCTTCCTCTACGTCGTCGACCGTGCGAAGGACATGATCATCTCCGGCGGTGAGAACATCTACTGCGCCGAGGTGGAGAACGCGCTGTTCGGCCACGACAAGATCGCCGAGGCCGCGATCATCGGTCGCGCACACGAGAAGTGGGGTGAGGTGCCCGTCGCGGTGGTGGTGCTCGCCGAGGGTGTCGACGACCTCACGCTGGCGGAGATGGAGCCCTACCTCAACGAGAACCTGGCCCGGTTCAAGCATCCCAAGGATCTGGTCATCGTCGACGAACTGCCGCGCAACGCCGGCGGCAAGGTTGTCAAGCCTTCGCTGCGGTCCTCCTACGGCAGCAAGGATGCCGGCCTGGCCAACTGAACACGTTTGTGTGGGTAACCACACGGGGAACTGACATCCACGCTGGTTGTATCCACCGTGGATGTCAGTTCCCTTTGTGGTTTGTGGAGCGCCGAATACCAGACTAGAACACGTTCCATTTTTCCGGGAAAGTGACTAGGGTCTCTCCTAGATCGTCCACGTCTGGCGGGGGGCGATTCACGTCAGACGAGTCGTAGTCGGAAGTGGAGGAAGTCAGTGAAGACCAAGGGTGCGCTGCTGCGCGAGAACAACAAGCCGTGGGAGATCGAGGAGATCGAGATCGGTGATCCCCAGCGCAGCGAGATCAAGATCAGGATGGAAGCGGCCGGCATGTGCCACTCCGACCATCACCTGATGACCGGTGGTATCCCGATGGCGGGCTTCCCGATCCTGGGAGGCCACGAGGGCGCCGGTGTGGTCGAGGAGGTGGGGGAGGGCGTCACCGACTTCGAGGTCGGCGACCACGTGGTGCTCTCCTTCATCCCGTCGTGTGGAAAGTGCCCTTCGTGTAAGGCGGGTCTGGCCAACCTGTGCGACTTCGGTGCCATGCTGCTGCAGGGTGAGGCCGTCTCTGACAACACCTTCCGCATCCACACCGCCTCGGGTGAACCGGTCTATCCGATGACTCTGCTCGGTACGTTCTCGCCCTACATGGTGGTCCACGAGGCGTCCGCGGTGAAGATCGACAAGGACATCCCGTTCGAGGTCGCCGCGCTGTGCGGCTGCGGAATCCCGACCGGATACGGATCTTCGACCCGTAGCGGTGACGTCCGGCCCGGTGAGGATGTCGCCATCGTCGGCGTCGGGGGCGTGGGGACCGCGGCGTTGCAGGGTGCAGTCGTCTCCGGTGCGCGCAATGTGATCGCGATCGATCCCGTGGAGTGGAAACGCGAGCAGGCCATGAAGTTCGGTGCCACCCACGCGTTCGCCTCGGTCGAAGAGGCGGCGATGAGCATCGCCGAACTGACCAACGGGCACATGTGCCACAAGGTGATCGTCACCGTTGGCGAGGTACACGGCAAGGACGTCGACACCTGGATGGGCATCACCGCCAAGGCCGGCACCTGCGTCCTCACCGGCATGGGCAACATGATGGAGAGCGAGGTCACCCTGAACCTCGCGATGCTGACCCTGCTGCAGAAGAACTTGCAGGGCACCATCTTCGGTGGCGCCAACCCGAAGCTCGACATCCCGCAGCTGCTGTCGATGTATCGGATGGGCAAACTGAACATCGAGGACATGATCACCCGTCAGTACCGTCTGGACCAGATCAACGAGGGATACCAGGACATGCTCGACGGCAGGAACATCCGGGGTGTCATCCGCTACACCGACGAGGACCGCTGACGCGGTAGCGACAGAACGCGGCGGTACGCTGGCCGCTGTGTCGTCTCTGGATTCGTTAGCACAATGGCCGGTCGACAACGTTGCGGCCGCAATCATCACGCCGAGTGGGGTCACCGCGCAGTACGGGGACCCCACTCGCGTGTTCGAACTCGCCTCGGTCACCAAACTCCTGGTCGCGCAAGCCGTGCTGCTGGCGGTGGAGGAGGAGGCCGTGGCCCTCGACGACCCGGCAGGCCCGCCGGGCGCCACCATCGCGCATCTGTTGGCTCATGCCTCGGGGCTCGACTTCGCCAGTCGCGACGTCATTGCGCCCCTTGCGACGCAGCGCATCTATTCGAGCGCCGGGTTCGAAGTGCTCGCCGAGACGGTGGAGGCTGCGACCGGCATCGGCTTCGCGGAGTACCTGCGCCAGGCGGTCTGCGAGCCGTTGGGTATGTCGTCGACCCAATTGGCCGGGCCGGCCGGTCACGGCGCCCGATCGTGCGTTGCCGATCTCGCACGGTTCGCGGCGGATCTGCTGTCGCCCCGCCTGGTGTCTGCCGAGTCGGCGGCCCGGGCGGTATCGGTGCAGTTCCCGGGCCTGGACGGGTTCGTCCCGGGCTACGGAAAGCAGCGGCCCAACGATTGGGGCCTCGGATTCGAGATCCGGGGCCACAAGACGCCGCATTGGACCGGCGAGCAGAACTCGCCGCAGACATTCGGTCACTTCGGTCAGACCGGTACGTTCCTGTGGGTCGACCCCGAACTGCACGCAGCGTGCGTCGTGCTCGGCGACCGCGATTTCGGAGCCTGGGCCAAGCCGCTGTGGAGCGAGTTCAACGATTCGGTTGTCGACGAGATTCGGTCTCGATCTCGAACCTGAGAAAGCACACCAGAAACTGGCGCAACACGGGCACCATGGGGCACAATTGACCACACAAGTGTGATATCCGGATTCGCGAGGTGTGTTGGGGAAGACGTTCCTCGTCGAGACCGGAGGTGAAACAAGGTGCGCAATCTGAGTCAGTTTGCGGACATGACGACTGGAGTGGTGTATATCCACTCGGCGCCGGTGGCGCTGTGCCCGCATGTGGAGTGGGCTCTGTCGTCGACCCTGAATGCGCGGGCCAACCTGAAGTGGTCCGCGCAAGAGGCCGACCCCGGGACGCAACGTGCGACCGTTGACTGGACGGGGCCGGTCGGTACCGCCGCACGTCTGGTGACCGCTTTGCGCGAGTGGTCGGGCCTGCGGTTCGAGGTGACCGAGAACGCCAGTGACGGTGTCGACGGTGAACGCTTCTGCTACGTACCCGGACTAGGGCTGTGGCGCGGTTCGACGAGCGCCAACGGCGACGTCGTGATCGGCGAGATGCAGCTGCGTGCGCTCATCGAGCGTCAACCCGACAGTGTCGGACTCGCCGGCGAACTCGAGGCGGCGTTGGGCACTGCGTGGGATGACGCGCTGGAGGCCTATCGCATGGGTGGCGCCGGCGCCGAGGTGACCTGGTTGCAGCAGCGGGTGGGGTAGGCACACCTCTGCTGATCGAGTAGGTGACGAGCGGCAGCGAGGAGCCGTATCGAGATCTCCAGCTGGACAGGTGAACTCGATACGCGTTCTCGCTGTCGCTCGCCCGCTAATCGATCGTCGCTGGGGCGCTCCGGGGGATCGGGTTGGGCCGGGTCAGAGCGGGATGTTCTTGTGCCGCCCGCGACGCGCGGGGGCGGCGGCGAGCGCGTCGGCGATACGGCTGCGAGTGGTGGCCGGGTCGATGACATCGTCGACCACTCCGATCGACTGCGCGCGGCCGACACCGCCGGCGATGGCCTCGTGTTCAGCGGCGAGACGCTCGTGCAGGGCTTCACGCTCGTCGTCAGGCGCCGCGGCGAGGGCCTTCTTGTGCAGGATGCCGACGGCAGCTTTGGCACCCATGACGGCGACCTCGGAGCCCGGCCAGGCGAACACGGCCGTCGCGCCGAGCGCGCGGGAGTTCATCGCGATGTAGGCGCCGCCGTAGATCTTTCGGGTCACCAAGGTGACCCGGGGCACGGTGCATTCGGCGAACGCGTGCAGCAGTTTGGCGCCGCGGCGCACCACGCCGTTCCATTCCTGGCCGACGCCGGGCAGATAACCGGGGACGTCGGTGATGACCACCAGCGGAACGCCGAATGCATCGCACAGGCGCACGAACCGCGATGCCTTCTCCGCGCTCTCGGAATTCAGGCAACCGCCCATCCGCAGCGGATTGTTGGCGATCACACCGACGCTGCGGCCGGACAGTCGGCCGAACCCGACCACGATATTCGGTGCCCACTTGGCCTGCAGCTCTTCGAAACTGGAGATCTCGGTCTCGCCGTCGCCGGCGAGTTGTGTGTCGAGCAGATCCCGGAGGACCGGATGCACGTCGTATGCGCGCCGATTGGACTCGGGGAGAAGGGCTTTGAGATCAGTGTCGCCGGCGCGTGCCTGTTCGAGATCGAACTGGCCCTGCCGGCCGAAGGTGGATACGAGTCGGCGGGCCCGCCAGTATGCGTCGGGCTCGGAATCGGCCGTGATGTGGCTGACCCCGGATTTCTTACCGTGCGTCAGCGGCCCGCCGAGGGACTCCATGTCCACCGATTCGCCGGTGACACTCTTGACCACGTCGGGACCGGTGACGAACACCCGGCCCTCCGGGGCCATGATGACCACGTCGGTCAGCGCCGGACCATATGCAGCGCCACCGGCCGCGAAGCCGACGACCACCGAGATCTGTGGGATGTATCCCGACGCGCGAACCATCGCCTCGAAGACACCGCCCACGGCGTGCAGGGCCTCGACGCCTTCGGCCAATCGGGCACCGCCGGAATGCCAGATCCCCACGACGGGGGCCTGTTCGGCGATGGCGGTGTCGATCGCGTTGACGATGTGGGCACATCCCACCACACCCATGGCACCGCCCATCACGGTGCCATCGGTGCAATAGGAGACGGTGCGAATGCCGTCGACCGTGCCGATGGCTGCCTGCACACCTGATTTGTCGCGGGTGTGCAGCAGCGACATCGAGCCTTCGTCGAAGAAGTTGGTCAACCGCAACAGCGGATCACGGGGATCGGCTGTCTCCTCATGGCCGACGATGGGGGCCACTGTGGTCATCGCAGTCTCCTGTGGTGTCGGGAGGTCAGTAGCGACCGAAGGCGAGGGCGACGTTGTGCCCGCCGAATCCGAATGAGTTGTTCAACGCGTAGTCGATCTGCCCGTGACGGGCCTCACCGGCGACGACGTCGATGTCACATTCGGGATCCTGGTTCTCCAGGTTGAGCGTCGGCGGGATCACGCCTTCCTCGACACTCTTGATGGTGATCACGGACTCCAGCGCCCCGACTGCGCCGATGGAGTGTCCGAGAGCCGATTTCGGTGCGTACACCGCGGCCTGCTGCCCGATGGCGGCCTTGATGCCGGCAGCCTCGGCGGTGTCGCCGATCGGCGTGGACGTCGCGTGCGCGTTGATGTGGGTGATGTCGGTCTTGGTGAGACCGGCGGTCTGGATTGCCCGGGTCATCGCGCGTGCGTTGCCTTGGCCGCTGGGATCCGGAGCCACCAGATGGAACCCATCGGAGGTGATCCCGGCACCGAGCAGGCGCGCGTGAATGTGTGCGCCGCGAGCCTTGGCGTGCTCCTCGCGCTCGAGGATCAACATGGCGGCGCCCTCACCGAACACGAAGCCGTCGCGGTCCTTGTCGAACGGACGTGACGCACCCGCCGGATCGTCGTTGCGTGTGCTCATCGCCCGCATCATCGAGAACGCAGCGATCGGAATCGCGTCGATGTGACCTTCCACGCCACCGGTGACCACCATGTCGGCGTCGCCCATGACGATGTGCCGCCACGCGTGCGCGATGGCCTCGGCACCCGACGAGCAGGCTGACACCGGGGTGATCACACCGGCCCGTGCACCGACGTTGAGGCCGGTAACGGCCGCCGGGCCGTTGGGCATGGCCATCGAGACGGCCAACGGGGATACCTTGCGGTAGTTGCCGGAGGACTCGATCGCCTTCACCGCGTCGACCATCGCGTCACCGCCACCCTGACCGGTGCCGAGTACGACCGCGAGACGGTCGGGGTCGACCTCTGGCTCGCCAGCCTGAGCCCACAAGCGCTTGCTCATGACGTGGGCGATGCGCTCGACGTAGGCCATCCGGCGTGCTTCGACCCGGGTGACCTCATCAGCGGGATCTGCCAGCAGGCGTCCACCGACGCGGCACGGCAGTTCGCCGTACTTGGTGACGAAGTCGTCGGTGAGTTCGCGGATACCGGTCTTGCCGTCGAGCAGGCCTTGCCAGGTGGAGTCGAGGTCGACGCCGAGCGAGGTGGTGGCCACCATGGAGGTGACCACCACACTCGGGAAGTTCCCGCCCAGCGTGGAGTATTCGCGGAGGGACGGAGAACTCATCAGTTCTGGTCTGCCTCGACCTGGGCCTGGATGGCGGCAGCAGCCTCGGGGTTCTCGGCCTCGAGCTTCTGAATGTAGGCCACGGCGTCGCCGACGGTGCGCAGACCGGCGAGGTCCTCGTCGGGGATCTTGACGCCGTACTTGTCCTCGGTCTGCACCGCGATCTCGACCATCGACAGCGAGTCGATGTCCAGGTCGTCGACGAAGGACTTCTCCATGGTCACCTCGGACGGCTCGATGCCGGTGACTTCCTCGATGATCTCGGCGATGCCGGCAATGAGTTGTTCCTGAGTGGCGGCCACTGTGTGGCTCCCTTCTGTGTCGAACTTCTGGGTTGACCATCTGGGTCGACCCATGGGGTGACTGATCGGTGCTGATGCAGCTCCGGAGCACGCGCGGGCGCCTGCCCATGCGTGCTTGGACTACCGGGGGTCCGGTTATCCGGGGGTCACGGCGTCACGCCGCGACCGCTATCCAAGTTCGGTGATGGTGTCGAGGCCGTCGGGGTCCTTGAGCGCCGACGTCGGCGTTCCCTTCAGCTCTCGCTTGGCAATGCCCGCCAACGTGCCAGCCGGCGGCAGCTCGACGATGGCAGTGGTGGACTGCTCGCGCATGAAGGCCGAGCACAGGTCCCAGCGCACCGGCTTGGTCACCTGGGCGACCAGCTTGGTCAGCGCGTCCGCGCCGTCGGTGACCGGGCGGCCGTCGGAGTTGGACAGCAGGGTCCGCACCGGATCGGCAGGTGTGATGCTCGCCGCCGCCTCGGCGACGGCGTCCTGGGCCGGCGCCATGAATCGGGTGTGGAAAGCGCCGGCGACCGCGAGTTTGCGGATGCGCGCCTTGGCCGGCGGGGCGGCGATGAGTTCGTCGATCGCCTCGACCTTGCCCGCGGCGACGATCTGTCCGGCAGCGTTGCGGTTGGCCGGGATCAGATCGAGCTCGTCGAGGCGCGCGAGCACCTCGGCTTCGTCGCCGCCGAGGACCGCCGCCATGGTGGTGGGCTCCATCGCGCAGGCCTTCGCCATCTCCGCGCCGCGGATCGCCGCCAACGTGACCGCCTCGTCGGCGCTGATCACACCAGTGATCGCGGCAGCAGCGAGTTCACCGACCGAGTGGCCGGCGACGATGGCGTCGGGGGGCAGATCAGTGCGTTTGCGGTACTCGTCGAAGGCGAGCAACGCGGTGGCGACCACGAGCGGTTGCGTCACCGCGGTGTCGGTGATCTCCTCCGCGGTCGCGGTGGTTCCGAGCCGCTCGAGATCGAGTCCCGTCAGCTTCGACCACGTGGCGAGTTGGTCACGCGCACCCGCGAGTTCCAACCACGTGGTCAGCATCCCTGGTGTCTGAGAGCCCTGGCCGGGCGCAAGCATCGTGAGCACGTGACCAGAGAACACCGTCGGAGCCCATTTTGCGGGTGTTGAGGCCCATGAACCTTGTGGCTTTGATTTGTAGGGTTCCCACAAAGTTCATCGAAGGGGTACCTGGTTCGTCATCACTCCGAGATGCGTTATGAAACCGTGTCCTGATGACCTTGATCTGCGAAAACGCGAAAATCGGACTGTGGCTGATGTGACCTATGTGGCGTGAGAGGGTGATTCGTTTTGCAAGTGTGTCAATCGACCCACAGTGCCCGCGATCCTCAGTACATACGCGTCGCGGGGGTTTGTCGGATCGCGACCTGTGATTTCCGCAATTTTCTTCAGTCTGTAACGAACGGTATTTGGATGGATATACAGAAGGCGGGCGCAACTCTCGACCGATCCGCCGGAGTCGAGATACGCCTCCAGAGTCGCGTTCAACGTGCTTCCGCCTTTGGCCAACGGCTGTACCAACTGGTCGTTCAGCGCGGACATCGCCGTGGTGTCTCCGTTCAGGGCGCGCTCGGGCAGTAGTTCGAGGCTGTGCACGGGCCGAGGCGCATTGGGCCACCCCACCACGGCCGTGATCCCCGACATCGCCTCATCGGCGCTGGTGTGTGCACTGCCCAGGTTGGGCATGGTGGGGCCGATCACCACCGGGCCCTCGGCGAAGTGGGTGAGCAGCGCCGTCACGAACCGCTCGGTCGGCCGGATGCTGCCGCTGACGATGGCCACCAGGAACTTGCCCTGCACCACCGACAGCGCCGATCGGTCGAACTGTTTGGCCGTGTTGTGGATGGCCAACGGCACCGACACGTTCTGCTCCGGTGGGGGTATGCCGACGATGACGGTCGCCGGTGCGTCGGAGTCCCAGTTGAGGGCGGCGGCCCGCGAGAGCAACTGCGGTCCCGTGTCACCACGCACCACTGCGTCCACCACCAAGGCCTCCAGCCGGGAATCCCAGGCGCCGCGCGACTCGGCCGCCGAGGCGTAGATGGAGGCGGCGGCAAAGCCGATCTCACGGCCGTAGCGCAGCACCGATTCGGTCAGCGCACGTAGCTGCGCGTCGTTGCGGGCCAGCAGGGGCAGCCACTTCTCGAAGAATTCCATGGCCACGCGGACCATCTCGACGGTTTGCAGCAGGGTGATGCGCCGGGCCAGATCCTGTGGGACCACCTGGAAGGCCTGCACGGTGAACTTGACGTTGCCCTCGGGGTCCTGAATCCACTCGACAAAGTTGACCACCGCGGTCTGCACCACCAACTGCACGCTGGCCCGCTGGGCGGCATCGAGGTCACCGAAGTAGGGCAGCTGGTCCTGCATGGAATGCACGGCCTCGGTGGCCAGGCGACCGCTGTACTGTTTCACGCGCCGCAAGAGCGTGTCGGGAAGCGCATCGTGCACCGTCGCCGGTGCCGGGACGTGCGCCCCCCGTTCGCCGAATACGTCGGCCGGCGGTGGCTCAGGGTTCAGCGGAGCGTCGGTCACCACTTCAATCTATGCCCTCGGCCACGCACCGATCCGCAGACGGTGAGTGGCCGAGGACATCGATGGGCTGATCAGGCGACCCCGGGGTCGCTCGTCTGCTCGGGTGCGGCTGCCACATCGGTGATCTGGTAGCGATCGGCAGCTTCCTGGGCGACAGTGAACGGGATGTTGTTGTCGCGTGCCAGGCCGACCAACACCCCGACCACGATCGACTCCGCGTCGACGTTGAAGAACCGGCGTGCGGCCGGACGTGTGTCGGAGAAGCCGAACCCATCGGTTCCCAGGGTGAGATAGGTGCCCGGCACGTAGGCGCGGATCTGTTCCTGCACCGCGCGCATGAAATCGCTGACCGCGATCGTCGGGCCGACCGTCTGACCGAGCACCTCGGTCAGATACGGCTGTGGGTGCGCCGTGTTCGGTTCGCGGACACCGAGCCGGTCGGCCTCGACGCCGTCACGGGCCAGTTCGCTCCACGAGGTCACCGAATAGACGTTGGCGCCCACATCCCACTCGTCGGCGAGGATCTCGGCCGCGCGCAAGGCATCCGGCATGGTGACCCCGGACACCAGGATGTTGGCGTAGAACTTCTTGCCGTCGGGCGCCGGCTGGAACCGATAGATGCCCTTCAGCAGCCCGGCGACGTCGAGGTTTTCCGGCTGGGCCGGCTGCGAGATCGGCTCGTTGTAGACCGTCAGGTAGTAGTAGATGTTCTCTGGGTTCTCGCCGTACATACGCTGGAGGCCGTCGGCGACGATGTGGCCGAGCTCGAACGCGAAGGCCGGATCGTAGGAGACGACCGCTGGGTTGGTTGCGGCCAACAGCGGGGAATGACCGTCGGCGTGCTGCAGACCCTCACCGGTCAGCGTGGTGCGACCTGCCGTCGCGCCGATGACGAACCCGCGGGTCATCTGGTCACCTGCGGCCCAGAAGCTGTCGCCGGTGCGCTGGAAGCCGAACATCGAATAGAAGATGTAGAGCGGGATCATCGGTTCGTCGTGGGTGGAGTACGACGTGCCGACCGCGGTGAACGAGGCCGCCGACCCCGCCTCGTTGATGCCCTCGTGCAGGATCTGGCCGTCGGTGGCCTCTTTGTAGGCGAGCATCAGCTCCGCATCCACCGAGGTGTACAGCTGTCCGTTGCGGTTGTAGATCTTGAGTGTCGGGAACCACGAATCCATGCCGAAGGTACGTGCCTCGTCCGGAATGATCGGCACGATGCGGTCGCCGATCTCCTTGTCGCGCAGCAGGTCCTTGAAGATGCGGACCAGCGCCATGGTGGTGGCCACCTGTTGTTTGCCCGAGCCCTTGCCTGCGGTTTTGAGTGCCCGGCTCACGTCGGGTTTCAGGGCCTTTGACTTTGTCCGGCGGGCCGGCAACGAGCCGCCGAGCTGCTTGCGGCGGTCCAGCATGTACTGGATCTCCGGTGCATCCATCCCGGGGTGGTAGTAGGGCGGCAGATAGGGGTCCTTTTCCAGCTGCTCGTCGCTGATCGGGATTCGGGTGGAGTCGCGGAAGGCCTTCAGATCATCGAGGGTCAGCTTCTTCATCTGGTGCGTCGCGTTGCGCCCCTCGAAGTGCTTGCCCAGTGTGTAGCCCTTGATCGTATGGGCGAGGATCACCGTCGGCTGGCCCTTGTGGGCCATCGCCGAGGCGTAGGCGGCGTGGATCTTGCGGTAGTCGTGACCGCCCCGCTTGAGATTCCAGATGTCGGCATCGGAGAGGTCCTTGACCAGCTCCTTGGTGCGGGGATCCCGGTTGAAGAAGTGTTCGCGGACGAAGGCGCCGTCGTTGGCCTTGTAGGTCTGGAAGTCACCGTCGGGCGTGGTGTTCATCAGGTTGACCAGGGCGCCGTCGCGGTCGGCGTGGAACAGCGAGTCCCATTCGCGGCCCCACACCACCTTGATGACGTTCCAGCCGGCGCCGCGGAAGAACGATTCGAGCTCCTGGATGATCTTGCCGTTGCCACGGACCGGACCGTCGAGCCGCTGCAGGTTGCAGTTGATCACGAAGGTGAGGTTGTCGAGGCCCTCGGTCGCGGCGAAGCTGGCGAAGCCGCGGGACTCGGGCTCATCCATCTCCCCGTCGCCGAGGAACGCCCACACGTGCTGATCGGAGGTGTCCTTGATGCCCCGGTCGTGCAGGTAGTGATTGAAGCGCGCCTGATAGATGGCGTTCATCGGTCCGATGCCCATCGACACCGTCGGGAACTGCCAGAACTCCGGCATCAATCGTGGGTGCGGATACGAGGGCAGACCGCCACCCTCACCGGCGTGGCTGTGCTCCTGGCGGAACCCGTCCATCCGGTGTTCGTCGATGCGCCCTTCGAGGTATGCGCGAGCGTAGATGCCGGGGGAGGCGTGGCCCTGGATGAAGATCTGGTCGCCGCCGCCCGAATGATCGAGTCCGCGGAAGAAGTGGTTGAAGCCGACTTCGTAGAGGGCCGCCGACGACGCGTACGTGGAGATGTGACCGCCGACGCCGACACCGGGACGTTGGGCCCGATGCACCATGATCGCCGCGTTCCAGCGCAGCATGGCGCGGAACCGGCGCTCGACGTCCTCGTCCCCGGGGAACCAGGGTTCGCTCTCGGTCGGGATCGTGTTGACGTAGTCGGTCGAGGTCAGTGACGGGATGGACACGCGCTTCTCGCCTGCGCGTTCGAGCAGTCGCAGCATCAGGTACCGGGCGCGCCCGGGCCCGGCGTGATCGAGCATGTCGTCGAAGGACTCGAGCCATTCGGCGGTCTCGTCTGGGTCGATGTCGGGCAGGTACGAGGCGACCCCTTCACGGATCACCCGGACACGGTTACGACCATCGCCGTTGGCGCCCTCGGCCGGCTTCTGCGAGCCCGACTCCTTGGTCGTCGTGTGTTCTGCCTGTTCGGTCACTGTGATGCCTACTCCCTCGGTCGGCCGAACACGGTGGTGTCCGGCGTGCGATGACACGGGGCCGCTCCCATGATGTCGGGACCACGGCGTCCCCCTCTTATCGTGCCGCATGTCACTACGGTTGGCACCGGGTGGGCGAGGTTGTCGCCGGATGGCTGCCACCCGCTGCGACCTGCGGTAGCGTTTCGGTGTTTGTTACTGATGAGTCAGGAGAGCGATGCGGGGCGACGGTGATCGTGGGGTCACGCGCACGACGATGAGTCGGGTGCGTAGGTCGTCGATCGCGGTCGGGATCGTCGTCGCCGCGGGCTTCGGGACCGCGGGTTGCGCGACACCGATCGACGGCTCGGGTTCCGCCGCGCCCGGCCAGGTGGCCGCCTACCAGGCCGAATTGTCGGCCTCGGTGGCGTCGTCGATTCGGCAGGACGGCGTGGACCTGTGTCGGGAAGCCATGTCGTCGATGGTGGTGATGGTGCGCGGCTACAACGCGTTCGTCCAACGTCTCAGCGAGGTGCACAGCTACGACCGGGTGGGTGACCTCGACGACCGGGCGCGCGCCAGTCTGATCGCGGGTTCGGACGTGATCCGTGGGCATCTCTCGTCTGTCACACCCGAGGACGTGGCCGATCCGACCGCGCAGTTCCTCGACTCCACCGGACGACTCGGTGACGCCATCGCCAAGCGGCGGTTGACCGGCCTCAACCCGATCGCGGCGGAGTGGACGAAAGACAAGAACCTCGTGTTGGACAGGTGCGCGCAGTACCTACCGCTGCCGCCGACCTCCGACGCGTCGCCGGCTCCGGCGCCCGGGTCGGGTGCGCCGCAGACGGTTGCGCCCCCTTCGACGGCGCCATCGGCCCCGGCGACGCCATGACGGGTGACGACCTGGTGTCCGCATACCCCTGTTCGGGTTGCACCCCGAGCATTTAGGCTGTTCTCTAAGCTGACAGTCGAATACGCATTGGCAGGGAGGTCACACGCGGTGGTAGCCGCCACAGAGTCCAGCAGCGCTGGGGACAATAGCGCCCACAAGCTCGGATTCACGTCTGGCATGGTCGTGCAGGAACTCGGTTGGGATGAGGACACCGACGACGAGTTGCGGGCCGACATCGAGGACGTCATCGGTGAGGAAATGCTCGACGAGGACGCCCAGGAAGTGATCGACGTGGTCGTGCTCTGGTGGCGCGACGGTGACGGTGACCTCGTTGATGCGTTGATGGATGCGATCGGACCGCTGGCCGATGACGGGTACGTCTGGGTGTTCTCACCCAAGACCGGAACCGATGGTCACGTCGATCCCAGTGAGATCGCCGAGTCCGCACCGACTGCGGGGCTGACTCAGACCAATGTGCTCAGTCTGGGGAGATGGTCGGGATCACGGCTGGTTCAGCCCAAATCCCGTAAGCGCGCATGAGTAGCGAGGTCGCCGAACAGCCGACGTCGCCGCTGGAGGTGGGGGAGGCGGCCCCGGACTTCGAACTGCGTGATCAGAACAATCAGCGCGTCTCGCTGTCCCGGCTGCGTGCCGACGGGCAGGTGCTGCTGGTGTTCTTCCCGCTGGCGTTCACTGGCACGTGTCAGGGCGAACTGGGCTACATCCGAGATCATGAGCCGAGCTTTATCCACGAGGGGTTGCGGACCGTCGCGATCTCGGTGGGGCCGCCGCCGACGCACAAGGTGTGGTCCTCGGCGCAGGGGTTCTTGTTCCCGATCCTCTCGGACTTCTGGCCGCACGGCGAGGTCGCACGATCGTACGGGGCCTTCAACGAGGTCTCCGGGTACGCGAACCGGGCCACCTTCCTCGTGGATCGGGACGGCATCATCCGATTCAGCGACATGCTCGAGCCCGGGGAGGCGCGCGATTCTTCGCTGTGGGACAAAGCGTTGCTCGCCGTGGCCGAGGACGGAGCGGCCCCGTCGCCGCGGTGACGGGTCGGCCGGTTTGGGCTCTGAGGAGATACCCATTACATTCATGAGTTGGCGTCGGCCGGTGGGTAACCCTGCCGGATCGTCACACGCGCGTATAGCTCAGCGGTAGAGCTCTGGTCTTACACACCAGCGGTCAGGGGTTCGAATCCCTTTGCGCGCACCACCGCGGATGTGTCGTCGAGCGGTCGTGTGAAAAGGGCGCCGCGGGCAGCGCGCCGGAACCTTAAGAGCCGCGCCGGGACTCGCCGAGATGTCGAATGAATTGATGAAGGTCCGGCGCGCCCGACACTCGATCCGCGGACGTTGTACGAGACTTTCCACGTGCGAATGATCAACGCGCGGCGCGCGATTGTCGCAGCAGGCAGCGCAGCGCTCGGGGTCGGCATCGTCGGGAGCGCGACGCTCGGGAGTTCGCTGCTCCCGGCTCTGCTGTTCGCCAGCTGATCCATCCGCGAGGCCGCGCCGAGTGGGTTGCCTCAGGAGGTATGTTGCGACACCTCCGCGACAGCGCCGGGCTTACTCGCAGGCGACCCCATCACCGTCGCCGTCGAGTGCGGCGCGGTACCCCGGCTGACCAAGCCGCAACGGCGTGGCCCCCGCGGCACGCGCTGCCGCGCAGTTCGGGAAGTAGGAGGCCGGCGCGACCCGGTCGGTCTTCGTCGGCGGGGGCGATGCCGTCTCTGATGTCGGGATCGCGGTGCCGGAACAGGCCGTGAGCACCCGTGTCATCGCGTCCTTCTCCGCCGGCGTCACCCAGAGCCGATACAGCGACTTCACCTCGATCTGGCGGGATACGTAGGTACATCGGTAGCTCTTGTTCGGCGGCAGCCAGGTGGCCGCGTCCCCGTCGCTTTTGCGTTGGTTCGCCGACCCGGCTACTGCCTGCAGGTTTCGCGGGTCGTTCGCGAAGTCACGCCGCCGATCGGCGTCGAGTTGCTGCGCTCCCTTCTGCCACGCATCCGACAGGGCGACAACATGGTCGATCTGGACCTGAGCGGAGGTGTCCGGACCACGGGTGAAGGAGATCGTCTGACGGGTGTACGGGTCGTCGAGCGTGCCGGCGAGAACCACACAGCCGCGGGTGTCGGGTTTCAGCGCGACGTCGGTGAGGTCGCGGCGCAGGATGTCGTTGCGGGTGTCGCAGCCGTTGTGGCCGTCGGTGACGCTCACGTCGTCTGACCATGATTGTCCGAACTGCTCGCGTTCGTATCCGGTCCTGGGTGCCCGACCCTTCACCGCCAGGGTGTCCAACGTCGTCAGGGAGCGTCGGACGGCTTCCGACTGTCCGGCGGGCGGTGCGGTGGTCTCCGGGGCAGGGGAGACCGACCGGGCTGCGGAACCGCTTGCGGGCGCACTCGGCACGGTCGAGCCCACTGCCGTGCGGTCGCCGCCGGCGGTGGTGTCGTCGGCATCGGGCAGCGCGCTGACCACCACGAGTCCGAGGGCAGCCACGAGAAGAACCCCGAGCAGCAGCCAGGTTCGTCGTCGGATCGGTGTCGTCTTCGGCATCGGCGCTTTCGTGTCACAGGCGGTCGGCTGACAGCATGTCACGGGCCGCCGACAGCGTCGGAAGGTGTGCGTCGGGTGCGCATGCGAGCGGGCTGCGGAACAGTGCGAAACGCGTTCGCGCAGTTGATCAGATGCTTCATCCGTTGTTCATCCGGCGCTGTTCGACCGGTGCCGGATCGCCCGGTAGCGTCGAGGGCGCCGACGGATCGATCGTTGCACTCGCCCCGGACGATCCCGAGGACGCACCACCTTTGTCGACATCCCGTACCTGCGGGACTCCGGGGGTGGTGTCAGACAACTCACCGCGCCCCGACCGCTCACCCGCGGCCGGGGCGCTGTGGATTCACCGGCCTCGCAGGCGTCCCGTCACAACCGTCGCCGCCAGCTCGTCAGACGACGCCACCGAGGTCAGCAGACCGTGCTCCGACAGCGCTTCGGCGGTCAGTCCCGCCTGCGCCGCGCCGGTTTCGATCAGGACGTGACCACCCGGGCGTAGCCATTCGCCCGCCGCAGCAGCGATCCGGCGGTGATGGTCGACGCCGTCTGCCCCGCCGTCGAGGGCTTGCCGCGGCTCGTGGTCACGTGCTTCGGGAGGCATGTGGGCGATCTCGGCGGTCGGTACGTACGGGGCGTTCACGACGATGCTGTCGACGGTGCCGCGCAACGCCGCGGGCAGCGGGTCGAACAGGTCACCGCAGAATATTCGGCCACCGAGCGGTTCGATGTTGCGGGCCGCGCAGCGCACCGCAGCCGGATCGATATCGCAGGCATACAACCGGATGTCAGAGACCTCGCGCGCCACCACGAGACCGATCGCACCGGTCCCGCAGCACATGTCCACCACCGACGAACCGGCCCGGGTGACCGCGACGGTCTGTCGGACCAACCACTCGGTGCGTCGGCGTGGGACGAACACCGCGGCATCGACGAACACGGTCTGCCCACAGAAGGTCATCTGGCCGAGCACCACCTCGAGCGGTTCTCCGGTCACGCGGCGAGCAATCCAGGCGGCGAGCTGGGTCTCGTTGTCGGCATGGGCCAGCAACAGTTGTGCTTCCTCCTCGGCGAACACACAACCGGCAGTACGCAATCGTTGCGTGGTCTGCGCCAGCAACGCGGGCGGGTCGGCGACGTTCATGATCGTTCGGCGGCGTCGGCCGCGCGCAGGTATCGTGCCGCGACGTCGTCGTGATAGCGGGCGACCGCCCGACATTCGTCGATGAGTTCGGGCGGCTCCAGGATGGTGAAGTCGGCGTCGAAGGCGCGCAACCAGCGCGCGATGCTGACCAGAGATGTACTGAAAAGCACCAATTCGCAGCTGTTCTCGTCTCCGGCCTCGATGGTGCCCCACTCGTCGTGCACCATGGCGGCAACAGTGGCCAGCGGCGCGTGGACACGTACGCGCGCCGACGCGCGTCGATACACCGCCCCGAGGCTCCGGGACAAGTATCCGGTGGCACCGCCCTCTGGGAGCTCACGCGGGACGAAGCGCGGACCGGTCGGTGTCTTCGGTTCCATGCGGTCGACCCGGAATGATCGCCAGTCGTCGCGCCCGAGATCCCAACCGATCAGGTACCACCGCAGCCCGCTGCGAACCAGCCGGTACGGCTCGACCTCGCGTCGGCTCTCGGTTCCGTCGCCGCGTCGGTAGTCGAATCGCAGGCGTTCGGTGCGGTGGCACGCGGTGGCGATGTCGGTGAGGGTCGCACCGGAGACGGGATTTCGGGTCTCGCGTGGCACGGCCTCCATGGTGAGCGCATCGAGCCGGTGGCGCAGTCGTGACGGCATCACCTGACGGAGCTTCGCGAGTGCGCCTGCCGATGCCTCGGCCATGTCGCTGACCGACCCGGTGGTGATCTCGTTGAGGCCGAGCGCCACCGCGAGCACCTCCTGATCGTCGAGCAGCAGTGGCGGCATCTCCGCCCCCGCGCCGAGTCGATAGCCGCCCCCGACACCGACGGTGGCGTCGACCGGGTAACCGAGCTCGCGGAGTTTGTCGATGTCACGGCGCACCGTGCGAGTGGTGATGTGCAGCCGGTCGGCGAGCTCAGAACCCGACCAGTCGCGGCGGGTCTGCAACAGGCTCAGCAACGCCAACAGGCGGGCGGAGGTCTCCAACATGTGACCATACTGCCGTCTTTTGCGGACAGGCGTTGACCGCATTGGTCGGCGCGGTCGACACCGTTGCGCCCCGATCGACTCCGTCCGTCGAATGACGATTCTCTCGATATCGCCATCGCCGTGTGCGAAAATCGACGTGGAGCCCGACCCGAACGGTGTGGCAGCCCGCAGCCGGGTCAGGTGGACCAATTGTTTTGTGTCAGTAACGAAATGATCAGTCGGCTCTTGTTGAATCCCTGCCGGTCCACAATCAGCGGTCTGATTCTCGAGGATCTCCAGGAGCACAATCATGACCGCACATCTCAAGAAGCTGGCAGCAGGGGTAGGGCTCGCAGCGGCAGCGGCGCTGGCCGTCGCGCCCACCGCGTCGGCGGCACCCACAACGCATGAGGCAGCAACGATCGAAGTGCCCGAGATCCCGGTGCCGATCCTGCCCGTGCCGCTGCTGCCGGTGCCGTTGTTGCCGGTGCCGCTGGTGCCGATCTTCCCGATCCCGGACGCACCCAAGACGGTGTGCATCACGATCGTGTGCGTGCCGGTGGGGTGAGTCCGGCTTCAGCGGGCGCGTGAGTGGCCGGTGACTCTCAACCCACGTCGACGGTGAGCTCGGCGCCCGTGCGTGCGACCACATCATCGACGCTCACGCCGGCAGCGACTTCGGTGAGCAGCAGCGTGCCGTCGCCCATCACGTCGATCACCGCGAGATCGGTGATGATCCTGTTGACGACACCCGCGCCGGTGAGGGGCAGCGTGCAGGTATCGAGGATCTTGGGGTCACCGTTGCGGGTCGTGTGTTCCATGAGCACGATGACCCGAGCCGCGCCGTGAACGAGGTCCATCGCGCCGCCCATGCCCTTGACCATCTTGCCGGGCACCATCCAGTTCGCCAGGTCGCCGGTGCGCGAGACCTGCATCCCACCGAGCACCGCGGTGTCGATGTGGCCGCCGCGGATCATCCCGAACGAGATCGCCGAATCGAAGAATGCCGCACCGGATCTGACGGTGACGGTCTCCTTGCCGGCGTTGATGAGGTCGGCGTCGACGGCGTCCTCGGTCGGGTACCCGCCGGTGCCCAGGATGCCGTTCTCGGAGTGCAGCGTCACGTGGATGTCGGCGGGGAGGTGATCCGGGATCAGTGTGGGCAGCCCGATGCCGAGGTTGACGTACTCGCCGTCGATCATCTCGGCGGCGGCGCGTGCGGCCATCTGCCGCCGAGTCCAGCCGGTCACGGTGGTGGTCATCAGGCGGCTCCTTCGGTGGTGCTGATCGTGCGTTTCTCGATGCGCTTGTCCTGAGGTCCGGTGTGCACGATCCGCTGCACGAACACCCCCGGCAGATGCACGTCGGCGGGGTCGATCGTGCCCGGCTCGACGAGCTCCTCGACCTGCGCGATGGTGATGCGGCCGGCCATCGCTGCGAGGGGATTGAAATTCATCGCGGTCTTGTCGAACACGAGATTGCCGTGGGTGTCGCCGACACGCGCATGCACGAGCGCGAAGTCGGCGTGGATGCCCGCTTCGAGTACATACCGTTTGCCGCCGAACACCCGCGTCTCCTTCGGCGGTGACGCGACGGCGATCGTGCCGTCGGTGGCGTAGCGCCACGGCATGCCGCCGTCGGCGATGGGCGTCCCCACCCCAGCCGGTGTGTAGAAAGCCGGAACTCCGTTGCCGCCGGCGCGCAGTCGTTCGGCGAGAGTGCCTTGCGGGGTGAGCTCGACCTCGAGTTCGCCGGCCAGGTACTGACGCGCGAACTCCTTGTTCTCGCCGACGTAGGACGCAGTGACGCGGCGGATTCGGCCCAATGACAACAGGATGCCCAGCCCGTGGTCGTCCACCCCGCAGTTGTTGGAATAGACCTCGAGGTCGGTGGCGCCGGATTCGGCGACTGCCTCGATGAGCTTGTCGGGTATCCCACACAGCCCGAAGCCCCCGACAGCGAGCGTGCTGCCGCTGACGATGTCGGCGATCGCCTCGCCCACCGTAGTGCTCACCTGTGTTGCCATGACACCTCCACCGCGCTTGCGTTCGTTCAATGAACGCGAAAGTTACTGGGTGGTGAGTCTGCTCATCTGCACGTCATGCCGCAATCTTTCGTCCAGATATCGCGCCTATTGCTCGACAGATGATCTTGGTGGACGTAACGCGTTCATTATATGAACGCTATTGTCGAGCCCATGTCCAGTGCATCCGGTAACCAGGTGATCGACCGCGCCGCGGCGTTGTTGCGTGCTGTGGCCGCCACCGAAACGGGTGGTGCCACCACCTCCGAGCTGGCGCGCGCCACCGATCTGGCCCGGCCCACCGCGCATCGTCTGCTGACTGCGCTCGCCCAGCAGGGGATGGTCGATCGGGACAGCACCAGCGGGATGTGGTCGCTGGGCCCCGAGCTGTACCTGCTGGGTGCGGGCGCCGCGCAGCGCTATGACATCACCGCGGCGGCGTCCGACATCGTGGAGCGTCTGGCCCGCGACACCGGTGAGAGTGCGTTTCTCTCGGCTCGGCGCGGTGACGAGACAGTGTGTGTGCTGAGCCGCGAGGGCAGCTTCCCACTGCGCTCACATGTGCTGTATGTGGGCATCCGGTTTCCGCTCGGCGTGGCCACCGCGGGCCTGGCCATCCTGAGTCACCTACCGGATCGGGAGGTGAACGAGTACTTCTCCCGCAGCGCACTCGAATCTTACTGGGGGGACGAGCATTCCGAGAACGAAGTGCGCAGGCGGATCGCCCGCACCCGTCGCGACGGGTATGCCACCAACCCGGCGCTGCTGGTGGAGGGGAGCTGGGGACTGGGGGCCGCGGTGTTCGATCGGGCCGGACGGCCCGCCTGGGCGTTGAGTGTGACCGGCGTGCAGACGAGGTTCGGCCGTGACCGCCGAGCGATGATGGGCGAGTTGCTCCTCGATCAGGCGCAGGCGTTGTCGGTCCGCCTGCAGAACCGCGGTTGACTCCCCGGCGGCTACTCGCGCGCCCCGAGATTCAGTTCGTCCGGATGGGCCCCCACGCGGGTGCCCGTGTCCAGTTCGGCGATAGCGGCCAGGTCGTCGGCGCCCAACTCGAAGTCGAGGACGTCGATGTTCTGCGCGATGCGCTTGTCGTGCACAGACTTGGGGATCGCGATCACGCCGTTCTGCAGATGCCAGCGGATCATCACCTGGGCCGCCGATCGGCCGTACCGTTCGCCGATGCGGGTCAGGGTCGGGTCGGTCAGCAGGGTGTTGGGCGACGAGTCGGTACCCCAGCCGGCGCCGCTGCCGCCCAACGGGCTCCACGCCTCGACGGCGATGCCGCGTGATTTGCAGTAGTCGCGCAGTTCGCGCTGGGCCAACCGCGGATGCAACTCGATCTGGTTGACGGCGGGCACCACACCGGTCGCGTCGATGATGGCGTCGAGGTGATGGGGTTCGAAATTCGACACACCGATCGACAGTGCCTTACCGGTATCGCGGAGCTCGGCCATCGCGCCCCAGGTCTCGATCATCCGTTCGCGGTTCTGCAGCGGCCAGTGGATCAGATACAGATCGACGTGGTCGAGGCCGAGACGCGCCAAGCTGGCGTCGAGCGCTGCGTGTGTCCGGTCGCGGCCGTGGTCGGCGTTCCAGAGCTTCGTCGTGACGAACACATCCGATCGGTCGACGCCGGAGCCGGCGATGCCCCGTCCGACTGCGGCCTCGTTGCCGTAGGCGGCCGCGGTGTCGATGTGCCGGTACCCGGCCCCGCCGATGGCGTAGCCGACCGCGTGCTCGGTGTCGGCGTCATCGGCCTGCCACACGCCGAGGCCGAGCTGAGGGATCAGCGTGCCAGTGGACAACTCGATGGTCGGGACGTCGGTGCTCATCACTTCAGGCTAGTGTTCCCGCGCGGGACGCCAGGCACATGACTGCGAGATCACGACGAACCCAAGCGCGGATGGGTGAGGAAGAACTGCCAGATCAGCTCGGTGGCCGACACCGTGTCGCCGACGCTGCCGGTGCTGTGGCCGGGGATCGGCGCCGGCCAGCGATGGGTTCCGCCACCCAGTCGGTAGTGCACCACCGCGGCCTCCGGACGTGCACACAGCGGCCACGAGATCCGGTCGACGGCGCGGTTCATCGGCACCACCAGCGGTGCGTCCACGCAGCCTGCGCGCTGGGTCCACCGTCGTAGCCAACTCGAGGTCGAGAGGTAGGAAGCACCGAGTTTCGTACCGCCTCGATAGGCGATCGTGCGGTCGGCGGTGCCGTGGAAGTCGATCAGCGAGATGGCCGGGCCATGGGCGCACCCGGCCACGGCCTGCTGATATACCGCCGCCCCGACGGTCGCGAAGCCGGCGAAGTCCGCGGGAAGCCGACAGGCCAGCATCGCCACGAGCCCACCGCCGTTGGACCGGCCGATCGCATACGTGCGACCGCGATCCACGCAGAACCGTGACCGCAGGTCGCGCAGCATGGCGCGGGTGAATCCGACATCATCGGCCCGCGGCGACGAATAGGGTGCGCCCTGCCACGCCGACGCGCCACCCCGGCCGGGAACGGCGACCGGATACACCACCACCGCCGGCAGACCCGAGAGGCCGGTGTAGCGCTCGAAGGCAGCGGCGCGTTCGGCTCGCCCGTGGTAGGCGAGGATCAGCGGCACCGGCACCGTGCCGGGATAGAACGCGGGAACGTGCACACGAAATCGGCGCGTCACACCACCCACCGACACCGACCGCACCATGCTCGACCCCGGTCGCACAGAGTTCCCGGCGCATCCGGACACCGGGTGGACGGCTGCGTGGTGGCCGTGCGGCGCAGGAGCGTCGAACGGTGGTAGGGGCGTTGCGGTCACTGCGGGGGCGAGGCTCGCACCCAGTCCCGAGGCGAGGATGAGACCTAACCAGACGACGGAGAGGCGCCGCCGGATGCGACGTCGGGAGCCGGGCATCGCCACAGAGTACGGCGCGGTTCGGTGGCATCGGGTGGTGTTGGCCGGACGCGGTTTCCCTTCCCGCGAGTGCCGGATCTGGAATCCTTGGCTGGTGCTCCGAGGCAAAGCGTCCCATGCCGCCCGACCCGCCGCGCGCTCGACCACAGTGTTGTCGGCCATCGTCGTTGTCGCCGTGATACTTCTCCTCGGGACAATCGCACCGCCCGCCGGTGCAGCGCCGGCGCGTCTACCGAGCACGTTCGCGTGGGGCGTGTCATCGAGCGGATTCCAGAGCGAAGGGTCGTCGCCCGACAGCAACTGGCGGCGCCACACCCACTCGGGCCGCACGCACGACCGGGTCGGGACATCGGTTGACTTTCGGCACCGCTACCGCGAGGACATCGCACGTGCCGCCCGGCTGGGTGTCGGCGTCTACCGCATCGGAGTGGAATGGGCGCGCATCGAGCCGCGGCCGGGCGTGATCGACCACGACGAGCTGGCCTACTACGACGATGTGGTCGCCGCGATCGTCGCCGCCGGCATGCGCCCGATGATCACGCTGGACCACTGGGTGTATCCCGGCTGGATCGCCGACCGAGGTGGGTGGGCCGACCCGGCCACACGCGAGTACTGGCTGCGCAACGCGCGGCGCGTGGTGAACCGCTACGACCGGTTCCACCCCTATTGGATCACCATCAACGAACCGTTCACCTACGTGACCAACGAGCTGCGCATCGGGGGGATCACGCCTGCAGCCGTCCCGACGATGGTCGACGGTCTCGTCGACGTGCATCGGGCGATCTACCGCTACATCCACCGCCGCGACCCGAACGCCATGGTGTCGTCGAATGTCGCCTACATTCCCACGGTGGAGCCGGCTCTCGACATCGCTTACCTCGATCGGCTCCGCGGCGCCCTCGACTTCATCGGGATCGACTATTACTACTCGGTGTCGCCGGGTGACACGAATGCTTGGCGTGCGGCGACCGAGGAACAGTGGCTGGCCCCCGTTGCGGCCGACGGTCTCTACTACGCGCTGCGTGACTATGCCCGGCGCTTCCCGGGCATCCCGCTGTATGTGGTGGAGTCGGGTATGCCCACACGCGACGGCGCCGACCGGCCGGACGGGTATCGGCGTGGGGACCATCTGCGCGATCTCGTCTACTGGCTGCAACGGGCCCGCGGCGACGGCGTCGACGTCATCGGGTACAACTACTGGAGTCTCACCGACAACTACGAGTGGGGAAGCTACACACCGAGGTTCGGGCTCTACACGGTGGACGTGGGGACCGACCCGACACTGACCCGCCGGCCGACGGATGCGGTCGAGGCCTACCGGCGGATCACGGCCGCCAACGGGGTTCCGGCCGAGTACCGGCCGACCCGCAGCGCCGAGGTCTGTTCGCTGGTCGCGGCGCCCTCGAGTTGCCTGGAACCGGTTCGATGACAGACCTTTCGATGACAGACCCTTCGATGACCAAGGAGGCCACCCATGGCCAAGACCGTGTTGCCCGCGGAGCCCATCGTCGACGCGCTCATCGCGCAGTGGCAGACGTTGGACGATGTGGTGTCTGCGCTGAGCGACGAACAATGGTCGGCGGACTCGATACTGCCGGGCTGGTCGATCGCCGACATCGTGGCGCACGTGATCGGAACCGAGAGCATCCTCGAGGGGCGCGACGTAACCGCCGCCCGCGACGTCAGTGCACTCGAGCATGTCCGCAATCCCATCGGTGAACTCAACGAACGATGGCTCGACCACTATCGGGAATCGCCGCGTGCGGATGTGATGGAGGCGTTCCGGGAGATCGTCGGTGTCCGCACCGAACATCTGCGTGCGATGACACAAGAGCAGTTCGACTCCGACGCGCTCACCCCCGCCGGCCAGGACACGTATGGGCGATTCATGCGCATCAGGGTCTTCGACTGCTGGATGCACGAGATCGACCTACGCGACAGCACCGGTGGGTCGGCCCCCTCGGACGAGGGGCCGGCCGGTGTGGCACTCGACGAGATCGCCGCGTCGCTGCCGTTCGTGGTCGGGAAGCGAGCCGCGACTCCCAAGGGCAGCTGCGTGCTGTTCGTGCTCGAGGGCCTCGCGGCCCGGCGCATCCGGATCTACGTCGATGACCGGGCTGCCAAGGTCGATCAGTTCCCGGACGGCGACGACTCCGCCGACGTCACGCTGACCGTCGATTCGATCGACCTCGCCCGGTTGGCCGGCGGACGGACAAGTGCGGACCCGAGCCGGGTCGCGATCGCCGGGGACGACGAGATCGGTCGAGCCATAGTCGGCGCCCTCAACTACGTGATCTGACGCTCGGGAGCGCGTCGTATGCGAACGTGTGTGCGAGGCAGGTTTCGAGTTCGGAATCCGAAGGTTCACTGTCGAGAACCCGGTGTCGTCTGAACGGATGAGTTGGGTGGGGTGCTGGCCGGTTTCGTCAACCAGCGGTGGGGGCGTCGGTGATGATCGCGCCGGAACCGAACTCGCGGGCGCGTGGGCCGTCGAGGATCTGGGCGGGTTGTGGATCACTCAGCAGCGTTCGGACGAGTTCCGGGGTCGCGGAGATCGGCTGATCGGCGGCCGCGAGGACGATGTTGCCGGTGCGTCGGCCCTTGAACATCGCCGCATCGGCGATCAACGCGACGTGCCGGAACACGGTCGTGGCGGTGGACACTTCCGCGCGGGCCAGCGCGAGATCCCGGTTGTCGCCACAATTGGCGAGGTATATTCCGCCGGGGGCCAACACACGGTGGGCCTGCTCGAGGAACTCCCGGCTGGTCAGGTGGCGTGGAGTGCGGGCGCCGGCGAATGCATCCCGCACGATCACGTCGCGAGTGTTCGCGGTCAGCGACGTCACCACCTCGCGGGCATCGCCGACCCTGATGCGTAACCGGGGGGCGCGGGGCAGATCGAACCACTCGCGGGCCAGGCGGGCGAGCTCACCGTCGATCTCCACCGCCACCTGCTTCGAGGCCGGGTATCGGCCGGCGATGAACCGTGGCAACGCACAGGCCGCCGCACCCAGGTGCAGAACGCGCACCGGGCTGTCGAACGGAAACCTCTCCGCCATCACCGCGCTCATCTGCCGCATGTACTCGAAGTCGAGGACCGCGGGGTCGGGGTGGATGTGGGAACTCTGCGACCCGTTGACAGTGAGCAGCCACCCACCGGCAATGGTGTCCGGCATCAACTCGGCCACGCCGGTGTCGATCGAATAGGTGCCGGCGACGGGCTCGGCCTGGGATCTGGGCATTGCGGTGAGTCTATGCCGCCGCCGACGGTCGCAGGATCGAGCGCGGATACGATCGCCGACGTGCCGCATCCATCGCTCCCACCTGCGCCCATCCGCCGTGCCCGATCGGGGCGCGGCATCGCGAGCGGCCTCGTGCTCGGCGCCCTCGCCGATCGGTTGCTGGGCGATCCGCCGCGCTGGCATCCAGTGGCCGGCATCGGCCGCGCGATCGCGGTACTCGAGCAACAGCTGTACGGGGATGCGCACGCCCGGGGTGCCGGGCTGACCGGGCTGAGTGTGGCGGCGGCGTGGGGCATCGGCGCGCTCGCGACGAGACGGGCGGGTGCAAAGGGCACGGTTCTGGTCACCGCCACAACCACCTGGGCGGTGCTCGGCGGGACGACGTTGTGCAGGGTGGGTGTGGCGATGGCCGACGCCCTCGACGCGGGCGACCTGGACGCGGCACGGCGCTTGGTCCCCAGCCTGTGCGGTCGCCACCCGGACGCTCTGGACGAGGCCGGGATGATCCGCGCTGCAGTGGAATCGATCGCCGAGAACACCTCCGACGCCGCAGTGGCGCCACTGTTGTGGGGCGCGGTGGCCGGCGTGCCCGGCCTGCTCGCATACCGCACCGCCAACACCCTCGACGCGATGGTCGGCTATCGCAATCCTCGTTACCAGCGATTCGGATGGGCGTCCGCGCGCCTCGACGACCTGGCGAACCTGGTGCCCGCCCGGCTGTCCGGCCTGCTGGTGGTGGCGCTCGGCGGTGCGCCGACGCGGACCGTCGCCACCTGGCGTCGCGATGCCGGTCGCCATCCGAGCCCGAATGCCGGGGTCGTCGAGTCCGCCTTCGCCGGGACGCTCGGCGTCCGACTCGGCGGGCGCACCGAGTATCGACATGGCGTCGAGAACCGCCCGCTGTTGGGGACCGGGGCGGCGCCGACGACGACCGACCTGCGGGCCGCGGTACACCTGTCGCGCCGGGTTCAGGTGGCGGCCGCGCTGACCTCGGCGATGATCGCGATTCTGGTCAATCGCCGTAGCGGCGACTGAGCTTGGCGCGCACGTCAGCGTCCGCTGTTTCCGATTCCGGAGCGTTGCCGATCTGATGACGCTGCCGGGCACCCGATGCGGTGCCCGCCTCACGCAGATCAGCGCGGACGCGCTCTCGGCGGCTGCGGGCCGCAGCGGACGGGTCCGCGGTCGCGTCGGGTGAGCCGACCGCGATGCCGGACTCGGTCTCGGATGCCATCCGTGCTGCCCGACGTCGCTGCCGGATCTCGGAATAGATGAAATATCCGGCGCCCAGCGGCGCCATGATCCCGAACGCCAGCCACTGGAGGCCGTACGAGAGGTAGGGGCCCGAATCCAGTTGGGGAAGCGAGATCTCGCCGAGGGAACCGGGCTGGTCGGGCGACAGTTGCAGATAGAACGGGTCCAGCGACGTATCGACCGCGCGGCCGACTTCGGCCGGGTCGATGGTGTAGACGGCCGCTCGTCCCGCTTCGGTATGGGCGCCGCGGCCCGGAGATGTGCCCTCACCCTTCCGGATTCGCGCGTCGATCGTGGTCGACTCGGAGGGCGCGGCGGGAATCGACGGCAACGCGCCCTGCTCGGGGCGGACGTACCCGCGGTCGACGAGGACCACGCGGGAACCGTCGTCGGTGGCGAACGGGGTGAGTACCTCGACGGCCGGCCGTTCGTCCACCGACCGCAGGCGTACCAGGACCTCGCGATCGGTCAGATAGCGCCCACGCAATGTGACCTCACGCCATTCGGTCGAGGGGTCGAACCCGGCCCCGGCCGGTGCGACCTCGTCGATCGGCACTGCCGACTGCGACATGGCGGACGTGATCAGGTCGTTGCGATGTTCGGTGTCAGAATTCTTGCCCAGCTGCCATGGTGCGAGCAGGGTGAAGCACATCGCGGCGAACGCCACGACCACCACACCCAGGGCCAGCCACCCCGGGCGTAGGAACGTCCGCAACACATGCACACCACAACGGTACCGAGCGGACGAAATCGACTCGGCCCGGCGTGACGCTCGGTGGGGGCGGCCCGCGGTAGCGTTGTCGCAATTCACTCGAACGCGACCGGGCGAAGGTGACGACGTGCACCGCGACCAGATGAGGTGGAGTTGTCGGAGCCGTACCGCGCCGTGCTGGGGCATCTTCCTCACGACGTCGGCCACTATTACCAGCTGGTCCTGACCGACGCCGCGGCACGCGCGCGGTTCGTCGAGCTGTTCGGCGATCCGGACGAGAACCATCAGGCAGCGTCGGGTCGGGGCCTCTCGCCATCTGTGCCGCCCGGCTGGGAACAGGACTACGTGTCGGCCGCAGCCGCCACCCATCCGGCCGAGGACTTCGCCGAGACGTTTGCGCATTACCTGCACATCCGGGACACCCTCGACACCGCGGCATCGTTCGCGATGGCACCCGCCGGTTCGTCGCCGGAGAGCGTGATGTCCGGCGACATGGGATTCGAACAGCTGGTGGAGTGGTGGTTACCGCTGAGCTGGGCGCTGAATCAGATCAACCGCTCGATGGGACATCCCGATCTGTATCCGTATCTGCTGCCCGACCGCGTGTTGGACAAGATCCGTTTCGTGCACAATCTCGTGTCGCCGGGGTGACGGTCGGCTCAGTTGCCGTCCAGCGTCGCATGAACCCACGCCAGCAGGCCTGGGATGGCGGCCTCGATCTGTTCGCGGGTCTCCTCGAAATCCTCGCCGGTCCCGTAGTAGGGATCGTTGAGATCCAGGTCGTCGGGGTCCGCACCGGGATCGAAGCTGCGGAGCAGACGCACCCGCTCTCCCAACCGCTTGCGTTCCAATTCGCGGACGTGTCCGGCGTCCATGGCCACCAGCAGGTCCGCGTCGAAGTGTTCGGGGGACAACTGGGATGCCACGTGGGCGTCCGGGTACCCGTGTGCCAGCAACTCGGTCCGCGCGCGGTTGTCGGCCGGTTCGCCGGTGTGCCACCCGGTGGTCCCGCAGCTGGTCACCCGGACCCGCGCACCCAGGCCCGAGTCGTCGAGTGCCGACTGAAAGATGTTCTGTGCCATAGGTGACCGGCAGATGTTGCCGGTGCACACGAAACACACGTGTAGTTGATCAGACACCAAGTACCTCGCGCAGATCTGCAATGGACCCGACCGACCAGGCCGCCGAGTCCTCCTCCCCATGCAGAGCGTAACCCCATGCGACGATCACTGCTGGGATCCCGTACAGGGCGGCACCTTCCACATCGTGAGCGCGATCACCGATCATCACCACAGGGGAATCGGTCACGGCAGAACCGGGATCCGCGGTGATACCGAGCTGCGCGAGTGCGTGTGCGATCACATCGGATTTGGCGCGTCGGCTGCCGTCATCGCTGGCGCCGGCGATGACGTGGAAGTGCTCGGCGAGCCCGAAGTGTTCGAGGATCGCGCGGGCGGTCTTCTCGTTCTTCGACGTGGCGACCGCGAGGGTGCGGCCGCCGGACCGCAGGTCGGCGAGCAGGTCGCCCATACCGTCGAACACCGAGTTCTCCAGCCAGCCCACGTCGGTGTAGCGCTCCCGGTATGCACGCATCGCGTTGTCGGCGGTGGGGCCGTCGAGCCCGAGGCCGGTGAGCGTGTCGATCATCGGCGGTCCGGCGATACCGGCCACGACCTCGGGCGAGGGCGCGTCGGCACCCACCGCGGCCAGAGCATGCCGGAAGCTGTTGGCGATGCCGTCGAAACTGTCGGTGATCGTCCCGTCGAGGTCGACCAGCAGCACCGTCGAGGGATCACGAGGATCAGCAAGAGGGGCGGCGAGATCGGGTGTTCCAGGCGTGTCGGTCACAGTTCCATGGTGCACGTAGGCTGGGGATTTATGACATCGGGGCTGTTCGCGCGGGACCGTCACGGCGATGCCGACGCCGAACCGGGACTTGTCGACTTCGCGGTCAACGTGCGGGGCGGGCCGCCACCGTTCGTCGCCGAAGCCCTGACCAGCCGGATCGGTGATCTGGCCGCCTACCCGTCGGGCGATGACGAGCAGCGGGCGGTGAAAACCATTGCCGTGGCCCATGGCCGAACCTCCGACGAGGTGCTCTTGCTGTCCGGTGCGGCCGAGGGCTTCGAGCTCCTGCCGCGACTGCGGTCGCGCCACGCCGCGCTCGTCCAGCCGTCCTTCACCGAACCGGAGATCGCGTTGCGCGCCGCCGGGATCCCCATCACCGATGTCGTGTTCACCGACCCGTGGGAACTCGACCCGGACGCCGTGCCCGATGACGCCGACCTGGTGGTGGTGGGCAACCCCACCAACCCGACCTCGGTGCTGCACCCCGCCGCCGCGATCGAACGTCTGCGGCGACCAGGACGTTTCGTGGTGGTCGACGAGGCCTTCGCCGACATCACGATCGATCCCGCCACGGGCCGTCCGGAACCGGAGTCCGTCGCTCACCGGTCGCACCCAGACCTCATCGTCATCCGCAGTGTCACGAAGACATTCGGTCTCGCCGGACTGCGGGCCGGATACCTGCTCGCCGCCCCGGAGGTGATCGCGCGGTTGACGGTCGGCCGACGACCGTGGCCGCTGGGCACCTTGGCGCTGACCGCGCTGACCGCCTGTGTCGGACCCACCGGTCGGGAGTACGCGCACGGTGAGGCGCGCCGGCTCGCCGCGGATCGCGCCGAGATGGTCGCGATGCTGTCGTCGGCGGGCCTCGAGGTCTGCGGGCAGCCACGTGCATCATTCCTGCTGATCCGGGTGCCACAGGCCTTGCGGGTCAAACAACGACTGCGTGATCGGGGTTTCGCGGTGCGCAGCGCCGCGAACTTCGTCGGCCTCGACGACGACCACATACGTCTGGCCGTGCGGGACATCGCCACCACCCGAACGCTCGTCGACACCATCACGGCCATTCGAGAGGAGATCGCGTCATGTCCACAACCGTCGCCGAGGTGATCGAGGTCCTCGACCGCGCCTACCCGCGAGGGCTGGCCGAGCCGTGGGATTCGGTCGGGTTGGTCTGCGGCGATCCCGGTGAGCCGGTCGACACGATCCTGACCTGTGTCGACGTCACCGAGGACGTGGTGGCGGCCGCGATCGGCATGGGGGCCCAGCTGATCGTCGCCCATCATCCGCTGTTGCTGCGCGGAGTGGATTCGGTGTCGGCCGACACCGACAAGGGGCGGATCGTGCATCGGCTCATCCGGTCGGGGATTGCGCTGTTCACCGCGCACACCAACGCCGACAGCGCCCGCCCCGGAGTCTCCGATGCACTCGCCGACGTACTCGACGTGGTCGACACGTTCCCCATCGAGCCGCGGTCGTCGACTGTTCTGGACAAGTGGGTGGTGATGGTGCCCGAAGGCAATGCCGAGCAGGTCAGCGAGGCCATGTTCGCCGCCGGGGCCGGCGAGATCGGCGAGTACCGGGATTGCTGCTGGTCGGTGGTCGGTACGGGGCAGTTCGAGGCGCAGGGATCGGCCGATCCGACGATCGGCGAGGTGGGATCGCGCACACGGGTCGATGAGGAACGGCTCGAGATGGTTGCCCAGCGCCGACTGCGTCGCGCGGTGCTGACCGCGCTGCGCGGAGCGCACCCGTATGAAGAGCCGGCGTTCGACATCCTCGAGCTCGCCGAAACCGAGATGTCGACCGGGTTGGGCCGGATCGGACGGCTCCGGGAACCGACCACGCTCGCGGACTTCGCCGAACTGGTCGCCGCGCGCCTGCACACCCCGTCCGGAGTGCGGGTGGCAGGGTCGTCACAGATCGCCGTCGGCACTGTCGCGGTCTGCGGCGGCGCAGGCGATTCGTTGCTCGAGGCGGTCGCGTCGGCCGGTGCGGATGTGTACGTCACGGCCGATCTACGCCACCATCCGGCCGATGAGAACCGACGTCGCGGCGGACCGGCGCTGATCGATGCGGGGCATTGGGCCACCGAGTTCCCGTGGTGCGGTCAGGTATCGCGAATGTTGGCCGCCGAGTTGCATGTCACGGTCTCGGTTCACCGTGAACCGACCGATCCGTTCGCGGTCGTCACCAGATACTGACGGCCGCGTCCGGCGTCATGGGCGGACGCGTACGGTATGGGGACCGTCGCACGGCGCCCCACCGCGGGCCCCGCGTCGGGAGAACAGAACAGTGAACGGCGCAGGGATGAGGCACTGGTGACGACTGCACAGCACGACAGCCAACGACGGAGGTGGGCACGGTGAAGGCGGATCCGGGAGCGCAGCGGCTCCTGCTCGACCTCGCCGACGTCGACGCCGAAATCGCTCGCATCGACCATCGCCGGGCATCACTCCCGGAGGATGCCGAGCTCGCTGAACTGTCCAAACGCGTCGAGGTGGCGCGCGATGACCTGGTTCGCGCCGAGATCTCCGCGGAGGATCTGACCCGGGAGTACCGCCGAATGGAGGGTGAGGCGAACGGGATGGCAGCGCGCGAAGCCAAGGACTCCGCGCAGCTGACCGCCGGTGGGCTCGCACCCAAGGCGCTCTCCGAACTGCAACACGAGCTCAACGGTTTGGCTCGCCGTCGCGCGGCGGTGGAGGACGACATGCTCGGTGTGATGGAGCAGCAGGAGGCCGTCGCCGCCGAACAGCAACGCGCCGCGGCAACCATCGATCAGGTCGACGCCGAGGTTGCGACGGTGCGTGAGCGGCGCGACCGTGCGCTGGCCGCGGCAACCGACGACCGCGAGGCGGCCGACGCTCGGCGCACGGCCTTGATTGCCGACATCGCTCCCGAGTTGCTCGCCATCTACGACCGGCAGCGTGCGTCCGGTCGGGTCGGCGCCGGCTTGCTGCGCGCACGCCGGTGCGGCGCCTGCCGAATGGAACTCGACCGAGGCACCATCGCATCGATCTCCGGCGCGTCTGCCGACGACGTGATCCGCTGCGAGGAATGTGGCGCGGTCCTGGTGCGGACCGCAGAGTCAGGTCTGTAGTAGATGACCAACGCCACCGCGACCGGCGACAGATCACCCACCTGGCAGGGGCAGCGGGTGCGGCCGACGCGGCTGTTGTTGCTGCGGCACGGTCAGACCGAGCTGTCGGTGCAGCGCCGCTACTCCGGGCGAGGCAACCCCGAACTCACCGAGCTCGGACGTCGTCAGGCGGCGGCGGCGGTCACACGACTGGGGGCCGACCCCGAGATCGCCGCGGTGGTGTCGTCGCCGCTGAGACGGGCGCAGACCACCGCACGTGCGGTCGCCGACCGGCTGGGGCTGGATGTGACGGTCTCGGACGGGCTGATCGAGACGGACTTCGGTGCCTGGGAGGGGCTGACCTTCACCGAGGCCGCCGAACGCGACCCCGAACTGCATTCCCGATGGCTGGCCGACACCGGCGTTCCCGCGCCTGACGGCGAGAGCTTCGCCCAGGTCGCCGAGCGCGTCCGATTAGCCAAAGATTCACTGCTGCAACGATACTCAGGCCAGACGGTGCTGGTGGTGTCGCATGTCACCCCGATCAAGTCGCTGCTTCGGGACGCCCTCGGCTCTGGCCCGGAACTGTTGTTCCGCCTGCACCTCGACCTCGCCTCACTGTCGATCGCCGAGTTCTTTCCCGATGGCGGATCGGTGGTCCGGTTGGTCAACGACACGGGCCACCTCGACTGAGGTGCGCCCGCGCACCGATATCCTGTATGGGCGAACGAGTCGGCCGGGCGGCCGCGGTGCGCGGAACGGCCCGACAACGGGTACGCCGACATCGAGGAAAGTCCGGACTCCACAGAGCAGGGTGGTTGTCAACGGCAACCCGGGGTGACCCGCGGGACAGTGCCACAGAGAACAGACCGCCGCCGCGGATCTTTCGAGATCGGCGGCGGTAAGGGTGAAACGGTGCGGTAAGAGCGCACCAGCGGCACGGGTGACCGTGCCGGCTCGGTAAACCCCACCCGGAGCAAGGCCGAAGCTCGCACCGCGGGAGACCGTGTGTGCGGGTGCGCGGATGGCAGAGGGCTGCTCGCCCGAGTCCGCGGGTGGGCCGCTCGAGGTACCCGGCGACGGTGTGCCCAGATGGATGGTCGCCACCCGGTCCTCGTGATCGGGAACAGGATCCGGCTTACACGCCGACTCGTTCGCCCCGCGGCCGGGATCCACCGGTCGGGCACCTGCTCGCATACAGTCGGGGGCGTGCAGCGCGTACTGTCGGCCCCCGATCTCGACTTCGACGCGGTTCGTACCGAACTCGGCGTGACCGAGGACTATGGTGCCGACGCACAGGCCGAGGCCGAACACCCGGTGGACCGGTATGCGGGTGAGCGGGAGGACCGTACCGACCTGGCGTTCGTCACGATCGATCCGCCGACGTCGATGGACCTGGACCAAGCGGTGCACATCGCTGCCGACGCCGACGGTTTCGTCATTTCTTACGCGATCGCCGACGTTGCTGCGCTCGTGGCCCCCGAGGGTGCCTTGGATCAGGAGAGCCGCAGGCGGGGCACCACGTTCTACTTCCCGGACCGATCGGTGCCACTGCATCCCCGGGCGCTGTCGGAGGGAGCCGGCTCGCTGTTACCCGACCAGCGTCGGCCGGCGGTGATGTGGACCATCCGGGTCACCCCGGAGGGTGCTGTCACGCAGGTGTCGCTGCGTCGGACGATGATCCGTTCGGTCGCCAAACTGACCTATGCCGGCGTGTCCGACGATGCCACGCGCGGCCGGCTGCATCCGTCGATCGCGGCGCTACCGGCTTTCGGCGAACTGCGGCACCGGGTCGCACTCGAACGCGGCGCCGTCGAACTCGACCTGCCCGACCAAGAGGTCACGCGCACCGATCGTGGGTGGATGCTGCGGCTGGCGCCGCACACCCCGGCCGACATGTGGAACTCGCAGCTGTCGCTGCTCACCGGAATGTGTGCGGGGCGGATCATGGCCGAGGCGGGCGTCGGCCTGCTGCGCACCCTGCCGCCGGCCGATCATGCTGCGGTGGTGGCTCTGCAGAGCTCCGCCGCAGCCCTCGGTGTCCCGTGGCCGCCCGGAGCGACGCCCGGCCAGTTCCTCGCCGGGTTGCCACGCGATGCACCCGCCACACTTGCGTTGATGTCGGCCGGGGCGGGCCTGATGCGCGGAGCCGATCATCTCGTGCTCGGCGGTGACACCGGACATGCGACTGCGGAGAAGATGAGTCATGCCGCGATCGGCGGGGTGTATGCGCATGTGACCGCGCCGCTGCGTCGACTCGGCGATCGGTTCGCCACCGAGGTGTGCCTGGCGGTCACAGCCGGCGAGCCGGTGCCCGACTGGGTGACCCGGGCGCTACCGACGTTGCCGACTCTGCTGCGGTCGGCGGGCTCGCTGGCGTCGGCTGCCGACCGGGCCGGCATCGATTTAGCGGAGGCAACCGTACTGGCCGACCGAGTGGGGGAGACGTTCGAGGCGGTGGTCTTGCACTCGGCCACGCAGAATCGGCCTGCCCAGGTGTTTCTCACCGAGGTCCCGGTGATCGCTCCGTGCGATGGTGACCCGCCACCGGGGCGTCGGTTGCCGGTGGTGCTGCGGGCTGCCGACCCGTCCGCGCGGGTGGTGCGGTTCGAGTTCATCCCCGATTCGGGGCAGTAGCTGGTGCCTCGAATCGGTACCACCGACAAACGTCAGAGGTCCTTGGCCGCCTTGCGGTAGTCGGCCAACGCCCGTTCGCCGTCGACCTCCTGCCGGGCGTCGATGCGCCCGAGGACGAACATGTCCGGTCCCGACAGGGTGTTGGTGGCTGCGAGTTCGCCGAGACGCTGACGGTTGATGCGGGTGTCGTTGTAGTCACCGAGGGAGCTCTGCAGTCGCTTGGCGGCCTTGGCGACGGCCTTGTAGCGCTTGCGACCCAACGGCTCCGCGGCATCGGTGCTGTACCGTAACCGCTTGGCGCGCTTACGGATCGTGTGCAGCTGTTCCTCCCACTCGGGGGACCGTTCGGTCATCGCGGCCAGCGTTTTCTGCGCCTTGCGGATGCTCTTGCGGTTCTTCTCGATGGACCGGTCCACGGCGGTCACGGCATCGATGTCGGCATCGGGGCCCGGCGGCGGGGAGGCGATGAGTTCGTCGATCGAGTCGAGCAAGGCGAAATAGCGGGCCGAATTCATCGCGGAGTGCGCGGCTTTGATGGCCCGATCGTGGATGGTGGTCTCGGTGCCAGTGAGTTCGGCGACCAGTGCGGCCGAGGCGTTTTCCGAGCGCAGCAGTCCCTGGTCGATGGCGATCTGAACCTCGGAATCGCGAGCGTCGCCGAGAATGCGCGCCAGCAGCTTCAGTTCCTCGTTCAGATGGGCGGTACGCGCCGGGTCGAGCACAGTGGGAAAACCGGCGAAGATGCTACGCAGTCGTCGGCAGGCCACCCGCATCTGGTGGACGGCGTCCTCGGCGTCGATGCGCACCTGCGGGTCGTAGGCGACCAGGGAGTTGCGATGGATGGCGATGTCGGTGACCACCAGATCCAGCGCGGTGGGGCGCCGTCCGAGGTGCGGTTCGACGACGGTCGGCGTCGAACCGATGGCACGAGCAAGTTTGGACGCCGACGATGCGGTTCGCCCGCCGGAGTTGCGCAGCAACTTCTCGGCCGCCTTGAGTAGACGGGTGTCGCGGCCACCGTCGAGGAGTTCGAACTCCCACTCTGCCCATTCCTGGTAGTGGCCGCCGGGCAGCATCGACTGCGCGGACACGAGGTCCTCGGCGAATTCGGCAACGGGCCGACCGTCGGCGCCCATCAGCGTGGTCACCGTGCGCGTGGTGGACAGCGCGGCGACCGGGATCAGCTTGCGGGTACGGGTCAACGCGATGACCGGGGTGATCAGCTCGGCAGGGACGTCGGCGTCGGCGGGCGCGTCGCCGAAGCCGATCCGCAGCTCACGTCGGGCACCGGCGATGCCGGTGGGGCGCTTGAGATGCCAGCCGGCGTCGTGTCCGCCGGTGCGCCGGCGCATGGTGATCCGGTTGCCGGCGAGGTCGAGGTTCTCGGTGTCGAAATAGGTGGCGTCGAGCTGAAAGGTCTCCGGTGCCGACGCGCCGATGACACCTGGCAGAATCCGGAGGTCCGGGGCGGTGTGGCCCGCGTCCACGTCGAACTTCAGTTCCACTTCGATCTGCTCGGATGGGGCCACCCCAGATCCTCCTGTTCACCGGCCGGGGCTCGGCGTGGCCCGGCGTGCGCATACGTCGTCCTGACGAGTCTAGAGTGCACCGGACATCGTCACCGCGACCGATTCGCGAAGTCGTCGGTAGCAGTGATCAAGTGGTGCTTGATACCCGGTTCGAAGGAGGCGTGACCGGCGTCGTCGACGATGTGCAACGTCGCGGACGTCCAGGCGCGGTGTAGATCCCACGCGCTGCGGGTGGGGCAGACGACGTCGTAGCGGCCCTGCACGATGACCCCGGGAATGTGCGCGATGCGGTCGATGTCGGCGAGCAATTGGCCCTCACGCAGGAAACCGTGATTGACGAAGTAGTGATTCTCGATCGCGGCGAAGGCCAGGTCGAAACGCGGGTCGCCGGCGGCCATCCCGGAATTGTCCTGGGGCTTTTTCGGCAGCAGATAGCTGGTGGCCTGCTCCCAGCCCGTCCACGCGGTCGCCGCGGCCTGCGCGAGGTCCCGGTCGGTGGAGGTGAGCAACCGGTGGTAGGCCGCGACCAGGTCGCCGTCGCGCTCGGCTGCCGGGATCGGGGCCAGGTAGGACTCCCACAGGTCGGGATAGATGTGCGCGGCTCCACCGTTGTAGTACCAGTCGATCTCACTGCGGCGCAGCAGAAAGATTCCGCGCAGCACGAGTTCACTGACGCGATCGGGGTGAGCCTGCGCGTAGGCGAGACCGAGCGTGGACCCCCAGGACCCCCCGAACACCTGCCACCGGTCGATCTGCAGATGTTCGCGCAGCCGTTCCATGTCGGCGATGAGGTGGCCGGTGGTGTTGACCGACAGGTCGGCACCGTCGGCGATGTGCGGCCGCGACCGACCACACCCACGCTGATCGAACAGGACGATTCGGTAGCGCGTCGGATCGAAGAACCGCCGCTGCTCGGGCGACGTGCCGCCACCCGGACCACCGTGCACGAACACCACCGGCTTGCCGTCGGCACGGCCCGAGACCTCCCAATAGACCTGCTGACCGTCACCGACGTCGAGATGGCCGTGGTCGTGCGGTTCGATCGGCGGATAAAAATCGCGCATGGGGTAAGCCTAGAGCGTGGTCGAGAACCGGCTCACCCGTTCCTGCGCGAGGGGCGCCTCAGTAGCTGTGCTCGGGTGCGGGGAACGCTCCGCGACGCACCTCGTCGGCGTACTGCTCTGCCGCAGAGCGCAACTCCGACCCGACGTCGGCGAACCGTTTGACGAATTTCGCCGTCTTGCCGTGCGTCAGGCCGGCCATGTCCTGCCAGACCAGCACCTGCGCGTCGGTCTCGTTGCCCGCGCCGATCCCGACGGTCGGGATGGTGAGTTTGCGGGTGATCTGTCCCGCGAGGTCGGCGGGCACCATCTCCATCACGACGGCGAACGCGCCGGCTTCCTGGACTGCGATGGCATCGGCGACGAGTTGATCGCCGGCGTCGCCCCGTCCCTGGACGCGGTAGCCGCCGAGCCCGTTCACGCTCTGCGGAGTGAAACCGATATGCGCCATCACGGGAATCCCGGCCGCGGTCAGCGTGGTGATCTGATCGGCCACCCGCTCACCACCTTCGAGCTTGATCGCGTGCGCGCCGGTCTCCTTGAACACCTTCACCGCGGACTCCAGCGCCTGCTGCGGGCCGGCCTCATAGCTGCCGAACGGCAGGTCGGCGACGACCAGGGCATGCGGCGCGCCGCGAACCACGGCGCGGATCAGCGGGATGAGTTCATCGACGGTCACCGGGATCGTGGTGTCGTAGCCCAGAACCACATTGGCCGCGGAGTCACCGACGAGTAGCACCGGGATCTCGGCGGCGTCGAAAATGCGGGCCGTCGAGTAGTCGTAGCAGGTCAGCATCGACCACTTCTCGCCGTCAGCCTTCATCTGGCCGAGATGGTGAACGCGAGTGGTGCGGCGACGGGGGGCCGAGGCGGACGAATCGCCCGCAGCGGGGCCCGTGGCGCCATAGACCGAAGATTCGGACATCGTTGTCTCTTTTCTGCCTCGAGTCCTGCCGTGCAGGTACCCGGGTTGGGGTTGGACACTGCCATTGTGGCACCGGGGAGTGCCCCGATACATGCCGGTGACCTGTGGTTTTTCTCACATCCGGCGAATGGTTGCGGCGAGCGGTGACCGTACGATCTGTGCCATGGCGAGTTCCGGGACGCTACCTCGACGCGCCGGATTGCTCGTCCTGCTGGTGCTGGTGACGGTCGTCAGTGGCTGTCGCGTGATCCCGGCGGACGCCGAGATCGACTGGCGGCCCTGTGGTCCGGAGTTCGCAGTGGCCGCCGGCGCGGTACCCGGCATGCTCGCCGGGCGTGTGTCGTGCGGTTGGGTCGAGGTTCCGCTCGACCCAACCGACACGGGTCGGGGGAACGTCGATCTCGCCGTTGCGCGGATCTCTGCTGCGGGCCCGAGCAACGGCACGGCGGTCATCGACCCGGGCGGCCCGGGGGCGTCGGGCGTCGGCCATCTCGTCGGCGCGGCGGCGGCGCTGGCATCGCAACCGATCGCCGCCACCCATGATCTCGTGGCGGTCGATGCGCGCGGGGTGGGCGCCTCGCGGCCGTCGCTGCGGTGTCGCACCGATGCCGAGCGTGACGCCGAACGAGCGATGGACTTCGGTGACCGGTCGACCACCGGTGTGCGACGCATCGAGTCCTACCGGCGCAGCATCGCTCAACGATGCGCCGATCGGATCGGCGAGCACTTCCTCACGCGGGTCGGCACCGACTTCGTGGCAGCGGACCTCGACCGTGTCCGCCAACTGCTCGGCGTCGAGGAGATCTCGTTTCTCGGTCACTCCTACGGCACCCGTCTCGGTTTCGCCTACGCGCAGCAGTATCCGGACCGCCTGCACGCGATGGTCCTCGACGGGGTGGTGGATCCCACGCAGGACCCGGACGATGCGACGGTCGAGCAGATGGCCGGCTTCCAGGCTGCGTTCGACGCATTCGCCGCCGACTGCGTGGCCTGGGCGGGGTGTCCGCTGGGTGATGGGGCCGGTCGCGCGGTCGAGGTCTACCGCGGCCTCGTCGGGCCCTTGGTCACCAGGCCCGTACCCGCCGGTGATCGATCACTGACCGCCGGGGATGCGGAGTCGGGCACCATCTTCGCGCTGTACCAGCGGTCCCGGTGGGGCGATCTGCGTCGCGCGCTCGGCTCGCTCGAGCGCGCCGACGGCACTCCGATGGTGCAGTTGGCCGATGCGTACGAGGGACGCGGCCACGATGGTCGCTACGGTCCGATGCAGGATGCGTTCCTGGCGATCAGCTGCGCCGACGAACCGCCGCTCGACGCGGGAGCCGACCCCGGCGAGCTGGACCGGCGGATAAGGATCGCCGCGCCGTTCCTCGACGACGGACGTGGCACCGGTCGGGGCCCGGTGAGTATCTGCGAACTTCTGCCTCCACCGGCCCGGTCGCCGGCGGAGCCTGGCGCCGATCCGGCGAGCGTGGCCTGGCCGGCGACGGCGCCGACTCCTCTCGTCGTCGCTTCGACCGGGGACCCGGCGACGCCGTATCGGACGGCGATGTCGGTGGCCAACAGGATCGGGGCGCAGACGGTCACCGTGGTCGGCGCCGACCACACGGCGGTCTTCGTCGGTGACCGCTGCGTCGACGAGGCGGTCGACAGCTATCTGGCTGATCCCATCAACTCGTCACGAAGTCTCACATGTTGAGATGGCATCTGAAAAAGCCCAGCGTGTCGGGTTTGACTTGCGCGTGTAACACAGATTTAACAGCGTACTTCTAATGTCCCGGACATGGATCGCCAAAAGGAATTCGTGCTGCGGACCCTCGAAGAGCGCGATATCCGATTCGTCAGGCTGTGGTTCACCGACGTACTCGGCTATCTCAAATCGGTGGCGATCGCGCCGGCCGAACTCGAAGGAGCCTTCGCAGAGGGTATCGGGTTCGACGGTTCGGCCATCGAGGGGTTCTCCCGCGTCTCCGAGGCGGACACGGTTGCCAAGCCGGATCCATCGACGTTCCAGATCCTGCCGTGGACCACGTCGGCGGGCCGCCACCACTCGGCCCGGATGTTCTGTGACATCGCGATGCCCGACGGCACGCCGAGTTGGGCCGATTCCCGGCATGTGCTGCGCCGCCAGCTGAACAAGGCGGCCGACCAGGGATTCAGCTGTTATGTGCACCCGGAGATCGAGTTCTTCCTTCTCAAGGACGCCCCGCTCGACGGCAGCGTGCCCACACCGGCCGACACCGGCGGCTACTTCGATCAGGCCGTGCACGACGCGGCGCCCAACTTCCGGCGGCACGCGATCGAGGCGCTCGAGTCGATGGGGATCTCGGTGGAGTTCTCCCACCACGAAGGCGCACCCGGCCAGCAGGAGATCGACCTGCGCTACGCCGACGCGCTGTCGATGGCCGACAACGTCATGACCTTCCGGTACGTGATCAAAGAGGTCGCGATCGAAGAGGGCGTCTGGGCCACGTTCATGCCCAAACCGTTCAGCGAGCACCCCGGCTCGGCAATGCACACCCACATGAGCCTGTTCGAGGGCGACTCGAACGCATTCCACAACCCCGACGACCCGATGCAGTTGTCGGCGACCGGAAAGAAGTTCATCGCAGGCATCCTGCACCACGCCAGTGAACTGTCCGCGGTCACCAACCAGTGGGTGAACTCTTACAAGCGGCTCATTCACGGCGGGGAGGCGCCGACGGCGGCCACCTGGGGTGGCGCGAACCGGTCCGCGCTGGTCCGGCTACCGCTCTACACGCCGAACAAGGCATCCTCGCGCCGAATCGAGGTCCGCAGCCCGGATTCGGCCTGCAATCCGTACCTGACGTTCGCCGTGCTGCTGGCGGCCGGTCTCAAGGGCATCGAGGAAGGCTACGAACTGCCCGACGAGGCCGAGGACGACGTGTGGGCGCTCACCCCAGGTGAACGCCGGGCGATGGGCTACCGGGAACTTCCCGGCAGCCTCGCCGACGCGCTGACCGAGATGGAGAAATCCGAGCTGGTCGCCGAGGCGCTCGGGGAGCACGTCTTCGACTACTTCCTGCGTAACAAGTGGACCGAATGGGCCAACTATCGCAGCCTGGTCACCCCCTACGAACTCAAGAGCTACCTGCCTCTCTGACCCGCCACCTGAGTGAGAGGTGGTCGGCTCCGCCCGCTAGTTTTGGGTTGTGACTTCACTTCGTGGACGAGGCCGCCTGCCCAGCGCGGGACGGCTGGGGCTGCTCGAGGACACCGCTCCGGGCCACCTCTCGGAGTTGGGTTGGAACAACGACGAATCGGTCGACGTGCTCTGGGCCCTGTCGCGCGCGGCGGACGCGGATCTGGCGTTGCGTGCGTTGATGCGGATCAAAGGCGTGGTCTCCGCCGACGAGTGGTCGGAGATCGACCGGCTGATCCGTGACGACCGTGGCTTCCGGGGACGCCTGTTCGCGGTGCTCGGGGCGTCCGATGCCTTCGGCGATCACCTCGTCGCCGAACCGGCGAGCTGGCGGTTGCTGACGTCGTCGACGCTACCCACCCTCGACGAGATCTATACCCGGATGCTGGCATCGGTCGACGCCAGGGCCGAACCCGGCGAGGTGGAGCAGGGCAACAAGCTCTATCGCGCGGCGGTCACCGGACCCAAAGCTGTGGTCGCTCTGCGGATCGCGTATCGGAATCTGCTGCTGGAGCTGGCCGCGCACGATCTGGCGCCCACAGTCGAAGACGAACCGGTTCACTATCTGCCCGAGGTCGGCGGATTTCTCGCCGACGCCGCTGACGCGGCCTTGACGGCTGCGCTCGCCGTCGCGATTGCCGAGGTGTGCGGCGACAACCCGCTGCCGGTACGGCTCGCCGTGATCGCAATGGGCAAATGCGGTGCGCGTGAGCTCAACTACGTCAGCGATGTCGACGTGGTTTTCGTCAGCGAACCGGCCGACGGCGTGGCCGCCCGGATCGCCGGCGAGATGATGCGCGTCGGGTCGTTGGCGTTCTTCGACGTGGACGCGGCGCTGCGACCCGAGGGCAAGGCGGGCGCGTTGACCCGCACGCTGGAATCCCATGTCGCCTACTACCGACGATGGGCGAAGACCTGGGAGTTCCAGGCGCTGTTGAAGGCGCGCGCCATGACCGGCGACATGCAGCTCGCCGCCGACTACGTCGACGCCGTCAACCCGATGGTGTGGACGGCTGCCGAACGGGAGGATTTCGTTCCGGAGGTGCAGGCGATGCGACGGCGCGTCGAATCGCTGGTGCCCGAGGAATTGCGTGAACGCAACCTCAAACTCGGCAGCGGCAGTCTCCGCGACGTCGAGTTCGCGGTGCAGTTGCTGCAGATGGTGCACGGACGTGTCGACGAGGACATCCGCGAGAAGGCCACCGTGGACGCGCTGACCGCCCTCACCGCCGGCGGCTACGTCGGTCGTGACGACGGCGCCAATCTCAATGCGTCCTATCAGTTCATGCGTGCCCTCGAACATCGTCTCCAACTGCAACGCCTGTCGCGGACACACCTGTTGCCCGCCTTCGAGGACACCGGCAACATGCGGTGGCTGGCGCGGGCGGCGCACATCCGCCCAGAAGGTGACAAAGACGCCACCACCGTGTTGCGCGAGGAACTGACCCGGCAGAAGGCCCGTATCCGTCGCTTGCACGAGAAGCTCTTTTACCGTCCGCTGTTGGAGGCGGCCACCCGGTTCAACACCGACGAACTGACGTTGTCCGACAAGTCGGCTGAGCGTCGGCTGTCCGCCCTCGGCTACGCGAAACCCGAACGCGCACTGAGTCACATCCGCGCGCTGGCGTCGTCGCCCGGGCGACGGGGCCAGATCCAACTGCTCATCCTGCCGTCGTTGCTGGAGTGGATCGGCAACACCCCCGATCCCGATGCCGGCCTGCTGAACTATCGGCGGCTGTGCGACGTGATGGACGACGCCGAATGGTTCATCCGCCTGCTGCGCGACGACGGTGTGGTCGCCGAGCGGTTGATGCACGTCCTGGGCACCTCGGAGTACATCGCGAACCTGCTGATGCGTTCGCCGGAGGTCATCCACCTCTATTCCGACGGCGCCAACGGACCCAAACTGTGCGACGTGCGACCAGAAGACGTCGCCAAGGGGCTGATCGCGTCGACGGTGCGGCAAATCGACCTGAAACGTGCGGTGGCGGTGGCTCGTTCGCATCGACGGTTCGAACTCGCGCGGATCGCCTCAGCCGACATCCTGGGACTGATGGATGTGCCGGCGGTGTGCGCGGCCCTGTCGAGTGTGTGGGCGGCGGTGCTGAACGCGGCACTGAGCGTGGCGATCGCGCAGTCCGAACGCGACCGCGGTGAACCCGCGCCCGCGCGGATCGCGGTGATCGGTATGGGCCGGCTCGGCGGGGGAGAGCTGGGCTACGGGTCCGACGCCGATGTTCTGTTCGTCTGCCAGCCGCAACCGAACGCCGATGAGTCGGCCGCAGTGCGATGGGCGCAGACGATCGCGGAGAAGGTCCGATCGATGCTGGGGTCGCCCAGTGAGGACCCGCCGCTCGAGGTCGACACCGGGTTGCGTCCGGAGGGTCGTAACGGGCCGGTGGTGCGGACGCTCGCGGCGTATGCGGCGTATTACGACCAGTGGGCACAACCCTGGGAGATCCAGGCGCTGCTCCGGGCGCATCAGGTTGCCGGCGACGATCAGCTCGGTGTCGACTTCCTGCACATGGCCGACCGTATCCGCTACCCCGAGGGTGGGGTGTCGGCGGATGCGGTGAAGGAGATCCGCCGGATCAAGGCGCGCGTGGACGCCGAACGGCTCCCGCGCGGTGCCGACCCGGCGACGCACACCAAACTGGGTCGAGGCGGCCTGGCCGACGTCGAATGGACGGTCCAGCTCCTGCAGTTGCGTCACGCGCATCGCTACATGTCGCTGCACAACACGTCCACCCTGCAATCGTTGGACGCCATTGGGGCGGTGGAACTGCTCGGCGAGAACGACGTGGCGCAGTTGAAGGAAGCGTGGCTCACGGCCACCCAGGCGCGCAATGCGCTGGTGCTGGTACGGGGCAAACCGGTCGATCAATTGCCGGCCCCCGGCAGCCAGCTGCGTGCGGTTGCCTACGCCGCGGGGTGGCCCGAAGACCAGGCCGCGGAGTTCCTTGAGCATTACCTGCGGGTGACGCGTAGAGCGAAGGTCGTGGTGCGCAAGGTGTTCGGCGCATGAGCGGGCACAACGCACAGTCGGTGTCCGTGGGTCTGCGTTCAGCAACCGCGGTGGCCCACGATCGCGCCGAACGAGCGCATTTCGTCGACGATCTGATGTCGGGACGTCTCGACGCCGCCGGGTACCTACGGATGGCGGTGCAGCTCTATTTCATCTATCGCGCATTGGAATCGGTCGGTGACGAACTCTCCGGCGACGAGGTCGCCGGAGCGGTGGTCGACGAGCGGTTGCGCCGGCTGCCGCGCCTGACGGCCGACTTGGCGGCACTCGGCGTGGACCCGACCACGATCACTCCGTTGCCCGGGGTGACCGCGTATGTGGCTGCGATCGAGCGGACTCGCACCGATCCGGTCCGATTCGTCGCCCACCACTACACCCGGTACCTCGGTGATCTCAGTGGCGGACAGGTGATCCGCAGTCGGATGAAATTGCACTACGGGCTGACCGACGACGCGCTGAGCTTCTACGTTTTCGACGAGATCGACAAGCTCAAGCGCTACAAAGACACGTACCGGGACACCCTGGATGGCCTACCGCTCGACGACCACCAGGTGCGCATCCTCCTCGATGAGGCGGTCCGGGCGTTCGAGCACAACGAACAGATGTTCGCCGAGCTGGCGGGACACTAATTCGTGGAATCCGCCCGGTTCTCCCGAGCGCTGGTGATCCCTGCCTTCACCAGCAGGTAGGGGACCACCAGGGTCGCGGCGGCGGTCACCAGCCAGACGATGACGGTTGCGGCGATCCAGGTTTCGACGCCGCTGATCTCTATCCCGTTGCCGCCCAGCAGCGTCGCCAACAGCAATGCCACAAAGGTGGAGACCAGACCCACTCCGCCCATGAACGCCTCGGCGTTGCGGTGGACGAACTTGGTGATGAACGGGCTCAGGATCAACTGTGCGGCGGCGAAAACCGCCAGGGTGATGAGGAACCCCGCGAAGTGGACGGTCATGTCGTCGAGGATCCAGGTCGCGACGAGCAACCCGATCGCCGCGGAGATGAGATAGGTGAGCGTGCGCACCAGAATGCGGATCATGACGTCATCCTAGTGTCCGCAGGCCTGGCACCTGCAGCATTCGCCGGCCTGCTCGACCGTGTCGTCGCCAGAACGACGCCGACGCGCAACGATCGGGCCGGGCGGCTCGACCGGTGAATCAGGTCACGATCAGACGCGACGACCGGTGCCGGTGCGCTTGAGGATTGCCGAACCGACCGCGACGACGATGACCGAGCCGATCAGGGCACCGATGATGCCGCCCCAGTCGAACTTGTCGTCATCGCCGATGCCCAGCAGGCCGGTGAAGATCCAATAACCCAGCAGTGCGCCCAGTAGACCCAAGACGGTTGAAGCCGCCCAGGACTTCCATCCGCTCATCGCCTTGAATGCGTCGTTGGGGACCAACGCGCGGGCGATGGCTCCACACACGAAACCGAGTAGCAGCGCTGCGATCAGACTCCCGATGTCCATGACACCTCCTGAACGCAGACTAATCGCGCCGGGTCACGGCGACACCGATATTCGGTGACTACAAGATTTCGACTTTGGCGCCGGAGTCGAGCAGGATCTCGCTGCGGTCGTCGTCGGAGCTGGTGACGAGCTCCAGCAGGAGCTGATCGGTGGCGGTCCGGGTCGCGGGCGTGCGGACGACGGCTCGGATGCCGTTGACGCTGATGCGGTCGCCCGGAGTGAGGTCTTCGACGAATCTGGTGCGGCTCATGTCCTCAACTTAAATCGAATCGGAGTGAAACGGCAGGGTACAAAGGCCTTAACGTGACGTCAATCACGCGAATGTTGAGCTGCGCAGACGGCGAAGGGCGGCCGGGTGATATCCCGGCCGCCCTTCGCGTCAGGCGTGCTGCGCAGGTGCTGCGCTCAGCAGTCGTAGTAGAGCGAGAACTCGTACGGATGGGGACGGATCTGCACCGGCTCGATCTCGTTCTCACGCTTGAGCGCGATCCAGGTCTCGATCAGGTCCTCGGTGAACACGCCACCGGCGGTGAGGTATTCGTGATCCTCTTCGAGCTTGTCGATGACCGCGGACAGCGAGGTCGGCGCCTGTGGGATGCTCTTGGCCTCCTCTGGCGGGAGCTCGTAGAGGTCCTTGTCGACCGGCTCGTGCGGCTCGATCTTGTTCTTGATGCCGTCGAGACCGGCCATCATCATCGCCGCGAACGCCAGGTACGGGTTGCCCGAGCTGTCCGGGCAGCGGAACTCGAGGCGCTTGGCCTTCGGGTTGTTGCCGGTGATCGGGATACGCACGCAGGCGCTGCGGTTGCGCTGGCTGTAGACCAGGTTGATCGGGGCTTCGTAACCCGGGACCAGGCGCTTGTAGGAGTTCACCGTCGGGTTGGTGAAGGCCAGCAGCGACGGCGCGTGGTGCAGGATGCCGCCGATGTAGTAGCGCGCCAGATCCGACAGACCCGCGTAGCCGGCCTCGTCGTGGAACAGCGGCTTGCCGTCCTTCCACAGCGACTGGTGGGCGTGCATGCCCGAGCCGTTGTCGCCGAAGAGCGGCTTCGGCATGAAGGTGACGGTCTTGCCGTTCGCGTACGCGGTGTTCTTGATGATGTACTTGAACAGCAACACGTCGTCGGCCGCGTGCAGCAGGGTGTTGAACTTGTAGTTGATCTCCGCCTGGCCGCCGGTGCCGACCTCGTGGTGGCCGCGTTCGAGCTCGAAACCGGCGTTCTGCAGGTTGGTCGACATCTCGTCGCGCAGATCCACGTAGTGGTCGTACGGCGCGACCGGGAAGTAGCCACCCTTCGGGCGGACCTTGTAGCCGAGGTTCGGGCTGCCGTCCGGGTCGGTCGGCGAGGCGGTGTTCCACCAGCCCGATTCCGACTCGACCTCGTAGAAGGTGCCGTTCATCTCCGATCCGAAGGAGACGCCGTCGAAGATGTAGAACTCGGCCTCGGCGCCGAAGAAGCAGGTGTCGGCGATGCCGGTGGAGGCCAGGTAGTCCTCGGCCTTGCGGGCGACGTTGCGCGGGTCGCGGCTGTAGGCCTCACGGGTGAAGGGGTCGTGGACGAAGAAGCTGATGTTCATCGTCTTGGCCTTGCGGAACGGATCGATCCGCGCAGTGGCCGGGTCGGGTAGCAGCATCATGTCCGACTCGTCGATCGACTGGAAGCCGCGAACCGACGAGCCGTCGAAGGCGAGGCCGTCCTCGAACACGTCCTCGGTGAACGCCGAGGCCGGGATCGAGAAGTGCTGCATCACACCGGGCAGGTCGCAGAAGCGGATGTCGACGTACTCGACACCTTCTTTCTTGATGCCCTCGAGTAGTTCTTCTTTGCTGCTGTACACCGTGCGGTGACTCCTTAACTTGTTCGGGTGGCCAGCGACCTGGCCCGACTCAATCCGCCGCACCACGAGATGCAGCGCCGGATCTCAGCTGGAACCGTATGGACGCGAGGTTGCCTAGCCGTCAAGGGCATGTTTCTCCTGTGTTACACGCCCTTGATGCCTCGACAACACGGGTGTCCCGCATCGCAACAATGCCATGCCCGTCCCCGACGCACCACGCAACTCCCCGAATCGTCGCGAACGGTCGTCGGGGAGGTCGGCACACACGGGCCGATACCATGGAGAACATGCGAGTACCGACTCCGTCCGATCATTCGCCCACGCCCGGTGTGGGGGAGTGGTTCTGATGGGCCGCGCAACGGGAACGTGGCTGTCGGGACCACAGATCGGTCCGGGCGGCGGTGGCGACTACCGCGGGCAGGATTTGGGACTACCGGAGTCGGGACCCGGGTCCCTGGCCGGTGGCTGGCTGCGGACCCTGGGACTCGGAGTGGATTGGATTCTGGCCGGTGGGGTTTCGCTGCTGTTCGTCTCGTTCGACTCGCCGAATCTGGGCACGACGGTGTTGTTCGTGTGGTTCGTGCTGGGAGTGGTGTCGCTGACGCTGTTCGGCTTCACTCCAGGGCAGTTCGCTGTCGGCCTTCGGGTGGCGCGCGTCGACTACGGACCCGATCGGACCGAGGCGGAGGTGACCGGCGAGGTCCCGGTTGCCGCGGTCGGCATCCTGCGAGCTCTCGGTCGGCAGGTGCTGATCGTGTTCCTGGTGCCGGCGCTGATCAACGACTACAACGGGCGTGCTCTGCACGATCGCGCCACCGGCACGGCATTGGTCCGGAGCCGCTGAGCCAGGTGATGGCCGCCGGTGCCACCTCGTAAAGGGCCACCGGCCGCCCGTCAGAAGGCCGCGCCCAAGCGCGCGAGCACCTCGCGCGACTCCGCCGCCGACTCGGCGTCGGTGACCGTCAGGACCGAGGCCCGCCACGTCGCGGCGAGGACTCGGCCGGTGCTCGTTCCGCCACGCGTGATGTCGGACAGGAACTCCGCCACGCGGTCTTCTTCGGCGTAGGGCGCCGCTTCGCCGAGAATGCGCGTGAACTCGTTGTCGACGGCGAAGTCGAACCCGACCACGAGCGCCTGTCGTAGCCGGAACGAGTCCCGACCGGCCGCCGCGCCCGTCATGCGGTCCAGCAGTCGTTGCTCGACATCGGTGCGCACCACCCGGTAGAGGCCGAGCTTGTTCTGGAAATGGTGATACAGGGCCCCCGTGGTGACGTCGGCGGCCCCGGCGAGATCTCCCACGGTGACCTCTGCATACGGTCGGGCGCCGAACAGTTCGACCGCAGACAGCACCAATCGGCCCTTGGCTGAGGTCGATACCGGAAACCACTCACGCACGCGTCCATAATGCCGTTATGCTTTGCATAATCCAATTATGTCGAGAGGGTGCACTATGAAGCTGGAATTCTTATTGGCTCCGACGCGCGACCTACAGGCCTCGCTGAGCCTGTATCGCGACGGATTGGGCCTCGTCGAGAAGTGGCGAGAAGGCGATATGACTGTGACGCTCGCGCTGCCCGATTCCGATGTCGGGATCATGCTGGACGCAGCCGACCCGGATGCCCCGAGCGGTCCGGTGTTCGCGGTCGACAGCGTCGCCGCTTTTCACGCCGACCGGCCGAGTGAACTCGGCGTCGTCGCCGAGCCGTCGGAGATCCCGGACGGTTCGATCGCCGCCTACAGCGACCCGGGCGGTTTCGTCTTCTACGTGTTGGATCAGGCACAGGCCACGTGACGGCGCGTGGGTGACCGCACGCCCCCGCGGATCAGCCCTTACGCCGCGCGGTGCGCTGCATCCCGCGGACCTTTGCGTTGCCGGGCATCGGGCCCTTGGGCATGCCCGGCCCCTGCGGATTGCGTCCGCCCAGCGCCGACAACCGACCCTCGAGGGTCTCCATCCGCTTGCCGTCGATGTTCTTGGGCAGCTTGTTGATGTGGCGCTCGAGCTTGTTCAGCGGGATCTGCCCGTCGTCGTTGCCCACCACGATCTCGTAGATAGGGGTGTCGCCGACGACCCGCGCGGCCTTCTTCTTCTCTTGGGCGAGCAGGGGTTTGACGCGGGCGGCCGAACCCTCGCCGACGAGGATGACACCCGGCTTGCCGATGACCCGATGGACGGCGTCGAGATGGGCGTTGCCCGAGACGGCCTGCTTCACCCGCCATTGGCCGCGCATGTTGCCCAACGCCCAACCGGCGGCTCCCGGCTGGCCTTCGGCCCGGGTGTAGACGGTGCGCTGCACGCGACGGCCGAAGAGGATGAACGCGGCGAGCAGGCCCAGGACGATACCGAGGGGCAACAGCAACCACACCGAACCGAACAGCAGGCCGAGCCCGACGAAAATGGCGACGATGAGCACGAACAGGCCGACCATGTACGGGATCAGCCGCTTGTCTTCCTTCCGCTGCATCTGGAAGGCCTGCCACAGTTGCTGGCGACGTTCCTTCGACGCCTGCTTCCGAGCCTTCTTCGCCGCGGCTTTCGCCTCTTTGTCTTGCGCCTTTGCCATGGAGCCCAGTTTACGGCGCCACGCCACCACCCCTCGCAAGGGTTCCTCCGCACGTGGTACGCAGGTCCTCCGGACGCGCGCCGCGGAGGCGGAGATGGCCCAGGGACGAACCCAGGGGCCGGTGTCGAGCCCGGTTACCTGCCGGCGAGGCGGGTGAGGAGGCTGGATGCCTCCTGGCTGGCCGAACCCTCGTCGGCGAGGTGCGCCAGCGCGGGGGACAGGTCACGGCCGCGATGTGCCATGGCCTGCGCGTAGAGCCGTCCCGCGCGGTAGGACGAGCGGACCAGCGGTCCGGCCATCACTCCGGCGAAGCCGACCTCGGTGGCGAACTCGGAGTGGTCGACGAACTCCTCGGGCTTGACCCACCGCTCGACCGGGTGGTGCCGCGGCGAGGGGCGCAGGTACTGGGTGATGGTGAGGATGTCGCAACCGGCCTCGTGCAGGTCGACGATGGCCGACTGCACCTCTTCTGGCGTCTCGCCCATCCCGAGGATCAGGTTGGATTTGGTGACCAGTCCGAAGTCGCGGGCCTGGGTGAGCACGTCGAGCGACCGCTCGTACCGAAACGCCGGTCGGATGCGCTTGAAGATGCGCGGCACGGTCTCCAGGTTGTGCGCCAGGACCTCGGGACGGGCCTCGAACACCTCGGCCAGCAGATCGGGTTTGGCGTGGAAGTCGGGGATCAGGTTCTCCACACCGGTGCCCGGGTTGAGGCGGTGGATGGCCCGTACGGTCTCGGCGTAGAGCCACGCGCCCTCGTCGGGCAGGTCGTCGCGGGCGACACCGGTGATGGTGGAGTAGCGCAGACCCATCGCCTGGACGCTCTCGGCGACGCGACGCGGTTCGTCGCGGTCGAGTTCGGCGGGTTTGCCGGTGTCGATCTGGCAGAAGTCGCAGCGACGCGTGCACTGTTCACCGCCGATGAGGAAGGTGGCCTCGCGGTCTTCCCAGCACTCGTAGATGTTGGGACAGCCGGCCTCTTCGCAGACGGTATGCAGGCCTTCGCGTTTCACCAAGCCCTTGAGTTCGGTGTACTCGGGCCCCATGGTTGCGCGGGTCTTGATCCAGTTCGGCTTGCGCTCGATGGGGGTCTGCGCGTTGCGCACCTCGAGGCGGAGCAGTTTGCGGCCGGCCGGCTCGGGGGTGGCCGAGGAACCGTTGGCGGCGGTCGTGTGGTCGGTGGATGAGGACACAGTCACTGCTCCGATGCTACGCCCGTGGTGCTCAGGGCATCCGGGGCGCGATGGTCGTGGTCGAGTGCGTTGGTGATGGCCGCGGCGACAGGATCTATGAACGCGTCGAGTCCCAGGGGTCTGCCGAGTTCGCGGGCCAGCGAGGTGACGCCGGCGTCGGCGATGCCGCACGGGACGATCGCGTCGAAGGCGGACATGTCGGGGTCGACGTTGAGTGCGAAGCCGTGCAATGCGACGCCGCGGGCGACGCGGATGCCGATCTGACCGAGTTTGCGTTCGTCGGCCTTCGTGACGCTCGCAGGCGTGTCGACAACCCACACACCTGACCGACCCTCGACGCGGGTCGTCGCGACACCGAGATCTGCGCAGACGGTGATCAGTGCTTCTTCCAGGCGACGGACGTACTCGACCACATCGAGGGGTTCCGCGAGCTTCACGATGGGGTAGCCGACCAATTGCCCCGGCCCATGCCAGGTGATGCGGCCACCCCGGTCGACGTCGATGACCGGCGATCCGTCGGTCGGTCGATCGGCGTCCTCTGTTCGTTTGCCCGCGGTATAGATCGAGGCGTGCTCGAGCAGCAACAGCACGTCGTGGTCGAGGACTCCGTCGGCACGGTCACCGGCCAGTTGATGCTGCAGGTCGTACGCGGTGCGGTAGTCGACGAGTCCGTCGAGTAGTCGGACCTCGATCGGATCGCTCGAGGCGCGGATCGAACCCTCACGCATTGACGTATCCGAGTGCGGTGTCGATGTCGGGATGGCGGAATGAGAATCCATGTTCGGTGAGCACGTCAGGTGCAACGCGCTGACTGAACAGAATCATTTCCTCGGCCATCTCGCCGCCCACCGCCTTCGCCGCGAAGGCAGGCACCTTCAGGACTGTCGGACGATGCATCGAGCGGCCCACGGCCGAGGCGAACTCACCGAACGGCAGCGCACCCGGGGCGCACAGGTTCACCGGACCGCTGATCGAGGATTCGAGCAGGAACGCGATCGCGCGTACCTCGTCGGGCAAGGTGATCCAGGAGAAGTACTGCTCACCGCTGCCGATCGGACCGCCGAGGCCGAACCAGAATACCGGCCGCAGCCGACCCAAGAGACCGCCCTGGCGCGAGAGCACCGGTGCCGTCCGCAGCAGCACCACGCGGGTACTGCTGCCGGCGTTGGCCGTCGCCGCGTGTTCCCAGTCGGTGACCAGGCCGGCGAGGAATCCGCCACCGGCGCCGTCGGCCTCGGTGGCCACGTGACTGCCGGTGTTGCCATAGAACCCGGTCGCCGAAGCGCTGAGAAAGGTGGGCACGCCTGCGGCGGCCACTGCTTCGGCCAGCACCTCGGTGGGCGTGATCCGGGAATCCCGCAACTCCTGCTTGAACCGCCCACTCCAACGCTGGTTACCGACCCCGACACCGCCGAGGCCGATCACCGCGTCGACGCCATTGAGACTCTCCGCTGGGACCCCGAAAGTTTCAGGGTCCCAGCTGAACTCGTCGTCATCGAGTGCCTCGCGTCGCACCAGTCGGACCACCGTGTGGCCGGCCTCGCGCAGTGCGGCGACCACCGCGGTGCCGATCAGGCCCTGCGAGCCGGCGACGGCGATGCGCATCTCGCCCTAGAGTCCCAGATCAGCCGCGAAGCCGCCCTGCTCGAGCCGCTTCTTGATCGTCGTCAGGAAGCGGCCGGCGTCGGCGCCGTCGATCAGACGGTGATCGTAGGTCAACGGCAGGTAGGACATCGAACGCACCGCGATCGACTCCGAGGCGTCGTCGCCGGTGATCACGACCGGACGCTTAACGATCGCACCGGTGCCGAGCATCGCCGCCTGCGGCGGGACCAGGATCGGCGTGTCGAACAGTGCGCCCTGGCTGCCGATGTTGGTGATGGTGAACGTGCCGCCGGCCAACTCGTCGGGCTTCAGGCCGCCGGCGCCCTTGCGGGCGCGGGCCGCGATGTCGGCGATGGCGCGGGCCAACCCGGCGATCGACAGGTCGTCGGCGTTGTGAATGACCGGCGACAGCAACCCCTGCTCGGTGTCCACGGCGATGCCGAGATGCACCTTGTCGTAGTAGGTGATCTCCTTGCGGTCCTCGTCGATCGACGCGTTGACATTCGGATGCGCCTTGAGCGCCTCGACGACGGCCTTGGCGATGAACGGCAAGAAGGTGAGATTCACACCCTCGGAGGCCTTGAAGGATTCCTTGGCCTGCTTGCGCAGCGACACGATCTTGGTCATGTCCACCTCGAAGACCTGCGTCAGCTGCGCGCTGGTCTGCAGCGATTCACGGGTCTTCTTCGCGGTGATCTGACGGATGCGGTTGATCTTCTGCGTGGTCCCGCGCAGCTCGGCGAGCTCCGGCTTGATCTCCGGCGACGATCCGGCCGACGCGGCGGGTGCCGACGGCGTCGCCGCGGCGGGCTCGGCCGGAGGCTGGGCCGGCGCCTTCGCCGACTCCGCGGCGGCCAGCACATCCTGCTTACGGATGCGCCCGCCGACACCGGTGCCCTTGATCGAGTTCAGGTCGATGTCGTTCTCGGCGGCCAGCTTTCGGACCAGCGGCGTGACATACGGGGTCGAGGTCATCGTCTCGGGCTCACCCTTGGCGACCGTGACGGTGTCGGTTTCGGCGGCCGGGGCTGACTTCTGCTCGGGGGCCGGCTTCGACTCGGTCTTCGCGGGCTCCGGTTCCGGCTCCGGTTCGGGTTCGGGCTTGGCGGGCTCGGGTTCGGGTTCGCGCTTCGGAGCCGGTGCCGCCGACGCGTCGCCGATCACTGCGAGCTTCCCGCCGACCTCGATCACGTCGTCTTCCTGAGCGACGATCTCGAGCAGGGTGCCGGCAATCGGCGCGGGGATCTCGGTGTCGACCTTGTCGGTGGACACCTCGAGCAGCGGCTCGTCGGCCTCCACGCTGTCGCCGACGGACTTGAGCCAATTGGTGACGGTGCCCTCGGTGACGGACTCGCCGAGTTCGGGCATCACCACATCGGTGCCCTCGGCCGACCCGCCGCCCTGGGTGGACTCCGCGGACGGCTTCTCGGCAGGCGCCTCGGCCTCGGTGGAGGGGGCCTCGTCGGCCTGCTCGGGTTCGCCGGCGTCGGTCGGCTCGTCGCCACCCGCCGAGTCATCACCGCTCGAGCCGTCACCGGCCTGCTCATCGGCGTCGCCGATGAGGGCGAGTTCCCCGCCGACCTCCACCACATCATCTTCTTGCGCGATGATCTTGGTGAGCACACCCGAAGTAGGCGCAGGGATCTCGGTGTCGACCTTGTCGGTGGAGACCTCGAGCAGTGGTTCGTCGGCCTCGACCGTGTCGCCCTCCTCCTTCAGCCACCGGGTCACTGTTCCCTCGGTGACGCTTTCACCCAGGGCGGGCATTTCGACGGAGAAGGCCATCGTTGTTGACTCCTGAACTCGAGGTGTTGTCGTTGGTCTGCGCGCCGCGGTGTGTGCGCCGTCGGTGCACCGAGACGGGCTGAGGCGGGTGAGCCGACCGTCCCCGATCACCCTACCCAAGCCGCGTCACACAGATGTGCTGTGGCCGGACTTGTCTGTGCGGCGGTCAGCCGTCGGCCGCGATGTCCTCGAGGACGCGCGCGATGGTCCGGACGGGAACGCCGGTGCCGCCCTTGGGGGTGTAGCCCCACGCGCCGCCGGTGTTGAATGCCGGTCCGGCGATGTCGATATGCGCCCACGCAACCGACTCCGGCACGAATTCTTTGAGGAAGATGCCGGCCGCGAGCATCCCACCGTTGCGGTGATTGGTCACGTTGGCGAGGTCGGCGACCCGTGATTTGAGATCGGCGCGGAGCTCGGTGGGCAGGGGCATCGCCCAGGCGTTCTCGCCGACCTCCCGCGACAGCGCGGCAACCCGATCGCGGAACTCGTCGGTGCCCATGACCCCCGGCGTACGCGCGCCGAGCGCCACCATCTGGGCGCCGGTGAGGGTGGCGGTGTCGATGAGGTAATCCGGTTCGTCCTCGCACGCGCGGACGATGGCGTCGGCGAGGATCAGCCGGCCTTCGGCGTCGGTGTTGAGGACCTCGACGGTGGTGCCACCGTACTGGGTCAGGACGTCGCCGGGGCGCTGGGCGGTCGACGAGGGCATGTTCTCGGCCATGGGCACCGTGGCGGTGACCGACACGTCGAGGTCGAGTCGTGCGGCCAGGATCGTCGCGGCGATGACGGCGGCCGCGCCCCCCATGTCCGAGGTCATCGCATCCATGTTGGCGGCGGGCTTGATCGAGATGCCGCCGGTGTCGAAGGTGATCCCCTTGCCGACCAGGGCCACCTTCTTGGCGCCCTTCTTGCCGGCGTGGCTGAGTCGGACAAGCCGCGGCAGGCGCGAGGAACCCTTACCGACACCGATGATGCCGCCGTAGCCGGCCTTCTCCAGCGCGGTGTCGTCGAGCACCTCCACCTTGAGTCCGACCGAACTGCCCAGGCGGCGGGCCCGCTCGGCGAATTCCTCGGGGTAGAGGTGGCTGGGCGGGGTATTGACGAAGTCTCGTGCGATCGCCACGGCGTCGGCCACCGCGGCGGCGTGCTCGAGGTCAGACTTGGTCGCCTTGTCCTTGTCGTCGCTGAGCAGCGTGATGCGTGTTGGGGGTGTCTTCTTGGGCTGGGTCTTGTCGGACCGGAAGGTGTCGAAACGGTAGGCGCCCAGGAAGAGTCCCTCGGCGACGGGTTGCAGCTGCAGCGTCGACAACGTGGTGGCGACGGTGCCGACACCGTCGAGTTCGCGGATCACCACGCCCGCGGCCTGACGCAGCCGTTCAGCATCGTCGACGTCGGCGGATTCGCCGAGCCCCACCGCAACCACCAGGTCCACCGGCAGTCCGTCCGGTGCGGGGAGACGGGTGACCTCCCCATGCGCACCGGTCGCTCCGAGTCGGCCGACCGCCGTGGCGATCGCGTCGGCCTGCGCGTCGTCGAGGATGCCGTCGCCGATGACCAGGGTCGGTTCGGTGTCGGTGTCGGGCTTGATGAGACCGATCACCAAAGCGTCATCCGACTTGCCGAGAGAGGTTGCCACTGCCAGTTCCGGGCCGCGCACGCGGTCGATGCTGTCGTTCTTGCTCACGGCGTCAACTCTAGTCACGTCGACTCGGGTCACGCGGAGTCCGGCGACGTCGATGTCGACGCTGTTGTCGCCGCGAGGACCCTAAGGTTGTCGGTATGACCGAACTTCTCGCCGGACCGATCGCCGACCGTCACACTGCCCTCGGTGCCACTTTCGCGGCCTTCGGTGGCTGGCACATGCCGGTGTCCTACGCGGGCACCGTCGCCGAGCACACAGCCGTACGCGAATCGGTGGGCCTGTTCGACGTGAGTCATCTGGGCAAGGCGGTGGTGGCCGGGCCGGGAGCGGCGGAACACGTCAACCGGGTACTCACCAACGACCTCGCCAAGATTGGTCCCGGAAAAGCTCAATACACGTTGTGCTGCAACGACTCCGGTGGAGTCGTCGACGACATGATCGCCTACCTCGTCAGCGACGACGAGGTGTTTCTGATCCCGAATGCGGCGAATACCGCGGCGGTGGTTGCGCAACTCTCGGACGCGGCGCCCGCCGGGGTGACGATCACCGATGCGCATCGCGACTTCGGGGTGTTCGCAGTGCAGGGCCCGAAGTCGCCGGATGCGGTGGCCGAGCTGGGGCTGCCCACGGAGATGGAATACATGGCGTTTGCCGACGCGGAACTGTCCACCCCCGACGGCGCGGTGCCGGTACGGGTGTGTCGCTCCGGCTACACCGGGGAACGCGGCTTCGAGATACTGCCGCGGTGGGCCGATGCCGGCCCGGTGTTCGACGCGTTGCTGACGGTGGTGCAGCGACTCGGTGGATCGCCGGCCGGGCTGGGTGCTCGGGACACCCTGCGCACCGAGATGGGCTACGCCTTGCACGGTCACGAACTGAGCCCGGAGATCAGCCCGGTCCAGGCGCGGACCGGGTGGGCGGTCGGTTGGACGAAGCCGGAGTTCGTCGGGCGTGAGGCGCTCAGTGCCGAGAAGGCGGCCGGACCGGCGCGACGTCTGTACGGACTCAAGGCGACCGGCCGGGGAGTACCGCGCGCCGACTGCCGTGTTCTGGCCGAATCCGGCGGTGCCGACATCGGCGTCTGCACCTCCGGGACGTTCTCACCGACCCTCAAGCAGGGCATCGCGTTGGCCCTGTTGGCCACCGATTCCGGGGTGGGCAAGGGCGATCAGGTGGTGGTCGACGTCCGCGGCCGCGACCTGGCATGTGAAGTCGTCATCCCACCGTTCGTCACCTCGCACGTCTGAGGCGCGGCGTCGCCGTTGACGGCCGCGGTAATCCGTTTGCCGCCCGGCGGTACGATTGGCCAATGACCTTGCAGTTCACGCGTACCGAACATCCCCACCCGGTGTCGGAGAATCGTCGTGCGGAGATCCTCGCCGCACCCGGTTTCGGCAAGTACTTCACCGACAACATGGTGATGGTCGACTACGACGTGGACCGCGGATGGCACAACGCGCAGGTGCGCCCGTACGGGCCGATCGCGCTCGACCCGTCGGCCATGGTGCTGCACTACGGCCAGGAGGTGTTCGAGGGGCTCAAGGCCTACCGGCAGCCGGACGGGTCCATCGCGGCCTTCCGGCCGGAGTCCAACGGACTGCGCCTGCAGCGTTCGGCCGAGCGGCTGGCGATGCCGCCGCTGCCGGTGGACGACTTCATCGCCTCCCTGCGTGTGCTGCTCGACGCCGACAACGAGTGGGTGCCCGCCGCCGGCGGCGAGGAAGCGCTCTACCTGCGCCCGTTCATGTTCGCCTCGCAGGCCGGTCTCGGTGTCAACGCGCCGTCGGCGCAGTACATCTACTCCGTGATCGCCTCTCCGGCCGGCTCGTACTTCACCGGCGGTATTAAGCCGGTCAGTGTCTGGCTGTCCACCGAGTACGTGCGGGCTGCGCCCGGCGGCACCGGATTCGCCAAATGTGGCGGCAACTACGCCGCCGCATTCCTGGCGCAGGCGCAGGCAACCGCGCACGGCTGCGATCAGGTCGTCTGGCTCGACGCGGTGGAACGTCGCTACATCGAGGAGATGGGCGGCATGAACCTGTTCTTCGTCTTCGGATCCGGGGCCGACGCCCGCCTGGTGACGCCCGAACTGACGGGGTCGTTACTGCCGGGAATCACCCGGGATTCGTTGTTGCAGTTGGCCACCGACGCCGGCTTCACCGTCGAGGAACGTCGCATCAGCACCGAGGAGCTGCGCAAGGGAGTCGCCTCCGGCGACATCACCGAGGTCTTCGCATGCGGCACCGCGGCCGTTATCACGCCGGTCGGCCGGGTGAAGGGCGACACCGAGGACTACCTGATCGGCGACGGCGCGGCCGGCGAGGTCACCCAGGCGTTACGCGACACACTGACCGGCATCCAGCGGGGCACCTTCGCCGACACCCACGGCTGGATGACGGAGTTGTATCGCCGCTGAGTCTGTGCCCGGTGGTCGGTCTCAGATGAGTAGGCCGATCACCGCGAGCGCCACGCCCACCTCGGTTCCCGCCCCGAGGACGTCACCGTTGATACCGCCGATCCGGCGGGCGCAGTGGGCGGTACCGAACCAGCCGAACGTCACCACCACTGCGACGACGGCCACTGCCCAGCCCGCCGCCGGGAAGTCGAGACCGTCGGCCTGCCATCCGACGCCGATGGCGCCCACCACTGCTGCGGCCGCCCACACGGCGATCGACATTCGCTGCGTGCCGGCGACCAGGGCACCGAACCCTTCGGCACGCGCCGGGTGCAGTCCGCGGCGTGCACCGATGACGGCGACCAGTCGACCCAGCGCAATCGCGTAGGCCAGTTCATACCAACGGTGCTGGTCGGTCAGCGCGCCGAACCCGACCGCCTGAATCGCGAGCACCACGACGATCGACGCCACGCCGAACGGCCCCGAAGACCCGCTCCTCATCACCTCGACGACGCGGTCGGGCGGCCCGTAGCAGCCGAGCCCGTCTGCGGTGTCGGCGAGGCCGTCGATGTGCATCCCCCTAGTGAGCAGCGCCAACGCCGCCACGATCAGGAGCCCGATCAGCGCGGTGGGTAACTCGGTGAACGACAGCGCCGCGGCGAACGCGGCACCGAGTGCGCCCAGGGTGACCCCGACCACCGGCACCGCGGCCATCACCGCAGCCCCCACCCGTCGGTCCATCGCCACCGCGGGCTGAGGAAGTGGGACGACGGTGAGCCAGCTCAGCGCGACGTGGACAGCCCGGACCGGGGACGGCATGATCGCCCGGTCAGCGGGTCACGGCGACTGCTGTGGGTGACGGCTCGCCGGGCGCTGTCGCAGACGGCGAGTCGGTAACGGTCGGCGACGCGTCGCGGTCGCTGACGCCCGCCTCGTCGAAGGTCGCCATCGTGGACAGGATGTCGACTGCCGACGCCACGAGGGGGAGGGCGGCCAGCGCGCCACTGCCCTCGCCCAGGCGCATGGACAGGTCCAGCACGGGTTCGAGGTCGAGATGATGCAGCGCGATGGTGTGTGCCGGTTCCACCGAGCGGTGTCCGGCCAACCACCACCGTGATGCGCCCGGGGCGAGTTCGGCAGCCACCATCGCAGCAGCGGTGACGACCATCCCGTCGAGGATGACGGGGGTCCGGCGCACCGCCGCCTGAGCGAGGAATCCGGCCAGCGCGGTGAGGTCGGCTCCGGCCACCGAGGCCAGCAACGACAACGGATCGTGCACATGGCGTCGCGCGCGGCGCATCCCGTCGCGGATCGCCGCAGTCTTGCGAATCCATCCGGCGTCGTCGATTCCGGTGCCCCGTCCCACGATCTCTACGGGTTCACGGCGCGACAGCGTGCCGATCAGCACGGTCGCGGGGGTGGTGTTGCCGATGCCCATCTCGCCGCCGATCAGCAGATCAGCACCCGAATCCACCAGTTCGTCGGCGATCGCCCGTCCGGCCGCGAGGGCCGTGCGGGCCTCGGCGAGGGACAACGCGTCGGTGGTGGTGAGATCGCCGCTGCTGCGGCGCACCTTGAACCGGGACACATCGGGTGCGGTGTCGGCGTCGACGGACATGTCGAACACATGCACCGTGGCGCCGGAACGTCGGGCCAGTACGTTCACGGCCGCGCCGCCACCGGCGATGTTGGCGACCATCTGGGCAGTCACCTCTGGCGGGAAGGCCGAGACCCCGGAACGGGCGACACCGTGGTCGCCGGCGAACACCGCAACCGTCGGCGCGCTGAGCGGACGCGGCGGACACACGCCTTGGCACGACGCCAGCCACACCCCGATGTCCTCCATACGGCCCAGCGAGCCGGCCGGTTTGGTCAGGGTGAGATGCCGTTCCCTGGCCGCGCGCGCGATGCCGAGATCCGGAGTGGCCACGGTTTCGAAGACCTCGGCATCGGTGGGGTCGACCGAACTCGACTTCTGTGCTGCCGTCGTGGGATTCGCACCGGGTTCGGCTGGGGTTTCAGGCTTCGTGCGTTCCGGTCGGCCGGGTGCCGGCCGAGGGGCATGTGGGGAGGGTGGGGAGGAGACGACGGGGGTGACCGGGGTCGGCGCGGCGGCTGCGGCGGTGGCGGGTAACTCGACCACGCGCCCCGCGACGACCAGCACCACCCGATCACACGCGGCGGCGACAGCCTCGTTGAGCGTGCCGAGTTCGTCCTGAAAGCGGCGTCCGGCAGGGGTGGGTGGCACCAGCGACAACCCGGCCTCGGGGCTGATGATCACCAGGTCGCCGGTGAACGACGCGATCGCGGCACACAGGGTGGCGCGCAACTCGGCTAGGTCCACCGGTTCGGGACCCCATCCGCCGAGTTCGTCGAGTTCGGCGGCGAGCCACGTCCCGAGGTCGTCGATCAGCGTCGGGGTGTGCGGGTCGGATCGCAGCGCGCCGCCGATGTCGATGGTCTCGAGAGTCGTGTACCGCTCATCGCGCCGTTGGCGGTGCGCGGCGACACGTGCCACCCACTCGGCGTCGGTCGATGTGGTTGGACCGGTGGCGAGATATCGGACCTCGGTGTGCGCGCGCAGCAGCGACTCACCGTGCCCGGACTTGCCCGATCGCACCCCACCCAGGACGAGAGTGCGCACGCCGGCGCGAGTGGGCTGCGAGTTCACCTCACCGGGCGAGGACCCCCGTGACACCACCGATCAGACCTCGTCGCCCGGCGACACCTGCGGTTTGGGGGCACGCATCATCCGCAACTGCATGGCACGGGTGAAGGAGTACCAGCCCAGCCGAAAGCCGGTCTGCGAGGAATCGGTGTCGGGATAGCGCTCTCGGACGCGGCGGTTCACCAGCCGACCGAGGACCACGGCGTCGATGGCCATGAACAGCACGAACACCAGCAGCACCATGTTGGCGTAGACCGCGAGCTGCGGGACGAACATCACCACGATCAGTGCGATCGCGAACGGCATGAACAGGCCCGCGAAATTGCGGCGGGAGTCGACGATGTCGCGCGCGAAACGGCGCACCGGACCCTTGTCGCGCGGCATCAGGTACCGCTCGTCACCGGCCATCATCTTCTCGCGCTGTTCGTTGCGCTGTGTGCGTCGATCGTCGGCGAGTTTGCGTTTCTCGTCTTTCGACAGCGTCGACTTCAGGGCCTTCTTGCGCGCACGTGCTTCCGAGCGGTTGGTGGGCGGCGGTGCCACCGGGCCGCGTCGTCGGCCTTCGGCCTGGCGTCGCGACGGGGTCGCGCGGCCTTTGCCCGGGGTATAGGCGCTGCCTTTGGAGTCGGGTTCTTCGGTGAGGGATGCACCGGCTTCGGTGGCCTCGGACGCCGCATCGTCGGTGCTCGTGGCGGCGTCGTCATCTGACTTCCATGGCAACTTCACACCATCGAGCCTAGGCGATTCCGTGCTGCCGAGGTTTGCCGACCTCCCTATACTTCGTGCGCATGAGAGCACGCCTCGGACAGCAACCGTTTCGGCAGGCGACATGCGCGTACTGATCGCACCGGACTCGTTCGGGGACACGCTGTCGGCGGTGGCGGCGAGCCGGGCCATCGCGCGAGGATGGTCTGCTGCCCGACCGGCCGACGACGTGCGTTGCGCTCCGCAATCCGACGGTGGACCGGGCTTCGTGGACGTCTTGGCCTCGCGTCTGGGGACCATGCGCACCGCGACTGTGGCGGGCCCACTCGGCGCGGCGGTCGATGCCCGGTGGCTGCTCGACGATTCCGAGTCGCGTCCGGTCGCCTACATCGAATGCGCGCAGGCGTGTGGGCTCCATCAACTCGGGGGCCGGCCGACGCCGCGTACCGCGGTGTCAGCAGACACCACCGGGGTCGGCGAACTGATGGTCGAAGCACTCGGCGCGGGCGCGGCGACGATTGTGGTTGGTCTGGGTGGGTCGGCGACCACCGACGGTGGACGCGGGATGATCGACGCGCTCGGCGGTGCTCGGGAGGCGGCGGCGCGATTGGCCGACGTGTCTCTGGTGGCGGCGTCGGACGTGGAGAACCCGTTGCTCGGGCAGTGGGGAGCGGCGTCGGTCTTCGGGCCGCAGAAAGGCGCCGACCCCGCCACAGTCGAGCTCCTCGAACGCCGGATGACCGATCACAACGCGACACTGACCACCATCGCCGGCCGAGATATCTCGGTGGAGGAAGGTGCGGGAGCCGCGGGCGGCCTCGGGGCCGCTCTGCTCGCGCTGGGCGCACGACGGATCTCCGGTGCGACCGTGGTGGCCGATGCGACCGGCCGCGCCGCGGATGTCGAGGCCGCGGGCTTGGTGATCACCGGCGAAGGGAAGTTCGACTCGCAGACGCTGCGCGGCAAGGTGGTCGCCGCCCTCACCGCAGCTGCGACCGCGGCCGGAATTCCGACAGTGGTGTTCGCCGGTCAGGTGGCGTTCACGTCGGATGAGATCGCTGCGGCCGGGATCGCCGGTGCGCATGCCATCGTCGACATCGCCGGTTCGGTGGAGGTGGCGATGAACGACGCCGACCATCAGTTGACTCGACTCGCAGAGCAGGTTGCGGCGCAGTGGTCGGAGGGGGATGTCGAACGCGGGTCGCGCGGTGCGTGACCGGCCGTGAGCGGCGATGCGGCCCTCACTGCCTCCGACCGATCCGCGCGGCGCTCGAGCGACCATCTGACCGGCGCCCTCTGCGCCCTCGGTGCCTACGCGCTGTGGGGATTCCTACCGCTGTACTTCGTCCTTCTCGAACCCACCGGACCGTGGGAGGTGGTGGCCTGGCGGATACTGTTGTCGCTGGTCTTCTACGCGGTGCTGGTCCCGCTCTCGGGCGGTTGGCCCCGGCTGCGTGGGATCCTGCGACAGCCACGACTGCTGGGCGCGACCGCGTTGGCCGGGGTGCTTATCTACGTGAACTGGCAAATCTTCGTGATCGCCACCTACACCGGCCACGTGATCCAGATGAGTCTGGGGTACTTCATCAACCCGATCGTGACCGTGATCCTCGGCGTGCTGGTGTTGCGGGAACGGCTGCGGCCGCTGCAGTGGGTCGCGGTGGTACTGGCGGTGGTGGCGACGCTCGTCATCGTGCTGGGGTACGGCGCGTTCCCATGGTTGGCCGTGGGCGTGGCGTTCTCGTTCGGGTTCTACGGGTTGGTGAAGAAGACGATCGGCGCAGACGTCGACGTCACCAGTGGACTGACGTGCGAGTCGTTGTGGCTGGCCCCGCTGGCGATCGGACAACTAGTGGTGGTGGCGCTCACCACCGGCTTGACGTTCGGTTCGGCCGGACCCGGTCATGCGGTCCTGCTTGCCATGGCCGGTGTGGTGACGGCCACGCCATTGATGTTGTTCGCGGCGGGCGCGCGCCGGGTGCCGCTCGTGGTGCTCGGCATCGCCCAGTTCGTCACCCCGACGATGCAGCTGATGATCGGTGTGGCGATCCTCGACGAGCCCATGCCGCCGGAACGATGGGCCGGGTTCGCGATCGTCTGGATCGCTCTGGCCATCTTCACCACCGACGCGGTCATCGCGAGCCGGAGACGAACCACTGACGGTGTGCCGGGACCGCCGATTCGGCAGGAATAGAGTCGGACGAGGTACCGTTGAAGCGAGCACGTGGCCCAACAGTGGGCCGGAGTTGACTTCGGCCCGGTCGGACCCCGACAGCGCAGGACCTCCATCCGAGACATACAGGAGCATCGATGACCGTTCAGAACGAATCCGGAACCGCCACCACGACCGGTGTCCTTCTGACCGACGCAGCTGCCGCCAAGGCGAAAGGCCTGCTCGAGCAGGAAGGTCGGGATGACCTCTCGTTGCGGATCGCCGTTCAGCCGGGCGGGTGCGCGGGACTGCGCTACCAGCTGTTCTTCGACGACCGCAGCCTCGACGGTGACCTCACCGACGATTTCGGCGGCGTCACCCTGGCGGTGGACCGCATGAGCGCACCCTATGTGGGTGGCGCCACCATCGACTTCGTCGACACCATTGAGAAGCAGGGATTCACCATCGACAACCCGAACGCGACCGGCAGCTGCGCCTGCGGCGACTCGTTCAACTGATCGACCGAACCTTTCACACATCGACCGCATCTCCTGCCTCACGGGGGTGCGGTCGATGTCGTCTGCGCGGCTGGGTAGCGTGGACTGCTGTCCAACTCCTGCGGAATGAAGGGCCTTCCACACGTGGCAACCGTTGTCTGTGGCTCCATCGCGACCGATCATCTGATGACCTTCCCCGGAAAGTTCTCTGAGCAGCTCGTCGGCGATCACCTCGAGCACATCTCGCTGAGCTTCCTGGTGGAAGACCTGGTCGTGCGACGTGGCGGGGTGGGCGGCAACATCGCGTTCGCGATGGGTGTGCTCGGCGGTGACCCACAACTGGTGGGTGCGGTCGGCGCCGACTTCCACGACTACCGTCAGTGGCTCGAAGCGCACGGGGTCGATTGTTCGTCGGTACGGATCTCCGACACCCAGCACACGGCGCGGTTCATGTGCACCACCGACCAGGCGATGGCGCAGCTGGCCAGTTTTTACCCGGGTGCGATGAGTGAGGCGCGCGAGATCTCGCTGGCCGGGGTCTTCGAACGGACCGGTACTCCGGAACTCGTGTTGATCGGCGCCGATGATCCCGAGGCGATGATTCGGCACACCGAGGAGTGCCGACGGCTCGGCGTCCCGTTCGCTGCCGACCCCTCACAGCAACTCGCCCGGCTCGACGGCGAGCAAGCCCGCGCACTGATAGACGGCGCAACGTACCTGTTCACCAACGAATACGAATGGGGTCTGCTGCGGCAGAAGACCGGCCTGTCGGAGGCCGATGTCGCCGAGATGGTCGGTGTGCGGATCACCACGCTCGGCAAGGACGGGGTCGAGATCGTGGAGAAGGACGGCACCAGGACACACGTCTCGGTTGTGCCGGAGACCGAGAAGGTGGACCCGACCGGTGTCGGCGACGGCTTCCGGGCCGGTTTCCTCACCGCCCTCGACAAAGGCCTCGGCTTCGAACGTTCCGCGCAGATCGGTTCGATGATCGCCGTGTTGGTGCTCGAGACCGTCTCCACCCAGGACTGGACCTGGGATCGCGACCTCGCGCTCAAGCGCATCGGCGAGGCCTACGGCGACCCGGCCGCCGACGAGATCGCCGCCGCACTCTAGCTCCCTGACGCGCCCAGCACAGTAGCCGACAGAACCCACAAAATCGCCGACAGAACCCAGCCGCACGCGTGCGAGTGATTCTTTCGACGGAAATCTGGGTTCTGTCGGCGATTTTGTGGGTTCTGTCGGCGCGAAAAGGGACTCGACCCGCTACAACCGCACCGGGTAGTGGTGATCGGTGATGTCGGGGACGATCGACTTCTCGACAAAGATCCCGTGCCAGACCATGAACATCAACAGCGTCCACAGCCGGCGACTGTTGTCCACGACTCCGTCGCGGTGCTCGTTGAGCATCTCGACCACGACGTTCTTGTTGAGGATATGGTCGGTCTGCGAATGCTCGATGACCTCGTGCGCCCAGTCGAACATCTCGGAGCCGGCCAGCCAGTGGCGGATGGGCACCGGAAAGCCCAATTTCTTGCGGTGCAGCACATGGGGCGGAACGATCTGTTCGAGGGCCTGCCGAAGGGCGTACTTCGTGGTGCCATGGGCGATCTTCTCGTCGAAGGGGAGTGTCTCTGCGACGCGGAACACCTCGGGATCGAGGAACGGCACGCGCAGTTCCAATGAATTGGCCATCGTCATCTTGTCGGCCTTCACCAGGATGTCGCCGCGCAACCAGGTGAACAGGTCGACGTGTTGCATGCGGGCGACGGGGTCGAGGTCGGTCGACATTGCGTAGATGGGCGCGGTGACGTCGGTATGGGTCCACTCCGGACGGTAGTCGCGGAGCACCGCGCGCAGTCGCGCATCGTCGAAGCTGCGGGCGTTGCCGTAGTAGCGCTCCTCGAGCGTCAGTGAGCCGCGGTGCAGCAGGCTCTTGCCGCGGGTCCCCTCCGGAATCCGGTCGGACACCCGCCCCGCGAGCCGGCGCAACGCGCCGGGCAGCCGGTCGAACGCACTCAGTGACAGCGGCTCCTTGTAGATCGTGTAGCCGCCGAACAACTCATCGGCGCCCTCACCGGAGAGCACCACCTTCACATGCTTGCGGGCCTCCCGGGCGACGAAGTAGAGCGGCACGAGGGCCGGGTCGGCGACCGGGTCGTCGAGGTACCACACGATCTCCGGGATGGCCTCGATGAACTCTCGCGGACTGACGACCTTGACGACGTGTTTGGCGCCGATCGCCTCGGCGGATTCCACCGCCACGTCGATCTCGGAGTATCCGTCGCGCTCGAAGCCGGTGGTGAAGGTGACCAGGTCGGGGTTGTGGCGGATCGCCAGCGCAGCGATCGCGGTGGAGTCGATGCCGCCGGACAGGAATGACCCCACGGTCACGTCGGCGCGCATGTGTTTGGCCACCGAATCGGACAGGACCTCGGCGATCTCGTCGTATCGGGCCTGGGAGTCCCCGCTGCCGAACGGTCGTACCGGGAAACGGGGTGTGAAGTATCGCTGGATCTGTGGCGCCTGGCCCGGGCGGATGGACGCATGACACCCGGATTCGAGTCGTCGAATCGCCGCATGCAGGGTTTCCGGCTCGGGAACATACTGCAGCACGGTGTAGTGCTCGATGGCCCGAGGATCGAGGTCGTCACCCAACCCGAGCAACCCGGTCAGCTCGAGCAGGCTCTTCTTCTCGCTGCCGAACGCGGTACCGCCGGGGCCGGTCGCGATGAACAGCGGCTTGATGCCGAATGGGTCGCGAGCGAGGAACAACGAGCGTTGCCGGGTGTCCCAGATCGCGAATGCGAACATGCCACGCAGGCGACGCACCGCGTCCGGTCCCCAGTGATGGAACGCTGCGACGATGGCCTCGCCGTCACCCTCGGTGGCGAACTCGGCGTCGTGATCGCGAGTCAGTTCCGCGCGGATCTCGAGATAGTTGTAGATCTCGCCGTTGAACACGAGTGCGTACCGGTCGGGGTTTTCTGGCGGTCCCCACCGCAGCGGTTGGTGCGAGTGTTCGATGTCGATGATCGACAGCCGGTTGAATCCGAGGACGAGGTCGGCATCATGCCAGGTGCCCGGCTCGTCCGGGCCGCGGTGGCGCATGCAGCGCGACGCGTCCGACACCGATCCGACAGCGTCGGATGCCGAACCGTCCGAGGTCAGCAGACCGAGCAAACCACACACCAGACAGGCCCCATTTCGTCGACGTCGCGATGCTGTTCTGACGCGTCGAGTATGCCTGACGTACGCGCCACGCAAGGCGTACGGTCCGCGGGTCGGTTCAGCGTGGTGCCGTGGCGAGGCACGCAGGTAAACCCCAATCACGAAACGTTGCACGGCTTGGTCTACGCTGCGTAGTACTAGGTGCAAGAATTGCCTTGGCGCTGGGTGCGACTTGACTCGGCGCGGGCGAAGAAAGCCCTGTGCGAGTCATGTGGCATGGCAACTCGGTCGGCACGTGTGCCGACATCGAGCGAGCGGGAAGGCGTGAAATTGGCACACGGTGGACGGCCGCGGGCGACAGGGGCCCGTTCCGCATCGCGGACGATCAAGCAGGTCGGTGCACTCGTCGCACTCGGCATCGGGGCGTTGCTGCTGTCGGGATGTGACGCCCGTACGGCGATGCGCTTCGGTTGGCCCGAAGGCGTGACCCCCGAAGCAGAGAAGATGGGCGAGCTGTGGACCTGGTCGGTCATCGCCGCACTCCTCATGGGCATCCTGGTGTGGGCCCTGATCTTCTGGACCATCACCTTCCACCGGGCCAAGCCCGGCAAGGACGTCTTCCCCCGGCAGACCGCGTACAACGTGCCGCTGGAACTGACCTACACGGCGATCCCGTTCGTGATCATCGCCGTGCTCTTCTACTTCACCGTCGTGGTCCAGAACGACGTCGAGAGCAAGACCGACGACTCCAAGGTCGTCGTCGACGTGACCGCGTTCCAGTGGAACTGGAAGTTCGGCTACCGCGAGGTCGAGTTCACCGACGGCTCGCGCTATGACGGCTTCGAGGGCGAAGGCAGCCCGTTCGAGCTGCAGGCACGCAACGAGGCCAACCACCACGGTGAGGAGCTGCCCCTCCCGGCCGGCGGTCGCGACGACGATATCCGGAACTACCTGCAGTTCAACCAGATCGAAACGGTCGGATCGTCGAACGAGATCCCCGTGTTGGTGCTGCCGACGGGCCAGCGCATCGAGTTCGAGATCGCCGCGGCCGACGTCATCCACTCATTCTGGGTGCCGGAGTTCCTCTTCAAGCGCGACGTGATGCCGTTCCCGGAGCAGAACCACTCCGACAACGTCTTCCAGATCTCCAGCATCGACCGGGAGGGTGCCTTCGTCGGGCGTTGCGCCGAGATGTGCGGCACCTATCACTCGATGATGAACTTCGAGGTCCGTGCGGTTTCGCCGGAGAAGTTCGACGCCTACATCCGCTATCGGGAGGACAACCCGCAGGCGACCAATGCGCAGGCGCTCGAAGAGATCTGCGAGGTTCCCGAGTCGGTGACGACGGTTCCGTTCGACACGCGACGCGCCACCGACGGCGACACCCCGACCGACCTCGGTGATGCCTCCAACACGTCCTTGCCTAACTGCACGGTGGGAGCAAACGGATGAAAATCGAAGCCCGAATCTTCGAATTGCTGACGGCATTCTTCTTCCTCGCGGGCATCATCTACACGATCTGCACTGCGTTCGCTAGTCGCGGCGTCGAGTGGGTGGGCGTGACCGGAATGTTCTTCAGTGCCGGCCTGACGCTGATCGCCGGCACCTACTTCCGGTTCGTCGCTCGTCGTGTCGAGATCCGTCCCGAGGACTACGAAGACGCCGAGGTCGAGGACGGCGCAGGCGAATTGGGCTTCTTCAGCCCCCACTCCTGGTGGCCGATCCTGTTGGCCTTCGGCGCCGCCCTGTTCGGCATCGGTTTCGCCACCCACAACCTGTGGTTCGCGATCTTCGCGGGGTTCGTCATCATCGGCACCGCGGCAGGACTCGTTTTCGAGTACCACGTGGGTCCGGAGAAGCACTGACCCACAGCAGCCTCTGACAACGGCCGCCTCCCTGACCACGCCGGTCGGAGGCGGCCGTTGTCGTCGTACGCCGGCTGGCCCCGTCGGGGATCGCCGTCAGCGTCGGGGCGCCGGGGTATAGACCGACAGCGCACGGTAATCGACGCGGAATGTGGCCTCGTCGTAGCTCTCACCGACCTCGCCGTCGTGGGCCACCACGAGCGGCTCGTCCACCGCGGAGAACGAGAACTCGGGCACCTGCAACTCGTGATACAGCGGCGACCGCTCCAACCGTCCGGTGAGCATGGAACCCACCAGACGTGCGAGTGCGAATCGGTGACCGACCTCGAGGATGCGTACATCGAGTAGTCCGTCGTCGATCCGCAGTCGTCGCGATGGTGCGAAACCGGACGGCCGGTACAACGAATTGCCGAGCAGGAACAGCGACGTCTCCATGACCACCCCGTCGACACGAATCCGGACGGGGCGGGTGCGGCGTAGCGTGGCCATGAGCGCGACGGCGGTGGCGAAAGGCCGACTACGTTTGTGCTGCAGGCGGGTCCGGGTGCGGACGAAATGCGGGTACGCGCCGATACTAGCCGTGTTCAACACGACCGTGTCATCGTTGAGCCGGACGATGTCCACGCGTGTCAAGCGGCCTTCGGCGATGGCGCCGACGGTGTCGGCCACCGACCGGATGCCCAGATCCCGGGCGAAGTGGTTGAACGTACCGCCGGGCAGAACCGCCAGGGGAACCCCCGCCTCGAGCGCCACCGGCGCGGCGCAGGCGACGGTGCCGTCGCCGCCGGACACCGCCAGTACGTCGGCCCGTTCCGCGGCCCGACGTAAGAGATTGGGCATGTCGTCGTCGGGGCCGATTTCGATGATCTCCGCGTCGGGGAGCAGTGCACGCACTTTGTCGAGCACCTGTCGTCCGTTGCCGGACCCCGACTCCGGATTACCGACCACCACCACGCCCGCCCCAGCCGGACACGCCGGCGCGGGTACATCCGACGGCGGGGCGATCGCGATGTCGTGAGTGGTGATGGGCGGCACCAGACGCCCGCCGATGACTGCGATGGTCGCCCCGATCCCGAACCCGGCCAAGACATCTCCGGGGTAGTGTGCGCCGGTGGCGATGCGGGACAATCCGACCAGGCCGGCAAGGCCACCGAGGACGAGTCCCGTCGGGGCGTGTTCGATGCCGACGCCCATGGCGAAGGCGGCCGCGCTGGCCGAGTGTCCCGACGGCAGCGAGTTGGAGGTCGGGGTCCGCCGAGATCGCCGCTGCAGCGGAACCGATGCCGTCTCGGGCCGAGGACGACTGCGGATGCGTTTGGCTATCTGGTTGGTGAGCACGCTCGTCACGCCGACCGTCACAACTCCGCGTACCGCGGCACGTTGCGCCGTCGCGCCACCGCCGAGTGCCATCGCGCCGGCGATCGCAAACCAGAGATTCGAATGATCGGCGGCCCGGGTCAGCCGTGGCATCACTGCGTCGAGTCCGGGGGAGTGGGACTGCGCAATGGTCTCGAATATCTCCGCGTCGAGTGTGCCCAGTCCGCGGGTGATCTCGCGCAAACCCGTGGAGTCCCAGCGGGATCGGAGAGCGGCACGTGGCGAGCGGCGCGGACTGATCACTCCTCGATCCTACGCACGCGAACGACCACGGCCGCCGTCGCGATGTGCGACGGCGGCCGTGGTCGATGCTCACCGCAGATCAGTCGAGCGGGTTGCCACCCTTTGCCTGCAGTTCGCGCAGCGCCTGCTGCTCGGACTTCTCCACCTCGTGTTCGCGCTCGGTGTTGCGGATCTGCTGCTCCGGCGGATCCTCGAGCAGGATCGAGCCGGTACCGGGTGCTCCTGCCGAACCGAGTTTGTTCATCCGCTTCGGCAGTGCGGCACCCTCGTAGGGGAGCGGGATCGGGTGGCCGTGGTCGTCGACCGGGCCGAGAGGTTGGTGCACCTCGATGTACTCACCCTGCGGCAGCCGCTTGATGATGCCGGTCTCGATGCCGTGGGCCAGCACCGCGCGGTCACTGCGCTGCAGCGACAGTGCCCACCGGTAGGCGATGAAGTAGGCCAGCGGCGGCACCACGATCAGACCGATCCGGCCCATCCAGGTGGTCGCGTTCAGCGAGATGTCGAACTTCAGCGCGATGATGTCGTTCATGCACGACAGGGTCAGGATGATCCAGAACGACAGTGCCATTGCGCCGATACCGGTGCGCACCGGCACGTCACGCGGACGCTGCAGCAGGTTGTGATGCGCATCGTCGCCGGTCAACCGCTTCTCGATCCACGGGTAGGCGAACATCACCGCGAACATGATGGTGATGACCACGACCACCCAGAAGATCGCCGGGATCGTGTAATTGCCCAGGTACAACTCCCAGGCGGGCATGAGTCTGGCCAGACCGTCCGTCCACATCATGTAGATGTCGGGCTGGGAGCCCGCGGACACGTGCGCCGGGTTGTAGGGGCCGATGGTCCAGACCGGGTTGATCTGGAAAATGCCCGCCATCATGGCCAGCACACCGGTGGTGATCGCGAAGAACGCACCTGACTTGACTGCGAACACCGGCAGGATCCGCACACCGACGACGTTCTTCTCGGTGCGGCCGGGGCCGGGGAATTGGGTGTGCTTCTGGTACCAGACCAGTGCCAGATGCGCGCCGATCAACGCCAAGATGATCCCTGGGAACAGCAGGATATGCATCATGTACAGGCGCGGGATGATGATGTCGCCGGGGAACTGGCCGCCGAACAAAGCCCAGTGGATCCAGGTGCCGATCAGCGGGATACCGAGGACGATACCGCTCATGGCGGCGCGGACGCCGGTACCCGAGAGCAGGTCGTCTGGCAGCGAGTAGCCGAAGAAGCCCTCGAACATGGCCAGGATCAGCAAGACGCAGCCGATGATCCAGTTGGCCTCACGCGGACGACGGAACGCGCCGGTGAAGAAGATGCGCGCCATGTGCACCACGATCGACGCCGCGAACAGCAGTGCCGCCCAGTGATGGATCTGACGCACGAACAGGCCGCCACGAACCTCGAACGAGATGTCCAGGGTGGTGGCGTACGCCTTGGTCATCATCACGCCATTGAGTGGCTGATAGGCGCCGTCGTAGATGACCTCGCTCATCGACGGATCGAAGAACAGGGTCAGGTAGACACCCGAGACCAGCAGGATGACGAAGCTGTACAGCGCAATCTCACCCAGCAGGAACGACCAGTGGGTGGGGAACACCTTGTTGATCTGCCGCCGGATGCCCGGGGCGGCGTGATATCGCGAGTCGACCTCGTTGGCCTGCGCCGCGACACGGTCGGCGATGGTCATGACTTACGCTCCCAAAATGCCGGTCCGACGGGTTCGATGAAGTCGCCTGCGGCGACCATGTATCCCTGATTGTTCACTGTGATCGGCAGCTGCGCCAGTGCTCGGGCGGCCGGACCGAAGACCGGCTTGGCGTATTCGAGCGCGTCGAACTGCGACTGGTGGCACGGGCAGAGGATGCGGTTGGTCCGCTGCTCGTACAGCGAGGTGGGGCAGCCGAGGTGGCTGCACACCTTCGTGTAGGCGAAGTAGTCGCCGTAGTTGAAGCTCTCCTGCCCCTTGCGCTTGATGGCGCGGGCAGCGTCCTCGGGGCGCAAGCGGATGAGCATGACGGGGTTGCTGACGTAACGCAGACCCTCGACGAGCTTGTGGCGCGACTCCTCGGTCTCGCCGTACCCGTCGGACACGCGCCACGGGAAGACCGTCTCCATGGCGCCCGCGTCGAGGTCTTCCGGCCGGACCAGGGCGACCTGGTGCGGGTTGCCGGTGTCGCGGCGTAGGAAGACGGTCTCGTTGGGATCGTCGGCGGGGTTGTAGATCGGCGACCAACCGGTGTGCCACAGCGGCGCATCGTCGCCCTTGGCCCACGGGTTCTTGATGATGCCGCCGAGGCCGGCGACGAGCCCGGTGACCGCGAAGGCGCCGAGCCCGAAGGCGGCCGATCCGAGAATCATCTTGCGACGCGGCAGGGTCGAGGTGGTCAGGGAGTCGTTGAACTCCGCTGCGACGGTCCGCCTGTCGACCTCGTTGGAGCCACCGTCGTGGCGATCCTGCACGGAGATCTCGGCAGGGATGAACTTCTTGGTGAAGATCACCATGCCGATGCCGATCGACAGCACCGACAGACCGAAGGTGATACCCAACAGGGGAGTGTTGAGGGTGTAGCGCCAGTAGTCGGCGGAATCGGGGAGTGCGAACTCCCAGTGGTTCCAGATGAAGATGATGAAGCAGGCGATCGCCGACAGGCCGGCGATGGTGAACCAGATCGCGACCTGCCGCTCGGCGCGCTTCTCCACCCCGGTGCCGGGTTCGGGGAACCGTTCGGCGCGGTGAATGATCTCCACACCGTCGAGATTGGTGCCGAGTTTGACCAGATCTTCCTTGCTCATCTGATCGAGCTCGTCCTGCGACGGGGTGTCCTTACCGTCGTGTGCACTCATGTCCGTGATCCCATCCACATCGCGCCGGCGACAATGGCCGTGACGCCTACTGCCCACATCACCATGCCCTCACTGACCGGGCCGAATCCACCGAGGTTGAGGCCACCCTGGGGGTTGGACTCGGTGACGTACTTGATGAAGCCGATGATGTCGCGCTTCTCCTCCAGCGAGAGCTGCCGGTTGGAGAACTTCGGCATGTTCTGCGGTCCGGTCAGCATCGCCGTGTAGATCTGCTGCTCGGAGACACCGTCGAGGTTGGGCGCGAACTTTCCGGACGAGAGCGCGCCACCACGACCGGTGAAGTTGTGGCACGAGGCGCAGTTCAGACGAAACAGTTCGCTACCGCGGCCGAGGTTCTCGCCACGAAGCGATTCCTGGGCAAGGACCGGCAGGCCGTCCTCCATCTTGACCGACCCATCGGGGTTGCGCTCGTAGATCACCTGCGGTCCGCCGCCCTCGGACTGGATGTACGCGCCGAGCTGGTCGATCTGCGCCTTGGTGAACTTCGGCGGTTTGCGCGTCGCCTGAGCCTCGCCACGGGCCGCGGGCATGCGGCCGGTGGACACCTGGAAGTAGACCGCCGCATCGCCCACACCGAGTAGCGCCGGGCCACGGTCTTCCACACCCTGCAGGTTGGCGCCGTGACAGGTGATACACGAGGTCTCGTAGAGCTTCTTGCCGTCGGCGATCAGCGCGGCGTTGGACTCGTCGGCGATGGCGACCTGTGGCTTGGGTGTCAGGACCGATGCCAGGACGCCTGCGCTCACAAGTCCGACGAGGAGCAGCAGCGTGCCGCTCGCGCGACGACGCAGCTTACGTCGAGACTTCGCCTTGCGCGCCGAGGTGGAGGCGGCCGGTGCACCCGTGCCGGCGTCCACGTCGTCGTTATCCGACGGTCGCGGTGGAGATGAACTCATCTGTGACTCTCTACTAAGCGGGCGGACTGAGATGTGCTGTTCTGCAGGAGGCCGGGACCGGCTACCTGATGAAGTAGATCGTGACGAAGAGGCCGATCCAGACGATGTCGACGAAGTGCCAGTAGTAGGACACCACGATGGCAGCGGTGGCCTGTGCCGGCGTGAACTTCGACAACTTGGTGCGGATCAGCAGGAAGACGAAGGCGAGTAGACCGCCGATGACGTGCAGGCCGTGGAACCCGGTGGTCATGTAGAAGACCGAACCGTAGGCGCTCGAGCTCAGCGTCGTGCCCTCGTGAATCATGTGGTAGTACTCGTAGCCCTGTCCGGCGACGAAGAACGCGCCCATCAGGAAGGTCAGTACGTACCAGCGGCGCAGTCCGAAGACGTCACCGCGTTCGGCCGCGAACACACCCATCTGGCAGGTCACCGACGACAAGATGAGGACCGTCGTCACCGGGATCGCGAGAGTGAGGTTGAGCTCCGTCGGCTCTGGTGGCCACCCCACCGAGGAGTTGGCGCGCGCGACGAAATACATCGCGAACAGTCCAGCGAAGAACATGAGCTCACTGGACAGCCACACGATCGTGCCGACGCTGACCATGTTGGGCCGGTTCAGCGAGTGCACGCGCGAGGTGATGGCTGTTCCTGAGGTACCTACAGCGCTAGTCACAAAATGAAGTATGACGGTTCGTAGTAAGGGCTGACCACTTGGGTCCGATATTCACCGGAACTTTTTGTTTCGTCGCTGGTAGTCGCCGGTCGCCGACTGTTCCGGCGTGTCTGGACGAGCATGGTTTCCTGGAGGTGTGACGGGTGATTCGAGCTGGTGGACCGGAGGCCTCGCCGGTGCGGCGTGACCTCAACGGCCGCCCGGTGGAGGTGGGCCGACTCACGCGGTTGCGTGACCGGGTACTGGGCCGACGTGAGGTGGCCGCGCAGGTGCAGGTCGACGACCCGAGCCTGGTGGTGGTCGTCGAATCCGCAGACGATGCCGTGGCGAGTTCGACTGCCCTGGCCGACTCGGCGTGGCGGGCCGACGACGAGGTGGTGCTGCGTCATGTGCTGCGACTGCCCTCCTCGCAGGTCGACGACGCGGTCGCGCTCGCCGGGCTGGACGGGTACCAATCCGCCAAGGTGGGGCCCGTCGACGGACTCGCATCCGACACCGGCACTGCCGACGAGGTGATCGTCGTGCTCGCTCGGGTGCAGCTGCTCGATGCCATGCATCTGTCGCAGGAGCGCTCACGGATGGCCAGCCTCGGTTCGCGACACGGTGGCGAAGTGCTGCGCTGGCAGGTCCTGCAGCCACCGGTGGCGGGTCGCTGATCGGCGGGCCACTACTGTTTTCTCTGTGAGCAGCACGGACTCTTCCGCGTACACCTGGCCGCACATCCTCGGACGCGTCACCGACCGGATCGATCTCACCGTCGACGAGGCGTCGTGGGCGATGAACGAGATCATGAGCGATGCCGCGACCGGCGCGCAGATCGCTGCATTCGGTGTCGGGGTGAAGATGAAGGGCGCGGCTCCCGCCGAACTACGCGGCCTGGCGTCGGCGATGCTGGAGCACGCGGCCCTCGTCGAGGTGAGTCGGCCGGCGGTGGACATCGTGGGCACCGGCGGAGACCGCTCGCACACGGTGAACATCTCCACGATGACCTCGATGGTGGTGGCTGCTGCGGGTGTGCCCGTCGTCAAACACGGCAATCGTGCGGCGTCGTCGAAGAGCGGCGGTGCCGATGTGCTCGAAGCCCTCGGCGTCGACATCACGCTCGGGCCCGACGCGGTGGCGCGATGCGTGGACGAGGTGAACATCGGCTTCTGCTTCGCACCGGTGTTCCACCCGGCGTTCCGGTTCACCGGACCGCCCCGCAAGCAGATCGGTATCCCGACCGTGTTCAACGTGCTGGGGCCGTTGACGAACCCGGCGCGGCCCTCGAGTGGCCTGATCGGATGTGCGTTCGACGATCTCGCGCCGGTACTGGCGCAAGCGTTCGCCGACCGTGGCAGTTCGGCACTGGTGGTGCGTGGCGACGACGGACTCGACGAACTGACCACCACGACCACATCCACGGTGTGGCAGGTCGTCGATGGTCAGGTCACCCGGCTCGCTCTCGATCCCGCCGACCTCGGGGTCGAACGCGTCGAACTGGCCGCCTTGCAGGGTGGCGATGCGCAGCGCAACGCCGCTATCGCGCGCGATCTGTTCGCGGGCACCCGCGGTCCGGTGCGCGATGCCGTGCTCCTCAATGCGGCGGCGGCGCTGGTCGCATTCGAACAACGCGCCGTGCTGACCGACAGCGGGCTGACGGATGCGATGGTCGAGGCGATGACCCGCGCGGCTGCGGTGCTCGACGGCGGTGACGTCGCCCGTCTACTCGAACGCTGGGCGTCGCTCAGCGCCGAACTCGCCGACGAGCGCTGAGATCCGCATCAGGCCGAGACCCGTGTTGGTCGGGGACGCGCCCTGTTCACTCCTCGCCGATGGAGAATCCGCCTTCGACATCTGACCGCGAGTAACTGCGGAATGCGATGTGAGTGGCGCTGTGGGTCACCCCGGGCAGTCGATTGATCTTGCCGGTCACCACGTCCGCGATCTGGTCGTGGTCACGCACCTTGATCTTCGCGATCAGGTCCACGTCACCGGCGCACGAATAGACCTCCGACACCCCGGGGATGTCGGCCACTGCCTGCGCGGTCTCCGGGATCTGGTGGACGTCGGCGTGGATCAGGACGATGGCGGTGATCATGGTTGACACAGTAGTGCGGTGCGTCGTGTCACCCGGCGCGACGGGGCGACTCGCGTGCGTCGTGAGCGACACGCGACCAGGCCGACCATCGTTGTGCGCATGCGCCCGGCAGAACGAACGGCTCGCTGGCCCCGACGATGCGCGCGCCGGGTTCGGTGACCCAGCGGTAGAGCAGCGCGGACTCCTCGGCGGGCGCCCCGAACAGGGGGCCGACACCCGGAAGGACGGTTTCGGCGGCGGCCACGAGGGTGTCGACCACCGGCATCGGCGGCACCCCGCGACGCGCGACGCCTGCACCTGCGAGACGGCCGTGTCTGATCACCGCCAGCTCCCATCCGTGCTGCTCGTCACGCCGGGCCACCACCAGTTCGGCGATCCGATTCAGTGCGGACAACCGCTGACATCGCGCGAGCACGTCGATGGTCGCCGACAAGCGGTCCCGGTGGCGGGCGGCGCTCTCGAACATCTGCATCTCGGACAGGTGTGTCAGGCGATCGGTGAGTGTCGCGAGCGCCACGTCGGAATCGCCGGTCATGACATCGCGGACAGCCGAGACCCGAGGCAGATAGTCGGGGAGTGTCAGCGGCCGATCCGAAGCGGCGTGGCAGCCTCCGATGCGAGGCCCACCGGCCGCCTCGGAACGGCACCAGTGGTGGGAGGCGGACCCGCTGCGTGTCGTGCAGCTCCGCAGACCGGTGGCCGCCGCGAGCATGTCGGCAATGGTGGCGGCGGTGGTGCGATTACCGATGGGGCCGATGCTGTCCTCGGTCGGGGTGCGTGAGACCTTCAGACGAGGGAACCGTTCACCGGTCAGCACCACCCACCACCCACGATGCGGTTGCGTCGAGCGGCGGTTGTAGGCGGGTGCGTGGGCAGCCAGCAGGCGCAGTTCGCGTACTCCGGCTTCGAGCCCATGAGCGCATTCGATGTGATCGACCCGTGTGGCCAGCCCCACCATCTCACTCATCCGCGGACGCGGGTCGCTGCCGGTGAAGTAGGACGACACCCGCCGACGCAGGTCCACCGCGGTACCCACATAGAGGACCTCGTCAGATGGCCCGCGAAACAGATACACCCCCGGCCGCGCCGGCAGACTCTGCGCCATCGACCGCTTGGCACGTAGGCGTGGATTGGTCCGGGGCAGATAGGCGGTCAGCTCGCGGTAGGTGCCGACACCCTGGTTGCCGACCCGTTCGAGCAGATGGTGCAGCACCTCGACGGTCGCCCGGGCGTCGTCGAGCGCGCGGTGGGTGGGCCGAACCGAGACGTTGAATAGGTCGGCGAGGACCGACAGCCGCACCGACGGGGCCTCCTCGCGGGTGAGAACGCGACGCGCCAATGTGACCGTGCACAAGCTGGTGTCGAACGGCCATTCGATGCCGAGGGCGCGGGCGTTGTGCCGCAGGAAGCCCATGTCGAACCGTGCGTTGTGGGCCACCAGGATCGCTCCTCGGGCGAACTCCACGAACGAGGAGAGCACCTCGCCGATCATGGGCGCATCCGCAACCATCGCCTCGGTGATCCCGGTGAGCGTGACGATCTTGAGCGGGATCGGACATCCGGGGTCGACGAGGGTGGCGAATTCGCCGATCACCTCGCCGCCGCGGATCTTGACGGCCCCGATCTCGGTGATCTCATCGTTCGCCGCGCTGCCGCCGGTGGTCTCGAGGTCGACGACGACCATCGTGGTGTCGAACAGTGAACGGTCGAAATCGTCGTCGTCGAGACCGGCGTCACCGTCGAGATCGGAAAAGGAGAGTTGTCCGTCGCCCACCGCCTTGATACCCACGCACCGAACATTAGTTCGATGCAACGACAGATGCTGATGTGACAGGCGGGAACGGTGGGTTTGGTGTCCTTCGCGCCGATTCTGTCGGTGGTCGTTCCTACGCTTCATCGCAAGCGACGAATCGGGCCGGAGGGTGACTCCGACACGCGTCGACATCCCGACCGTAGCCAAGTGAGATGGAGATCACAGATGTACGTCGATTGCCAGACCTGCCCGGGCCGTCCGGCCGCCTGTGACGGATGCATGATGCAGGTCCTCTTCGATGCCCCCAACTGCGAAAACCCGGTGGGTCAAGGTGGAGGAAAGGTCACGGAATCGGGCCGTTCGCCGGACGCGGTGATCGACGCCGCGATCGATGTCTTCGTCGATGCTGCGATGGTCACCAGAGCGTCTGCAGTATCTGCAAGAACGAGTAAAACCACTGTTCAAGAGGCTGTTTCGGGGCAGCGCCTGCGGATTCTGCGCGCTGGTTGAGATTTCGGTGCGCGACCGGCATAAGTCGGTCGGTGGACAGACCCGCATTCGATTTCGTAACCTTTCCGAGACCTTTTCAGAGCGTCCCGCTCCAACAGGAGTGGTCTGGATCGGTCACCGCTCAATCGCCCATCTGGGCGAACCGGGGAACCATCAGTTTCGGAGCAATCCGAATTGGGGTGAATCGCGCATGCCCGACGACGCTGTTTGTCGTCGGATGTGCTGCGTAGGGCCATTCTTCCGGCCCGAATCCGACAGCTAACCCGGTCGGCGGTCGAAGGGAGAGCAAGGAGAAGTCGCTTCGTGGCGAAACATCGTTTGGAGCAGCCCAACCGGGGCAGCAAAGTGGCCAAGCGCGCGGTTGTGGCCGGGTCGATCACGGTCGGCTCACTCGCCGCTGCGGCAGGTCCCGCGCTCGCCGCACCGGTTCACGTGCCGAACATCGGCAGTTTCGAACTTCCTGGGGTCGACAGCAAGCAGATCCCCCAGCAATTCCAGGAGCCCAAGGCCGCTGCGCCGCAGGCCGCCCCGGTGGCCAAGAACCCGGCTGCCAGCGTCGAGATCCCGAACATCGGCACCTTCACGGTCCCGGGTCTCAACAACGACCAGATCCCGCAGCAGTTCCAGCCCAAGGGTGGCGGCGGCGGCATCCTCGGCGTGCAGCCCACCGTGGCGCAGAAGGCCGTGAGCAACGCCGAGAGCAAGATCGGCTCGCCGTACTCCTACGGCGCGGCCGGGCCGAACGCGTTCGACTGCTCCGGCCTCGTCTACTGGTCGTACAAGAAGGCCGGTAAGACCATCCCCCGTGACAGCTACGGACAGCTCGGCGGCGGCACCCCGGTCGCCTCGATCGCGCAGGCAAAGCCGGGAGACGTGCTGATCTTCAACGGTGGCGGCCACGCCGGGATCTACGCCGGCAACGGCAAATTCGTGCATTCGTCGACCTACGGCACGCCCGTGAAGAAGGACAACGTCAGCAATTGGTCGCTGACCGGAATCCGTCGTTACTGAGCGATCGGGTCGCAGCACGGAGTGGACTTTGTCGGGCGGATCACGTGATCACGTGATCCGCCCGACACATCACGCGGGTCCGTGGTCGACCAGTGGCGTCGACCGCCCGGTGATGTGGGGGAAATGGTGGTGAAGAGGTGACAGCCGTGGTTTCCGGCCGGTCGGGGACACGCAGACGACCCGTGCCGGTACTGCTCGTCGCGGTCCTGGTCGCGCTGGGAATGGTGTCCGGGCAGTTCGGTGCCGCGATGACCGCCGGTTCGGCGGCGGCGGCTCCGGTTCGCACTCCTGACCAACTCCTCACCGAGTACAAGAAGCTGAGCGACGACGCCGAGAAATCGGCCGAGGCGATGCACAACGCCCAGATCGAATACGACAAGCAGCGGCGCATCGTGGCTCAGGCGAAGAAGGCGTCGACCGAGGCCGATCGCACCCTGGCATCGACGCAGCAACGGCTGGAGAACTACCAGACCCGGGTCGACTCGGTCGTACGTGCCAGCTACAAGGGTGCGCGGGTCAACCGGCTCTACGCTGTCCTCGTCAGCGACTCGCCGCAAGCGCTGCTCGACCAGATGTCCGGTCTGGAGCTCATCTCCCGGCAATCCGCGGCAGATCTCCAGGGCCTCAAAGACGCCCGCGCCACCACCACCGAGGCCAAGCGGGCGGCAGACAAGACGGCGGCCGATGCGACCGCGGCGGTGGCCGCCGCGGAGAAAACGCGTGGGGAACTGCAGGCCAAGCAGGCGAATCTGCAACTGCAGGCGGTGCAGATCCGGGCGGTCTATGAATCGATGACCGGTAAGCAGCTCGCTGCCCTGCGCGGCCCAGATTTCGACTTCGACCCCCGGCTCGTGCCCAAGGGAACCTCGTCGGCTCTCGTCGCGGTGCAGGCCGCGCTGACTCGTATCGGTGATCCGTACGTGTGGGGCGCGACCGGGCCCAGTTCGTTCGACTGTTCGGGTCTGATGGTGTGGGCCTACCAGCAGGCCGGCAAGACATTGCCGCGGTCCAGTGAAGCGCAGAGCGGGTCCGGTCAACCGGTCGATCGACAGAACCTGAAGCCCGGTGACCTGATCATCTACTACTCCGACGCCCACCACGTCGGCATGTACGTGGGCGACGGTTACGTGATCCATGCCTCGACGTTCGGCGTGCCGGTGAAGGTCGTGCCGATCGACGATGCCGGACCGTACAACACCGCCCGTCGGTACTGAGTGGCGATCGGCGACGGACACGTGCCGGTGACCGGCAACCAGACGGATCGGTGGCGCCGAGCCCCGGGCGCACTCCTCGCTGTGCTCACCGTTGCGGTCCTCGCCGGTTGTGCGGCCCCGGCCGAGCAGGGCACGCCATCGAGCAGCGCGTCCACCACCGCGACGACGTCGCTGAACGTCTTTGAACAACAACGTGCGGACGGCGTACAGCGAACGCTCGACGATCTCAGTGGCGCGCTGAGTGCAGGCGATGCAGATCGGGTGGACGGGCTCATCGATCCGGCCGCCACACCCGAGTTCCGTGCCCGACTGCGCGCCGCTGCGGTCAACCTCTCCGGCAGCGTCGTGAGCGCGGAGTCCCCGCGACCAACCGCCCCACGGCCGTCGACCGCGCCGCTCTCGTCGCCGCCGACGACCGGCCGCGTACCGAACTCGTCGGCGCCCCCCAGATCACAGCCGAGTGGTTCGTCCCCCACGGTCGCGACCGTGGCGCCGCGCGGAACTGCACTACGGCTCAAAGATTTCCGATACGAGGTCGCGCCCACCACGGAGGCGGAGGTGCTGGTGCCTGCGGACCTGCAGCAGCGACTCGACGCGCAGGGGAGTTCGGACTCGTGGGTGGCGCCGATCGAACTCCGGTACGCCCTCGGCGGCGCGAGCACCCCGGGGGTCGACGAACCGGATGTGGTGGTGGGCATGCAGCTGGTGATGGCGCGCTACGGCGACGACTGGACGGTGGTCGGTGATGGCGCAGCGATCGGTGGTGACGCCGCCCCCACCCAGTTGTGGGATCTGCCCGGCCTGGGAGCATCCGATGTCCAGACATCCGGCGGCACCTCGGTGATCGCCTCGTATCCGGGGACCGTTGAGGTGGTCGCGCGTGTCCGCGAACTCGCGCCGGGTTCGGTGGAGGCGGTGACGGCGTTCTGGGGTGAGGACTGGCCCCGGCGGGCGGTCGTGGTGGCGACCGCCCGCCCAGGCGAGTTCCGGACGTTGACGCGCAGCGCCGGGACCGACGTCGCCGCAGCTGCCGCCGCAACCGTCTACAGTCGTGTCGACACTGACGACGGCGTGGCGGTGGGGCAGCGAGTGGTTCTCACGCCGGGTGCCGCGCGGCTGTCGAATGCGGCACTCGGCGTGGTGCTGCGCCACGAGCTCACCCATGTCGCAGCGCGCGTCGACACCGCGGCGGGCGCGCCGCTGTGGATCACCGAGGGAGTACCGGAATATGTCGGACGCAACGGCACCTATACCCGGTTCGCGGATGCGGCACCGGATCTCGCTGCTGCCGTGGACGTCGGCGACCTCCCCGCGGATCTACCGGCCGACCGCGACTTCGCGGTCGATTCCGACGGCGCACGACGTGCTTACCAGTCCGCGTGGTCGGTGGCGGCCTATGTCGCCGACCGCTACGGCGAGGACCGCCTGCGTGAGCTCTACATCGGGGTCGCGGCCACCGACGACACCGCGCAACAGGATGAGGCCATCGTGGACGTGCTCGGTGTGTCGCGTACCGAATTCGTCGCGGGATGGCGACGCTGGCTGAGCACCCAGGTGCGCTGATGCGACGTACTTTGTTGGTGACCAACGATTTTCCGCCCCGGCCGGGCGGAATCCAGTCGTATCTGCAGAATTTGGTGGATCTGATGCCGCCCGAGGAAGTGGTGGTCTACGCACCGCGATGGCGGGGACACGAGGAGTTCGACGCCGCGCAGGCCTACACGATTGTCCGTCACCCGACGTCGCTGATGTTGCCGACACCGGCCGTCGCGCGGCGTGCCGCCCGGCTCATCGCGACCCATGACATCTCGACGGTGTGGTTCGGTGCCGCCGCACCATTGGCGACGCTCGCCCCGGCGATGCGGCGGGCGGGGGCACAACGGGTCGTTGCGAGCACGCACGGGCACGAGGTCGGCTGGTCGATGCTGCCGGTCGCCCGGCAGGTGCTCGCCCACATCGGTCGACACACCGACGCGGTGACCTTCGTGAGTCGTTATACGCGTGGCCGTTTCGCATCCGCGTTCGGTGCGCACGCCGCACTGGAGTACCTACCGCCGGGCGTGGACACCGACCGCTTCGCGCCTGATCCCGGCGCACGTCGGCGCCTACGCGACCGGTTGGAACTGGGCGATCGTCCGACGGTGCTGTGTCTGTCCCGACTGGTGCCGCGCAAGGGTCAGGACGTCCTGATCCGGGCGCTGCCGTTGATCCGTCGCGAGGTCGGTGACGTGGTGCTGGTGATCGTCGGTGGTGGCCCCTATGCGGAGCACCTGCATCGGCTCGCCGACGACGACGGGGTCGGCGACCACGTAGTGTTCACCGGTTCGGTGCCGTCGGCGGAGCTACCCGACTACCACAATGTCGCCGACGTCTTCGCCATGCCGGCCCGCACCCGTGGGGGAGGGCTGGACGTGGAGGGGTTGGGCATCGTCTACCTCGAGGCATCGGCCACCGGGGTGCCGGTGGTGGCCGGACAATCCGGCGGAGCACCCGAGACCGTGGTGGAAGGCGTCACGGGCACCGTGGTCGACGGGACCGACATCGACGCCGTGGCGCTCGCCATCACCGCGGTCCTCAGCGATCGCTCCGCTGCCGCCGAGATGGGTGCCAACGGACGCGAACACGTGCTGCAGAGCTGGCAGTGGAGTGCCATCGCGGCACGTCTACGTCAGCTGCTGTAGCTCGAGCCGCCCGCCTGGCGCCGTGCGATGTCGGCTACCGCGCGTAGATCGCGTCGATGTCGTCGGAGAACTTGTCGACCACCACATTCCGCTTGACCTTCAGCGTCGGCGTCATCTCGCCGGTCTCCTCGGTGAAGTCGTCGGCGAGCACCCGGAACTTCTTGATCGCCTCGGCGTGCGAGACGGTCTCGTTGGCGGCGTCGACCGCGCCCTGCACCTCGGCCCGCAGGTCCGGATCGTCGACCAGGTCGGCAACCGTGGCGTCGGAAGGCTTCCCGTTGCGCTGCTTCCAGCCGCCGAACGCCTCCGGATCGATCGTGACCAGCGCTGCGATGAACGGTTTCGCGTCGCCGATGACGAGTGCCTGCGAGATGAGTGCATTGGCCCGGATCACGTCCTCGAGACCCGCCGGAGAGACGTTCTTGCCGCCGGCGGTGACGATCAGCTCTTTCTTCCGTCCGGTGATCGTCAGGTAGCCGTCCTCGTCGAGTGTGCCGAGGTCACCGGTGTGGAACCAGCCGTCTTCGACAGCAGTTGCCGTCGCCTCCGGATTCTGCCAGTACTCGGCGAAGACCACACCACCCGACAGCATCACCTCGCCATCGTCGGCGATCCGGACACGGTTGCCCGGCAACGGTTTCCCGACGGTACCGACTTTCACGGCGCCGGGGGTGTTGACGCTGAACGCCGCCGTGGTCTCGGTGAGTCCGTAGCCCTCGTACACCGGAATTCCGATGCCGCGGAAGAAGTGGCCGAGGCGTGCGCCCAGGGGTGCGCCACCCGAGATCGCGGCCTCGCACTGCCCGCCCAGAGCGGCGCGCAACTTTCCGTAGACGAGACGATCGAACACTGCGTGCTTTAACTTGAGGAACAGTCCGACCGAACCGCGTTCGTCGGCGGAGGAGTACTCAATCGCCACATCCGCGGCCAGGTCGAAGATCCTGCCCTTCCCGTCGTCGTGGGCGGACTGCTGTGCGGTGTTGTAGACCTTCTCGAACACCCGTGGCACCGAGAGGATCACCGACGGCCGGAACGTTGCGAACTCGGCGACCAGGGTGCGGGTATCGGCGTGGTGGCCGACCTCCACCCCGGCCTCGATGGCCACCAGGGTGATGGCGCGGGCGAGGACATGTGCCAACGGCAGGAACATGAGCAGACGTTTGCCCGGGCCCAGCAGGGTGTGCATCGGGCTCTCCAGGACCCCGCGCACCTCGGAAAGCATGTTGGCGTGCGTCAGCTCGCATCCTTTGGGGCGACCGGTGGTTCCGGAGGTGTAGATCAGCGTGGCCGGATCGGCGCAACGCAGGGCGGTGCGCCGCTTGAGTACCTCGTCGTCGTGGACCTCGGCGCCCACCGCGGTGAGGTGCGCGATCGCGCCGTCACCGTCGGACGCGTCGATCTGGAAGACGTCCACCGAATCGAGGCCGTCGATGCCGTCGACGATCCGACGATGGCCGTCATCTTCGACGATGATCGCCCCGGCCCCGGAATCGCGCATGATCCATTCGATCTGCGGTCCGGACGACGAATCGTAGATGGGCACCGTGATGGCACCGGCCGACCAGATCGCGAAATCGATCAGGTTCCACTCGAGGCGAGTACGCGAGAGGAGTGCGATGCGGTCGCCGGGCGACACGCCCACGGCGATCAGGCCCTTGGCGATGGCGGTGATCTGCGCGGCCGCCTCGGCGGCGGTGACCGGCTGCCAATCCGCGTCGACCTTGCGTCGGAAGACCACCTTGTCGGGTTCGCGCTCGGCGATCCGGAAGATGATGTCCGTGCAGTCGGCATTCTCCGGGATGGAGAAGCGCGCCGGGACGCTGAACTCGGTCATCGGGCCACCTTTCAGCCTCGGTTCTCATCAGCGATGGTAGTCCCGTCGCCGCGGAAACCGTACGCGCGTCCCGTCAGGTCTGCTGTCCGGGGCCACCGAGAGTATGTGAAGCTAGTGAACGTGACGAGCATTCAGGTGGCCGACGAGACCTTTGTCGCGGCGGCTCCGTCGCTGGCCGCCGAGGCGGTCGGGGACCAGGGCAACTGGCGGCGCTGGTGGCCCGATCTCCGTCTCGGCGTCATCGAGGATCGCGGTGCGCAGGGCGTTCGCTGGACGGTGGACGGTCCACTGGTGGGCAGTATGGAGGTCTGGTGCGAACCGGTCCTCGATGGGTTCACCCTGCACTACTTCCTGCACGCCGAACCGGTGGACACCGGGGCAGGCGCCTGGGATGCGGATGGGCTCGCCGAGGCCAACCGTCGCCGTCGCGCAGCCGGCCGGGCGATGTCTTTCGAGGTGAAGGCGCGCCTGGAGTCTGGGCGTGTGGTCGGCGGACCGGCGACCCGGGACCCCGACGCCGACACCACGTCGGCGAACGCGACGGCCACGAAAGTGGTGCGGTGATGGCCGACCACACCGAGCGTTCCATCGTGATCAACGCCGACGCGTCCGACATCATGGCGGTTATCGCCGATTTCGATCACTATCCCGACTGGGTGTCCGCGGCGCGGGAGGTGGAGGTGATCGAGACCGGGGTCGACGGTCGGCCGCGAGTGGTGCGGTTCGTCCTCGATGCCGGCGTGCTCCAGGACACTTATGTTCTGAGCTACGACTGGGGTGCCGACGACCGGACGGTGGCATGGACATTGGTCAGCAGCGATCTGCAACGTGACCAACGCGGGCGATACGTGCTGTCCCAGCAGGTCCCGGGTTCCACCAAGGTCACCTATGAACTCATGGTGGATCTGCTGGTGCCGATGATCGGGCAACTCAAACGGCGTGCGGAGAAGGCCATCACCGAGGCCGCACTGAACGACTTGAAGAAGAGGGTCGAAGGCTGATCGATCTCACGCCCATTCATGTGGTGATCGGGCCGGGTGGCGCCGGGGTCTCGGTGGCCGCGGCATCGGGGGCACTGGGTCGGGCCCGCGGACAGCGGGCCGGACCCCGGACCCGCGGCGCCGGAAGCGGTCTCGTGCCCGAGCAGGACACGCTGCTGATCACCGTGGACCGCTGGTCGCCGACCGCGGAACTGTTCGGTGTCTACCGAACGTCGGCGGAGCCGGTGGCGGTGTCGTCCCGACTGCATCTGTTGTCGTTGGATCGGCTCGGACTGGTGGAGCGGTCGTGGTCCGACTTCACCGCCGTGCTGTCGGAGACGGTGGCCCGTTCCCGGGTATCGCTGCCGGGGCTCGGGGTGGCATCGGAGATCTCCGCAGGTGAACTCGCCGCGTTGCCGGGTATCGAGGATTTCCTGCTGCTGCGTCGGATCCGCGACGAGGCCGCCGGCGGCACCTGGCGACGGATCGTCGTCGACGTCTCGGGACTCGGCGACCCGTTCGAGTTCCTGCGGGCCGCCTCGGTGCTCAGTCAGGCGCTGAATCGGTTGTGGCCGCGCCACCGTCGGCTGGCCGCTGCGGCAGAGCGGCCGGTCCTGGCCCAGGTGACCGCGGCCGTCGACGCGATCGACCGGGACTGTGTCGACATCGCCGAACTGACGACCGATGCGCACAGTGTCGCAGTACATCTGGTGATCGGCACCGACGGTCGCGCCGAGCGACTGCTACCGGCCTTGCTGGCAAATGTCGATGTGATGGGCCTTGCCCTGCGTTCGGTGATCGTCAACCGCGGGGTCGGTGACGGTTGTGACCGTCGCGTGGCGCGCCTACGGTCGGTGGTGCACGACGACCGCGACGTCGAGGTGATCAACGTCGACCGGGTGGACGAGCCGATCGATCGGGCGGCCCGGCTTCGCAAGGTCGGCGTCACGTTCGCGCGCCCGGACGGACGCCGGTGTGGCACCGGGGCCGCACGCGTGGCGGAGGTCGGCGCCGACGACGGTTCCGAGACCGTGCGCGGCCAGGATCGGGTGTACGAACTCACGTGGCGGCAACGGCTTCCCGAACCCGACACCCTGCAGCTCGGACGATTCGGTGACGACCTGCTGGTCACCGTTGGTGGCTTCCGCCATCCGGTCCGGTTGCCCTCGGTGCTGCGGCGATGCGTCGTGGTGGACGCGGCCTGGGACGGCACCGAACTCGTCGTGCGGTTTGTACCGGACCCGAAGCTGTGGCCGAAAGGTCGCTGACGTCGTCGTTTGCCTGCCGCACAGCGGCGCGGCCGACGTCGCGTACACTACTGCCGAGCCGGACAGGGGGAGCTGCCCAGATGACCTCGGACGACACGACCGGGAGTGGTGACGACAACGTCGCCGGCCACGCGCGCGGTCCCGTCGGTGATCCGCTGCGCGACTTCCTGTTGGGCCTGGCCGCCCAGATCGACCAGGTGGCCGCGATGTTCGGTGGTACGGGCCAGCGGCAGTCGAGCGCGTCGGGTCGGGGCCGAGCGGGTTCGCCGGAGTCCGCCGCCGATGTGGCGGATCTCGTCGACCTGTCCGGTGAGATCACGTCGCTGCTCGCCGAGCTCGGTGACCTGCTCGCCCGCCTCATCTCCGCGTTGATCGCGGTGTTGGAGGCGATCGCGAGTGCGCTGCGATCGACGCCACAGACTTCTCCGCGCGCCGACACCGGTTATCAGCAGATCGCGGTACGTATCGACACGCGTGGTCCGTCGGACGTCCACCATCGCGAGTTCGAAGGTGAGGACTGATGGGGGACTTGACGATCGGTATCGACATCGGCGGTACCAGCGTGCGTGCGTCGGTGGTCGACGACCGTGGTGCGATGCTCGACACGTTGCGTGCGGCAACTCCGCCGACCGCGCAGGCACTCGAACACTGTCTGGACCGGTTGGTCGGTGAGCTGACCTCCCGGTGGGCGGCCAAGGCTGTCGGCCTGGCGATCGCCGGGTTTCTGACACCGGACCGTCGGGTGATCCGGTTCGCGCCGCATCTGCCATGGCGGGAGGCCACCGTCGCCGAGGACATGACCACCCGGATCGGCATCCCGGTGTTCGCCGAGCACGACGCCAATGCCGCTGCGGTCGCCGAACGACGTTTCGGGGCCGCGGCAGGCGGCCGGAACTCGCTGGTGCTCGCGATCGGCACCGGCATCGGCGCGGGCCTGCTGTTGGACGGACAGATCTATCGGGGCAGCTTCGGTGTGGCGCCCGAGCTCGGCCATCTCACCGTGGTCCCGGACGGTCGGCCGTGTTCCTGCGGAAAGCTTGGCTGCTGGGAACGGTATTGCAGCGGAACAGCTCTGGTCGACACGGTGCTTGAGCTGCTGGCCGACGGGGACTGGGGGCGCAGTCAACTGGCCGCAGATGTCGCAGCAGACCCGGGTGCGCTCACCGGCCGCCGCGTCGCCGGTGCTGCCGCCGACGGTGACGCCGTCGCGCTGTCGGCGTTCGCGCAATTCGCGCAATCGCTCGGGCAGGGACTCGCCATGATCGCCGACATCTTCGATCCCGATCTGATCGTGCTCGCCGGTGGCGTGGGGGCCGCGTCGGGACTGTTCCTGGACGAGGCGCGAGAACATTACGCGCGTCTGGTGACCGGTGCCGGACACCGGCAGCTGGCACGAATCCGCGGCACGCAGCTTGGTGAGAGCGCCGGTGTGGTGGGTGCCGCCGAGGTTGCGCGCCAGGCCATCAGTACGCACCTCGCCGAGGCGCCCACCCGAAGCTGAGGGTGTGTATGGTTTCTGCGGGTATCGTTTCAGCGGGTTTCGGTAACCGCCAATTGTGCGCGGATATCGACCCTGTGGTCCAGGTCTCGGCGGGTAGTGTCTGAGGCGGCGGCGATCGACGAGGTTCGGAGTCATCGATGTGGTATTACGCATTCAAGTACGTGCTGCTCGGACCGATTCTGCGAGTCCTCGGCCGACCCAGGATCGAGGGGTTGGAGAACATTCCGGAGCGTGGGCCCGCGATCCTGGCGAGTAATCACCTCGCCGTGATGGACAGCTTCTATCTGCCGCTGATGGTCCGCCGCCGGATCTACTTTCTCGCCAAGGCCGAATACTTCACGGGCACAGGGGTCAAGGGTGCGTTCCAGCGCTGGTTCTTCTCCGCGGTCGGGCAGATCCCCATCGACCGATCGGGCGCCGAGGCCGCCGCGGGTGCGTTGACCGCCGCCCGTCGGCAGCTCGAGGCGGGCACCCTGATGGGGATGTATCCGGAGGGCACACGTTCTCCGGATGGGCGGCTCTACAAGGGCAAGACGGGCCTGGCCCGGGTGGCCCTGGACACCGGGGTGCCGGTGATCCCGGTGGCCATGATCAACACCGAGAAGCTCAACCCGCCGGGGACCATAATTCCGCGACCGTCGCGCATCGTCATCAAGGTCGGTGAGCCGCTCGACTTCGCGCGGTATGAGGGGATGCAGGGCAACCGGTTCATCGAGCGGGCGGTCACCGACGAGATCATGTACGAGTTGATGCAGTTGTCGGGGCAGCAGTACGTGGACATCTACGCGGCGTCGCTCAAGAACAAGCCCACCGCGCCGGCGGAGCCGGCTGCCGCCTGACTCATACCGCCTCACTCCCACCGCGCGAACCGGGCCCGCCGGATCCGCATGGCCAAAGGATCATGCGGCGCCGGTCCCGGCCATCTCCGTGCGTGGCATGGCGGTGCGACGTTCGGTCCACTGCGGCGGCAGCAGCCACACCACCACCAGGAACCCGAGACCCCACAGGGTGTACGCGTTGCCGATCAGATGATCGACGACCGACCACTGTCGCACCGCAGGCGACAAGAACTGGAACGGGCCGAGCGCAAAGATGACGACACCGCTCGCCGCGACCGACACGTGCGCCACCTGAACGCGGCGGTCGGTGCTACGGGCAGCCACCACCGTCGCGACCAGGATCGTCGGAATCGCCCACACCCAGTGGTGGGCCCAGGATGTCGGCGACACCAGCAGACCCCAGGTCGCTACGACGCAGGTGACCAGGACGGCCGCGACCCCGGCAGACCCCGGCGCCGACGACGCGTCGGGCGCGGGGGTGCCTGGCGCGCGCAACGCCCGAAAAGCCGACACCGGACGACAGGCGCGGGCCGCGACGACGGCCAGTCCCGTCACCACCACCGAGCTGGCCACCCACAGCAACTGTTCGGTCATCTCGGCGTGCGGCACCAGCCGAATCCACATCGCATTGATGTTCTGGTTGATGCGTCCGGCCGGGTCGCCGATGCGAGTTGTGTGGAACAGGGTGTGGGTCCAGTAGGTCAGCGAATCGGCGGGTAGCCAGATCCAGGCCAGCACTCCCGCGCCTACGAAGGTGACGCCCGCGACGATTGCCGGCCGCCAGCTACGCGCGATGAGGAAGACCGCGATGAAGACCAGCGGGGTGAGTTTCACTGCAGCCGCGACGCCGGTGAGCACCCCCTGCAGCGGGCCGGCCGCCCGCGCGCGGCCCCGGCCGACGACGAACACGTCGACGATGATCAACGTCATCAGCACGATGTTGATCTGACCGAAGCCCAGGGTCATCCACAAGGGATTGGACCAGACCGCGACTCCGCCCACCATCAGCGCGATCCACCACCGGTTGGCAGTGTTACCCACCGACAGCACCCCGAGCACGATGTGTCCGCAGATCACGACGAGTGCGGCCGTCAGGATCGACATCAACAATCCGGCGAGGCCGAGACCGAGCAGACCGAGCGGAACGAAACCGATTGCCGCGAACGGGGGATAGGTGAACGGCAGCCAGATCCCATCGCTGGTGAATGGCATCGAACCGTCCGCGTACAGACTCTGACCCTGCTGCCAGATCTGCGCACCCAGCCGGTAGACATCGAGATCGATACGCGTGCGGGTACCGAAGCTGGAGGTGAACGGGACACCCACGATCTGCAGGGTCACCGACGCTGCGAAGGCCACGGCGATGACGCTGCGGATGGGCACCGACGGTACCCATCGGTGCAGCCGGGCATCGGCCTCGGACAGGACAGTCATGGTCTCGGCGTCTCTCCGCTCACAGGGTGTGTGAATACTGGTGGGTATGCGGTTCTTCTACGACTCGGAGTTTATCGAGGACGGCACCACCATCGAGCTCATCTCGATCGGTGTCGTCGCCGAGGACGGTCGGGAATTCTACGCGGTCTCCACGGAGTTCGACCCGGCGCGGGCCGGGGACTGGGTGCGGGCCAATGTGTTGCCGAAACTACCCTCGCCTGCATCGCCGGCCTGGCGCGGCAGGCGCCAGATCCGCGACGACCTGCTGGCGTTTCTCACCGACGCCGACGACGAGGTGGAGCTGTGGGCATGGGTGGGCGCCTATGACCACGTGGTGCTGTGTCAGCTGTGGGGGCCGATGACCGCGCTACCTCGGGTGATGCCGCGTTTCACCCGTGAACTGCGACAGCATTGGGAGGCGGCGGGCCGACCGAGTCTGCCGGCGTCTCCCCGTGATGCCCACGACGCGTTGACCGACGCGCGGCACAACCTGCGTCGCTGGCAGGTCATCGAACAGTCGAAGCGCTGATGGTCGCCGAGGCATGCCTCGGCCCCTCGATCGGGCACCTCGACGACTCCACTACCCTATATCCGTGGTGACCAACTGGACCGTAGACGTTCCGATCGAAGATCTCCCGGAGCTCCCGCCGCTGCCCGGCGACCTGCAGGCCCGGTTCGATGATGCCATCGCCCGTCCGGCGCTCCAGCAGCCCAGCTGGCCCGCCGATGAGGCGCGCAAGATGCGCACCGTGTTGGAGAGTGTGCCGCCCATCTGCATGCCGGTCGAGGTCCAGGCGCTGTCGGCCCAGCTCGCCGAGGTGGCCGAGGGACGCGCCTTCCTGCTGCAGGGCGGGGACTGTGCCGAGACCTTCGTCGACAACACCGAGCCGCACATCAAGGGCAACATCCGAACGCTGCTGCAGATGGCCGTGGTCCTGACCTACGGCGCGAGTATGCCGGTGGTGAAGGTGGCGCGGATCGCCGGTCAATACGCCAAGCCGCGATCGTCGGACACCGACGCGCTCGGTTTGCTGTCCTACCGCGGCGACATGGTGAACGGCTTCGTCGCCGACGAGGCCGCCCGCGTGCACGACCCGTCGCGGCTGGTGCGGGCCTACGCCAACGCGGCCGCTGCGATGAATCTGGTGCGCGCCCTCACCGGCTCGGAGGCCGACCTGCGTCGCGTGCACCTGTGGAACCGAGAATTCGTCCGCACGTCACCCGCCGGTGCCCGCTACGAGGCCCTGGCGTCGGAAATCGACCGCGGGTTGCGGTTCATGGATGCGTGTGGAGTGACCGACTCCAAGTTGGACTCCGCGTCCATCTTCGCCTCGCACGAGGCGCTGGTGATCGACTACGAGCGTGCGATGCTGCGCTTGGCGGACGACCCGGACAATCCGGATGAGAAGGTTCTTTACGATCTGTCGGCGCACTTCTTGTGGATCGGCGAGCGCACCCGACAACTCGACGGTGCACACGTCGCGCTGGCCGAACTCATCAGCAACCCGATCGGTGTGAAGATCGGGCCGACGACGACTCCGGAGCAGGCCGTCGAGTACGTCGAACGTCTCGACCCGCACAACCGGCCCGGCCGCCTCACCCTGGTGTCTCGGATGGGCAACAACAAGGTGCGCGACGTGCTGCCGGCCATCGTCTCCGCGGTGGAGGCCAGCGGGCACAAGGTGATCTGGCAATGCGACCCGATGCACGGCAATACGCACGAATCGTCCACCGGCTACAAGACCCGTCACTTCGACCGGGTGGTCGACGAGGTCCAGGGCTTCTTCGAGGTCCATCGGGCACTCGGTACGCATCCCGGCGGGGTCCACATCGAGTTGACCGGAGAGGATGTCACCGAATGCCTCGGTGGGGCCCAGGACATCTCCGATCTGGACCTGGCCGGCCGCTACGAGACCGCGTGTGACCCTCGGCTCAACACCCAGCAGTCGCTCGAGTTGGCCTTCTTGGTCGCAGAGATGTTGCGCGGCTGACGAATCGGGATCCCCGGGAACGTCGTATGTGCCATGTGGTGTAGCCGGTGCACGGTCAGATCAGGAACTGCTGGCCCGCCCACCAGGCTGCGGCGCCGATCGCGATGGCCAGCACGAGGACCAGGCCGATCCAGATGGCCGCGCGCAGCGCTCCGTTGTCGTCCTGTTCGGCCGGCACCGCGCGGGCGGCGCGGGTCGGCTGTGCCGCCCGACCGCGCGATGGCGGGACCCCCGGGGTGGCCTGCGACTGGACCCGGGTGTGCTGGGGTGGACCGGGTGTCGCTGGGGGCGCGCCGGCGGGAGCGCCGGCACGCATGCGCGCCATGGTCTCCCGCTCGGCCGAACGACGCGGTGCGGGCACGGTGAACGGTGGAAGGTCGAGGTCCTCGGCCGCGGCGAGTAACGCCCGTTGCATGTCGAATCCGTCCGCGTAGCGCTCCGCCGGATTGCGTTCGGTGGCCCGCAACACGATCTCGTCGAACTCCTCGGGTACTCCGTCGACGACGTCACCCGGTGCCGGCACGTCGTAGCTCAACCGCTGATAGGCCAGTGCCAACGGCGTGTCGCCGCGGAAAGGGGTTCGGCCGGTGAGTAATTCGAACATCATGACGCCTGTCGAGTACACATCGCTACGGGCGTCGGCGTCGCCGGACTCGACTTGCTCGGGAGATAGGTAGGCGGCGGTGCCCAGGATCACGCTCGCCGATGTCACACCGGCCTCGGCAACTGCGCGGACCAGGCCGAAGTCGGCGACCTTGACCTCGCCGCGCTCGGAGATCAGAACGTTCTCGGGCTTCACGTCGCGGTGGACCAGGCCGCCGGCGTGTGCGGTGCCCAGGCCACCGAGGACCGGGTCGACCACCGCGGTGACGGCGTGCGGTGGCATCGGTCCGCGTTCGCGCAGCAATTCGCGCAGGCTGCCGCCCTCCACCAGCTCCATCACCAGGAAGACGATTCCGTTGTCGATGCCCTGGTCGTAGACGGCGACCAGGCCGGGATGCTTGAGCCCGGCGACGGCCCGGGCCTCGAACTCGAATCGACGCAGGAAAAGTGGATCCCCGCTGTAGCGTTCGTCCATCACCTTCACCGCCACCGAACGGCCCAGTCGCAGATCGACACCGACATACACCGCCGACATTCCGCCGCGCGCGATCGGTGCGTCGATGCGGTAGCGGCTCTCGAGGGTCGCGCCCACAAGAGGATCGGCCGAAGATGTCACGCAGCCGAATCTACCGGGCGTACCACCGGCCACTCGGGACCGAAGCGGTCGGCGAGCCGGTAGGCTTCCCGGTGTGGGTTCATTACCGTTGTCCGAGGACAACCTGCCGACCGATGTCGCCACATTGACCGTCGACGAGGTGGCTGCCCGACTGCGGGTCTCACCGAACCGGGTTCGCACCCTCATCCGCGATCACCACCTGCTTGCCGTGTCCCGTGGGGGACAGCCGGCGGTACCCGCGATCTTCTTCGACGATCTCGGGATCGCCAAACACTTCACGGGTCTCGTCGACGTGTTGTTCGACGGCGGATACTCACGTGACGACGTGATGCGATGGCTGTTCACGGTTCAAGACGATCTCGGTCTGCATCCGGCGGAGGCGTTGCACACCCATTCCGCTCGCGAGGTGGTGCGCCGGGCTCAGGCCCAGGCGTTCTGAATACCGGGCGTCACATCCGACCAGCGGTGTCCGATGACGGCGACCCGCTCTCGGCGCGTACCGCGGGTGTGCTCGTGGGCCGTGCGGTGAACCAGTCCACCACGCGGCGCAGTCGCAACGGGTCGGGTCGCAGCAGCGCAGTGGCCGCCAGCGCCGACAGCGCGATGGCCAGCAGTGTCTCGGGCAGCTTGTAGAACAGGATCGAATCGTCGGGCTGGAACACGATCAACATGAAGGTGGACACGAAGACCACCACGGCACAGATGCGCGGCCTGACTGTGAAGGCCGCCGCCAGGCCGAGCACCCAGGTGTAATACCAGGGCAGCGTTGACGGTTCGAGCAACAGCACCGCGAGCATCGCCCACACCATCGCCGCCATCGCCCGGCGTTCGTCGCGGCGTCCCCACCACCACAACGCGACCAGGATGATCGCCAGCACCACCGCACCGACCGCTCGGGTCACCGTCAGGACCGGTTGCAGGTTCAATGCGGTGAAGGGCGCGGCGACGATCGTCACCACATGCGCCGCAAGGGTTGGCACGGTGAACCAGTTGATGATCCGATCTGCCCACCCGAGGCCGGTGAGCCAGCCCAGGCCGAGGCCGACCACGGCGGTCCACACGGTGAACACCGCCACCGGTATCACGATCACCGCGGCGAACACGCCCGCCACGTCTGTGACGCGTGCCGGCCGTCGTGCGCGGATGTGCGCCAACCAGATCCACACCACGAACGGGATCGCGATCCCCGCGGTGACCTTGATCGAGATGGCGATCCCGAGTACCGCGAGTCCGGCGGCGTGACGTCCGCTGACCGCCAGCGCGACCCCTGCTACCAGGATTCCCATCATGAGCAGTTCGACATGGGTGCCGGCGACGAGATGGATGAGGATCATCGGGTTGGCCACCGCCAACCACAGACCGCTCTGCGGTGACGCCGAGAAGTGGTTGGCCAGACGGGGAATCGACCACAACGCGAGCAGCAGACCGGGTAGCAGTACCAACCGCATCGCGTAGACGCCGAGGATCGCGTGGTCGCCGGTGATCTCGGTGACCACCCGGGTGACCCCGACGAAGAACGGCCCGTACGGTGCGGTGGTGGAGGCCCACACCTGGGCCATGCTGTCCAGCAGGGGACCGGCGTGGTGCGCGGGTCCGTCGGCGTAGGGATCGAAGCCCTCGCGGAAGACGGCGCCCTGGCCGAGGTAGGCGTAGACATCGCGGCTGTAGACCGGGACCGCGACCGCCAGCGGTGCCGCCCACATCAACACGCCGGTCTGCATCGTCCGAACCGTCGGCAGCGCGGCACGCGCCGAACTCCCGCGAGCTGCGAGCAGTGTCCGGCCCAGCCGCACCCAAGCGATGATCATGGTCGCGACACCGAGCCAGAAGATGGTGCCGAACAACGTCTTCCCGTGACCGTAGGTGATCATCGACAGCCCGAGATCTTGCGCGACGGTGTTGTTGCGGGCGATGTCACCGACCCCGAAACTGCCGACACACACGGCGACCGAACCCGCCGTTCCCAGCAGGAGATCGACGAAGCCCGGACGTGCGAGCATCCGGCGCCAGGCCGCCCCGTCGTGACCTCGGACGGGGGTTGTGGAAGCGGATGGCGACGTTGGGGCGGTCATGTCGATCGGTGGGCGATGCGCCTGGCGAAGGCGACCAGTTCGGCACGCACGGTGTCGCCGAGATCGGCTGCGGCGAGCGTGTCCAGGGCGGAGGTGAGCAGCGCCGAGATCCGCTGTTCCATCTCGTCGAGCGCGCCCACGTCGGTCAGTATGGTTCGGGCGGTGTCGATCTCGACGTCGGTGAGAGCACGGCCCACGCTGTGTCGCAGGGTGTCGGCCAGCGCCGGGTCGCGCTCGGTGGCTCGTGCCAACCCGACCGCGAGCAACGCGGTCCGCTTGCCTGCCACCAGGTCGTCACCGGACGGTTTGCCGGTCTGGACGGGATCTCCGAAGACGCCCAGCAGGTCGTCGCGCAACTGGAAGGCCACACCGAGGTCGTGACCGACCGAGCGCAGGTCGTCGATGAGCCCCTGTGGGGCGGCGGCCAGCGTTGCGCCGAGTTCGAGCGGTCGGGCCACGGTGTAGGCGGCGGTCTTGAATTCCATCACGCGATAGGCGGCGTCGACCGATTCGTCACCGGCAGCCTCGTTGACGATGTCGAGATACTGCCCGCCGAGCACCTCGGTGCGCATCGACGACCACACGCGGCCGACGGCGGCCGGCAGCGGACGGATCGGGCCGTCGTCGGGGGCAGGGCCGCCGGGTAGATGGCCGTGAACCATGTCGTCGGCCCACGACAACGCGAGATCACCCAGCAGGATGGCGGTGGCCACACCGTGATGTGGCGCGTCGCCGACCCAGCGGTCGGTGCGATGGCGCTCCTCGAAGTCGCGGTGGACGGTGGGGCGGCCGCGGCGCGTGTCGGAGCGGTCGATGACGTCGTCGTGGATGAGCGCGCAGGCCTGGACCAACTCCAGCGCCGCGGCCACTCGTAGTGCATCGGTATCATCCTGGCCGGCGGCTGCGCGTGGCGCCGGCGACGATCTGCCCGCGAGCCAACCGGCGTAGACGAAGACCGGGCGCACACGCTTTCCGCCGCCGAGGACGAAGTCGGCCAGTGCCGCCCCGGCCGTCCCGACCCGTGGATCGATCGCGGCCACCGCCGGGACCGCGCGGTCGAAGAACGCGGTCAGCGCGGAGTCGACGGCGGCCGGGACGTCGTCGAGTCCGGCGGGGATCGGGAGCGCGGATGTCACCCTGTCAGGCTAGTGGTAGGCCTCGGTGACCACGAGGACATGGGTGGACCGTCCCAGCGCCCGCGGATACCGACGCCGCGCGGCCGGTCCGTACACTGTTCAGGTGACTTCAACCGCCCACCCCGCCCCGTCGATCGTCGACCGGCTGTCGGCTCCGCACCGCGGACCGGTTCCGTTCTCGGTGGAGTTCTTCCCGCCGCGTGATGCCGAGGCGGAGGCGCGGTTGTGGCGGGCGGTCCGCGCGTTCGAGCGCCTCGGACCCGCGTTCGTCTCGATGACCTACGGCGCCGGCGGATCCACCCGTGACCGCACGGCGCGGATCGCGGGCGAACTCGCGACCGAGACCACCCTGCTGCCGGTGGCTCATCTGACCGCGGTCAACCACAGTGTCGACGAGTTGCGCGCTCTGGTCGGCTCGTATGCGGACAACGGCATCACGAACATCTTGGCGCTGCGCGGCGATCCGCCCGGGGATCCGCTCGGCGAATGGGTCCGCCATCCAGCCGGCGTGGAGTATGCCGAAGAGTTGGTGCGGTTGATCGCCGATCTCGGGGATTTCCATGTGGGGGTCGCCTCCTTCCCGGAAGGGCACCACCGCGCACCCGATCTCGACCACGACACCAGGACCCTGGTGAACAAGCTCCGTGCCGGCGCCGAATACTCGATCACCCAGATGTTCTTCGATGTGGAGGACTTCCTGCGGTTGCGTGACCGGGTCAATCGCGCCGACCCGGAACAGGGTGCCAAGCCGCTGATCCCGGGCATCATGCCGATCACCTCGTTGGCCAGTGTGCGACGGATGGCCGAACTCTCCGGCTCGGTGATCCCGGCCGACGTCCAGGAGAGGTTCGCTGCCGCAGCCGGCGACGGCGCAGAGGAGAACCGGGAGGCGGTCCGCGCGGTAGGTATCGATTTCGCGACCGAGATGGCGCAGCGGCTGGTGGCCGAGGGCGTCCCGTGCCTGCATTTCTGCAGCCTCAACTTCGCCAAGGCGACCAGCGAGGTCCTCGAACGGCTGGGCGTGGACACCAGCTCGGCCCTGCCCGCCGCGTCGCACTGAGTGCTGCGCGGACGACCCGTGCGCTCAGCTGCGGGGCCCCGAACCCGTTGAGGCGTCGGTGGCCGTCGGCGGGGCTTCCGTCGGCCGGGCCTCCGTCGATGACGAGGCGCTGCTCGGCCTGCGCTCGCGGTCGCGACGGGGAGTGCGGCGCGGACGTCCGGGCCGCGGGCTGCGGTCACGGTTGGCGAAGGCCAGCCGCACCACCAGGCCGACGACGACCAGACAGAGCAGCGCGATGAACCACGACCAGCTGCTCACGGCGGCAGTTGCCGGATCCGGGTAGGTGGCGTCGGCGCTGAAATCGGCGGGCTTGCCCGCTTCGGGTGTCCAATGGACGGTGCGCTCACCGATCTGTTCGCCGTTGGTCGCGGTCACCGGGCCGCCGAAGACGACGGTCAGGTCCACCAGATCGCGACCCGCGGTCAGGTCACTGAGATCGGCGTTGCCGCGGAATCGGACTACATCGTCGCTGCGCTTGGCGGTGAGGTCCATGCTCATGGCCGAGTCGCCGTACGCGGCCGCGACGATGTCACCGAGCTGACCGAACTGGCCGCTGGTGAGGTCGGTGAACACCGCACGCGTGCCGACGTAGGGGATCTCGTCCTCGGCGCCCTCATCCGCTGCGCCCTCGTCCGCCGAGCCCTCGCCGTCCGGTGCCGCCGATTCCGACTCGGGCACCGTGGAGTAGTCGGTCAGGGTGACCCGCGATGCCATGGACTCGGGAACGTCGAGCTGAGGGGCTCCGCGGGGATTGTCCGGCGAGGTCGCCACCACCACGGTTCCGGAGAATCGGTCACCTACGGTTGTCGAACGTTCGAGACACCCGGCGAGCAGCGGCGTCGCGGCCACCAAGGACAGCAGCAGCAGGATCGCGGACCAGCGGGATGTCGGGCGCACGGTGATCATCGTGCCAGACGACGCCGCGCCGACGTGGCCGACGCTCCCGGCATCGCCCTGCCGGGTCGCGATCAGCGTCGACGCAGGGCGAGGTGTGCCGAGATGCGTCCGCTCGCCCCGGTCACCCCGCCCCCGGGATGGGTCGAGGCGCCGGCGAGCAGGATGCCGTCGGCGCCGGGCACCCGGTGCGTCGACAGATCGGGATGCGGTCGCCAGAAGAACATCTGGTCGATACTCATCTCCACGTGCATGATGTTGCCCCCGACCAGGCCGAGTTCGGTTTCGAGATCCTCCGGTGTCTGGATGTGGGTGTGGCGGATGTGATCGCTGAAACCCGGGGCATATCGATCGAGTTCGGCGGTCACCGCGGCTGCGGCGGCCGGGGCGGCAGATCGCCAGTCGGTGCCGTCGGCGAGGCGACGGGGATGCCATTGGGCCCACACGTTGAGCAGGTGTTCGCCGGGTGGCGCCAGCGTCGGGTCGATGGCCGAATAGCCCATCGCGACCACGGCGGGCCGATCGGGGAGTTCGCCGACGCTCGCGGCCGTATGGGCGCGCCGCAATTGTGCGCGATCGGTCACGAGCAGGCCCAGGGCGGAATGCACCCCGTGCGTCGGTAGGTCCGAGGGCAGGTCGGGGTAGACGGGCAGGGCGTCGGTGCCGAATCGGACGGCCATCCCGATGCCGTCGCCGACCGCGATCTGCGAACGCCAGCGGTTGATGATCGTCGGGTCGTATCCACCCGCGGCCAACAGATCCAATGTGGTGAGCACGTGGCAGGCGGAGATGACGGTCGTGGCGCAGTGACCCCGATCGGCGGTGCCGACCCGCCAGTGGTCGCCGCAGCGGGATATCGCGACCGCAGGCGAGTCGGTGGCCACCTCGCCGCCGTCGTCGGCGATCCGACGCAACAGGGCCTCGGTGAGCGCGCCGCTGCCACCCAGCGCCCGGCCGGGGGGAACATCGTGTTGGAGAGCGGCGAAACCGATCATCGGGGCCGTCCCGGGCGCGTTCATCGGTGGTCCGGACTGGGCGCCGAACCAGGCGAGGGCGGCCTTGAGCGGTTCGGCGACGAACCACCGGTCCAACAGCGCATCACCGGAAGCCATCAGTTCCTGGGTGAGCGACAGCATAGCGCCGGTCCTGCTCGCGATCGGGCCCGAACGCGCGGTCTCGGCGGTACCGGTGAGGCCGGTGAACGCCGTCGCGAATCGGCCGGGAGCGGCGGGCGCGTAGAACGACCGCATGACCGCGCGGGCGCGGGGGCGCCACACGGACACGAACTGTCGGTAGGCCTCGGCGTCCGCGACGCCCACAGCGGCCGCGATGGACGCACAGGTGGCCTCGAGGTCCCGGTGGAAGATGATCGGCGCCGTGGTGGCGGTGCCGGGGGCGAAGGCCCACGGGTCGCAGTCCACGTAGCGCAGTCCGTGGGTGGCCAGGTCCAGCTCGTCGAGGATCGGGGAGTGACGGATCATCAGGTGCGCCGACGACCCCCGGTCGACGCGGTAGCCCGGAAAGCGTTCGACGGTCGACACCGCTCCACCGGCGACCGTGTCGCGTTCGAGAACCAGGACCGAACGGCCCGCCTGGGCCAGATATGCGGCCGCGATCAGCCCGTTGTGGCCCGCTCCGATGACCACGGCGTCGCGTACCGGATGGGTGCGTGGCGCCGCGCGCAGCCCCTGCACCCCGACAACGCGCCCTGTCATCGTGGCCATGCCGATCGGCGGTGGTCGGTCGGGTTGTCGGGGTGCAGGGGCAGCGCGCGACCTAGGAATGCGAACGGCCGCGGGTCGCCGGTGAAGGTGAAGTGCCGCAACACATCGGTGAAGCCGAGGCGACGGTAGAGCGCCCACGCCCGGTTGTCCTCGGCGGGGATCTCCGGTGTCGACAGCAGGACCTTGCTCTCGGAACGGCCGGCCAACAGGCGATCCAGCAGCCATTGACCCAGCCCCTGCCCCTGGACGCTGGGGTGGACGTGCAACTCGGTGAGCTCGAAGTAGTCCTCGGTGATCGCGTCGATGTCGGTGTCGCTGCGCCCGGACTGCCGCAGCCCGATCCGCAACTGCTGGTTCCACCATTGGTCGCGAGCGCCGCGATAGCCGTAGGCGATGCCGACCAGGATCTCGTTGTCGGCGACCGCCACCGGCCGTGCCAGCCGCCGCGTGGCCATCAGCGGGGAGTCGAGCTGGGCCGACGGCACGGTCGCCACCGCCCCCACCGCACGCCACCCAGGGCGACCGATGTGCTCGCGCCACAGCCCGGCACGGTGGACCTCGGTGCCGCGCGGATAGTTCATCGCGGTCACGTAGATGGTCAATGCGGGCTCGAGCCAGGCGTGGGCGTCCTGCCCGGTCAGCTCAACGAGGCGGATCGTCAACGAAGATCTGTCCTCTCGTCGAACTCTCGGTATCCGGGTCGTCGACCGCTTGAAGCTGTCACACCCGCTAGCTATATTGAATATGTCGAACGGGTGTTCGATGAACCAGCCTCCGCAAGCTGTTCTCCGGCCCCGACGACGCTGCGGCGCCGGTCCGATGTGCGAACGAGGGAAGCGTTTGCTGTCGGACCGGCGTTGTACAAAGCAGTTGAACACGGCACCGGCACGAGAAGCGTGCGGGTGACAGCGATAGCAGGCAGTGCCGTGATCGTCTCTACAAGCACGATCACCGGTGATCAGTAGGGGAGGTGAAGATGCCGAATTCGCCCACATCGCGCCATGCGACGCCGGACATCGACCCGATCGTGGTCCGACGCAGCCGCGACCTGTTCGATCGCGCGCTGATCCTTTTCGACAACGCCGACGGGGTCGAGGACTCCGCAGAACGTTTCCGTCAGTACTACTTGACCGCGTTGCGAGCCGCGGGGGCCGTGCTCGAGATCCACGAGCCGTCGATTCGGCCCACTCGGCGTCGGCATTCGCGCAGCGCCTGGAACCGCCTGCCCATCGTGGTGCCCAAGCTCGCGGACCACGCCGAGTACTTCGCCCACCATTCGGGCATCCGCCTCGACATCGAGTCCGGACTCGTCCGTACGGTGGGTGAGACGACCCTCCGGCTCACTCGTCGGCAGGTGCTCGCGCTCCTCGATGATGTCGAGGACTTGCTCATCGCGCACGAACAGGGCAAGTTGTCCGAGCGGGAGACCAGTCCGGATCGGACGGCCTGAGGCGTGGGATTCGACGCAACCACGGGTAATGGTGGTCGGCGGATGATTCTGCTCGTATCATGAGGATTGAAGCCGTACAAGCGGCTCTTGGTGCGTCGATGACGACCGCGGACCTCCAGGGTCTGTGATCGGGGTCGGTGGAGTTGGGATAAAGGAGGGTCGGTGCCTCTTTCGGAGCACGAGCAGCGCATGCTCGAACAGATCGAAAGCGCTCTGTATGCCGAAGACCCGAAGTTCGCGTCGAGCGTCAAGCGTCGTCGTCTCGGAAGGTCCAGTGGTCGGCGTCGTCTGCAGGCGGTGGCGATCTTCGTCATCGGCCTGGTACTCCTCGTCGGCGGTCTCGTCGTCGAGGTCCGTGTCGGTGGGTTCCCCATCATCAGCCTGATCGGCTTCCTCGTGATGTTCGGCGCGGGCCTGATGGCGTTGTGGGGTGGTGACGGCCGCGGCTCCACGGGCAATCAGTCGGCGGGTGGGTCCGCCGCCAAGCAGCCGAAGGCCGGCGGGGCCAAGCGGAAGTTCTCCGAGCGCATGGAGGACCGCTTCAACCGTCGTTTCGAACAGGAGTAGACCACTCCCGAGACCGACTGATCGGTCACACTTGCGCAGAGGCCGCACACCGTAACGGTGTGCGGCCTTCGTCGTGCTCGGCCTTTGTTGCCGGCGTCGGCGTCGGTGGTGACCGGAACCGACCCGCGTGACCGGAACCGACCGGCGACCCGTGTCGTCCCGCGCGGCCCCATGGAGTCCTCCGTCGGATTCCGTCGTCGTCGCCACCATTCCCTACCCGATTCCCCACCTTCCCCCACCCGATTCCCCACCTTCCCCCACCGGCCGTCGAAAGTCGCTTCACCAGCATCTTGAGATGTCGTGAGTATCAGCAGTAACGGCGTTGTCGACCTATACACGCCGAGCGTTCGAACTTCCTGCCACCAAACATCACGGGTTTGAACTGGTCTTTTACGATCGTGTGGGGCAACCGTGGGGTGTTTGGGGTGGAAAGTGGTGGAAAGTGGGGTACTGTGGCATCACTGGGTGAGGCGGACCGGACGTCGAACCCGGTGGGGCAGGAGGTGGCGACATGTCCGTGCGATTTGTCGGCACCTACACGCCCAAGTTGGACGACAAGGGGCGACTGACGTTGCCCGCCAAGTTCCGCGACGCGTTGGCAGGAGGCGTGATGGTCACACGAGGCCAGGACCGCAGCCTGTCGGTGTATCGAGCCGAAGAGTTCGATGCGATCGCCGAGCAGACCATGGCGGCTTCGCGGAACAACCCCGAAGCGCGGGCCTTTCAGCGGTACTTCTTCGCGAGTACCGATGAGCAGCGCCCCGATGGGCAGGGCCGGATCACCCTGTCGGCCGAACACCGGACATACGCGGGCCTGTCGAAGGAATGCGTGGTGATCGGTGGTTTCGACCACCTCGAGATCTGGGATGCACAGGCTTGGCGTGATTACCAGAGTGCACACGAGGAGGACTTCTCCGCCGCGGGATCTGCTGCGCTGGATGCCTTGCTCTGAGCGGCGTCCACCAGCAGACAGACATTTGAACAGCGGATCGGGTGGGTCGAGGCCTCGGCCCGGCGCGACCCTGGCGTACTTCCCCAACGCCAGGTGCGTGATCGGGTCGAGACCCCGCCCCATCGGACACGCCGGCACAGCTGGTGCCGACGCCAACGTCACAGGGGTCGACTCTCTCGTCGAGAGCTTCCCGAACCGCACAGTCCGAGGAGAGGGTCGGTGAACGAACGTCACGAGGAACCGGGAGAGCCCGGCGGGCGATCCCGCGGTTCCTCGCCGCGGCACCGATCGGGTGATCACGGACACCTCCCGGTGATGGCCGACCGGATGATCGAACTCCTCATGCCGGCGCTGACCGGGTCGCGGCGTGACATCGATCCGGTGGTGGTCGATGCGACGCTCGGTGCGGGAGGCCACACCGAACTCCTGTTGGATGCGCACCCCCGGGTCCGCGTGATCGGCATCGACCGTGATCGTGCCGCCTTGGCCATCGCCGAGGACCGGCTTGCGCGCCACTCGGACCGATTGGTCCTCCGCCAGGCGCGCTTCGACCAGATCGGTGACGTGGTCGCCGACCTCGACATCGATCGGATCGACGCCGCGTTGTTCGATCTGGGTGTCTCGTCGATGCAGCTCGATCAGTCCGATCGCGGGTTCGCCTACGCGGTCGACGCGCCCCTGGATATGCGAATGACCGCAACCGAGACGCTCACCGCTGCGGAGATTCTCAACACGTACTCACACGGAGACCTGGCGCGCATCCTGTCGCAGTACGGGGAGGAACGGTTTGCCGGGCGTATCGCGTCGGCCGTCGTGCGTGAACGTGAGCGCCGACCGTTCGACACCAGTGCGCGGCTGGTCCAGTTGCTCTACGACACCATTCCGGCAGCCACCAGGCGGACCGGCGGGCATCCGGCCAAGCGGACCTTCCAGGCGCTGCGTATCGAGGTCAATCACGAGCTCGACGCGCTTGAGCGCGCCTTGCCTGCTGCGCTGTCGCTGCTCCGCGTCGGCGGCCGGGTCGCGGTGATGAGCTACCAGTCACTCGAGGACAAGATCGTCAAACGAGAGTTCGTGTCCCGCACCACATCCACATCGCCGAAAGGCCTCCCGGTGGAACTGCCGGGTTCGGCGCCGGACTTCCGGCTGGTCACCCGCGGTGCGGAACGTGCCGACGAGGCGGAGCAGGACCGCAACCCGCGATCGGCTCCGGTCCGGGTGCGGGTGATCGAACGGGTCGAGGAAAAGGATCTCCGATGACTGTGCTGCACGACACCGACGTCGCCACGCCCACCGCCGACGCCGCCGGAGAAGCAGGCGATGCCCCGCGTGCGGGTCGGGCCCGACGACGGACCGGCGAACGCACCTCGCGTGCCACCAGATCGGCTGCGGCGCAACGAGCCATCGACCGGCGCGCGAAACGACGTGAAAGGGAGGCCCGCACCGCCCGGGTGGCCGAGCGCTCCGCTGCCAGACTCTCCGGCCGCGCCCCCTCCTCGGGTCTGCGTCACCGGATCGCATCGGTCCCATTCGTCGTCCCGATCATCGCCTTGCTCGTCGTCGGGCTCGGGCTCAGTCTCTGGTTGTCGACGAAGGCGGCCGCCGACTCCTACCGCCTCGGTGAGGAGCGACAGCAGAACCAGGCTCTGCTGGACAAGCGGGATTCCCTCAAGCGGACTTATGAATCCAGTGATTCGGCGCCGGAACTGTCCGACAAGGCTTCTCGTCTCGGCTTGATTCCCGCGAACAACCCGGCCCGGATGATCGTGAACGGCCCGGGCAAACCGCGTGTGGTCGGCGATCCGGAACCCGCGCAGGGCAAGGTGTTGCGATCGATCAATCCGCCGACCGAGCCGGACCCGGTTGCCAGTATCGACCCCGAGAAGGTCGACGACTCCCAGGGTTTGCCCGGCACCGCTGTCGGCTCCGCCGAACAGGCCGAGTCGAATGGCAGCCAATCGGCCGGAGATCAGCTGAATTCCGAACAGTCACAATCGAGTTCACCGGATGACACCGAATCCGGGGGCACGTCGACATCGCGCGCCGATAGCGAGGCCGACACGTCGCCGAGCGCCGGCGTGGTAGCACCGGCCCCGAATGTGTTGCCCACCGCCGGCAACGCGCCGAGCGCAAATTCGGCGGAATCGCGGTAAGCGAGCGGACAATTGGCAACCATGACACGTGCCGTCTTCCAGCGCCTCGACGCGGGTGGGTCCGGGAGTGGACGAGGTGGATCACGCGGTCGGGGTTCGGGCTCGGCAGGCCGGAGACCCAACCGTCCCGATTCCTTCCTCGGCCGCAGCCGGATCGCCGGGATCATCGTGATCGTGGCGGTGCTCGCGGTCGCTGTCCGGATGATCGTCGTGCACACGATCGAGGCGTCGTCGATCTCGGCGGAAGCCGCGCTGCAGCGCGAGTACACCCAGGTGCTCACCGCGAAACGCGGGGCGATCCTCGACCGCAACGGCCGGCCTCTGGCCTACACCGACGAGGCGCGGGCGTTGACGTTCTTGCCACAGGCGGTACGCAAGTCGATCGCGGAGGCACACGAGAAGGACGACGCGCTACCCGACGTGGACGAACGACTCGCCGAGATTGCCCGCGGGGTGTCTTCAGCGCTCGGGGGATCGATCGCCGAGCAGGATCTGCTCGACAAACTCAAGAGCGATGACACGTTCGTCTACCTCGCCCGCTCGGTCAGCCCCGAGGTGGCCGGCGCCATCACCTCGGAGTTCCCCGAAGTCGGCGCCGATCCCCAGGCGATCCGGCTGTACCCCGGCGGGTCGTTGGGAGCCAACATCATCGGCGACGTCAACTACGACGGCAACGGACTGATCGGACTCGAGGCGTCACTGGACTCCACCCTGGCCGGCACCGACGGTTCCAAGACCTACGATCGCGGTTCGGACGGCGCGGTCATCCCGGGCAGCACCCGCAACGTCCATCCCGCCATCAATGGCGCTGCGGTGCGCCTGACCATCGATTCGGACGTGCAATGGTTCGTGCAGAGTCAGGTCAACGCCGCCAAGGCGGCCTCCGGCGCCCAGAACGCCTCGGCGGTGGTGCTCGACGCACACACCGGCGAGGTGATCGCGATGGCCAACGACAGCACCTTCAACGCGGCGCAACCGCTCGAGGACCAGCAGGACGCCGATCTGGGCAACCGCGCGGTCACCTCGCCGTTCGAACCGGGCTCGGTGAACAAGATCATCACCGCCGCCGCGGCAATCGAGTACGGCGTCACCACGCCCACCGAGGTGCATCGGGTTCCGGGCAACATCCACATGGCCGGGGTGACCGTCAACGACGCCTGGGCGCACGGGGTGGAGCCCTACACCACGACCGGGATCTTCGGTAAATCGTCGAATGTCGGCACGCTCATGCTGGCCCGCAAGGTCGGCGAGAAGCGCTTCGCCGACATGGTCAACCGATTCGGTCTGGGGCAACGCACCGGCGTCGGCCTGCCGGCCGAGAGCGCTGGTGAGGTTCCGGCGCTGAGCCAATGGTCCGGCGGCTCTTTCGCCAACCTCCCGATCGGGCAGGGTCTGTCGATGACTCTGCTGCAGATGACCGGGATGTATCAGGCGATCGCGAACGACGGTTTACGCATACCGCCGCGAATCCTGTTGTCCGAGCAGCGTGACGGGCAACCGGTCGACGACATGACCCGGCCGGCGGGAGTGCGGGTGGTGAGTCCGCAGACGGCCGGCACTGTGCGGGACATGTTCCGAGCGGTGCTCCAGAAGGATCCGATGGGTGTCCAGCAGGGGACCGGCTACACGGGTGCGGTTGCGGGGTATCAGATGTCCGGCAAGACCGGCACCGCGCAGCAGGTCGACCCCGACTGCGGCTGCTATTCGAACTCGCGCTACAACATCACCTTCGCCGGGATCGCGCCGGCCGACGATCCGCGCTACGTGATCGGGATCATGCTCGACAATCCCAAACGCAGCTCGGACGGTTCCGGCGGCCAGTCGGCCGCGCCGATGTTCGGGACCCTCGCCTCCTGGTTGATGCAGCGTGACCGGGTGCCGCTGTCGGCCAAGCCGCAGGCGCGGCTGACCCTGCAGGCGGACTGACGGCTCACGGGTGTCCAGGCCGCCGCACGCATGTCCAGATCGGCCTCTCCGGTACACGGGGTCGGTGTGGCTGACGGTATCGTGAGTGAGTTCCGGCGTGCCCGACCCGGGTAGTGACGAGAAGATCAGCGAGGAGGCGGGAGCAAGGAGATGGCGTCGACTCGCCGTAAGCGTTCGAAGGTCGCTGCGGAGATGCTTCGGCCGACCACCGTGTCCCCGACCCCGGTGTCGGTGTTGTCGGCGTCCACCGGGGCCCGCGTGGACCTCGTCGGCACGGTACCCACAGACGTGGCGGTCACCGGGGTCACCTTGCGTGGCCAGGACGTCCACCCCGGTGATCTGTTCGCGGCGTTGCCGGGCGACCGGACGCACGGCGCCCGGTTCGCCGATCAGGCCGTTGCCGCCGGCGCGACGGCGATAGTGACAGACCCTGCGGGCCGCGCGGAGTTGGCGGGGGTGCTGGGTCCCGACGTCGCGTGCGCGGTGCTCGTCCACCCGAATCCGCGCGCCGTTCTCGGTCAGCTCAGCGCGCGCATCTACGGCCATCCGTCACGCCGCCTCAAGCTGATCGGTATCACGGGCACCTCGGGCAAGACCACGACCGCCTACATGGTGGAGGCCGCGCTGCTGGCGGCGGGTCACTCGGTCGGGCTCATCGGCACCGTGCAGACCCGGATCGACGGTGTGGCGCAACCGAGCACCCTCACCACGCCGGAGGCACCGACTCTGCAGGCCTTGCTGGCGACGATGCTCGAGCGCGGGGTGGACGCCGTGGTGATGGAGGTGTCCAGCCATGCGCTCGCGCTCGGTCGGGTGGATGGCGCGCATTTCGCGGTCGGCGCTTTCACCAACCTGTCGCAGGATCATCTCGACTTCCACGGGACGATGCGCGCGTACTTCGACGCGAAGGCCCAACTGTTTGCCCCCGGTTCGCCGACCGCGGCGGTGCGGTCGGTCATCTGCGTGGACGACGACTGGGGCCGGCGCATGGTCGAGGTCGCGCGCGGCGACCCGCGGACCGTGGACCGTCCGGGAGCGCCGGTCACCGTCTCCACCGGTCCCGTGCCGGCTCAGTGGCATGCCGGGCCCTCGACGATCGATGCCGACGGTCGCCAGCATGCACAGATCGCCGTGGCGGGTGGCGCGCACCATGAGCTGACCGTGCCGTTGCCCGGCCGATACAACGTCGCCAACGCGACGATGGCCGTCGCGATCGCGGTCGGTGCGGGGGTGCCCACCACGACCGCGGCACAGGCAATCGCCGAGGTGTCGGTGCCCGGCCGCCTCGAACGGGTGGATCGGGGACAGGATTTCCTCGTCGTCGTCGACTACGCGCACAAACCCGCCGCCCTCGAGGCGGTGATCGCGACGCTGCGGCAGCAGACCCGTGGCAGGGTCGCGGTGGTGGTCGGCGCCGGAGGCGACCGCGACACCGGGAAACGGCCGATGATGGGCGAGATCGCGGCGCGCGCAGCCGACCTCGCGATCATCACCGACGACAACCCGCGCACCGAGGACCCGGCCGCCATCCGATCGGAGATGCTCGACGGAGCCCGGTCGGTCGACGAGACCGGTGGCGCCGAGGTCCGGGAGATCGGTGATCGCGCTGCGGCCATCCGCGCGGCGACGCAGTGGGCGCAGCCGGGGGACACGGTGTTGATCGCCGGTAAAGGACACGAGACCGGACAGGAGATCAACGGGGTGAAGCATCCGTTCGACGATCGCGTGGTGGCCGCCGAGGCACTCGACTCCATACGAGCGTCCACCGGCGCCGAGGACTCGTGATGGCGCCCACGGTGTTGGTGGCGCCGGCCCGAGGCGGAGTCGAGGACGTGCGCGTGATGTTGCGTGACCTGGTGCAGGCCGCGGCCACTGCCCGCACGTCCGCCGACGGGGTCCGTACGTGGGCCGTCCTCGGCGAACTCACGGTCAGCGGCGAGACGTCGGAGAACGAGCGTGTGATCGAGCACGACCGCATCGGTCGCCAGGCTGTCCGTCTGGCAGTCGACAAGACCTTGTGCGTGGGAGAATCGCGCGCGGTGCGGGCGCTGCATCAGGGCGCGGTGATGGAAGGCTCCTGGGGAGACGAGGTGCGTATGGTCGCGACTGCCGACGAGGCCGGTGCGGTGCTCGCCGACGACTCCGGGTGGCGGCCCGGGCCCGATGACGTGATCCTCGTGGCAGGCGCCGACCCGGCCGTCACGGCGCTCGCCGGGATCTGGCAGGAGGGCCGGGTATGAGCCGGCAAGTCGTGTGGGGGACCGTGCGGCGGGGACAGATGACGACGGACGAGAGGCAGTGACGAGCGTGACAGGGGACCGACTCCTCGAGCAGACGACTGCGGTCAGACGGGAAGCAGGCAGGTTGACTGGGGGACTCATGGCGCCCGGGCAGACTGGGATGCGCCGGTGACCCAGATCCTGATCGCGGGCGGGATCGCGTTGGCGGTGTCGATCCTGCTGACGCCGGTCTTGATCCGGCTATTCACCCGACAGGGCTTCGGCCAGGAGATCCGCGTCGAGGGCCCACAGAGCCATCAGACCAAGCGTGGCACCCCGTCGATGGGTGGCGTGGCGATCCTGGTCGGCCTGTGGGCGGGTTACTTCGGTTCTCACCTCGTGGGCCTCTTCACCGGCGGCACGGGCGTCACTGCTTCCGGCCTGCTGGTCCTCGGGCTCGCGACCGCCCTGGGCGGAGTCGGCTTCCTCGACGACATCATCAAGATCCGCAAGCACCGCAATCTGGGGCTCAACAAGACCGCCAAATCCATCGGGCAGTTCGCCGCAGCGATTCTGTTCGGAGTGCTCGTGCTGCAGTTCCGCAATGACGCGGGCTACACCCCGGCCAGCACGAACCTGTCCTACGTCCGCGACATCGATGCGATCTCGATGTGGTCGGCGGTCTTCGTGGTGTTCTGCTGGCTGGTCGTCGCCGCCTGGTCGAACGCGGTCAACTTCACCGACGGTCTCGACGGCCTGGCGGCCGGTTCGATGGCGATGGTGCTGGGTTCCTATGTGCTCGTGACGTTCTGGCAGTACCGCAACGCATGCACGGGGGGACCGAAGACGACACAGGAGATCACGCCGGGCTGCTATGTGGTCCGCGATCCGCTCGACCTCGCGCTGATCGCGGTGGCCGGTGGCGGGGCCTGCCTCGGCTTCCTGTGGTGGAATGCGGCGCCGGCCAAGATCTTCATGGGCGACACAGGATCGCTGGCCCTGGGCGGCATGCTGGCCGGGTTGTCGATCACGACGCGCACCGAACTGCTCGCCGTGGTGATCGGCGCGCTGTTCGTGGCCGAGATCGTGTCGGTGGTCATCCAGATCGCGTTCTTCCGGACCACCGGTCGCCGTGTGTTCCGGATGGCCCCGTTCCATCACCATTTCGAACTCGGCGGTTGGGCGGAGACGACGGTGATCATCCGGTTCTGGCTGCTCACCGCCATCGCGTGTGCGCTCGGCCTGTCCCTGTTCTACAGCGAGTTCCTGGCCGTCAGTGGCTGAGCGCGCCGACATCGACGTCGCCGCCATCGCCGGGACCGGCGTGTTGGTGGCGGGTGCCGGGACCGCCGGCCGGTCCGCGGCACATCACCTCATCGCCATGGGCGCGGAGGTGACCGTGGTCGACGCCCGGTTCGCCGACCAGATCGACGACGAGCTCACCGCCGCCGGCGTAAACCAGATCGCGATCGACGCATTGGCCGATGCCGACGGTGGGCTTGATGCGTTCGAACTGGTGATCGTGTCACCGGGTTTCGCGCCGACGCACCCGCTGATCGCCCGGCTACACGGCTCCGGGTTGCCGGTGTGGGGTGAGGTGGAACTGGCGTGGCGGATCGACCGGGCAGGTCTGCTCGGTCCGCCACGCACCTGGCTGGTGGTGACCGGCACGAACGGGAAGACCACGACCACCTCGATGCTCGCCGACATCGTCACCGGTGCCGGTCGCGCCGCCGCGGCCTGCGGAAACATCGGCCTACCCGTCCTCGACGCCATGAACCGGCGTCCGCGGGTCGACATCCTCTGCGTCGAACTGTCGTCCTTCCAGTTGCACTGGGCACCCTCGGTGGCGCCGGAGGCGGGCGTGGTGCTCAACGTGGCGGAGGACCATCTCGACTGGCACGGGTCCTTCGACGCCTACGCGCACGCGAAGGCCAACGCATTGCACGGAGCCGTGGGGGTGGTGGGTCTCGATGATCCGATCGCGTCGGGGCTGCCGGTCGTCGGCCGCCGAGTTGGCTTCACTCTCGGCCCACCCGGGCGCCATGGTGAACTCGGTGTGCGCGACGGCATCCTCGTCGACCGCGCATTCGGGCCCGATGACTCGTCGCGAGACCTCATCGAGGCGTCGGCGATCCACCCGCCGGGGCCGTCCGGGGTGGCCGACGCGTTGGCCGCCGCATCGTTGGCGCTGGCCGCGGGTCTGACGCCAGACCAGGTGGCCTCGGGCCTGCGGCAATTCCGTCCGGCCGCCCACCGCGGGGAGATCGTGGCGACGGCGGCGGGTCTGGACTACGTCGACGACTCCAAGGCGACCAATCCGCACGCCGCCCACGCCGCGATCCTCGGCCATCGCCGGGTGGTGCTGGTGGCCGGTGGGCTGCTCAAGGGTGCGGCCGTCGACGACATGATCCGCGACACCCGGGACCGACTGGCCGGTGTCGTGGCCATCGGCCGGGACCGAGACTTGATCGTCGAGGCGATCGCGCGACACGCCCCAGAAGTCCCAGCAGTCACAGTGTTCACAGGGGACGATGGGCGGGTGACCGTTCAGCACGCTTCTGCGACCCCGGTGAGCGACCGCACCGCGGATTTCCCGGCGATCATCACGGCGGATTCCCGACCCTTCGGAGGGTCGGTCGAGCCCGCGGGCGCGGTGATGACCCGCGCGGTCGAGGTGGCCACCCACCTCGCGACACGTGCCGTCGATCGCCCGGACGCGGTCCTGCTGGCGCCGGCAGCCGCATCGCTGGACATGTTCGCCGGATACGGTGCCCGCGGCGACGCCTTCGCCGACGCGGCCCGGGCGTTGCCGGACGCCCGACGGGCGGGCGGGTCGTCGCAGTGAGCTCGCCGACCGAGCAGGCGTCGTCGGCCGGTCGATCCGAGTCGACGAAACGATCCGATTCCCGGTCGACGTTCGAGGGCTCGTGGCCTGCCGCCGTGGTCGAGGCCATCCGCAATCTGCTCTCGCGACCGTTGGCGTCGTACCACCTGATCCTGACCATCGCGTTCCTGTTGACCGCGTTCGGTCTGGTGATGGTGCTCTCGGCCTCCTCGGTGGAGGGCTATTCGAAGCAGGGATCGGCCTACGGGCTGTTCGCGACACAGGTCATCTTCGCGCTGCTGGGTCTGTTCGGCTTCTACGTGATGGTGCGGCTACCGGTGCGGCTGCTGCGTCGAGTGGCCGCACCGCTGATCGTGATCACCACGGTCCTGCTTGCGCTCGTGCTCGTCCCGGGTATCGGTACGCTGAGCCAGGGCGCCCGGCGCTGGTTCGTCGTGGGCGGTTTGTCGGTGCAGCCCTCGGAGCTGGTGAAGGTGGCGCTCTGTGTCTGGGGTGCCCACCTGCTCGCGTCGCGGCGCCGGGAGAACGCATCGCTGAAGGAACTGCTCATCCCGCTGCTGCCGGTGTCATTGCTGATCTGTGTGTTGATCATCCTGGAACCGAATCTGTCCACCACCATCACCATCGCGATCATCGTCGGTGCGTTGCTGTGGTTCGCCGGCCTGCCGGTGAAGGTGTTTCTCTCCTTTGCCGCCGTCGGCGCCGCGCTGGCGGTGGTGCTGGCGTTGGTCGAGGGCTACCGGTCGCAGCGAGTGATGAGCTTTCTCGGCAGTATCGACGACCCGCAGGGCGCAGGCTATCAAGCCCGGCAGGCGACGTTCGCCCTGGCCAACGGTGGTGTCTTCGGCGTCGGACTCGGCCAGAGCCGTGCCAAATGGAACTATCTGCCCAATGCCCACAACGACTTCATCTTCGCGATCATCGGTGAGGAACTCGGACTGGTCGGCGGATTGCTGGTGGTGCTCCTGTTCGCGATCCTGGCCTTCATCGGCTTCCGGATCGCGGCGCGATCGGTGGACCCGTTCCTACGTCTGATGACGGCCACCGTCACCGTGCTGATCACCGCGCAGGCGTTCATCAACATCGGCTACGTCATCGGGTTGTTGCCGGTGACCGGTATTCAGCTGCCTCTGCTCTCGGCCGGCGGTACATCGACGTTGACCGTGCTCGCGATGCTGGGCCTGCTGGCCAACGCCGCGCGACACGAACCCGAGGCGGTGGCGGCGCTCGCCGGCGGCGAACGTGGCAGGTTCGGGAGATGGCTGCGGGTGCCCGCTCCGGTGCCATACCGGCCCAGTCGTGCCGACGCACTGCGCGACCGGCTCGACCGGCAGCGGCCCGAGCGGGCCCGTCGAACGCCGTCGGTGACTGCGGGTGCGACGGTCTGGTCGCGGTTGCGGCCCGGCGGTGCGCCCGAGCCCGGCGCCCCGGCCGATCGGCGTCAGGCGGGACGCAGCCGGGCACCGCGCACCTCCGCCGTCCGGGTCGACTACCGTACGGGGTATTCCGGCAGCCGCGGCAGCGGTGATCGCGCATCGGCCGGCCCACGCACGCGCGGTGGGCCGAACCGTCGGGGAGCCGACGGTGCCGGCGCGGATAACGCGTGGGGCAGCCGGTCGGGATCGGCCGGCCCGTGGGCATCGGCGCGACGCGGCCCCGGCGCCCGGCGCTGACACCGGTCGAGACCCCGCTGTCGGTCGACGTGCCGCGGCACCGACCGTGGGGCCGGACCGCGGGGACATGCGCAACCGCGGGGGCACCGGCGAACGACGACGTGAACGTGAATGGAGTGGGGCAGCGGTGAGTGCTGAGCGAGGCCGGTCGCGGTCGGATCGACCACTGTCGGTGGTGGTGGCCGGAGGCGGGACCGCCGGACACATCGAACCGGCTCTCGCCGTGGCGGACGCGGTGACCCGGCTGGACCCCACGGCTCAGGTGACGGCGCTGGGCACCACCCGTGGTCTGGAGACGACGCTGGTCCCCGAACGGGGCTACCAACTCGAACTCATTCCGCCGGTGCCATTGCCGCGCAAGCCCGGGATGGAACTGGCCAAGACGCCTGCGCGGCTGGTCGGTGCGGTCTCGGCGACCCGATCGGTGCTGGCCGCGGTCGGCGCCGACGTGGTGATCGGGTTCGGCGGCTACGTGTCGCTGCCCGCGTACCTCGCGGCCCGCATGCGGGTGCGGGGCCGCAGCCGGCTGCCCATCATCATCCACGAGGCCAATGCGAGTGCCGGGATCGCGAACAAGGTCGGCGCCCGGTTCGCCGATCGGGTGATGGCCGCGGTGGCCGGCTCCGGTCTCGAGGCCGAGGTCGTGGGCATCCCGGTACGCGGGGTCATCACCGAACTCGACCGTCCCGGGCTGCGCGCCAAGGCTCGTCACTATTTCGGTCTCGACGCCGATGCGCCGACGCTGCTCGTCTTCGGCGGCTCACAAGGCGCCCAGCGACTCAACGACGCGGTCGCCGGCGCGGCCGGGGCGTTGGGTGACGCCGGTATCGGTGTCCTGCACGCCTACGGGCCGAAGAACTCGATCTCTCCGGTCTCGCCGCCGGGGGCGCCGCCCTATCGCGGGGTGGGCTACCTCAAACGGATGGACCTCGCCTACGCCGCCGCCGATCTGGTGATGTGCCGGTCCGGCGCGATGACCGTCGCGGAGATATCGGCGACCGGCCTGCCCGCGATCTACGTCCCCTTGCCCCACGGGAACGGGGAACAGCGACTCAACGCCCTGCCCGTCGTCGACGGCGGCGGTGGGGTATTGGTCGACGATGTCGACCTGACGTCGGACTGGGTTGCCCGCGAGGTGCCGGCCATGCTCGCCGACACCGATCGGCTGTCGGCGATGTCGACCGCGGCCGGCCGTACCGGCCACCGCGATGCAGCCGACGCCGTCGCGACCGCAGCGCTCGAGCTCGCCGCCCGCCGTCGCTCGGGTACGTACCGGGCGCGTCTGCGAACCGCGTTTCGTTCGCCCGCATCACCGGACGAACGGTGACAATGAGCAGAGGACTGGACGTGACCGGCGGCGCTCGCCGGCGCTCGGCTGCGGAGGTGAGACGATGAGCAGCGGACCGATCGCCCCCGTCGGCGACCTGCCGGAGATGCTGCGGCGAGTGCACATGGTCGGGATCGGCGGCGCCGGGATGAGTGGGCTCGCCCGAATCCTGCTGGCCCGCGGCGGTCGGGTGTCGGGATCGGACGCGAAGAACAGCCGCGGCATCCTCGCCCTGCGCACCCGGGGCGCCCGGATCCAGGTCGGCCACGATCCGTCGGCGCTTGATCAGCTGCCCGGCGGGCCCACCGCCGTGGTCACCACCCACGCCGCGATCCCGAAGACGAATCCGGAGCTGGTCGCGGCGCGCTCACGCGGCATCCCCATCCTGCTGCGTCCGCACGTCCTCGCGCAGCTGATGGCCGGTTACCGCACGGTGTTGATCGCGGGCACCCACGGCAAGACCTCGACCACCTCGATCGCCGTGGTGGCCCTGCAGCATTGCGGTCAGGACCCGTCGTTCGCGGTGGGCGGCGAGCTGAACGAGTCAGGCACCAACGCCCACCACGGCAGCGGCCCGATCTTCGTCGCGGAGGCCGACGAGAGTGACGGATCCCTGCTCGAGTACGAACCCGATGTTGCGGTGGTCACCAACATCGAGGCGGATCATCTCGACTTCTTCGGGACCCGGGAAGCCTATGTGCAGGTTTTCGATGCCTTCGCCGAGCGGATTCGACCGGGTGGGTCGCTGGTGGTGTGCCTTGACGACGAGGGCGCAGCGGCCTTCGCGGGACGATGTGCCGATGGGCTTGCCGAACGCGGCGTCGCCGTCCTCGGCTATGGCGAGGGTCGTCACGCCGCACTCGCGCCGTCGGTGTCGAATGTCGCCGAGCTGGTGTCCTGGTCGCCGCGCGGTGCCGGCGGACTGGCCCGGGTGCGGTTCGGTGCGCCGGTGGCAGAGCCCACCGCCGAACGCGATATGCAGTTGACGGTGCCCGGTAAGCACATGGCGCTCAACTGCATCGGTGCCGCCGTCGCCTGTCGGGTGACCGGCAGTGCGCTGTCGTCGGTCATCGACGGGGTGGCGGCGTTCAGTGGGGTGCATCGGCGCTTCGAGTTGCGTGGCCGCGCCGGCGGCGTCGAGGTGTACGACGACTACGCGCATCACCCGACGGAGATACGGGCCGTGCTCACCGCGGCACGGCAGGCCGTCGAGACCAGAGCCGCCGAGGCGGTCGAAGCGCCGGGTGGCGACGACGGTGGCCGGGTGATCGCGGTCTTTCAGCCCCATCTCTACTCCCGCACAAGTGAGTTCGCCGACGAGTTCGCGGCGGCTCTCGACCTCGCCGACGAGGTGGTGATCGCCGATGTGTACGGGGCCCGGGAAGAACCGATCCCCGGTGTGAGCGGCGCGACGATCGTCGATCGGGTGCACCGACCGGCGTTCTTCGTGCCGGATCTCTCGACGTTGGCGCAGCTCGTCGTCGATCGGGTCAAACCTGGCGACGTCGTGCTGACACTCGGCGCCGGCGACATCACCATGCAGGGGCCCGAGATCCTTGCCGAACTGCGCCGCGCTCCCGGCGCCGAGGCACAGATGCCGCCGACCGTGAGCGGACCGGCACCTGCTGACGCCGCGGGATCCCCACCGTGACCACCCCCAGGGCACGCACCGGGCGTACTCTTCCTCGCCCACGATTGCTGCTGGGCACCTTGGCGGTCATCGTGGTGGTGGTGGGGCTCGGGCTCATCGCCTACTACACCCCGCTGATGGCCGTCCGCTCGACGGATGTCCGAGACAACCAGGCGGTGCCGGCAGATCAGATCGTGGGTGCTGCCGACGTGGCCGACGGGACTCCGCTGCTGCAGGTCGACACCGCGGCTGTCGCGCAGCGGATCGCGGCGATCCCGTCCATCGAGTCGGTGCGGGTGCAGCGCAGCTACCCGTCGTCGTTGACCATCACCGTGGTGGAGCGTCAGCCGGTGGTCAAGGTGACCGATGGGCAGAAGGTCCACGTGCTCGACCGGTCCGGGGTCGGTTACCTGACCTACGACAGCACGACCGGTGTGCCACCCGAGGTGAACGCTTTGCCCGAGTTCTCCACACCCAACCCGGGTCCCAGCGACCCCACCACGGTGGCCACGCTGCGTGCGGTCCATGAACTCCCGGAATCCATCTCCGGTCAACTCGTCGCGGTCACGGCGTCGTCGCCGGTCGACATCCAGTTCACGTTGAAGGGTGACAAGACCGTCGTGTGGGGGGACAGCGAACGCGGCGCGGAGAAGGCCCGCACCCTCACCGCCATCCTCACGCGCCCCGCTTCCACGTACAACGTCTCGAGTCCGGAGTTTCCCGCGTTCAAGTGATTCCGTGGCGCGGCGCATCCGAATCGCCCGGTTGAGCAAAAAATGCCGGTCAAGTTCGCGACACGCCGCGCGCTTGCTGGCGGCCCGGCCATCGGATGCCTAGCGTCATCCCCAACATCCAACTACTTGACATAACTCTAAATCTATGGTTCAGGTTTAGGGTTTCGGATCGAACGAGGAAGGCGGGCACATGACGCCACCGCACAACTACCTGGCCGTGATCAAGGTCGTCGGCATCGGCGGCGGCGGCGTCAATGCCGTCAACCGAATGATCGAGCAGGGGCTGAAAGGTGTTGAGTTCATTGCGATCAACACAGACGCGCAGGCCCTGCTGATGAGTGACGCCGACGTCAAGCTCGACGTCGGACGTGACTCGACCCGCGGTCTCGGCGCGGGTGCCGATCCCGAGGTCGGACGCCGTGCCGCCGAGGACGCCCGCGACGAGATCGAGGAACTCCTCAAGGGCGCGGACATGGTCTTCGTGACCGCGGGGGAGGGCGGTGGCACCGGTACCGGTGGTGCGCCGGTGGTCGCGTCCATCGCTCGCAAACTCGGCGCCCTCACCGTGGGCGTGGTCACCCGGCCCTTCTCCTTCGAGGGCAAGCGTCGTGGCGGTCAGGCCGAAGCGGGCATCACTGCCCTGCGGGAGTCCTGTGACACCCTGATCGTGATCCCCAACGATCGGCTGCTGCAGCTCGGTGACGCGCAGGTCAGCCTGATGGACGCGTTCCGCAGCGCAGACGAGGTACTGCTCAACGGTGTTCAGGGCATCACAGATCTGATCACCACCCCCGGTCTGATCAACGTCGACTTCGCCGACGTCAAGGGCGTGATGAGCGACGCCGGCAGCGCGTTGATGGGTATCGGGTCGTCCCGTGGTGAGGACCGGGCGAAGAAGGCCGCCGAGGCGGCCATCAACTCGCCGCTGCTCGAGGCGTCGATGGAAGGTGCTCGCGGAGTGCTCATCTCGATCGCCGGTGGCAGTGACCTCGGACTGTTCGAGATCCACAACGCCGCCACGCAGGTGCAGGAGGCGGCCCACGAGGACGCCAACATCATCTTCGGCACGGTCATCGACGACAACCTCGGCGACGAGGTCCGCGTCACGGTGATCGCGGCCGGATTCGACGGCGGCGCACCGCGCAAGCGCACCGACGTCCCGGCAGCGGCAGGCAAGTCGACGGTCGGGTCCGGTCAGGCCGGGTCCGTGGCGTCCCCGTCGAAGGACAACGACCCGCTGTTCGGCAAGATGCCGACCGGGTCGGGGGATCCGTTCACCGAGGAGCAGCCCGAGCGGCCGCGCCGCAACAACGTCACCCTCGACGATGACGACGTCGACGTGCCGTCGTTCATGAAGCGCTGAGCCGCGCTGTGCGGGTACGCCGAGTGGTCACCAGTCGCTCCGGCGGCGTCTCGGTGGCGCCCTACGATTCGTTCAACCTGGGCGACCACGTGGGGGATGATCCGAAGTCAGTCGCCAACAATCGCGCTCGGCTGGCCGAGCAGATCGGTCTGGCACCGGGGCGGATCGTCTGGATGGAGCAGATCCACAGCCGCAACGTCACGGTCGTCACCGGGCCGGTCGACGAACCGGTCCCGGCCACCGATGCGCTCGTCACCACGGAGCCGGGGCTGGCGCTGGCGGTGCTGTCGGCCGACTGCGTCCCGGTGCTGCTCTCCGATGACGAGGCAGGCGTGATCGCGGGAATCCATGCCGGACGGGTCGGCGCCCGAGTGGGGATCGTGCCCGCGACGCTGCGCGAGATGATTCGGCTCGGTGCTCGCCCGGAACGGATGGGGGCACTGCTCGGACCGGCCGCCAGCGGGCGGCACTACGAGGTGCCGGCCCCTATGCAGCGAGATGTCGAAGAGCATCTCCCGGGCAGTGCATGTGTCACCGAGAAGGGGACCAGTGGACTGGACTTGCGCGCCGGATTGCGACGGCAGTTGCTCGCGGCCGGAGTTGCCGCAGTGGCTGCCGATCCGCGTTGCACGATCGAGGACCCCGAGCTCTTCAGTCACCGGCGGGGCGCCCCGACGGGCCGGTTGGCGTCGGTGATCTGGATCGATCCGGTCGCGCCCGGGAACGGCGATGACCCCACCTGAGTCAGACGCGCGGCGAGCGGAGCTGGCGCGCGGGTACACGGCCGCTCGCGAGCGACTCGATGCCGCGGTCGCGGCCGCCGGACGCAGTCCCGGTGACGTGCAATTGCTGGTGGTCACGAAGTTCTTCCCGGCTGCAGATGTCCGCCACCTGATCGGCCTCGGGGTGCGGACCTTCGGCGAGTCGCGCGAGCCCGAGGCGGGCCGCAAGATCGCCGAACTCCGGCATGCCGACGCGACCGACGCCGCGGTGGCGGCCGCCGAGTTCGACATGATCGGCAGTGTTCAGTCGAAGAAAGCGAAATCCGTTGCGCGGTGGGCGCGAACGGTGCACTCGGTCGATCGCGCAAAGGTCGTCGACGCCCTGTCGTCTGGGGTCGAGGAGGCCTGCGACACCGGTTCGCGCAGCGCGGACCTCGGCATCCTGCTCCAGGTCAGTCTCGATGGTGATCCGCACCGCGGCGGGGTCACGGTGGAGGAGCTGCCGGAGCTGGCCGAACACGTCCGGGGCGCTCATGGACTGACCCTGCAGGGGCTGATGGTGATCGCGCCGGTGGACGGTGCGGCGCAGCGATGGATGGCCCGCGCGCAGGAGATCCACGCCGCGTTCGTGTCCGACCATCCCGACGCCCGGGAGCTCTCTGCCGGCATGTCGGGTGACCTCGAGGAAGCGGTGGCGCACGGATCGACATGCGTGCGTGTCGGTACCGCGATCATGGGGCCGCGGCCGTTAGTCTCTCAGTAATCACATTGGTCACACGAGAACCAACGAAACCAAGATCAACAACTGCACCACTGCACTGCTCCCCGGCAGCGTTGGACGACAGAGAGGCCAGCTATGACCACGATGCAGAAGTTCAAGGCATATTTCGGCATGGTGCCTCCGGGTGACTACGAAGACGACTACCTGGAGGAGCCGGGTGGTCCCCTTCGCGGTGGACGTTCCTATCGGGACGAGTACTACGGTGACGCGAGCTATCGCGAACCCGGCTTCCGCGACGGTCCCCGCGACGCCGACTTCGCCTACGTCGACGACCGACGCTTTCCCGGGGAGTTCGAACCACAGGGGTTCGCGCCTGCCGGCTACGACCCCAACGGCTATGACGCGGGTTTCGAGCCGGTCCCGGAGTACGCCTATGCCGGGGGGCGGCACGGAGGCGAGCCGGTCGATCGGATGCGGGCCCCGCATCGACTCGAACCGTTGCAGCGATCGGGGATGCGCACCGCCGGGGTCGCGCGTTCGGCCGCGGGTTCCGATCAGCGCGCCGAGCTCGAGCGGGTCTTCGCCGACGGGCCCCTGCACAAGATCACCACGCTGCGGCCCTCGGACTACGGTGAGGCCCGCACGATCGGTGAGCGGTTCCGCGATGGAAACCCGGTGATCATGGATCTCGTCGACATGAGCAACGACGACGCCAAGCGGCTCGTCGACTTCGCCGCCGGATTGGCGTTCGCGCTTCGGGGTTCCTTCGACAAGGTGGCCACCAAAGTGTTCCTGCTCTCGCCCGCCGACGTCGACGTCTCGCCGGAGGATCGACGCAAGATCGCCGAGACCGGCTTCTACAACCACTCCTGATCCGCGCTCGCACTCGCGCACCACAAGCACTCCGACGCCGGTCAGCGGGGGGCTGCGGCGCGGGTGCGACATATCAGGCAACCTTGAGTCGTGACGATTCTGTTCCAGGTTCTGTACTACGTCCTGTTCATCTACTGGCTGCTGCTGCTCGCGCGACTCGTCGTGGAGCTGGTCCGGTCGTTTGCGCGTGAATGGCGACCCACCGGTGTGGCGGTGGTGGTCATCGAGATCGTGTTCACCGCGACCGACCCGCCGATCCGTGCGCTGCGTCGCGTGTTGCCGCCCATCCCGCTGGGGCCCGTGCGCCTGGATCTGTCCCTGATGATCGTGATGATCGTGGTGCTCATCGCGATGCAGGTGGTCAGTTCGCTCAGTCGCAGTTCGGCCTCGGCTCTGGTCGGGCTCGGGTGAGTTCTGCACTCCGCTTGGCGCTCGCTGACTCGTCGTTTCCGACACGCCAACCGTGACCACTTCGTGACCATCGGCCCGCAGTGGTTTACCGTTGAGTGTCATCATCGAGTGACCGTTCGATTGCGAGACAGTATCGATCGTCTGCTACGAACGGTTCTCGTGTGACAGGATTTGACGCCAGTTACCCAGTGGACTGGTATGAATAAACAGTGACAGCCTGTAGCAAAGACTGTGCAGACCCATGACTCTCGATGTGGAGAGCAGCGAGTGTCGAACACTGGCTGAGACGGTCGTCGAGCGGGTGATGCTGCCAACTGAATACGGGCTTGATCCGGCCTACCAAATACAGACAGTTCGACTGACAAATGAGGGGAACCGACATGCGGCTGACACCAGCTGATGTGCACAACGTCGCGTTCAGCAAACCGCCTATCGGTAAACGCGGCTACAACGAGGATGAAGTTGATCAGTTCCTCGACTTTGTCGAGGCCGAACTGGCGCGACTCATCGAGGAGAACGGCGACCTGAAGCAGCGCGTCGAGGAGCTCGAAGGCGACCTCGCCGACGCACGGTCGGGCGCACCCGCCGCCGAGTCGGCCGCCGCGCCGTCGGCCGAGGAGCGGACCCAGGTGTTCGCCTCGGCCCCGGTCGCCGAGGCGCCGGCCCCTGCGGCCGCACCGCAGCCCGAGTTCAGCGACGACGATGCGAACGTGCGCGCGGCGCGGGTGTTGGCCTTGGCCCAGGACACCGCGGACCGGTTGACCTCGACGTCTCGTCAAGAGGCGGATTCGCTGGTCGCTGACGCGCGTTCGCGTGCCGACGCCATGGTGTCGGAGGCGCAGTCCAAGGCAGACGCCCTGTTGTCGGATGCCCGACAGCGGTCGGAGGCCATCCTCGCCGACTCGCAGACCCGCTCGGAGGCCCAGGTCCGCCAGGCCCAGGAGCGGGCCGACGCGCTGCAGAGCGACGCCGAGCGCAAGCACAGCGAGATCATGGGCACGATCAATCAGCAGCGCACCGTGCTCGAGGGTCGGATCGAGCAGCTGAAGACCTTCGAACGCGAGTACCGCACTCGTCTCAAGACCTACCTGGAGTCCCAGCTGGAGGAACTGCAGCAGCGCGGTAGCGCCGCTCCGGTCGAGGGTGGCCGGTCCGATTCGTTCTCATCAGATCCCGGCAACGGTGGTTTCACCAGCTACTCTCCGAGCTGATCCGGGACCAGCGGGAGGTTTCTGGTGTTGACACTGGCCCTCGCGGCGACGCTCGTGGGGTTCGTGTTGCTGGTGTTGGGCCTGATCACCGGCACCGTATGGCTGGCGATCTCATGCATCGTGGTTTGTCTGGCAGGCCTCGGCTTCCTGATCGCAGATGTGGTCGGGGCCGGGCGCCGCGGTGACGACGAGCCCACACTGGCCGACTTCGTCGACTCTGATCAGGCCGAAGGGCAGACGCCGGACCGTGAGTCGGGTGACCGGGGCGCCCCGGCCGATCGTCGCATCGACGACGAGCCGGTCGCCCGGCCGCATTCGTCGGTGCCCCAGTCGCCGACACCCCAGTCGCCGACACCCCAGTCACCGATACCGCCGTCGCAGTACGGGTCAGCCGCAGCGCCGACCCCGCAGAGTCCGGTCCCGCCGCCGGGTCCGCCGGGAGTCGGCCGCCACGGGCGGGCGCCGCAACCGCCGCCACAAGCCGGGGTCGGTCGAGACGGTGGCTATGACGACTATCTGAGGTCGGTGGGCGGTTATCCCGCGCCGCAGCCGGCACCCGGGACCCACGGTGCACCCACCGGTGGTGCCGGCCGTCACGACGACGACGTCACGGAGTCCTTCCCGTCCTCGCGATCGTCTTCCTCGCCATCGTCTTCTTCGCCATCCCCGTCCGCGTCGTCCACGTCGCCGACTCACGGCCAGGAATCCGATGCGTCGGACGAGCCACGGGAGCAGCGCCGGGCACGGTTCGATCCGTTGGATCCCAACTGGCGCCCGCCGCTCGACTGACCGCGGTCGGGTCCACGCCGCCGTCACCTCGGCGTTCGGCCCCGCCGGTCGCACCAGCGATTCGTCGTGCGCGGCCGGTGACGGCTACACTCGTTGCTGCGTGGATCCGGCCATCACCGGGGAGCACTCGGAAGAACGGGACCGACACCGCAGCGTGGCAGGTTCTCAGTAGAACCGGGCGGGAGCGGCCCGTGACAGCCGTGGGCTCGCGCCGCATCGCGGGCCGGTGAGTGGCGGTGAACGGCTCAGTAGGCGTTCACCGCAAGCGGGGTGGTACCGCGCGGATCGGCTGATCGTCGAATCAGCCGGTGAGCGTCCCCGTGCCAGAGCAGTTGCGCACATGCCAGGCACGAGGAGAAGCATCATGGCCGACACCGCCCGACCCGAGGCCCCGCAGGTGGATACGTCCGCCGACGCCCGCGTCTATCCCGTCGTCGACATGACCGCCGGCGGCGGTCGCAGCGCTCCGTCCTTCCCGGACGTCGAGCAGCATGTTCTGGCCTACTGGGCCGGCGACGACACCTTCGCCGCTTCCATCGAGAACCGGGCCGACGCCGAGGAGTTCGTCTTCTACGACGGCCCGCCGTTCGCCAACGGCCTGCCGCACTACGGGCATCTGCTCACCGGTTACGTCAAGGATCTGGTACCGCGGTACCAGACGATGCGCGGCAAGCGCGTGGAGCGTCGCTTCGGTTGGGACACCCACGGTCTGCCCGCCGAACTCGAGGCGGAGCGTCAGCTCGGCATCACCGACAAGTCGCAGATCGAGTCGATGGGCATGGAGAAGTTCAACGACTATTGCCGTGACTCGGTGCTGCGCTACACCGGTGAGTGGCGCGACTACGTCACCCGCCAGGCCCGGTGGGTGGACTTCGACAACGACTACAAGACGCTCGATCTTGACTTCATGGAGTCGGTCATGTGGGCGTTCAAACGTCTCCACGACAAGGGTCTGGTCTACCAGGGTTATCGGGTGCTGCCCTACAGCTGGTACGAGCAGACGCCACTGAGCAACCAGGAGTCCAAGCTCGACGACGCCTACCGGATGCGTCAGGACCCGGCCGTCACCGTGCGGATGCCGCTCGTCGGCACCGATGCCCACCCCGAACTCGACGGCGTCAACGCACTGATCTGGACCACCACGCCGTGGACGCTGCCGTCTAACCTGGCGATCGCGGTCAACCCGGATGTCGAGTACGTACACGTCCGTGCGGCCGACGGCCAGGAGTACCTGCTCGCGAAGGCGCTGCTGGCCGGCTATGCCAAGGAGATCGTCGAGCCCGAGATCCTCGGCAGCTACGGCGGCGCGGATCTGGAGGGAATGTCCTACCTGCCGCCATTCGACTTCTTCGTCGGTCATCCCAACGCGCACCGGGTGCTGCTCGGTGACTACGTGACCACCGACAGCGGCACCGGCGTCGTCCACCTCGCGCCGGCGTTCGGCGAGGAGGACATGGACCTCGCGATGGCCAATGGCATCGAGGTCGTGCAGCCGCTGGATCCGGGCGGCCGGTTCACCGCGCAGGTGCCGCCCTACGAGGGCCAGATGGTGTTCGACGCGAACCCGGCGATCATCAAGGACCTCAAGGCGATCGGGAAGATCCTGCGTCACGAGACCATCGAGCACTCCTATCCGCACTCGTGGCGGTCGGGAAAGCCGTTGATCTACATGGCGGTTCCGTCGTGGTTCGTCGCGGTCACCCCGATCAAGGACCGGATGCTCGAGCTGAACAAGCAGATCACCTGGTCGCCGGAGCACATCCGCGACGGTCAGTTCGGCAAGTGGCTCGAGGGTGCCCGTGACTGGAACATCAGCCGGAACCGCTTCTGGGGCGCGCCGATCCCGGTGTGGATCTCCGACGACCCGGAGCACCCGCGTACTGACGTCTACGGTTCCCTCGACGAGCTCGAACGTGACTTCGGCGTCCGGCCGGACAATCTGCACCGGCCCTACATCGACGAGCTGACGCGTCCCAATCCCGATGACCCGACCGGCAATTCCACCATGCGCCGGGTGCCGGAGGTGTTCGACTGCTGGTTCGAGTCGGGATCGATGCCGTTCGCGCAGGTGCACTATCCGTTCGAGAACGCCGACTGGTTCGACGGCAACAGCGACTCGGGCGATGTACCGCACAACCCGGGCGACTTCATCGTCGAGTACAACGGGCAGAGTCGCGGCTGGTTCTACAACCTGCACGTGCTGGCCACCGCACTGTTCGACCGGCCGGCGTTCAAGAGCGTCATCGCCCACGGGATCGTGCTCGGCGACGACGGCCAGAAGATGTCGAAGTCCAAGCGGAACTACCCCGACGTCAACGAGGTGTTCGATCGCGACGGCTCCGATGCCATGCGCTGGTTCCTGATGGCATCGCCGGTGCTGCGTGGTGGCAACCTCGTGGTCACCGAACGCGGTATCCGGGAAGGAGTTCGCCAGGCGCTACTGCCGTTGTGGAACGCCTACAGCTTCCTGCAGCTCTACGCCGAGCGACCCGCGACGTGGCGGACGGACTCCACGCACGTCCTCGACCGCTACATCCTGGCCAAGCTCGCGGTCACCCGGGACACGATGACCGAGGCACTCGACACCTTCGACATCGCCGGTGCCTGCGAGGCGTTCCGGGAGTTCGTCGAGTCGTTGACCAACTGGTACGTACGCCGCTCCCGGGCTCGGTTCTGGGCCGGGCAGGACGACGATCCGGACGCGTTCGACACCCTCTACACGGTGCTGGAGGTGGCTACTCGCCTGGCCGCTCCGCTGCTACCGCTGGCCACCGAGGCGATCTGGCGCGGTCTGACCGGTGGCCGGTCGGTGCACCTGACGGACTGGCCCGCGGCCGACGACCTGCCCGCGGACACCGCATTGGTAGCGGCCATGGATGAGGTGCAGGAGGTCTGCTCGGTCGCATCCAGCGTGCGCAAGGCCAACAAACTGCGAGTGCGGTTGCCGCTACCGGGTCTGACCGTCGCGTCGCCGACGGCCGAACAGCTCACGCCGTATCGGGACCTGATCGCCGACGAGATGAACGTGAAGTCGGTGTCACTGGCCACGGACGCGGATGCCTACGGGCGCTACGAGATCGCGGTCAACGCGCGTGCCGCCGGACCGCGCCTGGGCAAGGATGTCCAGGCCGCCATCAAGGCCGTCAAGAGCGGGGCTTGGACAGTCGGTGCAGGAGCCGACGGAAGCGAGGTCGTCATCGCCGGCGGTATCGAACTACACGACGGTGAATACACCCGCCGCCTCGTCGCCGTGGAGCCGGACTCGACCGCGGAACTGCCGGGTGGCCGCGGCCTGGTCGTCCTCGACACCGCCGTCACCCCGGAACTCGAGGCCGAGGGTTGGGCCAAGGACCGCATCCGCGAACTGCAGGACGCCAGGCGCACTCTCGGTCTCGACGTCTCCGATCGGATCGGCGTCCGACTCGTGGTGCCGGCGAACCGCGCCGACTGGGCACGCACGCACGCCGATCTGATCGCCGGTGAGATTCTCGCGGTCTCCTTCGACGTCGTGGACGCGGAGGCCGGTGCGGCGGGTGGCGTCGAACTCGGCGACGGGATCACCGCGGACGTCACGAAGGTGGCGCGCGCCTGAGTGTGATCTGAGTCACTCGCTGTCACGTCCCGCGGGCGTACGGTGTCTCAGAGGTTGTCCACCTTTTTCGAGAGGAGCAACCCATGAAGAACACTCGACGCCCGCGGGTCGTCGTCCTCGGCGGAGGCTACGCCGGGACCATGGCCGCCAACCGGATCGCGGGCGCAGGTACCGAACCGGCACCCGACGTGGTGCTGGTCAACCCGCGGCCGAATTTCGTCCATCGCATCCGGCTGCATCAATGGGCCACCGGAACCGGGGAGGCCGAGCGCGATTTCGACCAGGTGCTCGGTCCCGACGTGCGTCTGGTCGTCGACTCTGCCGCCCGCATCGACGTGGCCGGCGGCCGGGTCGAGCTTGCCGGCGGTGACACGCTCGACTACGACCATCTGGTCTACGCCGTCGGCTCGACCGCGTTGTCCGCGAACACGATTCCGGGTGCGGCCGAACACGGCTATCCGATCGGCGAATGGGAGACCGCCGAGCGACTGCGTGCCCGGCTGGCCGACCTCGCCGACGATGCGTCGGTCACCGTCATCGGCGGCGGACTCACCGGGATCGAGACGGCCGCCGAGCTCGCCGACGCCGGACGGCCGGTTCGATTGGTGTGCCGCGGCGTGCTCGCCCCGTCGTTCGGGCAGCGCGCGCGACGCGCCACCCGCCGACGGCTGACCAAGCTGGGCGTCGAGATCATGGAAGACCACCGGGTGCACAGCATCGGCCCCGACACCGTGACGGTGTCCACCGGTGAGTCCACCGCGATACTGCCGAGTGCGACCACGGTCGTGGCCGCCGGGTTCGGGGCGCCGGACCTCGCCGCGAAGAGCGGCCTGACCACCGACCGGATCGGGCGACTGGTAACCGACGAGACACTCACCAGTGTCGACGATCCGCGCATCGTCGGTGCCGGGGATTCCGTGGCGCCGTCGGGGCAACCGTTCCGGATGAGTTGCCAGGCGGCCAATCAGCTCGGACCGCACGCCGCCGACACCGTCCGTGCGCGACTGGCCGGTGCGCTGCCGAAACCCGTCGCACTCGCGTTCCTAGGCCAATGCACCTCCCTGGGTCGCCACGCCGCCGTCGTCCAGCCGACGCGACGTGACGACAGCCCGCTCGAGACCGCGATCACCGGCCGTACCGCCGCTGCGACCAAGGAACTCGTGTGCCGCGGCGTCATCCTGAGCCTGCGCCTGGAAGGGCGTCATCCGGGTGTCACGCCGTCGTTCGGTCGGCCACGCGAACTCGCTGAGCCACCGCGCCTGGAGGCGACCGGATGACGGCCGGTACCGACGCGCACGTCGAACGGTTCACCGAACTGCGGCCACTGCTGTTCACCGTCGCTTACGAGATCCTCGGTTCGGCCACCGACGCCGACGACGTGCTGCAGGAGAGTTATCTGCGGTGGGCCGACGTCGATCTCGACGCCGTCGCCGACAGCAAGGCGTATCTCGCCAAGGTGGTCACCCGCCAGGCACTCAACATGTTGCGCACGTCCGTGCGCAGGCGCGAGGAGTACGTCGGGCCGTGGCTACCCGAACCGATCCTGCTCGACGAGCGCGACGCCTCCGAGGATGTCGTTCTCGCGGAATCGGTCTCGACGGCGATGCTGGTCGTGCTGGAGAGCCTGGGGCCCGACGAACGCGCCGTCTTCGTGCTCCGGGAGGTCTTCGGGTTCGCCCATGACGAGATCGCCGACATGGTCGGCAAGTCCGTGCCGGCGGTGCGCCAGACCGCGCACCGCGCCCGGGCGCATGTGCACGCCCGCCGGCATCGCTTCGAGCCGGTCGACTCGGCGCGTACCGCCGAGGTGACCGAGGCCTTCCTGGCGGCCGCGTCGTCCGGCGATGTCGAGCAGCTGATGACCCTGCTGTCGCCGGACGTGGTCTTCACCGCCGATTCGGGCGGTAAGGCCACGGCGGTGCGGCGGCCGGTCAAGGGAGCGCTCGCGGTGGCGCGGTTGCTGTCGGGCTTCAACCGGGTCGGGTCGATACATCCCGACTTCCGGCTCGAAGCCGGGATCTTCAACAGCCTGCCCGGAATGCGGATCTACTTCGACGGCCGTCTGCAGGGTGTGTTCGTGCTGGACTTCGCGGACGGGGTGGTGCACGACATCTTCGCCGTCCGGAATCCGGAGAAGCTGACCGGGATCGAGACGGAGCGACCGATCGCCCGATGAGCACTGGCGCTGCTCAGTCGCGGAGCGCCTCGGCGAGAGGAGCCAGTGCGCGCTCGATGGCGACGTCGAACAACGCGGCCGGATCGCTGAAGGTGTTCGCGCCGTACTGGCCGAACACCTCGAGGCTGACCGCACCGATGGCGGTCGACCACAGGGTGGTCGCCACCACGAGCGCGGCGTCGGAGAGTTCGACGCCGAATTCGTCGCGGATCGTGGCGAGATCGCTGCGGAGGCCGGCGGTCAGGTCCTGCTGCCGGCACTGCAGTACTCCGTCGGCCTCGGCGCGAGCGACCTCGTCGATGAGCATCGCGACCACCCGGGTGCCAGGCTCCACGGTCTGGTCGGCGGGTGCCGAGTATCCCGGGACGGGACTTCCGTAGAGGAGTGCCCACCGGGCCGGGTCGTCGACTGCCCAGGCGCGCAGTGCGCGGGTTGCGGCGTATAGGCGGTCCCGATGACGGTCCGGCGGGACTGCTTCCATCGCCTGCTCGACGGAGTCCGCCACGTCGGAATACGCCTCCACCAGTAGCAACGTGAGCAGGTCGTCGCGGCTCGGGACATAGCGGTACACCGCCGAGGAGACCACGCCGAGATCGCGGGCGACCGCACGGAGTGAGAGGCCTGCGGCGCCGTAGGTGCGCAGGTGCTCGCGGCCGAGTCGTCGGATCTCCGATTCCATCGCCGCCCGATTCGCGGCGCGTGTGGTGGTGGCCATGAGGACATCGTCGCACAACTGAGAGCAGTGCTCTTGAATTTTCCCGCGGGGGCGCGCACACTAGAAAACGAGAGCGGTGCTCTCGATTCTGATCTCACGAAGGGGACTCATCATGCACGCAGCTCAGCCGCACTATCGCGGGCCCAAGGGAATGGACGCCGCCTTCAACCGGGTCGCTCGATGGCTGGTCGAACGCGGGGTGAACCTTGCGGGCGCACAGACGCTGACCGTCACCGGACGCAAGTCCGGCACGCCCCAGACCGTCCCGGTCAACCCGATGCCGTTCGAGGGCCGCGAGTACCTGGTCTCGCCGCGCGGCAACACCCAATGGGCGCGCAACGCCCGGGTGAACGACGCGGCGAAGCTGCGCCGCGGCCGTCGTCGCCGGTCGGTCCGGCTGGTCGAGGTGGCACCGGCCGACCGCGCGCCGATCATCCGCGCCTACCTCGACAAATGGGGATGGGAGGTCAAGCGGTTCCTGCCCGAGGGGATGGGTACCGAGCCCGACGATGCCACCCTCGCCCGGCACGTCGACGACCTGCCCGTCTTCGAGATCCGCTGAGGAATCGCCGATCTGCGGCCGCATACGATGCGGGGGTGGACTCCGCCGTCCCGCCCGAGGCCGAGCCCGGGCACGCCGATACCGAACGCAGTGCGCGGTGGGTGATGCATCTCGACATGGACGCGTTCTTCGCTTCCGTGGAGCAGCTGACTCGCCCGACCCTGCGTGGCCGACCGGTGCTGGTGGGCGGCACTGGCGGTAGGGGAGTGGTTGCCGGTGCCAGCTACGCGGCGCGCGCATTCGGTGCCCGGTCGGCGATGCCGATGCACCAGGCGCGACGACTCGTGGGCTCGGGAGTCGTGGTGCTGCCGCCTCGAGGCGGGGTGTACCGGGTGGTCAGTGCCCGGGTGTTCCGGCTCGTGCGGGATGCGATACCGGTGATCGAGATGTTGTCGTTCGACGAGGCGTTCGGCGAGCCCGCGGAACTCTCCGGCGCCGGCGTCGAGGACGTGACCGCGTTCGCCGAACGGCTCCGTGAGCAAATCCGCGACACTGTGGGCATCTCGGCGTCGGTCGGGTTCGGCAGTGGCAAGCAGATCGCGAAGATCGCGTCTGGCCTCGCCAAACCCGATGGGGTTATGGCGATTCCACCGAGCCGTGAACTCGCGTTCCTGCACGCGCTGCCCGTGCGCAAGCTGTGGGGGATCGGTCCCGTCTCCGGTGACCGGCTGCATCGGCTCGGCATCGAGACGATCGGCGACTTCGCCGCGATGTCCGACCTGGAGGTCGTCTCGGTGCTGGGGGCCACGCTCGGCCCGGCGCTGCATCGTCTGGCCCAGGGCATCGATGAACGTCCGGTCACCGAACGGGCATCGGCGAAGCAGATCAGCGCTGAATCGACCTTTCCCCGCGACCTCGTCGACCTCGACGAACTCCGGCCCGCCATCGACGCCGCCGCCGAGGGCGCGCACCGGCGGCTGCTCGCCGACGGCCGGGGCGCGCGGACCGTGGTGCTCAAACTCCGGCGCTCGGATTTCTCGATCCTCACCCGGTCGACGACGCTGCCCGCGGCGACCAGCGAACTGTCGGTGCTCTCGACGGCGGCCCAGCGGTTGGCCCTCGATCCGCGCAGCATCGGACCGATCCGACTGGTCGGCGTCGGATACTCGGGACTGACTGCGGTGCAGCAGTTCTCGTTGTTCACCGACCTGGACGACCGGCCCGATGAGGCCGTCGTCGAGGTCGGCGACGTCGACGACGTGGAGGCGGCGTTCGTCACCGCGGGTCCCGCACCCGACGTGGCGGAGCCGACCGCCGGACCGCCGGACGAAACGTCGGCCCCGCGCTGGGAGACCGGGACCGACGTGGCACACCCCGAACACGGTCACGGCTGGGTGCAGGGCAGCGGGCACGGTGTGGTGACGGTGCGATTCGAGACACGGGCCACCGGACCCGGCCGGGCCGTGACGTTCCCGGTCGACGAACCGGCCCTTGCCCGCGCGGATCCCATCGCCAGCCTCGCGTGGCCCGACGTCCGTCCCACAGTGGACGACGACTGATCCGCCGAACCGTAGCGCGGCAGGGTCAGGAGGGGTCGATCCGGGCGAAGAAGCCGCGGACCTCCTCGGCCGTGGCACCGGTGGAGAGCAACGCCAACAACGCGATCCGGGCCTGCGGCGGACGCAGCCAACGCGACACGATGGCGCCCGCGCGCTCGAGATCGACCCCACCCCCGCCGCCCCCGTACGTCGGCACCACCCGACCGAACGGCACCCGGGTGGACACCACGACCACGATCCCCTCCCGGACCGCCGCGCTCACCTCGGCCGTGATGTCCGGGTGGGTGTTCCCGGAACCGGTGCCCGCCAGCACGATTCCCGCCGCGTGCTGGCTCATCGCGGCCGCGATGAGTCCCGGGGACACGCCGGGGTAGAGGCCGAAGGAGTCGACTCGGACGTGACCGGTGGCCGGTGGCGCTACGTCGAGGACGACCCTCGGTATGGCGTCGTGAACGGTGTCGAACGCCTCGAGCGCGGTGGTGGAGGATTTGAACAGCCCACGTGCCGAATGGATTCGGCCACCCATCGCGACGAGGACGCCGCGACCCCGGTGGTCGGCGGTCGCGACGGCCCGGATCGCATCGGCGATGTTGCGCGGACCGTCTGCGGTGGGCGAGTCCGCGGTGTGTTGCGCTCCGGTGAAGACCACCGGACGGTCATCGGTGTGGAACAGGTCGACGAGGTAGGCGCTCTCCTCCATCGTGTCGGTGCCGTGGGTCACCACGACGCCGGTGACGGCGGGATCGGCGAGGGCGTCACGGACCGTGGCGGCAATCGCGAACTGGTCGGCGACCGACATCGCCGAGCTGTCCACGGACATCAGATCCGTCGTGGTCACCTCGACCTCGTCGAACGCGAGGTGATCGCCGTCGGCCGTGCCGAGGAGGTCGTGCCCGGACAGGGCCGGAACCGCGCCGTCGGCGGTCGTCCGGGCCGATACCGTGCCGCCGGTCGAGATCAGGACGATGCGGGTGGCCGTCATGGTGTCCAAGCGTATGGTCTCGGGGCGCCGGGAACCCACGGCGCCTCCCGACCGTTGCGCTTCCGACGTGCGACGAACCGCATCGAATGTTGGGTGCGTTCTCGTCGGTTTGGCATAGTGGTGGGAGTTTTGGCGGCCCCGCAGGGGATGAGCGTCCAGAATCCACCGGGATCTGCGAGACGAACACGCAGACCGGACGAACGACTAGTGAGGGGAATGTTCGGTGAAGTTTCCGAAGATCGTGACCGCCGCGTTGATTGCGGGGGCAGTGGCATCGGTTGCCGCCTGTGGCAGTGACGACAGCGACGTCCCAGAGGTCCCGACGGTGTCGTCGGCGACCGCAGCCGCCTCGGGCGAGGGCGGGGGCGTCAACGACCCCGACACCCAGCCGTCGGTGGCGGTGCTGAACCAGATGCTGGAAGAGGCCCTGGACCCGAACGTGCCGAACTCGGAGAAGACCGAACTCGTCGAGGGCTCGGCGGCGGACCCGGCCATCTTCGATGAACTTGTGAAGGCCAAGCAGGACAATCCCGACGTCACCTACGAGATCTTCCCGCCGGTGATCCCGGCCGGGCCCAACAAGGCCACGGTCAAGGTGCAGGTCAAGCTCCCCGACAACCCGCCGACGAAGCTCGATGCCAGCATCGTCTACGTCGACGGTCGCTGGAAGCTGTCGCGCGACACCGTCTGCCCGCTGATCTCGGCGAACAATGTGCAGACGCCGATGTGTACTGATTCGGCAGCGGCTTCGGAATCGGGCAACTGATCATTCGTCGCTGACGACCCGTCACCACACGTCGCTCCTTCGGGGCGCCCCGCTGCTTCGCCAGAAGCAGCCCGAGCGCAACGGGGGAGTGACGTCGTTCACTGCCAGCCGACCGACAACCCGGTCTGCTGGATCAACGGTCGAGCAGGATCGGCACCCACGAGCTCGCGGGCGCCACTGAGCTCGATCGACCCCGAGATCGGTAGACCGCGGGTCAGATCGAGGGTCATCTCACCGTTGCCCGAGTTGCTGAACCGGGCGATGTTCAATGAGCCGCCGGCGCCGGGAACGGTGAAAACCGAATTCACCGGGGTCTGATCCACGGTCACGTCGATCGTCATCCGATCGCCGTCCCAGGCGGTGAGAGTGGCGTCGATCTGTTGGGTGACGGTGACCGCGGAATCGATGGTGCGTTCGATCCGCCAGCGCGCACCTGCACCGATCGCCTCGGTCGGCAGCGGTACCGACATCTGCAGTGCTTGGACCAGCGTCTGCTCCACCGCCAGGCGGGCCTCGGGTCCGGCGTCCTCGGCGGGCAACAGGCGCAGCGAGATCGGCATGGAACCGGGGCCGATCGCCAATCCGGCCCGGGAGCCGGAGGTCGCGGCAAGCTGATCGGTCAACGTGGCATCGGGCGAGGTGACCTCGCCCAGTGTCATCTCCAGATCGGTGGAGTCGGTGCAGTGGAAGAGTGCGCGCAGCGGCATCTCCACGGTCTGGGCCTCGTCGGCACCCGGCGATCGCACGGTCGACGTCGTCGTCACGGTCACCGTCTGCGCGGCGCTGCGATCGGGTGCCGCGGCGGGGAGACGCTTCTCGCCGGTCCCGGCGTCGAGGACGGTCACCTTCGCAGGTGGGATCGGCAGCAGGTTCACTCCGTCGAGTCCCGAGGTCGACTCCTGTGCGCAACCCGCCGACGCCGTCGCGGGGCCGGCGGTGTCGGAGTTCGGGTCGTCGGAGCCGCAGGCGGTGAGGCCGATCAGCAGGGTTGCGGTGATGATGAGGCCGGCGCGACGGGGGTACACGGCAGTCAGCGTATTGGAGGGCTCGTGGATGATGATGGGGTGGATGATGGAGTCATGAGCGAACCGACACCCGGTCCGGTCGACGAAGGCGATCGGTCGCCTACCCACCAGAGCCGCCGGGTGGTCGGGACCCTGCTGGCCATCGCGGCCGCCGTCATCGGTCTGGACCTGCTGACCAAGACGCTGGCGGTCAACCTGCTCGACCCGGGGCAGCCGGTCCGGATCATCGGTGACGCGGTCACGCTACGGTTGGTCCGCAACAGCGGCGCGGCGTTCTCGATGGCCTCCGGCTACACCTGGGTGTTGACCATCGTCGCCCTGCTCGTGGTGCTCGGAATCATCCGCTACAGCAGTCGCCTGCGGTCGATGTGGTGGGTCCTCGGGCTCGGTCTGGTGCTGGGTGGGGCGATGGGCAACCTCGCCGACCGGCTGTTCCGATCGCCGGGGCCGTTGCGCGGGCACGTCGTCGACTTCGTGTCGGTGGGGTGGTGGCCGGTGTTCAACGTGGCCGACTCGGCGGTGGTCTGCGGCGCGGTGTTGCTGGTCGCCCTGTCGCTGCTGGGATTCGAGTACGACGGCTCGCGCACCGGATGGGCGGCGCGGCGGCGCGGCGACCGAGATCGGTCCGCGGCGGAGGACGCCGATGCGTGAGTCACGATCGATGCCCGTGCCAGACGGGCTCGACGGGATGCGGCTGGACGCCGGTGTCGCGCGCATTCTCGGGTTGTCCCGCTCCGTCGTCGCCGCGCTCGCCGAAGACGGCGACATCACCGTCGACGGTGTGACGGTCGGAAAATCGCACAAGCTCGCCGCCGGGAGCTGGCTCGACGTCACGCTGCCGGAACCGGACGAGCCGTTGCGGATCGAGCCGACCCCGGTCGAGGGGATGGACATCATCTACCACGACTCCGACATCATCGTGGTAGATAAACCCATCGGCGTCGCCGCCCATCCGTCGCAGGGATGGACGGGTCCAACCGTTGTCGGTGCGCTGGCTGCGGCCGGCTACCGTATCGCCACTTCGGGTGCCTCCGAACGGCAGGGCATCGTGTCGCGTCTCGATGTCGGGACATCGGGGGTCATGGTGGTGGCCGTCTCCGAGCGTGCGTACTCGCTGCTCAAGCGCGCGTTCAAGGAGCGGGAGGTCGACAAGGGCTACCACGCCCTGGTGCAGGGGCATCTCGACCCGCCGGAGGGCACCATCGACGCACCCATCGGTCGCCACCGGGGCAGCGACTGGAAGTTCGCGGTGACCGCAGCCGGCAAGCCGTCGGTCACCCACTACGACACGGTTGAGATGTTCGCCTCGGCGTCGCTTCTCGACGTCCACCTCGAGACCGGGCGGACCCATCAGATCCGCGTGCATTTCTCGGCGCTGCACCACCCGTGTTGCGGGGATCTGACCTACGGCGCCGATCCGGTGCTCGCCGGGCGGCTCGGGCTGGCGCGGCAGTGGTTGCACGCGCGCTCGCTGTCGTTCGCGCACCCCGTCGACGGGCGGCAGGTCACGTTCACCAGCCCGTACCCCGCCGACCTGCAGCACGCTCTCGACGTCCTCCGCGACGCCTGACCCGCCGACAGAACCCCGAATCGCGCCGAGAGAACCCCGAATCGCGCCGACAGAACCCCGAATCGCGCCGAGGAGTCCGGGCGGTGTGTCGACACGCCGGGCCGACACACCGCACCGCGTCGCCCCATCTGTCACATAGGGCGTGCCATGCCCGGGTCTGTCGGGGCGTGGACATAGAGTTGGGGACGCTTCTTCAGACCGTGCGGTGCACACACCGGACGTGTTCGAAGCGCACCGACACGTCAGCGAACATCAGAGGTGAGAGACGTCCGTGGCCGATTCGTTCGTGCACCTGCACAACCACACCGAGTACTCGATGCTCGACGGTGCCGCGAAGGTGTCGCCGCTGTTCGCCGAGGCCAAACGCCTCGGCATGACGGCAATCGGGATGACCGACCACGGCAACATGTTCGGTGCGAGCGAGTTCTACAACACCGCGGTGAGCAACGACATCAAGCCGATCATCGGCATCGAGGCCTACGTCGCCCCCGAGTCGCGGTTCAACACCAAGCGCGTCACCTGGGGCACCCGCGACCAGAAGTCCGACGACGTCTCCGGTAGCGGTGCCTACACGCACATGACGATGGTCGCCGAGAATGCGACCGGTCTGCGCAATCTGTTCAAGCTGTCGTCGCTGGCGTCGATCGAGGGGCAGCTGGGCAAATGGTCGCGCATGGATGCGGACCTGATCTCGCAGTACGCCGAGGGCATCATCGCGACCACCGGCTGCCCGTCGGGTGAGGTGCAGACCCGGCTGCGACTCGGGCACGAACGTGAGGCCCTCGAGGCCGCGGCGAAGTGGCAGGAGATCTTCGGCAAGGAGAACTTCTATCTCGAGCTGATGGAACACGGTCTGGAGATCGAGCGACGGGTTCGCGACGGTCTGCTCGACATCGGCCGCAAGCTCGGCATCAAGCCGCTGGTCACCAACGACTGCCACTACGTCACGCAGGAACACGCCAAGAGCCACGAGGCCTTGCTGTGCGTGCAGACCGGCAAGACGCTGTCCGATCCCACCCGATTCAAGTTCGACGGCGACGGCTACTACCTGAAGTCACCTGCCGAGATGCGTGAACTGTGGGACTCGATGGTCCCGGGTGGGTGCGACTCGTCGGTCGAGATCGGCGAGCGCGTGCAGAGCTACGCCGATGTGTTCACCCACCGCGACCGGATGCCCATCTTCCCGGTCCCCGAGGGCGAGTCGCAGCAGACCTGGCTCCGCAAAGAGGTCGCCAAGGGCCTCGCCGAGACCCGTTTCGCCGGTACCGAGGTGCCCGAGGAATACCAGCGTCGGGCCAACTACGAGCTCGACGTCATCATCCAGATGGGTTTCCCGGCGTACTTCCTCGTCGTCGGCGACCTGATCCAGCACGCGCTCGAGGTCGGCATCCGGGTGGGCCCCGGGCGCGGTTCGGCGGCTGGTTCGCTGGTCGCGTGGGCGCTGGGCATCACCAACATCGACCCGATCCCCCATGGGCTGCTGTTCGAGCGATTCCTCAACCCCGAACGTGTGTCGATGCCCGATATCGACATCGACTTCGACGACCGTCGCCGCGGTGAGATGGTTCGGTATGCCACCGACCGGTGGGGCAGTGACAAGGTCGCCCAGGTCATCACCTTCGGCACCATCAAAACGAAAGCGGCGTTGAAGGACTCCGCCCGCGTCCAGTTCGGCCAGCCCGGCTTCGCGATCGCCGACCGCATCACCAAGGCGTTGCCGCCGCCCATCATGGCCAAGGACATCCCGGTCTGGGGTATCACCGACCCCGAGCACGAGCGCTACGCCGAGGCCACCGAGGTCCGCACCCTCATCGAGACCGACCCGGATGTCAAGAAGATCTACGACACCGCGCTCGGTCTCGAGGGACTGATCCGCAACGCCGGCGTACACGCCTGTGCGGTGATCATGTCCTCGGAGCCGCTCACCGACGCCATTCCGGTGTGGAAGCGTGCACAGGATGGCGCGATCATCACCGGCTGGGACTACCCGTCATGTGAGGCCATCGGCCTGCTGAAGATGGACTTCCTCGGGCTGCGCAACCTCACCGTCATCGGTGACGCGATCGAGAACATCAAGACCAACCGCGGCATCGACCTCGACCTCGATGCGGCGCCCCTCGACGACCCCAAGACCTACGAACTGCTCGCCCGTGGTGACACCCTCGGGGTGTTCCAGCTCGACGGCGGCGCCATGCGTGAACTGCTGAAACGTATGCAGCCCACCGGATTCGAGGACATCGTCGCCGTGTTGGCGCTGTATCGCCCGGGCCCGATGGGCATGAACGCCCACAACGACTACGCCGACCGCAAGAACGGGCGCCAACAGGTCAAGCCGATCCATCCGGAACTCGAGGAACCGCTCAAGGAGATCCTGGCCGACACCTACGGCCTGATCGTCTACCAAGAGCAGATCATGCAGATCGCGCAGAAAGTGGCCGGGTACTCGCTCGGCCGAGCCGACATCCTGCGCCGCGCGATGGGCAAGAAAAAGGCCGAGGTCCTCGCCGCCGAATTCGAGGGCTTCGAGGAGGGGATGAAGTCCAACGGCTTCTCCTCGGCCGCGATCAAGGCGCTGTGGGACACGATCCTCCCGTTCGCCGGGTACGCGTTCAACAAGTCGCACGCCGCCGGCTACGGTCTCGTCTCCTTCTGGACCGCCTATCTCAAGGCGAATTACCCGGCCGAGTACATGGCCGGTCTGCTCACCTCGGTGGGCGACGACAAGGACAAGGCCGCGATCTACCTGTCGGATTGCCGCAAACTCGGCATCACCGTGCTCCCGCCGGACGTCAACGAGTCGCAGCGCAACTTCGGCGCCGTCGGCGGCGACATCCGCTTCGGTCTCGCCGCGGTGCGCAACGTCGGCACGGGCGTGGTGTCGTCGATCCTGGCCGCGCGTGAGGAGAAGGGGAAGTTCACCAGCTTCTCCGACTACCTCGGCAAGATCGATGTCACCGCGTGCAGCAAGAAGGTCACCGAATCGCTGATCAAGGCCGGTGCCTTCGACTCGCTCGGTCATCCGCGCAAAGGGTTGTTCCTCGTGCACGGCGACGCCGTCGAGTCGGTCATCGGCACGAAGAAAGCCGAGGCCATCGGTCAATTCGACCTGTTCGGCGCAGCGGGCGGAGATGGCGCAGCAGACGACAGCCTCGCCGAGGTGTTCGCGGTGAAGATCCCCGACGAGGAATGGGAATCCAAACACAAACTCGCCCTCGAGCGCGAAATGCTCGGGCTCTACGTCTCCGACCATCCCCTCGCGGGTGTCGCGCACGCCATCGCTGCGCAAACCGACACGTCGATCACCCAGCTGTTGGAGGGGACGGTGCCCGACGGGGCGCAGATCACGATCGGCGGCATCATCTCCGCGGTGAATCGTCGGGTCAACAAGAAGGGTGAACCATACGCGGTGGTCACCCTCGAGGACATGGTCGGTGGCGTGGAGGTCTACTTCTTCCCCCGCGCGTTCTCCGTGTTCGGGATGGACATCGTTCCCGACAACATCGTGCTGATCAAGGCGCGGGTCAACGTGCGTGACGATTCCACGATGATCAGCGCCAACGATCTCGCGGTACCCGATCTGGCTGCCGTCGGGACGGCGAAACCCGTGGCCTTGACGCTCAGCGCACGTATCTGCACCCCGGACCGTGTGCAGGCACTCAAACAGGTGCTGTCCCGCCACCCGGGTACCGCGGACGTGCACGTCACGTTGGTCAGCGAACAGCGGTCCACGGTCCTGCGGCTGACCGAGGCGCTGCGGGTCAGCCCGAGTTCGGCGTTGATGGGCGATCTCAAGGCGTTGCTCGGGCCCAGTTGCCTGGGGCAGTAGGCGGCCCCAACGGCAATGTTCGGGTGCCCGAACATTTGAGTTCACTTCGCGCTACACTCGGGACAGTGGAGATCATCCAGCCCATGATCACCGCCGACCGCGAGGAGTGACGATGACCGCAGCGAATCCGACCGCGTTTGTCGAAGTGCGTTCCGAGGCGCGGCACACGCCGACGCCGACCGTCGAGGTCGCCGGGGTGCGCTGGCCGGTCCACAAACTGCATGCGGTGCTGCTCGCCGTCGTCGTCGCGGTGCTCGTGTTCGCGCTCACCGGCTCCGGACTCGTCGTCGCCTGGACGTCGGCGGCCGTGCTGCTCGCCACCTGGTGGGGAGAGCGGATCTGGTTCTCGCACCGTCGCGGGGTATAGCCGACCGCGGCGCGGTCAGCGACCGGGGTACGCGGCGGTCGCACCACGATCGAATCCGCCGGGCACCTCATAGATTCGTCCGTCGAATCCGGCCCGGAACAGCCGTCCCGCGGAGAAGCCGCGGTCCCCGCGGCCGTAGGAGACCACACTCGACAGTGGCATCCCTGATCCGAGGACGCAGTACCGTCCCGGCGAGGTGATCCGTACGACCTGGCCGGCCGCATTGAAAGGCACCACCGGCCTGTTCCGGGAGTCCAGGGTCAAGCCATCCGGGGTGGCCGCGATGTCGCCGCCCAGGTTCAGCAGACTCTGCACAACCCGCGGATTCGACGTCGAGATCCGGCTCACGCCGGGATTGACGAAGGTTCGCGAGACATAGAGCCACCGATCGTCACGACTCAGCACGGCGCCGTTGGCGCTCGGTAGCGAACCCCAGTCCGCCTGCACCACGCCGTTCGGATACGCCCGTCCGATCAGATTGCCGAAGTCGTTGGTGGCATAGACGATCCCATTGCCCGCGACATCCATGCCGTTGGCGGCCGAGAACCCACGCACCCACGGTCGCAGGGTCCGGGTGCCGACGTCGATCCGCGCTATCCCGGCATGGCGCAGGGCGTCACCCACGATGACCCGGGCGTCGGCTCCGTAGCCGACCAGGAGTGCCCCGTCGCGAGCCCAGGCCAGTGCGCCGGCCCCACCGTCGGGAACGCGGGCGATCGGCACGGCCGGCGCGCCCGGCGACGACAGGCGAAATACCCTGCCCGAGATCAGATCTGTGGTGTAGAGCCGACCGGCCCGGTCGACCGTCAGACCTTCCAGTGCGGCGCCGGGTACGGTGCCCACCACGCGCGGTGCCTGCCCGGCGCCCGGACACACCGGAGCGGCCGACGCGCTCGCCGGGGTGAGTGCGGTGATCAGCCCGGCGGCCAGGGTGCCGACGGCAACCGCGCAGATCATCTGACGGCGTCGTCGCGAGTGGTGCGACGAGCGTGGCGCCGGGGCTGATCGGGCGGGGGGAGCAGGATTCGAGTGAGCGTGTCCGAACATGTCGACCTCCGCGTCGATGGTGGCCACCCCGGTCGGGCAGCGTCGACCTGAGCCGACGCCATCGAACGTATCCCGAAGAGGCGATCTGGTCGATCCCCTGTCGTGCAGTGTAGTGGCCCGACCTCCCCCGCGCCGCTGATCGCGGCAGGTGAGAGCATGGAGATCGTGAGTACTCAGCAGGCGCCGGTTCATCAGCACGACCACGCACTGACCGGTGATGCCGTCAGCGCCTCGGTCGCGCGGATCGCCGACGCGGTGGCCCGCACCCCGCTGGAGGACGCGCCGCGCATCTCCGCGGCCGCGGGCGCCCGGGTTCTGCTCAAACGTGAAGACCTGCAGACGGTTCGCTCCTACAAGATCCGCGGTGCGTACAACGTGATGGCGCAGCTGTCGGACACCGAGCTCGCCCGCGGGGTGGTCGCCGCCAGCGCCGGGAACCATGCGCAAGGTGTCGCCTTCGCCTGCCGGTCGATGCGCGTGCCCGGTCGGATCTACGTACCGACCACCACGCCCAAACAGAAGCGTGACCGAATTCGCTGGCACGGCGGCGACTATGTGGAGCTACTCGCCGTCGGAGAAACCTACGACGCCGCTGCGGCAGCCGCGCAGGCGGACGTGATCCGTACGGGCGCCTCGTGGATCCACGCGTTCGACGATCCGCGGACGGCGGCCGGGCAGGGCACGATCGCCCATGAGATCGTCGAACAGCTCGGTGCGGTCCCCGACGTGGTGGTCGCGCCGGTCGGCGGCGGCGGCTGTCTCGCCGGCATGGCGACGTATCTGCGGTCGCTGTCCGACGATGTGGCCATCGTCGGAGTGGAGCCCACCGGAGCGGTCTCCTTGAGTGCCGCGCTCGCCGCTGGGGAGCCGGTCACCCTGGAGACGATCGATCCGTTCGTCGACGGCGCCGCGGTCAAACGTATCGGGTCCATCGGTCACCGCGTGATGGCGCAACTCGGGGCGACGATCACCGACCATCCGGTGCTGTCACGGGTCGCGTCGCCGGCGGCGGTACCGGTCGTCGACGCGTCGGCACGCCACGTGACCTCGCCGGGCACCGCGCACATCACCCATGTCGACGAAGGGGCGATCTGCACGACGATGCTGGCGCTGTACCAGAATGAGGGCATCATCGCCGAGCCCGCGGGCGCCCTGGCGGTGACCGCGTTGTCGTCGCTTCAGCTGCCGTCGGATGCCACCGTGGTGTGCCTGATCTCGGGTGGGAACAACGATGTCTCGCGCTATGGCGAGATCATCGAGCGATCCCTGGTACACCGCGGCCTCAAGCACTACTTCCTGGTGGACTTCCCGCAGGAACCGGGCGCGCTGCGGCGTTTCCTGGACGAGGTGCTCGGCCCCGACGACGACATCACCCTGTTCGAATACGTCAAACGCAACAACCGGGAAACGGGCGCAGCGCTGGTGGGTATCGAACTCGGTGAGCCGGCCGGACTCGCCGACCTGATGGACCGGATGGCCCATTCCCGCCTGCACTGCGAGCGGTTGGAACCTGGCACACCGGCGTATGACTACCTGACCTGATCCACGTCGGTCAGCCGTCCGATCACGACGTTGGGGCCACCGCTGAGTATCCCGCCGGCCATCGGCGTCACCTCGTCCCACCACAGCACCGGGTCGAGCCCGATCGGCACGGGCACCTCGTCTGCGCGGAGTAGGCAGATCACTGCCCATGAGCCGCGGAGCATCGCGAACCAACCCGCGTCGGCATCGAAAGTGCATCGCACGGAACCGAAGTCGCCCCGGATCAGGTCGTCGGTGGACTTTCGCAGCGCGATCACATCCCGATAGAACTGCAACATTCGGGCATGGCCGGCATCGGTGGGTTCGGACCAGTCGAGCTTGGAGCGCTCGTATGTCGCCGGATCCTGCGGATCGGGGACATCGACGGCATCCCAACCGTGCTCGGCGAACTCGCTGCGCCGACCGGTGCGCACGGCCTCGCCCAGTTCGGGCTCCGGATGTGAGGTGAAAAACGCGAACGGGGTGTCGGCCGCCCATTCCTCGCCCATGAACAGCATCGGGGTGAACGGCGACAACAGCACCAGTGCGGCCTTGATAGCCAGTTGCCCGCCGTCGAGGTATGCCGATGGCCGGTCGCCGACCGCCCGGTTGCCCACCTGGTCGTGATTGCACGTGTAGGCGACCAGCGCGTCGGCGTCGACGATCTCGGTGGGGATCGGGCGACCGTGTCGTCGGCGCCGGAACGACGAGTAGGTGCCGTCGTGGAAGAAGCCCCCGGTCAGTACCTTCGCCAGGCCGTCGAGGCCGCCGAAGTCGGCGTAATAGCCTTGTCGCTCGCCGGAGACCGTGGCGTGGATCGCGTGGTGGATATCGTCGTCCCACTGGGCACCGAGCCCGTACCCCCCGACCTCCCGCGGCATGATCAACCGCGGGTCGTTGAGGTCGCTCTCGGCGATCAGGGTGAGCGGTCGACCCAGCTCGGCGGCGAGTGCGTCGGTGGCGATCGCGAGCTCCTCGAGCAGGTGAAGCGCGCGGTGGTCGATCAGCGCGTGCACGGCGTCGAGCCGCAGGCCGTCAACATGGAAGTCACGCAGCCATCTCAGAGCGTTGCCGACGATGTAGGCGCGTACGGCGTCGGAATCCGGTTCGGACAGATTCAGCGATGATCCCCAGCTGTTGGTGCCGCTGGTGAGATAGGGGCCGAACTCGGGCAGGTAGTTCCCCGACGGGCCGAGATGGTTGTAGACCACGTCGAGGACCACAGCGAGGCCGAGGGCGTGACAGGCGTCGACGAAGCGCGCGAATCCATCCGGCCCGCCATAGGGTTCGTGGACGGCGTACCAGGCGACGCCGTCGTAGCCCCAGCCATGTGTGCCGTTGAACGCGTTGACGGGCATGACCTCGACCGCATCGACGCCGAGCGCCACCAGGTGCGGCAGCTGTTCGATTGCGGAGTCGAAGGTCCCGGCAGGGGTGAACGTCCCGATGTGCAGTTCGTAGAGCACCGCACCCCGTAGGTCGAGACCAGCCCAATCGTGATCGGTCCACCCGAACTCGTCGAGCCGGTGTAGTTCGGCCGCGCCGTGTACACCGTCGGGTAGTCGAACCGCGCGCGGATCGGGCACCGGGTCGCGGCCGTCGATGCGAAACCGATACCGCGCAGGTGCGGAGTTCGTGGCCGAGGCGGCGGCCGACCCCGGTGCCGCGCCCCACCAGCCCGGCGACGTCGACAGCGGCACGAGCCCCACCTCGATCTCGTCCTGACCGACGTCTCCGCCGATCAGCAGTGTCACCGAGGCCGCAGTGGGCGCCCAGACCGTGATGTCGGCAGCGGTCCGTGGTGGGGTGAACGGCGCAGTCGACACCTCGATGGGAGTGTTTTGGCCACCTTGGTCGCTCGTCCCAGTTATGGTGTCGGGAGTCCCTGACTGATCTGTCACCCAACACAAGGTATGTCGCCGGTGATGGCGGCGCAGATATCGGTAATGTGAGCCGTGGCACAGCGGAGATGGCGAAGCGGGGTATATTACCGGCCGGGGGTTCGTCCTCGAGGGGGAGAACGAGTGAAAGCATCTGCACGCAGCAGTGCCTTCACCGAACATATATGTGATACGACGAGCCTTCTACGGAAGCAGCCGACAGCAGGGGCAGGGGAGTGACTACTGACGCGGTGACCTCGAATGGCGAGGGAACACGTGCACGCGCCGGGGGGATACGGAAGTGGTTCGGTGACCACGTGCTGGCGTCGTTCGACGTTCGGACGTCAGATGGGGATGTTCGTCGAGGTGTTCCGCGTACTGATCGTGGACATCTTCAAGCGCCGTTTCCCGTTCGGTGAGTTCATCCGGCAGTGTGCGTTCATGTCGAGCACCTCGGTGTTCCCGACGTTTCTGGTCGCCATCCCGATCGGTGTGATCGTGTCGATCCAGGTTTCCAACATCGCCGGGCAGATCGGTGCCACCTCGTTCTCGGGCGCGGCCACCGGTCTCGGCGTCATCCGGCAGGGCGCACCCCTGGTGACCTCGCTGTTGCTCGCCGGCGCGGTGGGGTCGGCGATCGCTGCCGACCTGGGATCGCGCACCATTCGCGACGAGATCGATGCCATGCGGGTGATGGGGGTCAACCCGATCCAGCGGCTCATCTCGCCACGTCTGCTGGCGACGATGGTGGTGAGTTTTCTGCTGTGCGGCTTCGTTTGCTTCGTCGGGTTCATCACCGGCTACGTGTTCAACGTTTATTTCCAGGGTGGTACCCCGGGTAGCTACACCGGTACGTTCGCGGCCTTCGCCTCGGTCTCCGACCTGGTGTTCGCAATAGCCAAAGCCGTCATCTTCGGCGCGATCGTGGCGATTGTCGCTTGTGACCGTGGTCTGAGCACCAAGGGCGGGCCGGCCGGCGTCGCGAACTCCGTGAACGCCGCGGTCGTGAACTCGGTGCTGCTGCTGTTCACCGTCAACGTCGTGCTCACGCAGTTGTTCGCGATGCTCTTCCCGGCGAAGGTGGTGTGAGTTGACGGCATCACGGTACGTCCCGCCGGCCCTGCGGCCACTGGAGGCCGCCAAATCGATCTACCGCGGACCGCGCTCCGGGCTGGCCGCGATGGGCCACCTCATCACGTTCCTGGTCAAGTCGATCGGTGCCGTGCCCATCGCGTTCACCCACTACCGCAAGGAAGTGTGGCGCCTGCTCTCCGATGTCGCATGGGGCAATGGAGCCATCGTCGTGGGCGGCGGCACGGTCGGGGTGATGGTGATCCTCGGGGTCATGGGCGGAGCCACGGTCGGCATCGAGGGCTACACCGCCCTCAACTTGCTGGGCATGGGGCCGGTGACCGGCGGGCTCTCGGCGTTCGCGACCACACGCGAGATCGCGCCGCTGCTGGCGGCGACCGCGTTCACCGCGCAATCGGGCTGCCGCTTCACCGCCCAGCTCGGTTCGATGCGGATCAGCGAAGAGATCGACGCGCTGGAGTCCATCGCGATCCGGCCGTTGCCGTATCTGGTCACCACGCGGATGTCGGCGGCCGTGCTGGCGATCGTCCCGCTGTACGCAGTGTCGCTGGCCGCCAACTACATCGCCTGTCAGCTGATGTTCCAGGTACAGAGTGGACAGGGCGCGGGCACCTACACCTACTACTTCAACCAGTTCCTGGTGTCCGGGGACATGGCCTTCTCGTTCGTCAAGGTGATTGTGTTCGTGCTGCTGACCACGTTCATCCAGTGCTACTACGGATACTTCGCGTCGGGCGGTCCCGAGGGGGTGGGCGTGGCGGCCGGTCACGCGATCCGGATGGCGATCATCGTCATCGTCTTCGCCAATCTGGTCATGACACTGGTGTTCTGGGGCACGTCACCCGGAATCCAGATCTCGGGTTAGGGGGAGACCGATGCAAATCGACACCGACGGCAGGAATCCCTCGCTGGTGCAGTACATCCTGCGTGGGGTCGCCTTTCTGGTGGCGTTGCTCATCCTGTTCGTGCTGCTGTTCATGCGCTATCAGGGTGTGTTCACCTCCACGGTTCCCGTCACCGCGAAACTGACCGATGTCGGCGACGGACTGATCACGCAGGCCGACGTCCGCTACAACGGTCTGATCGTCGGATCGGTGAAGTCGATCGAACTCAGCGACGAGGTCGGCCCGGGCAATCTGCAGTACAAGAACGTCGAGATCGACGTCGATCCCGCGCAGGCCGAGGGAATTCCGGCCAACGTCACGGCGCGTACGGTGCCCGCCAACCTCTTCGGTGTGAACTCGGTGCAGCTGGTCCGGCCCGCCGACGTGAGCACCGAGCACCTGTCCTCCGGCGACGTCATCCCCGCCGACGAATCGATGGCGACGCTGAAACTCCAGGACGCGCAGAATGAGCTGCGCACGCTGCTGCGTGCGGTGCCGCCGGAAGACCTCGCGTCGGTACTGGGGGTGATCGCCGACGCGCTCGAAGGCGGTGGCGCGGTGTTCGGCGCATTCGTGCCGCTGCTGGACAACTACTGGCAGAAGATCAACGCCCAGTTCCCACCCGGTGCACCTGGCGGTTTCGACAACTTCGACAATGCGGTACGTGGATTGTCGGAGAGCACTCCCGAGCTCCTGGACACTCTGGGCCGCAGCGTCATCCCGGCGATGACCATAGCCGAGAAGCAGCAGGATCTCACTGCGATGCTGTCGGCCGGCCAGGGCCTGCTCGACGAGACCCAGGCGTTGTTCGCCGCCAACGGCGACCGCGGCAAGAGCGTCGTGCGCGACCTCAATCGCACCGTCGGGGCCGCGGTGTTGGAGCCGGAATCGCTACCGCAGGCGCTCGACGCGCTGAACAACCTCGCTGCGCGGGTGCTGACGGTGTTCACCGGCGTCAACGGGCACCCCCAGCTGAACATCGGCGTGAACTTCGGTGCGTTCCAGCGATACACACGCCAGAACTGCCCGGTCTACAACGCCGGCGAGTACGGCACCATGCGCGGACCGAACTGTCAGGGTCCGGGCACCGGCACCGGACCGACGAGCTCGGGGCCGCTGCTGATCTACCCGTCCGACGGGATGCGGCGTGCTGCACAGACCTTCGGCGCGGTGAGCACCTCGTCGGACAATCTGACGTTGGCCGAGGCGCTCAAGCGTCAACCGAACGCCGCGGACACGCTGATGTTGGGGCCACTCGTGCAGTCCTCGACCATCAAGCCGGGTGAGTCCGAACGGGGCGAATCCGCACAGGCCGAGGGAGGGGGCCGATGAGTCACGGCCAGGCCAGTATCCGCAAACCGCTCATCGGGTTCTCACTGTTCGCGGTCGTCGCACTGCTGTTGACCTACATCATCTACTCCACGCTGGAACGGTCCCTGCCCGGCGACACGGCGTCGTACAGCACCTACTTCAACGACGCCTCGGGACTCGCCTCCGGTGACGACGTCCGGATGGCGGGGGTGCGGGTCGGTCGGGTGTCCGACATCGCCCTCGATGACGGGCGGGCCCGTGTCACGTTCGAGGTGCAGACCGACCAGCCGGTGTTCACCAACACGATGGCGGCGATCAGGTATCAGAACTTGATCGGGCAACGATATCTGTCGCTGACGCTGGTGCCGGATGAGCCGAGTACCCCGTTGGCTGCCGGTGCGAGTTTGCAACAACCCTCCGAGGACTCGTTCGACGTGACCAAGTTGCTCGCTGGTTTTCAGCCGGTCTTCGAGACGCTCGACCCCGAACAGGTCAACGCGCTGTCCGAAGGACTGGTGCAGGCATTCCAGGGCAACGCGGTCTCGCTGAGCTACACCGTCGCCGAGGTGGGTCAGGTCGCCAGTGACATGGCCGACCGCGACGCGGTGATCGGCGCGATCATCGACAATCTGAGCGGCGTGATGCGAGATCTCGCGATGCAGGGCAGTCAGGTGAGTACCGTGATCGACAGCATCGGCAGCCTCATCGAGAACCTGAACAGCAACTCGGCTGCGTTCGGCCAGTCGGTGTCGCAGATCGGTGAGACCGCAACCGGTTTCGGTGATGTCCTGGCGCAGAGCCGGTCGTCGCTCGCCGACGCCGCCGACAACGCGCGCGCTGCCACCGACACCCTCATCGCCAACGGCGCGAAACTCGACAACATGGCACAGCAGCTGCCGATCTTCCTCGGCCACTTCCCGCTGGTGCAGGGGCAGGGCGCGTACCTGAACATCTACGCCTGCGATCTCGACATCGCCATCGGCGACGTCCTGTTCCCTCCGGGAATCATCAACAAGATCGGCGGGACGAAACACTCGGAGGTGTGCCGATGAGACGATGGCGCAACCACTACAACGAGAACCGGCGCATGTGGTACGGGGCGATAGGCGCGGTGGTGATCGTCCTGTTGACGCTCGGTGTGGTCGGGATCGCCCAGGCCCATCTCGGCAAGAAAACCTATATCGGTGAGTTCGCCCAGGCAGGCGGAATCCGCCCGGGCGACAAGGTGCGGGTGGCCGGCATCGACGTCGGTGAGGTCAGCGCGACCGAACTCGCCGGCAATCAGGTCGACGTCACCATGAAGGTGGACCAGGATGTCGACGTCACCGCGAACGGATCGGCGGAGATCAAGATGTCGACGCTGCTCGGGCAGCGCTATGTCGATGTGTCGCTGGGTGATTCACCCGATCCACTCGACGGCGAGCGGATCACCGACACCCGGGTACCCTACGACCTGCAGAAGACGATCGAGGAGGGGACACCGATCATCGCCGGAATCGACGATGTGGAACTGTCGGAGAGTATTCGGACGCTCAACCGGCAACTGGCCGGAGCGCCCGCGGTGACCAAACCGACCCTCGACTCGCTGACCGAGATGTCGAAGGTGATCACCAATCGTCGCGATCAGATCAACCAATTGGTCAGTGACACCAAAGCGGTCACCGGGATCGTCGACGACAGTCAGGCGCAGTTGTCGATCATCGTCGGTCAGGGGCAGCAACTGGCCGAGAAGATCGCCGCGCGTGAGGCGTTGGTGACCCGAATGCTCGACGGTATCGCCCAGCTCACCGAGCAGGCGCGTGCGGTGGCCGCGGAGAACGGCAATCAGTTCGCACCGATCATGGCCAACCTCAACACGATGTCGCAGGGCTTGGAGAAGAACCGCGAGAATCTGCGCAAGATGCTCGAGATTCTGCCGGTCACGACCCGGGTCACCAACAACACCATGGGCGACGGTCCATACGCGAACGGCTATCTGCCGTGGGGCATCTTCCCGGACAACTGGCTGTGCACCGCACGGGTGGTGGACGGATGTTGATCACCACCAGGCGGGGGCGTGCCAACCGGATGCGTCGCTCGCTGGCGTTGACCGCAGTCTCGTTGTTAGCGGTGCTCGGGCTGTCCGGCTGCTCGCTGATCCCTGCGTCGTGGACCGCCGCGTTCGGCTCGGCGATCGAGGCCACTGCGTACTTCGACGATGTCTCCGGGCTGTACGAAGGCAACGACGTCGCCGTGCTGGGGATGCCGGTGGGTCAGGTGACGTCGGTGCAGCAGCAGGGCAACCGGGTGAAGGTTACCTTCACCGTCGACAAGGACGTGCCGGTGCCAGCGGACGCGACCGCAGCCATTGTGAACACGTCCATCGTGACGACGCGACACATCGAACTCTCGCCGGCCTACACCGAGGGACCAGAACTCGCCGACGGAGGTGTCATTCCCGAGACCAAGAGCCCGGTGTCGGTGGGTGAGCTGTTCGACTCGATCGACCGGTTGATGGAGTCGCTGTCGGGGGATGCGCCCGGTGAGGGCCCGATCGCCGACATGATCGACATCACCTCGGGCATCACGAGTGGCAACGGTGAGCGGATGCGGGTGGCCCTCGACGAACTGGGCAAGGCCGCCGAAGTGGCCTCGGGCAACGGGGACGCGCTCGTCGACATCATCCGGACCGTTCAGGCGCTCACCACGACGCTGGTGGACAACTATCCCAAGATGACCGCCTTCTCCAACTCCATCAACGACGTGGCGGAGATGCTGGGTAGGCAGGCACCGGGGCTACAGGCCACTCTGGCCGACGTCAATGCCACGCTGCGGAACACGTCGGAGTTCCTGCAGAACAACTCCGGCACCATCAGCTCGTCGACGGGACGGCTCGCGGCGTTGACCCCCAACCTGAGCGACTTCTCCCGTCAGGTGGTCGAGACCATCGACATCGCACCGCTGCTGTTCCAGAACCTCAGCAATTCGGTCTCGGCGGAACAGGGTGCCTGGCGCGCACAGGTCCTGCTCGACAAGTCGCTGATCGACACCGAACTCGTGTCGACGTTCTGTCAGGCGATCAACCTGCAGAAGAACGGTTGTCGCACCGGTCAACTCAAGGACTTCGGCCCGGACCTCGGTGTCTTCTCGGCGATGCTGGAGCTCACGAAATGACCGGCCGTGATCAGATGCGTCCGTTCCGGACCGTGCATGGGCGGCGCCGTGATCGCCGAATCGGGCGCCGCTGGGTGGTGGCATTCACCGCTGCGGCCACGCTGGCCATGTCGGGATGCGGCGTCGTTCCCGGACTGACCGTCGAGCAGATCCCGCTGCCGGCGCCCGGCGGCATCGGTGACTCCATCACGTTGACCGCGGACTTCGACAACGCGCTCAACCTGCCCACTCGCGCCAAGGTGAAGCTCAACGGCATGAACGTGGGGCAGGTGTCGGAGATCGAGGCGGAGAACTACAGCGCCATCGTCACGATGCAGGTCGGGACCGCGACCAAATTGCCCGTCGGTACCGGCGCCGAACTACGGCAGGCCACCCCGCTCGGCGACGTGTTCGTCGCGTTGTTGCCACCGCCGGGTAGCCCGGAGGGCTACCTCGGCGACGGGGACCAACTGACCGGCCCGACGTCGGCGGCCGCGACAGTCGAGGACCTACTGGTCAGCACGGCCGGTGTGGTCGACAGCGGATCGCTCAATTCGCTGACGGTGATCCTCACCGAGTTGAGCAATGCGGTCGCCCCGAATCCCGATGCGCTGTCCGGCTCGATCGAAGGATTGACCACCGCGATCACCAAGTTCAACGAGAACGCCGCCCGGGTCGACGAATCGATGCGCTACACCCAGGTGCTGACCGGTCAGCTCGCCGCCGGCCGCGCTCAGATCATGGCCTCGATCGACAAACTCGGTCCCGCCGTGGACGCGGTCAACGGCCAGATCGGCCAGATCCTGACGACGCTGGACAAAACCAATCAGGTGACGGCGGCCACCAACGACTTCCTGCAGTCCGACGGCGGCAACCTCGTCGAACTGCTGGCGAATCTGAACACCGCCCTCGGCGGTTTGCGTGAAGGCGCCAAGACCTTGGGTCCGCTGGCCGACAACCTGGCCGAGCTGACCCCGAAATGGGTGAAGGCGACCCCGGGCAGTGCGGCGGCGCTGTCGTCGAAGGTGTACTACCTCAATCCGGGCGTCGGTTTCGACGCGGCGACGCGTCTGCCGGAGTTGGAGGACGTCGACTCGGCGTCGGAGTCGTTGCAGCAGACGCTGACCCGCTTGCTGGCACGACTGTCCGGAACGAAGGGGTGCTGCGGATGAGCGCGGTGACCGGTCCGATCACCTGGGTGCGCAAGCATTCGATCCTGGTCGGCAACATCGGACTGATCCTGGTGATGGTGGTGGGTTTGGCGTATCTGTCCTTCGGGGCGTTGCGCTGGGACCCGTTCCGCGGCACCTATCAGTTGACCGTGCACTTCCCGAACTCCGGCGGTCTGCAGGAGACATCGGGAGTCACCTTGCGGGGCGCCCGGATCGGTGATGTCCAGCAGATCCGGGTGCAACCGGAATCGGTGGACGTCACCGTCGAGATCGCCGAGGACGTCCAGATCAATCGCAACGCGGTGGTGGCCGCGCTCGGGCTGTCCGCGGCGGGCGAGCAGTACGTGGACTTCCAGCCCGCGACGGCGGACGGCCCGTACTTCGTGAACGGCGATGAGATCGCCATCAACCAGACTCGCGTGACCGCGCCGTTCCCGCAGACACTGGAGGCGACGCTCAACGTTGTCGACCAGATCGATCCCGTCGAATTGCGTTCGGCCATCGACAACTTGGAGGTGGCTCTCGGGGCGGATGGTTCGGGCGACAACGTTCTGCGATCGCTGTTCGTCTCCGGTGGAACGATCTTCGCCGATCTGGCCCGGGTGTTGCCGCAGACCACGAAACTGATCTCCGACACCGGCACCATCCTGAAGACGACGGCCGACATCCAACCCGATCTGGGCACCACGGTCGACTCGATGAGTACCCTCGTCAACGCTGCTGTGGCCGCCGACAAAGAGCTACGGGTGTTGCTCGATCAGGGACCCACGCAGCTGACGAGTCTGACCGGTTCGATGAACCAGATCCGTGATCCGATCACCGACGTCCTTACCCAGTTCGTCGACATCGCGCGCCAAGGTGCGTTGCGAGCGCCCGCGATCGCCAATCTGTTGCCGTCGATCCGGGACGCGAGCATCAAGAGTCTGAGCATGTTCCACGACGGGGCATGGTGGGCGTTCGGATCGGTCTACCCACGGCCGAGCTGCAACTACGCGGTCACCCCGGTGCGCCCGACCAAGATCCTGGAATTGAGCGTTCCGACCAATCTGTACTGTGTCACTGAAGATCCGAATCAGCAGATCCGCGGATCGGCCAATGCGCCGCGCCCGCCTGGCGACGACACCGCCGGCCCGCCGCCGAATTTCGACCCGAACGCGCGGACCGTGCCGCTCGACAAATGACGTGAAGAGTAGGAATGACCGAGCAGGACAAGCCGACTGACCCCGACCGCGCCCCCGAGGTGCCCGAGCCGGACTCCGACAGCGGGGGTGCCGAGACCGCGCCGACCCCGCCTCGACCGCGAACCAAGTCCGCACGAAATCGCGCGGCGGGGACCGGGTTGTCGGCAGCCGACTCCGGCGCCGCAGACCGTGGCACCGCAGACAGTGGCACCGCAGACACCGGCGGCCCCAGCGCCGACAGTCGCGATTCGTCTGATGCGGTACCGGGGCCGACCTCACAACCCCGTCAGATCTCGCTGACCTTCACCACTGCCGGACTGGCCAAGGTGCTCGCCGTCGTGGTGGTGATCGCGGCCGTGATGGGGGTGGCGCTGCTCGGGTGGGGCTACTACCAGGAGCGGCAGCGACTCGACGCCTTCGATGGCAGCAAGGCCGCGTCCGAGGAGTTCGTCACGAAGTTGGTCAGCACGATGACCAAGGACGGTGTCGGCAATATGAAGGAGTTGCTCGGCCCGTTGTCGACCGGCGAGTTCAGACAGCATCTCGAGCAGCAGCAGTCCGATACCGCGCAGGCCGTCGAGCAACTCAACCTGCAGGACGCCCAGTCGGCGGTCAAGTCGGTGTCGGTGGAGACCTTCGACACCGACTCCGCCCGTACGGCGGTCCTGATGGAGGTCAGTGGCAAGAGCGCCATCGCCCCAGAAGGTGGCAAGAGTCTGATGCTGCTGTGGCTCGATCTGCGCCACGAGGACGGGCGATGGCTGGTGTCGGAACTCAGTGGGGCCCAGGCCGGCATCGGCGAGGAACAGGGTGGTGCGAATGGCGCCCAACCGGCGCCTGCCGCGCCCGCTCCCGCCGGCTGAGGTTGGCCAAGGCGGCACCGTGGCCACCGGCTGGCCTGTGACGATCCGTTTGTCAGTCGGTTCGGGTCAGCAACGCCACACCGTGAAAAGTGGCGAGCTCAGTGAGTGCGGTCGGCACACCGCCGTCGATCGTCCGTCCGGGGGCGGGCCCGAGCACGTCTTCCCACCGGCCGGTGGGAAGGGTGAGGGTCGTTGCCGCGCGGCCGGTGTCGGACAAGCTGTGGGTGAGTCGGGTTGCGATCACGATGACCTCGGCGCGGCCGCTCGCTCCGCGTGCGAACGCGATCACGTGGTCGGCACCCCGACCGTCGGCGTGGATCGGCGTGTAGTCGCCGCCTGCGCCGAATGCGGTGGGATGGGCGGTGCGCGCCCGTAGCGCAGCCTGGATCAGGTGGGTTTTCGGGTGTTCTGTCGAGCGGTTGTGGTCGACTGGGCGGCGATTGTCCGGATCCACCAGCGAGTCATCCCACCACTGGGTGCCCTGATAGATGTCGCCGACGCCCGGTCCGAGTAGGGCGATCAACTTGCGGCCCAACGTTTCGGACTGCCAGCTCGGCGTGATCTCGGTGACCAGCGCCGAGATCGTCTGCGCCGCAGTACCGGTGGTGATCGCGATGATCCACTCGGCGAGGTCGGACTCGAATTCCTCGTTCACCTCGGTCCACGTGGTGTGCAGTCCCGCCTCTCGGGCCGCCTTGGTCGCGTAATCGGTGATGCGGGTGCGCAGGATGTCGTCGACCGGCCCCTGGACTGGCCACACTCCGATGATGTTCTGCAACAGGAAGTATCCCGTGAGATCGTCGGGTGGCGGAGCCATCTTCCACAGGTCGGACACCACCATCGACCATCGCTCGGGCACCTGGGTCAGTATCGCGATGCGAGCGCGGACATCCTCGCCACGCTTCGTGTCATGCGTGGCGGTGGTCGTCATCGCCCACGGCCACTGCGTGCCACGACGGATGTTGTGGGCGTGAAAGTCTCGTATGCTCACCGCGGGGTCGGCCGGATCGCCACCCACCTCCTGCGCCGACACCAGCCGCGCCGTGCGATAGAAAAGGCTGTCCTCGACGCTCTTGGCGGTCACCGCGCCACACGTCTGGGCCAGTCGCGAGGTTGCCGCACCGGGGCTCGCGGTGGCGCGGACCACCAACTCCAGCGCCTCGGCGAGCCGCGGAATCCGCACGGCGATGGCCGAGGCCACCCGCTCGAGCCGGGAGCGCAGCGCGGGATAGTCGGCGCGGTACACGCCGAGTTCGGCGATGAGTTCGGCCGTGGCATCGGCCACGGCTGCCGCGTCGGCAGACGGATCGGAGTGGGTGATCGCCCGAACCAGCCGACGATGCTCGGTGGGAAACATCTCGCGCAACGTTGCCAGTTTGCGTGCGCGTTCGGTGCGGTGCAGCCAGTCGGAATCACCGGGTTGCCCGGTGATCCGCTCATGGATCTCCCCGAGTTCGACGATTCCGCTCGGCGCGGTGAACACCCCGTCGATGATGCGCAGTTGATCGTAGCCGGTGGTGCCGTCGACCGGCAGTGACGGTTCCAGTGGTTCGTCGGGGGCGAGGATCTTCTCGATGTAGAGCAACCGGCGTTCGCCTACGTCGCTGCGCAGCCTACGCAGATAAGATTGCGGATCCCAGAGTCCGTCGGGATGGTCCACGCGCACACCGTCGATGAGGTCCTCGTCGATCAGATCGAGCAGCCAGTCGTGAGTTGCTGCATAGACTGCCGGCTCCTCCTGCCGCAGTCCGGCGAGTTCGTTGACGGTGAAGAATCGGCGGTACCCGATCAGTCCGCTGTTCCAGGGGACCAGTCGGTAGTGCTGTCGCTCGTGGACGTCGATCGGGTTGCCGGCCGCGGCCGAGCCGGGAGTGATGGGAAATGCGTGATCGTAATAGTGCAGGTGACCATCGGAGACGGTGAGCGGGGACAGGTCGCCGTCGGCCGCGAGGACGGGCAGGGCGATCTTGCCATCGGCCCCGTTGGCGGTGGAGAAGTCCACATCGAACCACGAGGCATAGCGGGACGCCGAACCGTAGCGCAGCAGGTCGCTGAACCACGGGTTCTGCGTGACGTCGGCGACCCCGGTGTGGTTCGGGACGATGTCGACGATCAGGCCGAGACCGGCGGTACGTGCCGCGGCGCGGAGCTCCCGGAGCCCGTCGAGTCCACCGAGCGTCGGCGACACCGCCGGGGGCGGCACCCAGTCGTAGCCGTGTGTCGAACCGGCCGTGGCCCGTCCGATCGGGGACAGGTAGACGTGACTGATCCCGAGGGACACCAGGTGATCCAGGATGCCGATGACGTCAGCGAAACCGAAGTCGGGGGTGAGTTGGATCCGGTAGGTGGCGACGGGCTCCCGCTGCCCGCCGACGCCGGGTGGTGAGGGAGTGGCCATCACCGTCGACTCACGACGTCCTGCGCAGGACCAACACCGAGCGCGCGCCCACGGTGACCACCGAATCGGCGGTGGCGGTCATGTCGGTGGTGCCGGTCGGATCGGTGGTGTCGAGTTCGCCCACCCATTCTGTGCCCCAGGAGGACGGTGGGAGCGTGAAGTCGATGTCGCCGTCGTGGGCGTTGAAACAGACGATGAAACTGTCGTCGACGATCTTCTCTCCGCGCTCGTCCGGCTCTCCGATCCCGTCACCGTTGAAGTACACCGCGAGGCTGCGGCCGAACCCGCTGTCCCAGTCCTCGGAGGTCATCTCCTGGCCGGCCGGGGTCAGCCAGGAGATGTCCAGCGTCTGCTCGCCCCATCGGATCGGTTTGCCGGCGAAGAACCGCCGTCGACGGAACACCGGGTGTCGGGTGCGCAGGTTGATCGCCTTGCGGGTGAACTCGAGCAGGTCGGCGTTCTTCTCGGCCAGCGCCCAGTCCATCCAGGAGAGCTCGGAGTCCTGGCAGTACACGTTGTTGTTGCCCTGTTGGGTGCGGCCGAGTTCATCTCCGTGGGCCAACATCGGTGTGCCCTGGGAGAGGAACAGGGTGGCCAGGATGTTGCGTTGCTGGCGGCCACGCAGCGCCAACACATCCGGGTCGTCGGTCGGTCCCTCGACCCCACAGTTCCACGAGCGGTTGTGGCTCTCCCCGTCCCGGTTGTCCTCACCGTTGGCGCTGTTGTGTTTCTCGTTGTAGGACACCAGATCCTGCAGGGTGAAACCGTCGTGGGCGATCACGAAGTTGATGCTCGCCAGTGGCCGTCGACCGGTGGCCTCGTAGAGATCGGAGGAGCCCGTGAGGCGGGACGCGAACTCGCCGAGCGTGGACGGTTCCCCGCGCCAGTAGTCGCGAACCGTGTCGCGGTACTTGCCATTCCATTCGGTCCACAATGGTGGGAAGTTGCCCACCTGGTAGCCGCCTTCGCCGACGTCCCATGGTTCGGCGATCAGTTTCACCTGGCTGACAACCGGATCTTGTTGCACCAGATCGAAGAACGCCGAGAGCCGGTCCACGTCGTGCAGTTCGCGGGCGAGCGTGGACGCCAGATCGAAGCGGAACCCGTCGACATGCATCTCGAGCACCCAATAGCGCAGCGAGTCCATGATCAATTGCAGGGTGTGTGGGTGACGTCCGTTGAGGCTGTTGCCCGTCCCGGTGTAGTCCATGTACATCTCGGGATTGCCGTCCACGAGACGGTAATACGCGGCATTGTCGATACCGCGGAACGAGATCGTGGGGCCGAGGTGATTGCCCTCGGCGGTGTGGTTGTAGACCACATCGAGGATGACCTCGATGTCGGCGCGGTGGAACTCGCGCACCATGGCCTTGAACTCGGTTACCGCCGCAGCCGGCTGTTCGGGTTGCGAGGCGTACTCAAGATGCGGCGCGAGGAAGCCGAAAGTGTTGTAGCCCCAGTAGTTTCGGAGGCCCTTGTCGATCAGGACGAAATCCTGCATGAACTGGTGCACCGGCATCAGTTCGATGGCGGTGATTCCGAGTGATTTCAGATGATCGATGATGACCGGGTGGCACAATCCGGCGTAGGTGCCGCGGAGATGTTCGGGTACGTCGGGATGAGTCGCCGTCATCCCTTTGACATGCGCCTCGTAGATGACGGTCTGGTGGTAGGGGTGACGTGGTGGTCGGTCGTTCTGCCAGTCGAAGTATGGGTTGATGACCACCGAGACCATGGTGTGGCCGAGCGAGTCGAGTTGCGGCATGTCGGTGGGATGTGCCGACGCCATCGGCACGCTGGGGGTGGCGGTACTCGTCGTTGCCGGGCTCGGTTCACCGCTGGTGGCTCGCACGGGGTCGGTCTGCACGGGCGTGTCGGCGTCGACTGCTGCATCGACCTGATTTTCCGCGTCCTCGACAGTGGCGGCCGGTGCTGCGGACGACGTTGCCGTGCCCGAGGGCCCGTCGCCGGATTCGGCGCTGGGTTCGGGTTCCGGGGCGTGCTCGTCAGGGTCGGCCATGGCGTAGGAGAACAACGCCGGGTCGCCGTCGAAATCGCCGTGGAATGCCTTGCCGTACGGGTCGAGCAACAGCTTGCTCGGGTCGCACCGTAAACCTTGCGCCGGGTCGTAGGGGCCGTGTACCCGGAACCCGTAGAACTGACCCGGCCCGATGTTGGGCAGGTAGCAATGCCAGCAGTATCCGTCGACCTCTTCGAGTCGGATTCGTTGCTCCACGCCGGTCGCGTCGATCAGACAGAGATCGACCGCGGTCGCGACCTCGGAGAAGAGCGAAAAATTGGTTCCCACACCGTCATAGGTGGCGCCCAGCGGGTAAGCGTTGCCCGGCCAGACGACAAACGGTGTCGATTCCGTACTGCTGGGAGACCAGGTGCCGGGTGTGGGGATGTCGACCATCTCGGCGGGTTCGGCTGAGTCCCGCCCATCCGCGTCGGGGGCCGGCGACGGGGTCATCTCGGCCTTCGGCGATTCCATGACATGACACTAGCCGTCAATGGTCGGGGGTTCATCTCGGAGCGATCGCGCGCTGGTGTGGCGTGGGCGACTATCTCGGCGCCGCTGGGCCGGTCCATGGAGCGGCCGCGGCCATCTGCCGTCCCAGCTCATCGGTGAGGCTACGAACATAGGTGGCGCTCAGGTGGTGCCAATCCTTGTAAACCACGATGTTGCCGACGATCGCCGGACACAGTTCGGCGTCACAGACCCCGTCGGAAAGGTCCAGGGCATGGAAGCCCGGGCGGGTGGCAGCCAGGGCCAGCGCGGGGTCCTCCGGGGCGAGCGCGACGTCGCGGCGCGTGGCGCAGCTCGTCGCGGTGCCGCCGTCGGCCAGGCACGTCGGAGTGTCGATCAAGCCTTTCGCGTTGTGCGGCCACGGTGTGTCGCGGATGCCGAACACCTCGATGCCGGCGTCGAGGAACTCGTCGAAGATGGGGGTGTAGGTGGGCGGCACCCAGTCGCCGGGCTGATAATCGCGCGGCCGGGTCGAATTGGTGAACACCGCGGTCGGCTTGTCGGCGATCACCTTCTTCATCACCCGCATCACCCAGTCGTGACATTGCGGATACGGTACGCCGTCTTGCTTCGGGACCAGCTCGGTCGACATCGGGCACCCCATTTTGAGGTAGGTGGTGACCTTGAAGTGGTTACGCCGGCCCAGCTCGTCGAGCGCCGAGATCCACATCTCGGCGTGTGATCCGCCGATCAGTGCGACGGTCTCGGTGGCGTTCGGGTCACCGTAGACGCCGACATGGATCTCAGGGTCCTCGAAGTTGCTCATGTAGCCATCGGTAGAAGTCTCCGGGAAATCCTGCGTGACCATCAGCGGCGACGGCTGCGGGTCGACCGCGGGAACGGGCCACCCGTTCAGCAGCGCGCGGGCCCCCGGGTAGGTCCGTGGGTCCAGGTTTCTGGTGTCCACCACCATCGTGGACACCCGGTGGTCCCACACCTTGATGCCGATGCCGGTCACCAACGTGCCGATGACCAGAATCGATGTCACAACCGATGTGTAGGTCAGCCACCGATACCGACCGTCGCGACGCGCATGCGACGGCTCGGAGCGCCCGCCACGGAGCGGGTCCTCGATGTAGCGCTTGGTGAGCCATGCCAACCCGACCGACACCGTGAGCAGGCCGACACCTTCGAGGACGCTCGCGTGGTTCTTCTCTCGCCAGGTCAGATAGAAGATCAACAGCGGCCAGTGCCAGAGGTAGAGGGCGTAGGCGATGCTGCCCAGCCACACCGGCCACCGACTGGCGAGCATGCGATTGACCGGCGGCAGCCCCTGCGGACCATCGGAGCCGGGTCGCGGACGCTCCAACGCGGTGGCACCCGCCCAGATGATCAGCAGCGTGGAACCGACGGGGACCAGCGCCCACGGCCCCGGATACGCGTTCACGCCGTCGATCCACCAGCCGCAGGTCACGATGAGGGCCAGCGCGACGATCGCGGCAACCGTCCGGAGCCATCGCGGGACCCGCCAACTGGGCAACCAGATGGCGAGCAGGCCACCGGCCAGCGGCTCCCAGACGCGGGAGAAGGTGTCGTAGTAGTTGAACTGCTGGTTGACGCCCATCCGCATGTGCGCCCAATAGAAGGAGACCAGCGCCACCGCCAGCACGGCGACACCCACCACAACCCGGATCACCCGGGGTTCGGCCACCGGCGCGAGAAACCGCGCGCAGAGCTTGATCAATGCCGCGAAGGCGAGCGCGACCAGCATGGTGAGCACGAAGAACTGGCCCTGCACCGACATCGACCAGATGTGTTGCAACGGGCTGTTCGCCGAGCTGGCCGCCAGATAGTCCTGGGAATTGAAGGCCAGATGCCAGTTCTGGTAGTAGAGGGCGCTGGCGATGAGTTCGCGCCCGATACTCACCCAGCGGGTTTGCGGGATGATGATCACGGTCAGGACGGCAACGGCGATCAGTACCGTGAACAGTGCCGGGATCAGGCGCCGCAGCAGGCGTTTGAGACGTGGCCACGGATTGATGGTGTCGCGCAGCGTCACATGGGTGGCCTGGCTGTGGATGGCATGACGCAGCAGCGAGCCCAGGAAAAAGTAGCCGGACAGGGCCAGGAACACGTCCACCCCGCCCGACACCCGGCCGAACCACACATGGAAGCAGGCGACCAACGCGATCGCGATGCCGCGCAGACCGTCGAGGTCGGTGCGGTACGCGGGCACGTTGTCCGCCGGAGCCGGACCGGCCGGGGTGGCGGTGTGGATAGGGGCTGCCACTGCCTGGATGCGTCCTTCTGTTATCGGTGGCCGCTGGGGCCGGGTTGTCGCAATCGGACCCGACCGGTGGTCATCACGTGATAGAGGCCGTAGGTCCGCCCAGCAATCTACATGCCGCCGCACCGAGATCTCGATTCGACGCGGCGTGCCGAGGCGAGTGTCGTACCCGCGCTGACCTTTACTTTTCTTTACCTTGCGGTACGCCGGCGGCGGTCGTCAGACGTTGTGCCCGCATCCGGGCACCGTCGAGGATCACGCTCAGACCGCCGGAGAACTCCGCGGTGAAGTCGCGTCCGGACGGTCCGGTCACCTGGAGTCGTTCCATCTGCGACCGGGTCTGCTCCTCGATCGTCAGCCCGATGGTCAGCTGGCACACGGCGGTCGCCACGGCCTGCGCGTCACGCTCGTCGAGTCCGCCGTCCCGCGCCACCGCCGCCAGTTGCCCCGCAATGGTCCGCGCTGACAGTCCGCTGGCCCAACTCGAGGACACGATCTCCGCGCTGTCGGGGACGTCGAGCAGGGCAGCGCGCAGGCCCGTGGCGAGGTAGGCCAGGCGCTGATCCCAACCCAGATCCTGCGGTGTCGCTGGGATCTGCTCGAGGATGTCGTCCGACAGCGCCGCCAGCAGGGTCTGCTTGTTGGGGAAATGCCAATACAGGGCGTTCGGGCGGACGCCGAGATCGGCGGCCAGACGCCGCATCGACAGATCGGCCAGGCTGTGCTCGGCGAGGATCTCCCGCGCCGCCTGCAGGACGTCTGCTCGACTGTTGCTCACCCGGCCAGGATAAGGGTCCTGTACACCGTTCAGGAAAATACCTGTACAGTGTCCAGGACATCGATCCTGTACAGCGTTCAGGATCAGGTAATCCCGGCGCATACGCGCCCCGACGAACTCGTGAGGGTGATCCGGCGTGGACGATGCCACCATCAGCCGCATCGATGCCGAGCACATCTGGCATCCGTACGGCGCTCTGCCGGCGGCAGTGGCGCCGATCGTCGTTCGGGGTGCCCGGGGCGTCCGGATCGAATTGGCCGACGGCCGACACGTGGTGGACGGGATGAGTTCGTGGTGGGCGGCGATCCACGGGTACCGGCATCCGGTGCTCGATGCGGCGCTCGCCGGGCAGGTCGAATCGATGTCACATGTCATGTTCGGCGGTCTCACCCATGAACCCGCGGCGCGACTGGCTCAACTGCTGGTCGAGATCACCCCGCCCGACCTGCGCAAGATCTTCTTCTGCGACTCCGGCTCGGTGTCGGTAGAGGTCGCGGTCAAGATGGCCGTTCAGTATTGGCGTAGCCGCAGCGAACCCCGGCGACATCGACTGCTGACCTGGCGGGGTGGCTACCACGGTGACACCTTCGCCCCGATGAGCGTGTGCGATCCCGACGGCGGGATGCATGCGATGTGGACCGACGTCCTCACCGATCAGGTGTTCGTGCCCCCGCCCCCGCGTGACTTCGACGAGCGCTACGTCGCCGTCCTGGAAACAGCCGTCGCCGAGCACCGGGAACGGCTCGCCGCGGTAATCGTCGAGCCCGTCGTGCAGGGGGCGGGCGGTATGCGGTTCCACGACCCGCGCTATCTCTCCGAACTCCGGCGCATCTGCGACGAGTCGGGTGTGCTGTTGATCTTCGACGAGATCGCCACCGGATTCGGTCGTACCGGCGAACTGTTCGCCGCCCACCATGCCGGCGTGACCCCCGACATCATGTGCCTGGGCAAGGCGCTGACCGGCGGCTACCTGACGCTGGCGGCCACCATGTGCACCAGTGAGATCGCCGAGGTGATCAGCGCGGGGGAGGCCGGTGGGCTCGCGCACGGCCCGACCTTCATGGCCAATCCACTCGCCTGTGCGGTGGCCGTCGCCTCCGTGGAGGAACTGCTCGCCTCGGACTGGCGGGCCCGCGTGCAGGCCATCGAATCGGGTCTGCGCGCCGGGCTCGGCGATCTCGCGGCGCGGCCGGGGGTTGCCGATGTCCGCGTCCGCGGAGCCATCGGGGTCGTTGAACTCGACCGCCCGGTCGACATGGTCGCTGCCACGGCCGCGGCCGTCGACGCGGGGGTCTGGTTGCGGCCGTTCCGTAACAACGTCTACGTGATGCCGCCGTTCATCTGCACCGCCGACGACATCGCCACCATCTGCCGTGGAGTTCACGCCGCCGTCGCCGCCAGTCTGTCCGCCGACCACACCGTGGGAGTGATGTCTTGATGACCACGACCGAGCTCACCGATACCGACATCGCCACTCGTGGAGCCGATCCGGCCATCGGCGCGGGCGCCACCGAACAGGGGGCGCTCGGGTGGCTCGCCGACGAGGCCGACCGGGTGCGGACCGCCGGTCTGCATCGCGATCCCATCGTTCGACGCGCCGACACCCCGGTCGTAGACCTCGCCTCCAACGACTACCTCGGGCTCTGCACGCACCCCGAGGTCGTCGCCGGTGGGCAGGCGGCGTTGGCGCAGTGGGGGGCCGGTGCCACAGCCTCGCGACTGGTGGTTGGAACCACTGAGGCCCACATCGAGCTGGAGAACGACCTCGCCGATTTCCTCGGGTTCGACAGCGCGCTGGCCTTCTCGTCGGGATATCTCGCCAACGTCGGCGCCATCACCGCCCTCGTCGGACGCGGCGACCTGATCGTCAGCGACACCGGGACCCACGCGTCGTTGATCGACGGATGTCGGCTCTCGCGCGCACGCGTCGTCGTGGTCGACCGCGGTGATCACCAGGCCGTTCACGACGCCCTGCGCGCTCGCACCGAGCAGCGCGCGCTGGTGGTGACCGACTCGGTGTACAGCATCGACGGCGAACCGGCCCCGGTGGCCGACCTGTATGCCGTCGCACGCGACTGCGGGGCGGCGCTGCTCGTCGACGAGGCGCATGCGCTCGGCGTGCGCGGTCCGGGCGGGCGTGGGCTCATCGCCGAACACGGCCTGTCCGGTGCCCCCGACCTGATCATGACCACCGTGCTGTCCAAGTCGTTGGGTGCCCAGGGCGGAGTCGTGCTCGGACCCGAGTTGTTGCGATCGCATCTCGTCGATCGCGCGCGGACGTTCATCTTCGACACCGGCCTCAATCCGGCCGCGGTGGGCTCGGCCCACACCGCGCTGCGGCTGCTACGTGCCGATCCCGCCATGCCGGACCGACTGCGTGAGAACGCGGCTCGACTGGCCGACGCCATCGAGGCCCCGGCGCCCGCTGCTGCCGTCGTCTCGCTGATCGTCGGGGATCCGCACGCCGCGGTGGCCGCGGCTGCTGCGTGCCGCGACCGAGGTGTGCTCGTCGGGTGTTTCCGTCCGCCGTCGGTGCCCGCCGGGACCTCGCGGTTGCGGCTGACAGTGCGTGCCGATCTCGACGACGTGACGATCGACCGGGTCGCGCGCATCGTGCTCGATGCCTTGCGCACGGTGGGTGCCCGATGACCGCGGCGTCGGAGAACGTGCTGGCGGTTGCGGGCACCTCGACGGACGTCGGCAAGACGATCGTGACCGCTGCGCTGGTGGCCGCCGCCCGCGCGGCGGGTGTGAACCCTGCGGTGTGCAAACCCGCGCAGACCGGCGTCATGCCCGGACAACCCGGCGATCTGGCTGTGATCGAGGACCTCGTCGGGCCGCTGGGCACCGCCGAGTGTGCCCGCTATCCGGATCCCCTCGCGCCGGAGACCGCCGCGCGGCTGGCCGGTGTGCCGCCGCTCGAGCGCGCCGTCGCCCGCGCAGCCATCGATCGCCTGGCCGCGAACCACGACGTGACCCTCGTCGAGGGCGCCGGTGGGGTCATGGTGCGCTTGGCGCCGGAGCTGACCCTGCTCGACCTGTGCGCCGATGTCGGCGCATCGGTTCTGGTGGTGGTCCCGGCCGGACTCGGGGCCCTCAATCATGCGGAGCTGACCGTCGGCGCCGTCCGCGCACGCGGATTGCGCGTCGCGGGTCTGGTGATCGGTTCCTGGCCGACGGAACCCGATCTCGCCATGCGCTGCAACCGCGACGACCTGCCCCGACTGAGCGGAGCCCCTGTCGTCGGGGTCATCCCGGACGGTGCCGGTGCCCTCGACCCGGCGGAGTTCCGTCGGCGGGCGCCGGCCTGGTTCGACCGGGAATGGACGGCCCGCGAACTCGCACCCACCCGGCCGGCGGCACCCCACGTCGCCCCGACGGCACTGTAAATCTCTGCCCGCCGAAGCCTCCCAGATTCTCGCCGACAGCAACCCAGCCCATCGATCAACAGTCCAGACAAGGAGTTCTCCCGTGACCCAGGCCCCCGTCGCCCCCGGCACATCGCATTCGCAGACCGCCGACGACATTCTTGCCGTCGCCCGTGAACAGGTTCTCGAGAAGGGCCAGGCCCTCGATCAGGCCCAGGTGCTCGAGGTGCTGCGTTTGCCCGAGGATCGACTCACCGAACTGCTGCAGCTCGCGCACGATGTGCGGATGCGCTGGTGCGGGCCGGAAGTCGAGGTGGAGGGGATCATCTCGCTCAAGACCGGCGGTTGCCCGGAGGACTGCCACTTCTGTTCGCAGTCCGGTCTGTTCACCTCCCCGGTGCGTAGTGCCTGGATCGACATCCCATCGCTCGTCGAGGCCGCCAAACAGACCGCCAAGACCGGCGCCACCGAGTTCTGCATCGTCGCCGCCGTGCGGGGCCCGGACAAGCGGCTCCTCAGCCAGGTCGCCGCGGGAATCGAGGCCATCCGCAACGAGGTGGACATCCAGATCGCCTGCAGCCTGGGCATGCTCACCCAGGAGCAGGTCGATCAGCTCAAGGACATGGGCGTGCACCGCTACAACCACAACCTCGAGACCGCGCGCAGCCACTTCCCGAACGTGGTGACCACCCACTCATGGGAGGAGCGCTGGGACACGCTGCGCATGGTGCGTGAAGCCGGCATGGAGGTGTGTTGTGGCGGCATTCTGGGGATGGGTGAGAGTCTCGAGCAGCGAGCCGAGTTCGCCGCCGACCTGGCGGCGTTGGAGCCCGACGAGGTGCCGTTGAACTTCCTCAACCCGCGTCCCGGCACCCCGTTCGGCGACCTCGACGTGCTCCCGGCGGCCGAGGCGCTGAAGTCGGTGGCCGCGTTCCGTCTGGCGCTGCCGCGCACCATCCTGCGTTTCGCGGGCGGACGCGAGATCACCCTCGGTGACCTCGGCGCCAAGCAGGGCATCCTGGGCGGCATCAACGCCGTCATCGTCGGCAACTACCTGACCACCCTGGGGCGGCCCGCCGAGGAAGACCTCGACCTGCTGACCGATCTGTCGATGCCCATCAAGGCACTCAACGACAGCATCTAGGCTCGAACAGGTGACCATGTCGATGACGAATCCGGGTTCGGGTGCAACGCCCCGACCGTTGCACTCCACGCTCGAGGTCCCCGGCCCGCTTGCGCAGCCCTGCCGCTTCGGTGTGTACACGGGACTGAAACTGGAGCTGCAGTCGGCCGACGCGATACCGGCGGCCGCCCGCCTCGGTCTGGAGCCACCGCGCTTCTGCGGGCAATGCGGCCGGCGCATGGTGGTGCAGGTACGCCCGGACGGCTGGGGAGCACGATGTTCGCGGCACGGGACGGTCGACTCGACCGAGCTGGGACAACGATGACCGATCCGGCACCGGTCGTCTCCGACGACGATCTGTCTGGCGGTGCGGATGCACGCCGCGGTGTCCACCGGTCGGTGTCCGGGCTCGTGGCGGTGGCCGTGACGGTGATGTTACTCGGAGTCGTGCTCGGCGCGCTCTGGGCGGCGGTGACCCCGGCGCTCAGTGGGCGCGTGGTGTCGGAGGGCTCCGCCGTGGTACCGGCCAGCGCATTCGGGTCCGAGTTCGCGGCTGTCGGTACTTTTGCCCTCCTGCTCTTCGGTTACGGCGTGGTGTCGGTGATCATCGGGTGGACAACTGCTCGATCATGGCGCGGGCCGGTGGGGTTCGGGGTGCTCGCGGTGGCCACCACCATCGGGTCGCTCATCGCGGCCGCCGTCGGCACCTGGGTGGCGGACTGGCGTTTCGACGACCCGCGTGCCCTGCCGGTCGGCTCGACCTTCGACGTGGTGCCCGACCTCTGGCTCGACGGTGCGGTCCGTGGCGGTGCGGGCGGTCCCTGGGTTTTGTTCGTGTGCGCGCCGCTGGCCGCCGCGCTGGTGTATCTGGGCGTCACGCTCGCGGCTCGTCGGGCCGATCTCGGCGTCGGAGATCTGCCCTCGATACCAGAAAACACGCTGTCGGCACCCGCTCCCTGAGTAGCGGGGCATTGGCCGAGCGTGATTACTGTTCCCGAGGAGCCCGGAGCTTGCGGAGGGCGTCACGAAGGGGCAAGTAGTACCCGTTAGACGGTCGACCGGGCACTCGGCATCGGGGCGGCCCCGGCAACCGCGTCGGCGAGCAGTTCCACCGGTACATCGAGTGAACGGCCCAGTGCGACGACGGTGGCGAACGACGGGGTCAGCAACCGCCCACTCTCGATCTTGCGCAGCGTCTCGGGTGAGATGCCGGCGCCTTCAGCGACCTCGGCCACGGTGCGCGGGCCGCGCCATTCCCGCAGCACCGCGCCGAGCCGGCGTCCGGCGGCGATCTGCTCTGGGGTCAGTGGTGCGCGAACCATGCATTCACCTTAGTGGCCCAGCCGCTGAGCTGCACCGGTATGAAAATACCACCACCTCTTCTACTGTGGTATTTAAATACCGACCGCCATCGGGTGACCATGGGCGGGTGACTTGGAGAGGGCGTTGTGATCGAACTGAAGTCGCGTGACGAAATCGCCGCGATGCGAACCACCGGTGGGTTCATCGCGGACCTGCTCGATGACCTGTCTGGTCTGGCGGCTCCCGGGGTCAATCTGCTCGACCTCGAGATGCGGGCCCGCGAGCTCATCCGTCGGCGTGGTGCGGTGTCCTGCTATTGGGATTATGCGCCGTCCTTCGGGCGTGGGCCGTTTCGCAATGTGATCTGCCTATCCCTCAACGATGCTGTGCTGCATGGCCTTCCGTATGATTGCGCGCTCGCCGACGGCGACGTGCTGAGTATGGACATCGCCGTCTCGATTGATGGCTGGGTGGCCGATTCGGCTCGTACCGTGATCGTGGGCGCCGCCCGCGACGAGGATGAGTTTCTCGTGCAGACCACCGAGCTGGCATTGGCAGCCGGAATCGACGCGGCACGCCCGGGTAATCGGCTCGGCGACATCTCGGCGGCGATCGGCGAGGTCTGCACCTCGCGTGGCTTTCGGGTCAACACCGAGTTCGGCGGCCACGGCCTCGGTCGCACCATGCACGAGGACCCGCATGTGCCCAACATCGGACGACGTCGAGGCAAAGGGCTGGCGCTGCGGCCCGGACTCACCCTGGCGCTCGAACCGTGGCTGGCCCAATCCACCTCGCGGATCATCTATGACCCGGACGGCTGGACGATCCGGTCGGCCGATGGGTCCCGTACCTCGCACAGCGAGCACACGATCGCCGTCACCGACGGAGCCGCCGAGATACTGACGCGGTCCAGCGGTCGGTGACGAGATAAGGCTTGTGCGCGGGCGATCAGCGGGACGTGTGGTCGCACGTCCGGTCACATCGGCGGCCGCAGCGTCGCGAACTCGTCGGTGACGCGCAACTGTGCGTCGGCGAACGCATACAGCGCCGGCGGCCGCCCGCCGGTGCGTCCGGTCTTGCCGACGGTGCCGGTGGCCACCACCACGGCGCGGCGGCTCAGGATGCGGAGCAGGTTGGTGGTGTCCACTGGATAACCCAAAGCGGCGCAGTAGATCTCCGAAAGCTGTGACATCGGGAAGCGAGCGGGGGCCAGGGCGAAGGCGATGTTGGTGTAGGAGAGCTTTGCGGCCAGCCGGTGGCGCGCGGCGTCCACGATCCGATCGTGGTCATAGGCCAGGGCAGGGAGGTGATCGACGGCGTGCCACGCCGAGTCGACGGCGAGCTCGGTCGGGGCATCGCTGGGCACCAGGCCCAGGTAGGTCGAGGCGATCGTGCGGATGCCGGGGACCCGGGCGGGATCGGAGAACACGGCGAGCTGTTCGAGGTGGGCGATAGTGGTGATCTCCACCGTGTCGGCCACGGCCCGGCGTGCGCTGACGTCCAGTGGTTCCTCGGCCGCCACGGCGCCGCCGGGCAGGCGCCAAGCCGAGTTCCCGTCATCGGCGAGTAGGACACACAGCGCCGGCTCGGTGCCCGCAGCGATGTCGCGGACCTGGAACACAGCGGTCAGCGTCTCGACTTCGACGGGCGGCCCGCCGGTAGATGGCGCACTCGGCGGGGGCGTCGGCATGGCGTCGATTGTATGGCGGCGACGTCGCGCCGACCCGCACCGACCATCCGGGTCTCAGAGATCTTCGAGAGCGATGATGCCGTCCTGGATCGCGCGTGCCGCGAGCGAGGCCTTGGTTCGTGCTGTCCGTCCCACCGCGGTGTATTTGGCGCGGATACGCGTCAGGTGGGTGTTGACGGTGCCGATCGAGATCGACAGTTCCTCGGCGACCACGATCTTGGAGTCGGTGAGCAACCAGGTCCGCAACACCTGGATCTCGCGCTCGGTCAGCCCCGGTCGGCGTCGGGGCGCCGCCTCGGGCGCGGCTGTGGCCGGGCGGGGTGTGGCGGCCGGGATGGCAGCCGACTGCTCGACGATGTCGTGCGGCTCGACGACCAGCCGCACATGTCCTCGACCACGTGCGTCGTCGAGGGGGCGCCGTACCGTCGGGCGATGCTGGGCGTGCGGTGGTGCGGGCTGTCCGGGCAACGGCATCCGGCGAGCGGCCAGCCGCGCCAGCGCCGCCTCACGGCGCGCGACGGCGGCGTCGGCGCGGCGATCCGCGGGACTCGATGTCCGTGGCGGCAGGGTGGTGCGCGGCGGAGTGGACAGTGCGTCGTCGTACGGGGAAACGGTCATCACGCTGCTCGCAATCTTCTTTATGGCCCGCCTGGCCAGGGTTATCGCGGCCGGACCTGGGCGGACGAGTGGTACATCCCCGACGCTAGGTTTCGCTCGTGCGAAGCAAACGCGTAGTCGACTACTCGAATCGTGCACGGGAATGCCGCAGCTGTGACCGGTGTTACCATGGGCAGCGTTTTCGATCATCAGTCGAAAACTCTGGTGCCGGGAGCAGCCACCCGGGACCCGCACGTGTGAGGAGTGTCAGATGAGCATCACCAGCGACCGCCCCGTCATGGTCGAGACGCAGACCGTGGGGCTGCCCGATGCGCACTGGACCGACGGTCCGGGCGGATACACCGGAGTGGAGCCCACACCGGAATGGGCCGACGAGGTGCGCCGTCTCGCCCGAGCGCGCAATGCGACGCTGCTGGCGCACAACTATCAACTGCCGGCGATCCAGGACGTCGCCGACCACGTGGGCGACTCGTTGGCGCTGTCTCGCATCGCCGCCGAGGTCGACGCCGACGAGATCATCTTCTGCGGTGTGCACTTCATGGCCGAGACCGCCAAGATCCTCAGCCCCCGCAAGCGGGTGCTGATCCCCGACGAGCGCGCCGGATGTTCGCTGGCCGACTCGATCACCGCCGACGAGTTGCGCGAGTGGAAGGCCGAGCACCCCGACGCCGTCGTCGTCTCCTACGTCAACACGACCGCCGAGGTGAAGGGGCTCACCGACATCTGCTGCACCTCGTCCAATGCCGTCGACGTGGTCGCGTCGATCGATCCCGACCGCGAGGTGCTGTTCCTGCCAGATCAGTTCCTCGGCGCGCACGTCAAGCGCGTGACCGGGCGCGACAACATCCACATCTGGGCCGGTGAATGCCACGTGCACGCGGGCATCAACGGTGACGAACTGGCCGACCAGGCCGGCAGTCATCCGGACGCCGACCTGTTCATCCATCCCGAATGCGGTTGCGCCACTTCGGCCCTGTACCTCGCCGGCGAAGGTGCGGTGCCCGCCGACAAGGTCAAGATCCTGTCCACCGGCGGCATGCTGGACGCTGCTCGCGAAACCGGCGCAAAGCAGGTGCTGGTGGCGACCGAGATCGGCATGCTGCACCAGCTGCGCAAGGCGGCGCCGGGGGTGGACTTCCAGGCCGTCAACGACCGCGCATCCTGCCCGTACATGAAGATGATCACGCCCGCCGCGCTACTGCGGTCACTGCGCGAGGGGCGCGACGAGGTGTTCGTCGCCGACGATGTGGCCGAGCGAGCGCGTAAGAGCGTGGAACGGATGATCGCCATCGGAAATCCGGGTTCCGGTGAGTGAGGGATTCGTCGGACAACTCGGTGCCGTCGATGAACTCGGTCTGGAGATCACCGACGAGGTCCGCACGCTGATCCGGACGGCCCTCGACGAGGACCTGCGTCACGGGCCGGATGTGACGACTGCGGCGACCGTGCCCGCCGACGCGATGACCGATGCCGCCATCGCGAGCCGTGGCGCCGGTGTCATCGCGGGGCTTCCGGTGGTGCTGGCCGTCTTCGATGAGGTCATCGGTGCCGGTGCCTATGAGGTCACCTCGGCAGTCGTGGACGGTACGCACGTCGGGCCCGGTGAGGTGGTGCTCGGCGTACATGCACCCACTGGTTCGTTGCTCACCGCGGAACGGACTGCGCTCAACATCATCTGCCACCTGTCGGGAATCGCGACCGCCACTGCCCGGTGGGTGGCGGCTGTTGACGGCACCGCAGCGCAGGTCCGCGACTCGCGCAAGACCCTGCCGGGGCTTCGGCACCTGCAGAAGTACGCGGTCCGCTCGGGCGGGGGAGTCAACCACCGCATGGGGCTCGGCGATGCGGCACTCATCAAGGACAACCACGTCGCCGCGGCCGGATCGGTCAGCGCGGCCCTGTCCGCGGTCCGGGCGGCCGCGCCGGGCCTCCCCGTCGAGGTCGAGGTCGACTCGTTGGCCCAGCTCGACGAGGTGTTGGCACTCGAACCGCAGTTGGTTCTGCTCGACAACTTCGCTCTCTGGGAGACGCAGATGGCCGTGCAGCGACGCAACACGCGTTCGCCGCAGACCAAACTGGAGAGCTCCGGTGGCCTGACGCTGGACATGGCCGCCGACTACGCCCGCACCGGTGTGGACTACCTGGCGGTCGGTGCACTCACGCATTCGGTGACCGCACTCGATCTCGGGCTCGACATCGCCGCGCCGACGCCGGTGAACTGACCGGATCATCCGCGCCGCCATCGCGTTCGGGCGCACCTCGCGACATGCGCGGGAACTCGGCGGCTGCGCGTTTGCGTTGGCGCCACCGACCGGATTCGAAACCGGGTGGCGTCACCCCATATCCTGGACGGGAAATCCCAGCACAACAGGAGATGATCATGCTCGCCCGAACCGACCTGCGCGGCACCGCGCCCACGCTCGCCGAGCTGCGACGTGCGCTGCCGCGCGGGGGCACCGATGTCAACGCCGTCCTCGATACGGTGGCGCCGGTGGTGCACGCGGTCTCTGAGCAGGGCGCCGACGCGGCGCTCGGCTTCGGCGAGAAGTTCGACGGTGTGCGTCCGACGTCGGTGCGGGTGCCCGCGGCCGTTGTCGCCGACGCCCTCGACCGGCTCGATCCGGCGGTCGCCGACGCGCTGCGCGAGTCGATCGGCCGCGCCCGGATGGTGCACGCCGATCAACGCCGTGAGACCACGCGCACACAGGTCGTCGACGGGGGTGTGGTCAGCGAGAAGTGGATTCCGGTCCGTCGGGTCGGGCTCTATGTGCCCGGCGGAAACGCCGTGTACCCGTCGTCGGTGATCATGAACGTCGTCCCCGCACAAGAAGCGGGGGTGGGTTCGCTCGTCATCGCCTCGCCGCCGCAGAAGGAGTTCGGTGGCTGGCCGCATCCGACGATCCTCGCCGCGTGCGCGTTGCTCGGCGTCGACGAGGTGTGGGCGGTCGGTGGTGCGCAGGGTGTCGCACTGCTCACCTATGGCGGCATCGACACCGATGCGGCCGACGACCCGCGCTCGGTTCTCGACCCGGTCGACCTCATCACCGGTCCGGGCAACATCTATGTCACCGCCGCCAAGCGGCTCTGCCGAGGTGTGGTCGGCATCGACTCGGAGGCAGGACCCACCGAGATCGCGATCCTCGCCGACGACAGCGCCGATCCGGGCATCCTCGCCTCCGATCTGATCAGTCAGGCCGAGCACGATGTGCTCGCGGCCTCGGTGCTCGTCACCGACAGTGCCGAACTCGCCGACGCCGTTGACGAGGCGCTCGATGCGCAGGTGGCCGCGACCAAGCACCGGGAACGGGTCACCACCGCGCTGTCGGGCAAGCAGTCCGGCATCGTGCTCGTTGACGACCTCGAGTCGGGCCTCGCCGTGGTCGACGCCTATGCTGCCGAACACCTCGAGATCCAGACCCGTGAGGCCGCCGCAGTCGCCGACCGGGTGCACAACGCGGGCGCGATCTTCGTCGGGCCCTACGCTCCGGTGAGCCTCGGCGACTACTGTGCCGGGTCCAATCACGTTCTGCCGACGTCGGGCTCGGCTCGATTCGCCTCCGGGCTGTCGGTGCAGACCTTCCTCAAAGGCGTGCACGTCATCGACTACGACGAAGCTGCGCTGCGCGATGTCGCCGACCACGTCGTGACCCTGGCCGATGCGGAAGATCTTCCCGGGCACGGTGATGCGATCAAGCAGCGATTCGTCGGAGGGCAGGCGTGAGCACTCCGCAGACGGTGGTTCCCGGGCTCGGCGTGACCATCGACGACCTGCCGTTGCGCGACAATCTGCGCGGCAAGAGCCCCTACGGCGCACCGCAACTCAAGGTGTCCGTGGTGCTCAACACCAATGAGAACCCGCACCCGCCGTCGGACGCCCTGATCGCCGACGTCGCCGAATCGGTACGCACGGCGGCCGCGGAACTGCACCGCTACCCCGACCGTGACGCCGTCGCGTTGCGCGCCGACCTGGCTCAGTACCTCACGGAGGCGACCGGGGTTGCGCTCACCACCGAGAATCTCTGGGCGGCAAACGGTTCCAACGAAATCCTGCAGCAGCTGTTGCAGGCCTTCGCCGGGCCGGGCCGCAGCGCACTCGGGTTCGTCCCTTCCTACTCGATGCACCCGATCATCTCCGACGGCACCGACACCACCTGGCTGCACGCGGTGCGCGCGTCCGATTTCTCGCTCGACGTCGACTACGCGGTCGCCGAGGTGACCAATCGGCGCCCCGACGTCGTCTTCGTGACCTCGCCGAACAACCCCACCGGGGGATCGCTCGACAACGACCAACTGCGCGCCATCGTCGGGGTGGCGCCCGGCATCGTCGTCGTCGACGAGGCCTACGGCGAATTCTCCGAACAACCCAGTGCCGTGGCGTTGATCGACGAGTACCCGACCAAGGTGGTCGTCAGCCGCACGATGAGCAAGGCGTTCGCCTTCGCCGGCGGACGTCTGGGCTACCTCGCGGCGTCGCCGGCCATCGTCGACGCGTTGCAGTTGGTGCGGCTCCCATATCACTTGTCGGTGCTCACCCAGGCAGCCGCGCGCGCCGCGCTCCGCCACCGCGACGACACCCTCGCCGGTGTCGCGGCGATCATCGCCGAACGCAAGCGGGTCGCGGCCGAACTCGAGGCGGCCGGGTACCGGGTGATCGACTCCGACGCGAACTTCTTGCTGTTCGGCCCGTTCCGGGATGCCCCGGCGAGCTGGCAGCGTTACCTGGACGACGGCGTGTTGATCCGCGACGTCGGCATCGCCGGACACCTGCGTGTCACCATCGGACTGGCAGCCGAGAACGACGCGTTTCTCGCCGTCAGCCGCACCCTGGCAGCCACCGACCTGGAGAGAACCGAGTGACCACCACGCCCGCACCGCGGATCGCGCGCGTCGAACGCGCCACCAAGGAGTCGTCGATCGTCGTCGAGCTCAACCTCGATGGCACCGGCATCACCAACGTGTCGACCGGGATCGCGTTCTTCGACCACATGCTGACCGCCTTCGGTCAGCACGGCAGCTTCGACCTGACTGTCGAGGCCACCGGCGACGTCGAGGTGGAGGGTCACCACACCATCGAGGACACCGCCATCGTGCTGGGGCAGGCTCTGGGGGAGGCGCTGGGGGACAAGAAGGGCATCCGCCGCTTCGGTGACTGCTTCATCCCGATGGACGAGACGCTTGCGCACGCCGTCGTCGACGTCTCCGGCCGGCCGTACTGCGTGCACACCGGCGAACCCGATCACCTGCTGACCGCGGTGATCGGCGGCTACCCGGGCGTGCCGTATTCGACGGTCATCAACCGCCACGTCTTCGAGTCGATCGCGCTCAACGCACGGATTGCACTGCACGTCCGTGTGCTCTACGGACGCGATCAGCATCACATCACCGAGGCCGAGTTCAAGGCGGTCGCCCGCGCGTTACGCGCGGCCACCGAGTACGACTCCCGCGTTACGGGTGTGCCGTCGACGAAGGGAGCGCTGTGATGGCCGGCGCCCCCGCGGTGACGATCCTCGACTACGGCTCGGGCAATCTGCGGTCGGCCCAGCGGGCGCTCGAACGCGCCGGCGCCGACGTCACGGTCACCGACGACCGCGACACCGCCATCGGTTGCGATGGCCTGGTGGTACCCGGTGTGGGTGCGTTCGCCGCCTGCATGGAGGGCCTGGTGGAGGTCAAGGGCGACTGGATCATCGACCAGCGCCTCGCAGGCGGACGGCCCGTTCTGGGTATCTGCGTGGGTATGCAGATCCTGTTCGAACGCGGCGTCGAGTTCGGGGTGGAGGCCGACGGCTGCGGCGAGTGGCCCGGCACAGTCAGCCGACTGCCCGCCCCGGTGCTGCCCCATATGGGCTGGAACACCGTCGACGCCCCGGCCGACTCGCTGCTGTTCGACGGCCTCGACGACGACGCCCGCTTCTACTTCGTGCATTCCTACGCCGCACAGAGCTGGGAGATGGACAACGAGGGCACCCCGTTGGCTGCGCCGAAACTGACCTGGGCCCACCACGGCGGCCGTTTCCTCGCCGCAGTCGAGAACGGTGCGCTCGCAGCCACACAGTTCCATCCCGAGAAATCTGGAGACGCCGGGGCCCATCTGCTCCGCAATTGGGTGCAATCGCTCCGATGAGCCTTCACGACACGCACTTCTCCTTCGGCAAGATGGTGCTGTACTCCCTGGGTGCCGGGGTGCTGGTGCTGCTGGTGTCGATCCCGATCATCCTGCTCATCGCGCAGTGGTCACCCGTCGCCGGCCTGGTCGTCGCGCTGATCGCCGTGTTGGCGATGATCGCGGCGATCGGTACGGTGTCTCGCCGGATCATCGCCACGGCCGAACGCGAGATCCTTGCGGCGCGCGCGGCCACCGAACAGCCCACCGCCCGACCGCCTCAGGCGCCGCCCACCTCGCCCCAGATACCGCCCAACCCGAACCCGGGCCGCACCGAACCGACAGACAGGAACTCCGCCACCGATGGGTAAGACCCTTGAACTCCTCCCGGCCGTCGACGTCGCCGACGGTCAGGCCGTCCGCCTCGTCCAGGGTGCCGCAGGCACCGAGACGTCGTACGGGTCGCCACGAGACGCGGCACTGGCCTGGCAGACCGACGGAGCCGAGTGGATCCACCTGGTCGACCTCGACGCGGCCTTCGGCCGGGGTAACAATCGTGAGCTCCTCGCCGGGGTCGTCGGCGAGCTCGACGTCAAGGTGGAGCTCTCCGGCGGTATCCGCGACGACGATTCGCTGGACGCCGCGTTGGCCACCGGGTGTGCGCGGGTGAATCTCGGGACCGCCGCGCTGGAGAACCCGGACTGGTGCGCGCGAGCGATCGACCGCCACGGCGACCGCATCGCCGTCGGTCTCGATGTCATCCGGGACGGCGAGTCGTATCGGTTGCGTGGCCGCGGCTGGGTCACCGACGGGGGTGACCTTTGGGAGGTGTTGACCCGACTCGACCGCGACGGTTGCGCCCGCTACGTGGTCACCGACGTCTCCAAGGACGGCACTCTCGGCGGACCGAACCTCGACCTGCTCGCGGAGGTTGCCGCCGCCACGTCCGCACCCATCGTCGCCTCGGGTGGTGTGTCCGCACTCGACGACCTCGTCGCGATCTCGGGTCTCGTCGAGCAGGGGGTGGAGGGCGCGATCGTCGGCAAGGCCCTCTATGCCGGCCGCTTCACCCTGCCCGACGCACTGGCCGCCGTCGCCGGGGCGTGATGGATGACAGCGCGATGGATGGCAGCGTGACCGACCACACGGCCCTGCTCCACACCGCGGGCGAGATCCTGGACTCGGTGGCCGAGTACTTCGTCGACGGCCTCGGGGCGCCCAGCGCGGTCGAGAAGGGGGCGACGGACTTCGCCACCCAGGTCGACCTCGACCTCGAACGCCGGATCGCCGCCGACCTCACCGAACGCACCGCAATCCCGGTGCACGGCGAAGAGTTCGGTGGACCGCCGGTCACCGAGGGCGCCGTCTGGGTGCTGGACCCGGTGGACGGCACCTACAACTATTCGTCCGGGATGCCGTTGACCGGCATACTGCTCGGGTTGCTCGTCGACGGCGAACCCGTGCTCGGGCTGACCTGGCTACCGTTGTTGGGCCGTCGTTACGCCGGACACGTCGACGGCCCGCTGTACGTCGACGGCCACCCCGTCGCACCGCTGGAGCCGACCGAACTGGCGTCTTCGGTGGTCTCCTACGGCCCGTTCAACGTGGCGGGCCACGGCCGCTACCCGGGTGCGCGTCGCGCCGATGTGTTGAGCGCGCTCAGCTCACGGGTGTCCCGACTGCGGATGACCGGCAGCACCGGCGTGGACATGGCCTACACCGCGGCGGGCGTCTTCGGCGGTGCGATCGCATTCGGCCGGCACGCGTGGGACAACGCCGCCGGAGCGGCACTCGTACGCGCCGCAGGTGGGGTCGCCACAGATCTCAGCGGAGCGCCTTGGACCGCTTCGTCGCCGTCGCTGGTGTGCGCGGCGCCGCGCCTGCACACCGAACTGATGGCGGTGATCGCCGAGGTCGTCGGAGACGAATGGGGCGCGCAGCCGCACAGTGCCCGACCCGACACAACCGGAGGAGCCTCATGACTGTCGCGATCCGTGTGATCCCGTGCCTGGACGTGGACGACGGCCGTGTGGTCAAAGGGGTCAACTTCCAGAACCTGCGCGATGCGGGTGATCCGGTGGAGCTCGCCGCCCGGTACGACACCGAGGGGGCAGACGAACTGACCTTCCTCGACGTCACCGCATCGAGTTCCGGTCGCGCGACGATGATCGACGTGGTCAAGCGCACCGCCGACCAGATCTTCATCCCGCTCACCGTTGGCGGCGGCATCCGCACCGTCGACGACGTGGATGCGATGCTGCGCGCCGGTGCCGACAAGGTCAGCGTCAACACCGCGGCCATCGCCCGGCCGGAGGTGCTCGGCGAGATGAGCCGACGCTACGGCTCCCAGTGCATAGTCTTGTCGGTGGATGCCCGCACGGTCCCGGCCGGGGAACAGCCCACACCGTCGGGCTGGGAGGTCACCACTCACGGTGGCCGGCGCGGGACCGGGATCGACGCGGTGCAGTGGGCGCGACGCGGTCAGGAACTGGGCGTGGGGGAGATCCTGCTCAACTCCATGGACGCCGACGGGACCAAACGGGGATTCGACCTCCGGATGCTGGCCGCGGTGCGGGCAGCCGTCGAGGTCCCGGTGATCGCCAGCGGCGGTGCCGGCGCTGTCGCCGACTTCGCCCCGGCAGTCCAGGCCGGAGCCGACGCCGTACTGGCGGCGTCGGTCTTCCACTTCGGCGAACTCGGCATCGGTGAGGTCAAGGCCGCGATGAACGCCGAGGGAATCACGGTGCGGTGATGGCCCTCGACCCCGACCTCGCCGCACAGCTCAAGCGCAACGACGATGGGCTGTTCGCCGCCATCGCCCAGGAACGTGGCACCGGCACCGTGCTGATGATGGCGTGGATGGACGACGCCGCCCTCGAACAGACCCTGACCACCCGGCGCGCGACCTACTACTCGCGCTCGCGCCGGCAGTACTGGGTCAAGGGGGAGACGAGCGGACACACCCAGTACGTGCACGATGTCCGCCTCGACTGTGACGGCGACACCGTGTTGCTGGTCGTCGACCAGGTGGGCGCGGCGTGCCACACCGGCAATCACAGCTGTTTCGACACCCCTTCGCTGTTGCCGTCGACCGACTGACCCACCCCTGCCGGTCGGCAGTCCGGCACCGCGGGAGAATGAACGAGCCCTGTCCTCCACCAGAAAGGCGGTGACGGCGTCCATGCCACTGATCCAGATCTCGCAGACCCCGGGCCTGTCCGACCGGGTCAAGCGCGAGACCATCGCGGCGGTGACCGAGGCGTATGCCAAGGCGACCGGGAAGAACCCCGACTCGGTGTGGGTGACCATCACCGAGGTACCCCGCCAGCAGTGGGGCGTCGGCGGCGAGCCGCTGGGATGAGCGCCGCGACCACCACCCTCGACGAGTTCCTGGATCTGGCCGCCGATCATCGAGTGGTGCCGGTGACCCGAAAGGTCCTCGCCGACTCCGAGACCCCGTTGTCGGCATATGCCAAACTCGCCGGTGACCGGGAGGGCACCTTCCTGCTCGAGTCGGCGGAGAACGGCCGCTCGTGGTCGCGGTGGTCGTTCATCGGGGTGCGGTCGCCGTCCGCGCTCACCGTCGTCGATGGCGAAGCGCGCTGGTGGGGCGAAGTGCCCAACGGCGCGCCTGACGGTGGCGATCCGCTGGCGGTGCTCGCCGAGTCGCTGCGACTGCTGGCCACCGACCGGTTCCCGGACATGCCACCGCTCACCGGCGGCTTCGTCGGATTCTTCGCCTACGACATGGTGCGACGACTCGAGCGCCTCCCCGAGACCACCGTCGACGATCTCGGCCTACCGGACATGATGATGCTGCTGGCCACCGACCTCGCCGCAGTCGATCACCACGAGGGCACCATCACCCTGATCGCCAACGCGGTGAACTGGGACGGGTCCGACGACCGGGTCCACGAGGCCTACGTCGACGCGGTCGCCCGGCTCGACCGGATGACCGAGGCACTCGCCGCGCCGGCTCCGTCGACCGTGTCGCACTACGATCGGCCCACCCCGGAGTACTCGGCGCAGCGCACCCTCGCGGAGTACAGCGAGATCGTCACCGACCTGGTCGGCGAGATCGAGGCAGGCGAAGCCTTCCAGATCGTGCCGTCCCAGCGCTTCGAGATGGCCACCGACGCCGACCCGATCGACGTCTACCGGGTGTTGCGGGCATCGAATCCGAGTCCCTACATGTATTTACTGCGCATGCCCGGTGCGCTCGGCAGCGGACCCGTGGGCGGAGGGCCGTTCACCATCGTCGGCAGCAGCCCGGAAGCGTTGGTGACGGTGCAGGACCGCGTCGCCACCACCCACCCGATCGCCGGCACCCGGTGGCGGGGTGCCACCGAGGAAGAGGACCACCTGCTCGCCAAGGGACTCGTGGAGGACGAGAAGGAGAACGCCGAACACCTCATGCTCGTCGACCTCGGGCGCAACGACCTCGGCCGGGTCTGCCGCCCGGGCACCGTCAAGGTCGGCGACTACCGTCACGTCGAGCGCTACAGCCACGTCATGCACCTGGTGTCCACGGTCTCGGGCGAACTGCGCGACGATCAGCATGCGCTCGACGCGGTCACCGCATGCTTTCCGGCGGGCACACTCACCGGGGCGCCCAAGGTGCGCGCGATGGAACTGATCGATGAGCACGAACTGACGCGCCGCGGACTGTATGGCGGCATCGTCGGCTATCTCGACTTTGCCGGCGACGCGGACACGGCCATCGCGATCCGTACCGCCCTGATGGCCGACGGTCGGGCCTTCGTGCAGGCCGGCGGCGGTGTGGTCGCTGACAGCGAACCCGAATACGAATACAACGAGGCGCGCAACAAGGCCACCGCGGTCCTCAATGCGGTGGCGGCGGCCGCGACGATGGAGCGGGTCGGGTCCGGCACCGGGAAGGCGTCAGAATGAGCACCCCGGAGCCGGCCGAATCCGCCGGGCGGACGCCGTCGGGCTCGGCGCCCTCGCGTCTCGATCCGGCCGAGTCGACCAAGGCGTATCTGCGTCGGCGCCAGGTGCTGGCCGCCGTTCTGCTGGCGGTGTCGGCGCTCGCGCTGTGGTCGGCGTCGCGGCTGGTGTGGTGTCGGGTGCTCGCCTCCGACGGGTTGGCGCCGCCGCGGACATTCGAGGTCAAAGGCTCGGACTGGAGTCCCTGGCTGACCCCGCTCGCGCTGGTCTTGTTGGCGGCTATCCTGGCCGCCTTCTCGCTGCGTGGTTGGGGATTGCGCGTGATCGCGATCCTTGTGGCGGCGGCCGGAGTGCTCTCGGCGGTACCGGCGCTCTCCCTGATCACCGGCGGCGCCGATTCCGACTACGCCGCGAGCGCCGCCGACATCCCCGGGCGCTTTCAGGTGCTGCTCATCACCACTGTCGACTGGGCTGCGGCTGTCGTTCTGGTGGGGTCGTTGTGCTCGGTGCTGGCCGGGGTCCTGCTGCTGCGGGTTGCCGGCGGGGCGTCGGGCATGTCATCGAAGTACCAGACGCCGGGCGCGCGTCGGGAAGAGTTGGAACGCCAGATCTTCGCCGAGCACGAGCAGCGCCGACACCAGCCGGACGGCCAGGACGGTGGTGTGGCGCCCGCGAGCCGCCCCGCGCGTGCCGACGACCCTGCGGGAGGTAACGACGCACCGCCCGCGAACGAACGCATGATGTGGGACGCGTTGGACACCGGGATCGACCCCACCGACGTCGACGGCGACACCTCGGCCACCGGTCCCGAGGCCGGGCCCCGCGCGGACCCGCCACAGGCGCCATCGGACGGTCGATCCGACGAGCCCGACAACCGATGATCCGACCGCGGCTGATCGGCCAACCCGGGCACAACGCAGATCCGGCACCGGTTTACGCTGAGAGCACACGAACACCGAAAGGGGGCCACCCGCGTGAGTACGCCAACTGTCCTCGACTCCATCATCGAAGGAGTGCGAGCCGACGTGGCCGCACGCGAGGCCGTCATCGACTATGCCGCGATCAAGGCGGCCTCGGCCAAGGCTCCAGAAGCCAAGGACGCGATGGCCGCATTGCGTCAGCCCGGCATCGGCGTGATCGCCGAGGTCAAGCGGGCCAGCCCATCGAAGGGTGATCTGGCCGCCATCGGTGATCCGGCGGATCTCGCGAGCGCCTATGAAGCCGGTGGTGCGCGCATCATCAGCGTGCTCACCGAGGAACGGCGCTTCCGCGGGTCGCTGGCCGACCTCGACAGTGTGCGCGCCGCGGTGAACATCCCGGTGTTGCGCAAGGACTTCATCGTCGGGCCCTACCAGATTCACGAGGCCCGCGCGCACGGCGCCGATGTGATCCTGCTGATCGTGGCGGCCTTGGAACAGAATGTTCTCGCCGCACTGCTGGACCGCACCGAGAGTCTGGGCATGACCGCTCTGGTGGAGGTGCACACCGAAGAAGAGGCCGACCGCGCGCTGGAGGCCGGAGCATCGGTGGTCGGCGTCAACGCCCGCAATCTCAAGACCCTCGAGGTCGATCGCGACAGTTTCGCCAGGATCGCCCCCGGCTTGCCCACCCAGGTGATCCGGATAGCGGAGTCGGGTGTACGCGGCACGGCAGACCTGCTCGCCTACGCCGGTGCCGGCGCGGACGCCGTGCTGGTCGGCGAGGGACTCGTCACCAGTGGTGATCCGCGGGCCGCCGTCTCGGAGTTGGTTACCGCCGGTACGCATCCGTCCTGCCCGAAACCGGTTCGCTGACCGGCGGTTCGGTCCCGGCGAAACCCTTGCTTCCCACCCCTGCCAGTACGACGAGAGAACAGTGACCGCCAACACCCACAGCTCAGACGTCAGGTATCCGACAGCGAGCGCCGGCTTGGCATCGCGCACCTCCATCGAACCCGATCAGGGCGGGCATTTCGGTGTGTACGGCGGCCGTCATGTACCCGAAGCCCTGATGGCGGTGATCGACGAGGTCACCACCACCTACGAGAAGGTCCGGTCCGACGACGACTTTCTCGCCGAACTCGACCGGTTACAGCGTGACTACACCGGACGGCCGTCTCCGATGTACGAGGCGAAGCGGCTGCGTGAGGCGGCCGGTGGGGCGCGGATCTTCCTCAAGCGCGAAGACCTCAACCACACCGGATCCCACAAGATCAACAACGTGCTGGGTCAGGCGCTGCTCGCGCAGCGGATGGGCAAGACCCGGGTCATCGCCGAAACCGGTGCCGGACAGCACGGGGTGGCGACGGCGACCGCGTGTGCACTGCTCGGCCTGGAGTGCGTGGTCTACATGGGCCGCGTGGACACCGACCGGCAGGCCCTGAACGTGGCGCGGATGCGGCTGCTCGGCGCGGACGTGATCGCGGTGGACAACGGCTCGGCGACCCTCAAGGACGCCATCAACGAGGCCATGCGTGACTGGGTCACCAACGCGCACAACACCTATTACTGCTTCGGCACCGCCGCCGGCCCGCACCCGTTCCCGATGATGGTGCGCGATCTGCAGCGGGTGGTCGGGTTGGAGGCACGCGCACAGATCCTGGAGCAGGCCGGGCGGCTCCCCGACGCGGTGACCGCTTGTGTCGGTGGCGGGTCCAACGCCATCGGCATCTTCCACCCGTTCGTCGACGACACCGACGTCCGCCTGGTGGGGTTCGAAGCGGCCGGCGACGGCGTCGAGACCGGTCGGCATGCGGCCACGTTCACCGGCGGCACCCCGGGCGCGTTTCAGGGCGCGTACTCCTATCTGTTGCAGGACGAAGACGGGCAGACCACCGAGTCGCACTCGATCTCGGCCGGACTCGACTATCCCGGGGTCGGACCCGAGCACGCCTACCTCAAAGACATCGGGCGGGCCACGTACCGGCCGATCACCGATGCCGAAGCGATGGATGCGTTGGCCCTGTTGAGTCGTCGGGAGGGGATCATCCCCGCGATCGAGTCCGCGCACGCGGTGGCCGGTGCGCTGAAGCTGGGCCGTGAGCTCGGTGACGGCGCGATCATCGTGGTGAGTCTGTCCGGTCGCGGAGACAAGGACGTCGACACGGCTGCCCGCTGGTTCGAGCTGTTCGACAAACCGCCGTCACAGGACGAGGCGTCCGCGGGCGGCGAACAGACGGGGGAGACGGTATGACCGCCACGATCCGACACACCGCTCCGTCCCGGCTCGGCGCCACTTTCGCGAGGTGCCGTGACGAAGGCCGCGGCGCCCTGATCGGCTATCTTCCGGTTGGTTATCCCACCGTGGAGACGTCGCTGGAGTCCTTCCGCACGATGGTGGCCGCCGGCTGCGACATCATCGAGGTCGGCGTCCCGTACTCCGACCCGGTGATGGACGGACCGACCATCCAAGAGGCTGCCGACACCGCCCTGAGCAGCGGGGTCCGCGTCCGAGACGTGTTCACCGCCGTGCAGGCCATTGCCGATGCCGGTGGGCAGGCCGTGGTGATGAGCTACTGGAATCCAGTTCTGCAGTACGGGGTGGATCGGTTCGCGCGCGACCTGGCTGCGGCCGGTGGGGCCGGAATGATCACCCCGAACCTCATTCCCGAAGAGGGCGCCGAATGGCATGCCGCCTCCGATGAGCACGACCTCGACCGGATCTATCTGGTCGCCCCGTCCTCGACGGCCGAGCGCCTGGCCATGACGGTCGACGCCTCGCGCGGATTCATCTACGCCGCGTCCACGATGGGTGTCACGGGGGCGCGCGACGCCGTGTCCGACGCGGCACCGGAACTGTGCGCGCGGGTTCGCACCCACTCCGACATCCCGATCGGCGTGGGTCTCGGTGTGCGCAGCGGGGTGCAGGCGGCGCAGATTGCGGGCTACGCGGACGGCGTGATCGTCGGGTCGGCGTTGGTCAGCGCGGCGAAGACAGGTGTCGACGCCCTCGCATCTCTTGTCTCCGAATTGGCCGACGGGGTGCGTTCCCCGGTCTCGACGGCACCCTGATCTGGGCCGACCACGGGTCGGCTAGGGTGGCAGCGTGACGGTGCCGACACTCCTCGCTGGGCCGACGACGATCACCGGATCGACGCATCCGACATCGACGATCCTGGCCTACATCCCGAGCCCTCCTGAGGGTGTCTGGCATCTCGGTCCGGTGCCGATCCGGGCGTACGCGTTGTGCATCATCGTCGGGATCATCGTCGCCGTGTGGTGGGGCAACCGGCGTTGGATCGCCCGCGGCGGCCAGGATGGTGAGGTCCTCGACGTCGCGATCTGGGCGGTGCCGTTCGGCCTGATCGGCGGACGGCTCTATCACGTCGCCACCGACTGGCAGACCTACTTCGGGGACGGGCCCAAGGACCCGATCGACGCCCTCAAGATCTGGGACGGCGGACTCGGCATTTGGGGTGCGGTCCTGCTCGGTGCGCTGGGGGCCTGGATCGGCGCGCGCCACCACGGCATCAAATTGCCGCCGTTCGGCGACGCACTGGCCCCGGCGATCCTGCTGGCCCAAGCCATCGGTCGACTCGGCAACTACTTCAACCAGGAACTGTACGGCCGCGAGACCACCGTGCCGTGGGGACTGGAGATCTACGAGCGGGTCGACGCCAACGGCTTCGCCGACCCCGGCCTGATCTCGGGCACGTCGAACGGGACCGTCGTCGCAGTGGTGCACCCGACGTTCCTCTACGAATTGCTGTGGAACGTCGCGGTGGTGATCGTGCTCGTCGCCGTGGACCGGAGGTTCCGGATCGGCCACGGGCGCCTGTTCGCGTTGTACGTAGCGGGCTACTGCGTTGGCCGATTCGGCATCGAACTGATGCGCTCGGACCCCGCGACCCATATCTTCGGCACCCGCATCAACGTGTTCACCGCCGTGCTGGTGTTCGCCTGTGCGGCCGCCTACTTCCTGGTCGCGCCGAAGGGTCGCGAGCAGGGGCTCGAGATCTACCACGCCGACCGCGCCGAGGAACTCGAGGCGATGGGTGCGGTCGGCTACATCGATGACCGCGCCGACGGCCCCGATCATGAGGTCGACGAACAAGCGCGCGCCGCCGACCGACAACCGAGCTCTGCGCAGGACGCGCTGGCTGCCGCGATCGCCCGGCACACCCCACGGGACGCGGAAGGTGAACCGATCACGTCGTCGAGCAGCAGCGACGCGTGGGTCCTCGAGTCCGACCGCGACACCGCCGAGCAGGCCGAGGGAGCCCCCGACGACGCCGACGGAACCCCCGAGGACGCCGAGGGAACCCCCGAGGACGCCGACGGAACCCCCGAGGATGCCGAGGGAACCCCCGACGACGCCGACGGAACCCCCGACGACGCCGACGGAACCCCCGACGACGCCGACGGAACCCCGGATGTCGTCGAGGGAACCTCGGACGACGCCGCCAACACCGCCGACGACACCGACGCCAAGTAGCAGCCCGCCCGGCACACGTCCGGACGACGATCCGGCATCGATCACAGCGCGGAAATCGGCACCGCTGGTTTCGGTCGGATAGAGTGGTTTTTCACGGCGTCCCGGATCAGCCCATCCGACTCGGTCGCCGATGTTGCTCCACGGGCCAGCGTTGTCCCTGAAGACAATCGAGCATTGCGATTCGTCACGAGTCGAGTGGAGGTTCGAGATGTTGTTTTCTGCGCTGCCGGCCAAACAGGGGTTGTATGACCCCGCAGCAGAAGTCGATTCCTGTGGCGTTGCCATGGTGACCGACGTGTACGGCCGTCGGTCCCATTCGATCGTCGCCGACGGGTTGCTCGCCCTTGAGAATCTCGAGCATCGCGGCGCTGCCGGCGCGGAGGTCAACTCGGGCGACGGTGCGGGCATCCTCATCCAGCTGCCAGACGAGTTGCTGCGGGCAGTGGTCGACTTCGACCTGCCCGCACCCACCGCCGCCGGCGACAACACCTACGCCGCCGGGAATTGCTTCCTGCCGGTCGACCCGGCGTTGCGGGAACGCGCGATCGAGCGGGTGACCGGACTCGCCGCCGACGAGGGCATCACGATCCTCGGTTGGCGCGACCTGCCCGTCGACCCGGACGGCGCCGACATCGGTGAAACCGCACTGGGCTGCATGCCCTACATGATGCAGCTGTTCGTCACCGTCGAGCCCGCCGCCGGCGCCGGCCGCATTGGCGGCCTCGAACTCGACCGCTTCATCTACCCCTTCCGCAAACAGGCCGAACGTGTCACCGCCGAGATCGACGAAGCCGGGACCGGGCTGTACTTCCCGTCGCTGTCGAGTCGGACCATGGTCTACAAGGGCATGCTCACCACGATGCAGCTGCCGCTGTACTACGACGACCTACGCGACGATCGCTGCCACAGCGCCATCGCGATCGTGCACTCGCGCTTCTCCACCAACACCTTTCCCTCGTGGCCGCTGGCCCACCCGTTCCGGTTCGTTGCCCACAACGGTGAGATCAACACCGTGCGCGGTAATCGCAACCGAATGCGGGCGCGCGAGGCGCTGCTCGAGACCGACCTCATCCCCGGAGACCTGAAGCGGGCATTCCCGATCTGCACACCGGAGGCGTCGGACTCGGCGTCCCTCGACGAGGTACTCGAACTGCTACACCTCGGCGGTCGCAGCGTGCATCACGCGGTGATGTTGATGGTGCCCGAGGCATGGGAGAACGTGCCCCACATGGAGTCCAAGCGCCGCGCGTTCCTGCAGTTCAACGCCTCGATGATGGAGGCATGGGACGGTCCCGCGTGTGTCACCTTCACCGACGGCGCGGTGGTGGGCGCCGTCCTCGACCGAAACGGACTGCGCCCCGGACGCTGGTGGCAGACCCGCGACGGCCGCGTCATCTTGGCATCGGAGGCCGGCGTCCTCGACGTCCCGGTCGACGACGTGATCGCCAAGGGGCGACTCGAACCCGGCCGGATGTTTCTGGTCGACACCCGGCAGGGCCGGATCGTCCCCGACGAGGAGATCAAGGCCGACCTCATCGACGCCGAACCCTACGACGAGTGGCTGCACGCCGGACTTCTCGACATCGCAACGCTGCCGGCGCGACCGGTGTACAAACCCAACCACGACACCGTGGTCCGCCGGCAACTGTCGTTCGGGTACACCGAAGAAGATCTCCGTGTCCTGCTCACACCGATGGCCGCGTCGGGCTACGAGCCGCTCGGTTCGATGGGTACCGACACCCCCGTCGCCGTGTTGTCCCAACGTTCCCGGCTGCTCTACGACTATTTCGTCGAACTGTTCGCGCAGGTCACCAACCCACCATTGGACGCCATCCGCGAGGAGATCGTCACCTCGATGGCACGGGTGATGGGACCCGAACAGAATCTGCTGAACCCGACCGCGGCCTCATGCCGCCAGATCCTGCTGCCTTGGCCGGTGATCGGCAACGACGACCTCGCCAAACTGGTGCACATCAATGACGACGGCGACAACCCCGGTTTGTCGGCGAAGGTGCTGCACAGCCTGTACGACGTCGCCGACGGCGGTGCCGGGTTGGCCGCCGGCCTCGAAGATCTGCGTACCCGGGCGAGTCAGGCGATCGCCGAGGGGCACTCCACATTGGTGATCTCCGATCGCCACACCGACCGCGACCATGCCCCCATCCCGTCGCTGCTGGCGACATCGGCGGTGCATCACCATCTGGTGCGCACCAAGGAGCGCACGAAGGTCGCGCTGGTGATCGAATCCGGCGATGCCCGCGAGGTCCACCACATCGCCACCCTCATCGGCTTCGGTGCCGCCGCAGTCAATCCGTACCTCGCGTTGGAGACGATCGACGACCTCATCGCCGAGGGTGAACTCATCGGTGTGTCGCCGTCGAAGGCTTCCCGCAACTATCTCGAAGCGCTCGGCAAGGGCGTGCTGAAGGTGATGAGCAAGATGGGTATCTCCACCATCAGCTCATATACCGGGGCACAGGCTTTCGAGGCCGTCGGCCTGTCGTCGGCGGTGGTCAAGGAGTACTTCACGCGGACCGTGTCGCGCATCGAGGGTGTGGGCCTCGACGAACTCGCCGAAGAAGTACGTATGCGGCATCACCGCGCGTTCCCGGAGAACCCGACCGAACAGGTGTACCGGCGCCTCGACGTCGGTGGTGAATACCAGTACCGCCGCGAGGGTGAACTGCATCTGTTCACCCCCGAGACGATCTTCCTCCTGCAGCATGCGACGAAGACCGGCCAGGCGGAGGTCTTCCAGAAGTACTCCGACGAGGTCGACAAACTGTCCCGCGAAGGTGGCACACTGCGCGGGCTGTTCGACTTCGACCTCGGTGCCCGCGACCCTATCCCGCTCGAAGAGGTTGAGCCGGCCGAAGCCATCATGACGCGGTTCAACACCGGCGCGATGAGCTATGGATCGATCTCGGCCGAGGCGCATGAGACGATCGCCATCGCGATGAACCGGATCGGCGGCCGATCCAACTCCGGTGAGGGCGGCGAAGACGTCGACCGGCTCTACGACCCGGAGCGGCGCAGTGCGGTCAAGCAGGTCGCTTCTGGTCGTTTCGGCGTGACCAGCGACTATCTGACCAACGCCACCGACATCCAGATCAAGATGGCCCAAGGCGCGAAACCCGGTGAGGGCGGCCAGCTTCCCGCCTACAAGGTGTATCCGTGGATTGCCAAGACCCGTCATTCCACGCCCGGCGTTGCACTCATCTCACCGCCGCCACATCATGACATCTACTCGATCGAGGATCTCGCCCAGCTCATCCACGACCTCAAGAACGCCAATGCCGACGCGAGGATCCACGTGAAACTGGTGAGCGCGGTCGGAGTCGGCACGGTGGCCACCGGTGTGTCGAAGGCACACGCGGACGTGGTGCTGATCTCCGGTCACGACGGAGGCACCGGCGCGTCGCCGCTGACGTCGCTCAAACACGCCGGCACCCCCTGGGAGATCGGTCTCGCCGATGCCCAACAGACATTGATGCTCAACGGGTTACGCGACCGCATCACCGTGCAGTGTGATGGTGCGCTGCGGACCGGCCGCGACGTCATCATGGCGGCGCTGCTCGGTGCCGAAGAGTACGGATTCTCCACCGCACCGTTGATCGTGGCCGGCTGCATCATGATGCGGGTCTGTCATCTCGACACCTGCCCGGTAGGTGTCGCAACGCAGAACCCGGTGTTGCGTTCACGTTTCACCGGTCAGGCCGAACATCTGGTCAACTTCTTCCGCTTCGTCGCCGAGGACGTCCGGAAGTATCTGGCGCAGTTGGGTTATCGCACGCTTGATGAAGCGATTGGGCAGTCGCAGCGGCTGCACACCGATGAGGCCGTCGCGCATTGGAAGAGTAAGGGCCTCGACCTCGCTCCCATCTTCCGCAAGTTCGAGGACAAAGGTCCCACCCGCCGGTTGCGCGGCCAGGATCACGGCCTGGACCGCGCGCTCGATCAGACCTTCATCCAGCTCGCCGAAGGAGCGCTCGAGGACGCCCACCCGGTCACCCTGGAACTGCCGGTGCGCAACGTCAACCGCACAGTCGGCACCCTGCTCGGATCGGCGGTGACCCGCCGCTACGGTGCCGAGGGGCTGGCCGAGGACACCATCACGGTGAACCTGACCGGTTCGGCCGGACAGTCGCTGGGCGCATTCCTGCCGCCGGGCGTCACCATCAGCCTTGCCGGCGACACCAACGACTACGTCGGCAAGGGGCTGTGTGGCGGCAAGATCATCGTCCGGCCCAATCCCGACGCGTGGTTCATCGCCGAAGACCAGGTGATCGCGGGAAACACCATCCTGTACGGCGCGACGTCGGGTCAGGTGTACCTGCGCGGACGGGTCGGCGAACGGTTCTCCGTCCGCAATTCGGGTGCCACAGCGGTGGTCGAGGGTGTGGGTGACCATGCCTGCGAATACATGACGGGCGGTCGGGTGGTGATCCTCGGACCCACCGGGCGCAATCTGGCGGCGGGTATGTCCGGCGGCATTGCATACGTCTACGACCTCGACGAGTCCAAGGTGAACATGGCCATGGTCGAATTGCTTCGCCCGGATCCCGACGACCTACAGTTCCTGCACGACACGATCACCAGACACACCGAACTGACCGGCTCGGCGATCGGTGCGTCGATGCTGGCCGACTGGCCGCGGCGATGCCTGGGCTTCACCAAGGTGATGCCGACCGACTACAAACGGGTTCTCGATGCGGCGCGGATGGCCGAAGCCGAAGGCCGCGACGTCGATTCAGCGATCATGGAGGCGGCACGTGGCTGATCCGCGCGGATTTCTGGAGGTTCCGAAGAAGGAATCGAAGTACCGTCCCGTCGCCGAGCGGGTGCAGGACTGGGGCGACGTGTACGCCCATCCCGACAACCCGATGCTCGAGCTCACTGATGTGTCCGAACAGGCCCGCCGGTGCATGGACTGCGGGATCCCGTTCTGTCACTCCGGCACTGCCGGTTGTCCGCTGGGGAATCTGATCCCAGAGTGGAACGATCTGGTGCGTCGCGGACGATGGGATGCGGCCAGCGCAAGGTTGCACGCCACCAACAATTTTCCCGAGTTCACCGGGTTGGTGTGTCCGGCACCGTGTGAGGCCGCATGCGTGTTGTCGATCTCGGAGGCCACCACCGGCGGCAGCGTCACCATCAAACGCATCGAGAAGACCATCGCCTACGAATCGTGGGCGGAGGCGATCATCGGGCCCGAGCCGCCGGCATCGCGATCGGGCAAGTCGGTCGGTGTGGTGGGGTCGGGGCCGGCGGGTCTGGCGGCCGCTCAGCAGCTCACCCGGGCCGGTCACGACGTGACCGTCTACGAGCGGGACGATCGGATCGGCGGATTGCTGCGCTACGGCATCCCGGAGTACAAACTGCCGAAGTCCGACATCGATCGCCGGGTCGCGCAGATGCGAGCCGAAGGTACCGAATTCGTCGTCAATTGTGATGTGGGTGTTGATCTGTCTGTCGCCGATCTGCAGGCGAAGCACGACGCGGTGGTCTTGGCCATCGGTGCGATGGAGGCACGCGACAACCCTGTCCCCGGACGCGACCTGGCCGGCGTACATCTGGCCATGGAGCATCTGGTGCCGGCCAACAAGGAATGCGAAGGTGACGGGCTCTCGCCGGTCACCGCGGCCGGTAAACACGTGGTCATCATCGGCGGCGGTGACACCGGTGCGGACTGTCTGGGTACGGCACATCGCCAAGGTGCCGCATCGGTGGTGCAGCTCGACTACAACCCGGCGCTGCCCGAGGACCGCGACGACGACCGATCACCGTGGCCCACCTGGCCACTGGTGATGCGCACATCCTCGGCCCACGCCGAGGGCGGTGTGCGCAAGTACGAGGTGGCAGTGCAGCGTTTCGTCGGCGATGCCAACGGCAACGTTGCGGCGATGGTCCTCGCGGAAGTCGAGGTCACCCGGGAACCCGATGGTCGCCGAGTGGTGACACCGGTCAGTGAGGAGTTCGAGATCCCTTGTGAATTGGCCCTTTTCGCTATCGGTTTTGCCGGTGTGCGTAGGGATCAGTTGCTCGACGACCTCGGTATCGAGCCGAATCGGCGCGGGGCGCTCTCGTGTGGAAGCGACTGGCAAACCGACGCGCCCGGGGTGTTCGTGTGTGGGGATGCGCATCGTGGGGCATCGCTGGTGGTGTGGGCGATCGCGGAGGGACGGTCCACCGCCCGGGCCGTCGATGAGTTCCTGATGGGTGAATCGGACCTGCCGTCACCGGTCCGGCCGGCGGCCTTGCCGCTGTCAGTGCGATGAGTGTTCACTCGTCCGATGGTGATTTCGACAACCCGACATGGCGAGCGGATGACCAATCGTCACCGGGATAGAGATGGCGTGGCAACGGGACTAAGGTGATCACAGTGACACGTCGTACAAAGATCGTTTGCACCCTCGGACCGGCCACAAGCTCGGACGAGAAACTGAAAGAGCTCGTCGAGGCGGGCATGGATGTGGCTCGGATGAACATGAGCCACGGCACCCACGATGTCCATCGAGAGGTCTATGCGCGTGTGCGCAAGGCCAGCGACGCCGCAGGCAAAGCGGTGGGTGTGCTGGCTGACCTGCAGGGACCCAAGATCCGGCTGGGGAAGTTCCGCGACGAAGGGACGCTCAACGGCGAGGTCATGTGGGACACCGGCGACGAAGTGCGGATCACCGTCGACGACATCGAAGGTACCCAGGATCGGGTGTCGACCACCTACAAACAGCTTGCCGAGGATGCATCGGTAGGCGATCGCCTGCTGGTCGATGACGGCAAGGTCGGGCTGACCGCGACCGCGATCGACGGCAACGACGTCGTCTGCCGGGTCACCGAAGGCGGTCCGGTCAGTAACAACAAGGGTTTATCACTGCCCGGGATGAACGTCTCGGTGCCCGCGATGTCGGAAAAGGACATTGCCGACCTGGAATTCGCCCTGAAACTCGGCGTCGACATGATCGCTCTGTCGTTCGTGCGCAGCCCGGCCGACATCGAGATCGTGCACGAGGTGATGGACCGTGTCGGGCGGCGCGTGCCGGTGATCGCGAAGCTCGAGAAGCCGGAAGCGATCGACAACCTCGAGGCGATTGTCCTGGCTTTCGACGCCATCATGGTCGCCCGCGGCGATCTCGGTGTCGAGTTGCCCCTCGAAGAAGTGCCGCTGGTGCAGAAGCGGGCCATTCAGATGGCGCGCGAGAACGCCAAGCCGGTCATCGTGGCGACCCAGATGCTCGACTCGATGATCGAGAACTCGCGCCCGACCCGCGCTGAGGCTTCTGATGTCGCCAACGCCGTGCTCGACGGTGCAGACGCGGTAATGCTCTCCGGTGAGACCTCGGTGGGCAAGTGGCCGATCGATGCGGTGCTGACCATGGACAAGATCGCCCGCGCCGTCGAGGGCGGCTCGCGTGATGTGCCGCCGCTGTCGCATGTGCCGCGAACCAAGCGGGGCATCATCTCCTATGCTGCCCGCGACATCGGCGAGCGGCTGGAGGTCAAGGCGCTCGTGGCGTTCACCCAGTCCGGTGACACCGTGCGGCGCCTGGCCCGGCTGCATTCACGGCTGCCGTTGCTCGCGTTCACCCCGACCCAGGCGGTGCGCAGTCAGCTCGCATTGAGTTGGGGCACGGAGACGTTCATCGTCGATCACGTCGACACCACCGACCACATGATCGACCAGGTGGATCATCAGCTCCTGAAGATCGGTCGCCTCAAGGAGGGTGACGTGGTGGTGATCGTCGCGGGCGCACCGCCCGGCACCGTCGGCTCCACCAACATGATCCACGTCCACCGCATCGGCGAACAGGATCACTGACCCACCTCCCGCAGGTCGAGTAGCCGAGGAGCGCGCGCCCTTTTCGCTGGTCGGGTAGCCGAGGAGTGCGCGCCCTTTCCGCTGGTCGGGTAGCCGGCGAGCGGCAGCGAGGAGGCGTATCGAGACCCCGCACCCTCAACACATAGGGTGTGCTCTCATGACCGCACAATCCGAGGACGTCGGTAAACTGCTCGCCCTGCTCGACGTCGAACAGCGCGACGACGACATCTTCATCGGGCAGCACCCCGAGCAGAAGACGGCCCGCACGTTCGGAGGACAGCTCCTTGGGCAGGGTGTGGTCGCGGCATCGCGCACCCTCACCCGGGGCAACCCGCCGATCCACGCGTTGCACGCGCATTTCATCCGCGGTGGTGACGTGAACAAGCCGCTCGAATACCACGTCGCGCGGTTCCGCGATGGGAAAGCCTTCGCAAACCGTCAGGTCACCGCCATGCAGGACGGTGCCGAGGTGTTCACGATGCTGGTGGCCTTTCAGGACAATGCGGCCGGGCTCGAGCACGCGGTGGAGATCCCGCAGGTGCCCTACCCGGAGGAATTGCCACCGTTGGGTGAGCATTTCAAGGGTTACGAGGATCGGATCGCGACCTTCGTGAACGCTATGCACCCGATCGATATCCGCTTCGCGAACGACCCGACCTGGAAGGTGCGCGACGCAGGGGAGAAGCTCAAGGACAATCGGGTCTGGATGAAGACTGACGGTGAGATGCCCGACGATCCGATCATGCATGTGGCCGCCATGTGTTATGCCTCGGATACCACCGTCCTCGACTCGATCATCACCACGCACGGGTTGTCGTGGGGGATCGACCGTCTTTTCGCCGCCACGGTGAACCATTCGATGTGGTTTCACCGCGAGTTCCGTTTCGATGATTGGCTGCTCTATGCCACCCGTTCTCCGGTGGCATCGGGCTCGCGCGGCATGGGATCGGGACGCTTCTGGATGCGCGACGGCACTCTGGCTACCTCGGTGGTGCAAGAAGCGCTGATCAAATACTTCCCACCGAAAAGCTGAACCCCCGGATGGCACACTGGTCGCCATGACCTCAGCCCCGCCGCCCCGTTCGGATGGGTGGCCGCATACACAGCCGGAATACTGGCTGCAGCCCGGACCGATGCTTCCGCAGCGCACCTGGCAGCGCCGCACACGCTCGCCGATCATTCTGGTCAGTGCGCTCGCAGGATTGGTGCTGGCAGCGGTCGCCGTCATCGCGTTGATGGTGGGTTCGGTCGCCGCGGCCTCCTTCGAAGCGCGCGGCGTGGTGCTGTGCGCGACCGGTGCCACCGAGATGGCACCGCGATCGCCGGTGCGGATCTATGACGAGACCGGCGAAGAACTCGCGTCCACCCGACTCGGCGCCCCGCGAACCGAGGACGGGCGCTGCGAGATGCCGTTCACCGCAGACGATGTGCCCGCCGCGCGGGGTGGCTACGTTGTACGCATCGGAGATTCGTTCCAGGAGACCGTTTCTGAGTCCGCACTCAGCGAAGGGGCAGTTCTGCGCCCCGTGTCGTGACGCGTGTGCCCTTGTCCCATGTGCCCTTGTCCCATGTGCCGTTGTCCGGTGCGTGGCGTTCACCCGGGTTAGACTTCGGCGATCTGTCGGTCGTCGGCTTGCGCTGACGTGTGCATGGAGGGGATGCGTGGACGAGAGCATCGACTGGAGCCACGAGTGGCTTGCCTCGACGATCTGGCTGGCCATCGCGTTCGCGATCTCGGCTGCCGCCGGAATCGCCATCTGCGCCGCGCTTGCGCGATACACGAAGTGGGGCCGTCAATTCTGGCGTCTGTCTCGGGGCTTTTTCACCGGCCCAGGCAAGTGGCTCACGTGGACCATCCTTGCCGGGCTGCTGTTGTTGACCCTGCTCAGCGTGCGCCTCAACGTTCTGATTTCCTACCAGTACAACGACATGTACACCGCAATGCAGGGTATCGCCGAGGGACTCGTCCAGGGCGATCTCGCTGCGCGCGACTCCGCCGCGTCCGCGTTCTGGCGTGCGATCGGGATCTTTGGCTTGTTGGCCACCCTCCACGTCATTCGTTCTCTCGTCGACTTTTATGCCGGTCAGGCCTTTGATATTCGATGGCGAACGTGGATGACCGACCGGATGACGGCCGATTGGCTCGACGGACAGGCCTACTACCGCAACCGTTTCGTCGGCGAGGCCAACATCGACAACCCGGATCAGCGTATCGAAGCAGACATCACCAACTTCGTCACGTATTCGCGAGGCCTCGCGTTTGGTGCCGTCTCCGCCGTCGTTTCGATCGTGTCGTTCACCAAGATCTTATGGGACCTTTCGGGACCGTTGACGATCCTCGGTGTCACGTTCCCGCGCGCGATGATGTGGATCGTCCTCAGCTACGTCTTGGTGACCACAGTGATCGCGTTCTATATCGGCCGACCGTTGATTCGACTGAACTTCTTGAACGAACGTCTCACCGCCAATTTCCGCTACGCGTTGGTCCGCATTCGCGATGGCGCCGAGAACGTGGCGTTCTATCGCGGGGAGGGGGTGGAGCGTGCGGGCCTGCTCTCTCGCTTTGCTGAGGTCATTCGGAACTTCTGGCGAATTGTCTTCCGGACGTTGAAGTTCAACGGGTGGAACCTCACGGTCAATCAGACCGCTGTCGTCTTCCCGCTGATAGTTCAGGCTCCTCGGTTCATCGCCGGCGAGATCACCCTCGGAGCGGTGATGCAGTCGTCGACAGCCTTCGGCAACATGCATGACTCGCTTTCGTTCTTCCGCGAGTCCTATGACGAGTTCACCGAACTGCGAGCGTCGCTGATCCGTCTCGACGGTCTGCACGACGCGAACAACAAGTCACGCGAGCTGAGGCGGATACCGACGGAGGAGAGCCAAGAGCGGCGTCTTGCGCTGCAGAACGTGGACATCACCACACCTGATGACCGTCCGTTGGTGAGGTCGTTGTCGCTGTCGATGACACCTGGAGACGCACTGGTGGTCAAGGGCAGTTCCGGTTCGGGAAAGACGACGCTGCTGCGCGGCATTGCCGAGATGTGGCCGTTCGTCGACGGCGAGGTCGATCGTCCGCTCGGACGACGCACCCTGTTCCTGTCCCAGATCCCGTACATCCCGCTCGGCGACCTACGCACCGCGGTCGCCTACCCGGCCGCGCCCGACGACGTCGGCGACGACGCGATCCGCTCCGCCTTGCAGCGGGTCTTCCTTCCGCATCTCGTCGACCGCCTCGACGAGGAAGAGGACTGGTCGAAGGTGCTGTCACCGGGGGAGCAGCAGCGGGTGGCATTCGCGCGCATCTTGCTGACCCGTCCGGAGGTGGTGTTCATGGACGAGGCGACCTCGGCGGTCGACGAGGGGCTCGAGTACTCGCTGTACTCGCTGATCCGGGCGGAACTGCCGGAGACGATCCTGGTGTCGGTGAGTCATCGCAGTACCACCGATCAGCACCACACAGAGGTCCTTGAACTCACCGGCGGTGGCGAGTGGGAGCTGCGCCCGGTGACCACCTGAGTCTGCTCGGCCGATCGCGAATGTTCGTCTGACGACGTCGTTTTACTTTCTGATTACTAATCTCACGGAAGTCTGTCGGCGCCGCACAGTGCTCGGTACTGTGATGTCGACCACTCTGACCAGGCGAGCGAGGACATCGGTCATGACGTAGACAGAACAGATCACCTTTCCCCACGAGACGGGGGCCCAGGTGGCCACATTGCCCGAGGCGTTCCAACAGTCGATCACCGTCCGCCCCGACGCAGTAGCCCTGCGCACAGTCGGCGGAATCCAGGAGATCACGTGGGCGGAGTACGGGCGGCGGGTGGAGGCGATCGCCCGTGGGCTCGCGACACTCGGTGTTGGCCACGGCGACACCGTCGGCATCATGCTGACCAACCGCCCCGAATTCCATCTCGTCGACACGGCCGCCCTGCACCTGGGTGCAATTCCGTTCTCCATTTACAACACCAGCGCGTCGGACCAGATCGAGTACCTGTTCGGCAACGCGGAGAACTCAGTCGTGGTCACCGAACAGGTGTTCCTGCCGGCGCTTCGCGCGGCGAACACGAATGTCACCACGACGATCGTCGTCGACGGCACGGCCAGTGATGCGATGTCGCTTGCCGACCTCGAACAGGCCACCGCACCTGAGGGTTTCGACTTCGAGGCGTCGTGGCGCGCGGTGCAACCCGACGACCTCGCCACCCTGATCTACACGTCGGGAACCACCGGGCCGCCCAAGGGTGTCGAGATCACCCACCGCAACATCATCGCCGAACTCGCGGCACTCGCCGAGCATGTCCAGGCAGGCTTCGACGACCGGGTGATCTCGTATCTCCCCGCCGCGCACATCGCCGATCGCGTATCGTCGCACGCCGCCAACATGGTGCGCGGTATCCAGATCACCACGGTGCCCGATCCGCGCGAGATCGCCGCTGCGCTGCCAGAAGTGCGTCCCACGTTCTTCTTCGGCGTGCCGCGTGTGTGGCAGAAGATCCGCGCCGGTATCGAGGCGAAGATGTCCGAGGAATCCAGCCCCGTGAAAAAGAACTTGGCGGCATGGGCTCTGGGTGCCGGCGCCTCGGCCGCACGTGCCCACCTCGAAGGCCGCGACCCGGGGCGGGTCGGCGGGCTGCAACACGGCCTGGCCGACAAGCTGGTCCTGCACAAGGTGCGTGAGGCGATCGGCATGGACCAGGTCCACTTCGCCGGCTCCGGTGCCGCGGCCATCCCCGCAGAGGTGCTGGAGTTCTTTCTCGGCCTCGGCGTCCCCGTCCTGGAGGTGTGGGGGATGTCGGAGACCACCGGTGTCTCGACCATGACGACCTCGGAGAACCTCAGGATCGGTACCGTCGGCAAGACGGTCACCGGGGTGGAGGCAAAGATCGCCGACGACGGCGAGCTGCTCATCCGAGGGCCCGTGGTGATGCGGGGTTACCGCAAGCAACCCGAGAAGACCGCGGAGACCATCGACGCGGACGGGTGGCTTGCGACCGGCGACATCGCAAAGATCGACGACGAGGGCAACGTGACCATCGTCGATCGCAAGAAAGAATTGATCATCAACGAGTCGGGCAAGAACATGTCGCCGACCAACATCGAGAACGCCATGAAGGCCGCCTCGTCACTCATCGGCCAGGTGGTGGCGATCGGCGATGGGCGGCCCTACATCTCGGCTTTGGTGGTGCTCGACCCCGACGCGGCGGCTGCCCGGGCGAAGATGCTCAACATCCCCGACGCCGACATGGCGACCCTGTCGAGCAGGACTGAGGTGATCGACGAGGTCACGCGGCGGTACGGCAGGGCAATGGCAAACTCTCTCGGGTCGAGCAGGTCAAGCGGTTCACGATCGTCCCGGCGGCATGGGACCCGGGTGGGGACGAACTCACCCCGACGATGAAGCTGCGTCGTAAGCCGATTGCGACCAAGTACGCCGAGCGGATCGGCAAGCTGTACGACGATGCCGGCGACGCCGACGTGATCGACCTGCGCTGAGAAGTACCCACGCGCGTCGCGCGGGACACTAGGATCGTGGAGGACGGTCGGGGTAGGTGCGTCATGCCGCGACCGGACACTGCCCTGTCAATCGCGACGCAGCGAGGAAGTCGTCATGACCGAAGAAGTCGTTCCCGACATCGGACCCATCGATTACATAGTTCTGGAGTGGAGTGGGCAGCAGCCGACCGGAGAAGCCATCCCGTACCTCGTCGAACTGGTCGACCGCGGCATCATCCGCGTCATCGATCTCGCGTTCGTGCAGAAGGGTGAGGACGGGACCCTGACGCACCTCGAGATCGACCAACTCGGCGTCGATTTCGAGGTTCTCGACGGTGCGGCGAGCGATCTGATCGGCGAGGACGACATCGCCGAGGCCGCATCGGTCCTGCAACCTGGGACCGCCGCGGCGATCATGGTCTACGAGAATGCCTGGGCCGCACCGTTTGCCGGTGCCCTACGCCGAAACGGTGCCCAGATGGTGGCGTCCGGTCGCATCCCGATGGATGCCTTCGTCGAAGCCGTCGAGGCTGCCGACGCCGCGGACGCCTGACGCTTCGGCCGTCCCCCCTGACCACTCACAGCAAGGAGAACCTCATGCCCGGACTCATCCGCGCGGCCGCACGCACCGCGGTCATCGCCGGTACCGCAACCTCGGTCAGCAATCGTGTCTCACGTCGCCAGGCAAACCGCTGGGCGCAACAGGAGTACGAGAACCAGCAGCGTTACACACAGCCCGCGCCGGCTCCCGCTCCCGCACCCGCCCCGGCTCCTGCACCCGCCCCGGCAGCGGCACCGCAACAGGACACCATCGAACAACTCAAAGAACTCGGTGCGCTTTATCAGCAGGGCATCTTGACCGAGCAGGAATTCGCTGCCCAGAAGGCCAAGATCCTCGGGAGTTGACGGGTCCTCAGCCGTTCGAGACGCGACGACTGTCGTCGGTATCCGGGGTGCCGAGTTCGGCCCCTGGAATCCGCGGCAGTCGTCGCGCTATCACCAGGCCGAGCGCAGCGAGGAAGATCACCAACAGGATCGCTCCCTTGATCGCGGTGAGTTGCGCGTCGACATAACTGTCGATGAGCGTTGCGACCTCCTGCTCCGGGATCGCGTTCGCCGCCGCGACATCATCGAGCTGATCTCTGCTGATGATCTCGATACCGTCGGTAGATGCGTCGGCGATCTGGCTCTTGGTCGTTTCGGACAAGTCGGGGTCGGCTTGTGCCATTTGGTTGAAGCCGCTACTGAGGGAGGCGATCAGCAGCGCACCCAGCATCGCGACCCCCACCGAGGTTCCGATGTTCTGCGCGGTCCCTTGCAATCCCCCTGCCTCACCGCGGTCACGTTCACTCGCCGACGACATGATCACATTGCCCAACTGCGATGCGATGAAGCCGAAACCGGCGCCGAATACCGCCATCCCGATGGCGAAGGGCACACCCTGGAGTTGCGGTTCGATGGTGCTCACCAAGGTGAACGATCCGGTTATCACCAGTACCAAACCGATCCGGACCATTCGCCGCGGCGACTGTGTCGCAGCGAGTTTCGGGCTGGCGAAGGCGGCGATGAGCATCGCCACCGACATGGGAGCCAACTCCAGGCCGGTGTCGAACGCGTCCTTCAGCAGCACATACTGCAAATAGATCGGGATGACGAAGAACATGCCGCCGATGATGGTCTGCTGGGCGATGAGCATCACCAATCCGTTGCGCAGATGCAGTGTTCGCAGCAGCCGAGGATGCATCAGCGGTGTGCCGTCGCGCGAGATGACATGGTTCTCCCAACCGACGAACCCGATCAAGACGAAGACGCCTGCCGCGATCATGAACGGCACCACCGAGAAACCGAACGGCGTGATCTCGGTCCCCGCGACGGTCAATGCGCCGGAGGGACGGATGAAGCCCCACGAACCGGCCTGCAACAGGGCGATCACGATCAGACCCAGCCCGAGTGCCGACAGCGCCGTGCCGCCCCAGTCGAGGCGACGCGAGCCCGACACTTTGGTGTCGGCGATGACCCTCACGCATGCGATGACGACGATGCAGACCACCGTCTCGGCGGCGAAAACGACCCGCCAGGTCAACGTCTCGGTCACCCATCCACCGATGAGCGGGCCGGCGGCGGCGCCTGCGGCCGCGATCCCGCCGAGGGCACTGTAGGCGGTGGCACGCTCGCGCCCCTCGTAGTTGGCGGCGGTCAACGAGATGATCGCCGGCATCACCAGCACCGCACCGGCGCCCTCGACAAACGACCAACCGAACAGCAGCACACCGATGTTGGGGCTGAAGGCGGTGATGAGTGAACCGGTCCCGTAGACCAGCAACCCGATCGCGAACACCCTCCGCCGGCCGAACAGATCGCCGAGCCGTCCGCCGAACAACATGAACGAGCCCATCACCAGCGTGTACAGGGTGATTGCCAACTGAACCTGCGTCAGCGTGGTGTCGAGGTCCTCCACCACGCTGGACACCGACACGTTCATCACGGTCGTGTCGAGCACCATGATGAACTGTGCGGCGCACAAGATGATGAGAACGCTCCACTTTCGCACCGCGTTCACGCTACGCCCGGTTTCGCGCGCGCCGGATGTTTGTCGCGGCTGGCCGCGGGGAATCATCCAAAACGGGTGAGCCCGGTACGCCGGTAGGTCGATGCGTCGGCCCGGAGGCGATCTCGTGAACCGGACCCGCGCGCCCGAGGCAGTGCCCATAGTGGAAGAGGAGTCGTGACAGCCACGGCTCCGCCGACGAAAGGACGATCGATGGCCCTCGACGACGATGACATCACGACATCCGACTCCGGCGGCGAAGGCGTCGCCGATGGTGGCTCCAATCCGGGTGGACATGACGGTGGGGCCGATGGCACCGCGAATGCCGGTGAGGGTCCTGCCGATGGTGGCTCCAATCCGGGTGGACACGACGGTGGGGCCGATGGCACCGCGAATGCCGGTGAGGGTCCTGCCGACGGCGGCTCCAACCCGGACGGTCATGACGGCGGCGCCGACGGCACCGCCTGAACGACGGAATGCTGAGCCGCTGTATCTCGATCGGTGCCGCGGATTTCGCACGCGATCATTGGGGCCGGCGCCCGTTGCTCAGCCGGGCCGACACGCTCCCGCGTGACTTCGGTGATCTGCTCTCGCCGGCGACCGTCGACGAACTGCTCACCGCACGCGGGGTGCGTGCCCCTTTCATCCGGATGGCCAAGGACGGCGGGTTGCTGGCTCGGGACTGCTATGTCGGTCCGGCAGGCTTCGGAGCGGAGATCGGCGATCAGGTGGATTCGGCGAAGGTGCTGTCGCGTTTTGCCGAGGGTGCCACGATCGTGTTGCAGGGACTGCACCGGTTGTGGCCGCCGGTGATCGACTTCGCGCGGGGCATGGTCGACGATCTCGGCCACCCGGTGCAGACCAACGCCTACATCACCCCACCCGCCAATCGTGGATTCGACCCGCACTACGACGTCCACGACGTGTTCGTCCTTCAGGTTTCCGGCCGCAAACGGTGGTTGGTGCACGATCCGGTGCACCGCGATCCGCTCGACACCCAGCCGTGGACCGATCACCGGCCCGCCATCGAAGCGCGGGCGCGCGAACAGCCGGTGATCGACACGGTCCTCGAGCCCGGCGATGCGGTGTACCTGCCGCGCGGTTGGGTGCATTCGGCGCAGGCGATGGGGGAGACCTCGATTCACCTCACCGTGGGCGTCTCCGCAGTGACCCGACACGACGTCGTCCGAGCCATCGTCGACGCGCTCGGCGACAACGACATGCTTCGCGAATCACTGGCCATTCCACTGGATTTGGCCGATCACGATCAGGCCGCGGTCACCGCCCGCTCGGTACTCACCTCGGTGATCGACGTGCTGCGCGAGGAAACCGACGAACTCGCCGATGCAGCAGCGACCCGTCTGTCACGACGCCACGCCGAACGAACCCGTGCGGTGGCGGTGGCACCGTTGGCGACGCTCGACGCGATCGGACGAGTGGACACGACGACGGCGTTCCGCTGGCGACCCGGTTTGATCGGTTCCCTCCGGCATTCCAACAGCTCTGTCACACTTCGGCTTCCGGACCGTAGCATCACCTTTCCGGCCTCATGCGCCGACGCGCTCGTGGCGATCCGGTCCGGGCAACCCTTGATGGCAGGAAACCTGCCCGGGCTTGACGGTTCCGACGGATGTGTGCTGGTGCGCAGACTATTGCGTGAGGCCGTGCTGGTGCCCGTCGAGCCGTGCCCGATCGAGCCGACGCCCCACGACAGCACTGAGTCCGATGGGTGATCGTCTCCCGTGCAGCGACTCCGCCCGCGACCGCGGTGATCCGATGTTCGGCACCGCGTCGGCCGGGAACAAGTGGGTGCTCCTCGAGATGAGCGGTGCGTGGGGTCCGTCAGCGTTCCTGGAATCCCCGCGGATCGTCGACCCCCGGCTCGGCCGCGCGATCGTGCGGCGCGTGGAGACCGAGCGAATGCGGATCGTCGCGATTCGTCGTCCCGGTCGGCGCCCATCGGTGCCCCGGTGGCGGTGGTTCATCGTCGACGCGCGTCCTGGATCAGAAACGGTGCACCACGGTGAGGTCGCCTCACCGGCGGAGTATCTCGACTTGGCGCTCGATGGGACGGACGGCGAACGGTCCGATGATCCGCTCGTGGCCGTGTGCGCGCACGGCAAACATGACCAGTGCTGCGCGGTGCGGGGGCGCGCCGCCACCGCGGCAATAGCGGCGGAGTACCCGGAGTGGACGTGGGAATGCTCCCACCTAGGTGGGGATCGATTTGCCGCGACGATGATCCTGTTTCCGCATGGGCTCTGCTATGGCGCAGTCGATTCCGCTGACGAACCGTCGGCCATCGTGCGTCGCTACACGCATGGTCGGCTCGACAACGAGTTCCTTCGCGGCCGTACGTCGTTGCCACACGCGGTGCAGGCCGCCCAGTATTTCGTGCGTCGCGCAACCGGCGACGACCGCATCGATGCGCTCAGTCCGGTCGACGTCCGCCGAGGCGACCACCAGATCGAGGTCGTGCTGTCGGGGCCGGATGGACCCATCGGAGTGACCCTGGCAGAGCACATGTCTGATCCGCTGCACTCGACGTGTGCGGCATCGGTGGCCGGGCGCGTCCGGCAGTTCGTGATGGTGAGGATGAACCGGGTGACAAGCTGAGCCGTCCGGTCGGGCGGCGGCTCAGGCCGGCGGCCGGGGCTTGGCCTCGACTGCGATCACCGGGGTGCCCACGGTGGCGGTGCCCTCGGCGATCTGATCGACGGACGCGAACTTCTTGGTGTTCATCACCACCACGGGTGTGATCAGCGGGTAGCCTGCTCTCTCGATCACCGCTCGGTCGAAGGTCACCAGCGGGGTGCCCGCATCGACCTTCTGTCCCGCCTTCACCTTGACGTCGAACCCCTCGCCTTTGAGTTGCACGGTGTCGATGCCGACATGGATGAGCAGTTCGATGCCACCGTCGAGTACCAGGCCGAAGGCGTGACCGGTGGGCTGCGCGGCGACGACCATCGCCGCTGCGGGAGCGTAGACGGTATCGCCGGACGGTTCGATCGCCACGCCGCCCCCCATGGTGCCCTTGGCGAACACCGGATCGGGTACATCGGACAGCGCCACTACGGTTCCGTCGAGCGGAGCGCCGATCTCGGTGACGACGCGGCGCTCGGTCGGGGCGGCCGACTCCGCTGTGGTCGCCGCGGCGGCGGTCGCGGTGGGTGCGGTGCTGACGGCGGTGGCGGTACTTCCGCTCGGCACCGCGGCGGCTGCGGCGGCCGCGGCCACCCCCTCAGCGGAATCGTCGATCGGGATCGCGCCGGCACGTTCGAGCCCGGCGTCGCGGGCGGCCTCGAACTGCGCCTGCTGTTCGGCAGTGCGGTACCCGGACAACACCACCAGAATCATCGCTACAGCGAATGCGGCGGCCACGGCGATGCCGTAGAGCACGATGCTGTCGAAAGCGGGAATCGTCAGCAGCGATGTGAACACGAAGGCGTTCGTGGTCACGCCGCCGCCGATACCGATGATCAGTCCGCCGACGAAGCAACCGACCAACATTCTCGGATAAATCCGTTTGAAGCGTAGATGGATACCGTAGAGCGAGGGTTCGGAGATGCCGCCCAGGAGTCCGGCGGCCAGCGCGCCGGTGGCGGTCTGCCGCATCTGCATGTCGCGTTCGCGCCACGCGATGAGCAGCACACCGGCAGTGGCCCCGAAGCACGCGAAGTTCCAGGCGCCCATGGGTCCCTGGATGAAGTCGTAGCCGATGGTCTGGATGTTGAGCAGCATGATCGCGTTGATCGGCCAGTGCAGACCCAGCGGGACCATGAACGGGTAGGCGAGCGGGATCACGATCGCGAAGATGAACGGGGAGAAGTCGTTGATCGACTTGAGGACGTCGGCCAGACCCGCACCGACGTAGACGCCGATCGGCCCGATGATGAACGCCGTCAACGGGATCATGATGAGCATGGCGAGGAACGGCACGAAGATGAGCTGCACGTTCTCCGGGATGATCTTCTTGAGGTACTTGTACAGCGGGCCCAGAACGGCTGCCATCAGCAGCGGCGGGAACACCTGGGAGCTGTAGTCGAAGACCGTCAGCGGTATGCCGAAGATATCGATGGTCTGGACTTCGAAGCCGAAGACGGTGTTGGTGGTCGCCTGATCCATGAACGCGGTGAAGCCGGGCAGCATGAGTACGGCCATGATGGCGAATCCCACCCACGGATCCGCGTCCAGCTTCTTCGACGCGTTGTAGGCGATCATCAGTGGCAGGAACACGAACACGCACTGCCAACAGAGGTTCACGAACTCCCACGACGGGGACAGGTCGGTGCGGGGGTCGGCCCAGTTGCCGATGATGTCCAGGGTGCTCATCAGCGACATGAACGTGATGAACAAAGAGGCGCCGAGCAAAGCGCCCAGGATCGGTCGGAAGGAATCCGACAGGTATTCGAACAGGGAATCCAACCACGCGTTCTTGCCGCGCGGTCCCTTCGCCCGTGCGGCCGCCTTGATGGCCGCCGCGTCACCGCCGGCGTTGGCCATCTGTGGCAGCGCCATGATCTCGTTGTAGACCGTTTGTACGGCACCGCCGATGACGATCTGGTAGCGGTTGCCTGCCTGGGGTACCGCGCCCATGACGCCGTCGATCGCTTCCAGGGTGCCCTGCTCGACCTCGGAGGCATCGCGCAATTGGAAACGCAGACGGGTCGCGCAGTGCGTCAGACTCTCGATGTTGCCGGCGCCGCCGACGCCCGTGACGATCTCGGATGCCGTGTTGGTCGAGGTAGACATGACTCTCCTTGAGCTGTCCAGTCTGCAGGTGTGGGCGACCGCGAAGCCCGCCGGCAGTCATGTCCGGAGCGGCATCGACGGCGTTCTGGATGCTATCCCGTGGCACCGGACCTGCGAGGGCGGATCGGAAAGGAGATGGCCAACAGTGACCATCCGTGGCGCAGTTCAGTGCTGTTGCGACGCGAATCGACTCACTCGCGTGGTGTGGCGATCGCTGCCACGGCGCCACCGTCGACCAACAGATCTGTCCCGGTGATGAAGGAGGCCGCCGGACTCAACAGGAAAGCGGTGGCGTCGGCGATGTCGGCGGCGGTTCCGAGTCGGCCGGTTCCCGACATCGCGATCATGGCACGCATGGCATCACCGCTGTCGCCGCCGAGCTCGGCTTGCCCCATGGCGGTCGCGATGACCCCGGGGCTGATGCTGTTGACGCGGGCGCCACGCGCACCCCATACGCCGGCCGCGGCACGCACCCGGACATGGTTGGCTTGTTTGGCAATCGCGTAGGCGCTTCCCGGGTCCCCGGCCAGTTCGGTCAGGAAGTCAAGCGACAGCAGCTCGGAACTCGGGGTGATGGCGAGCGCGGCGGCGTGGTCGGCCGCGAGTGGGGGATAGATGTGGCCCGCCATGCTGGCTACGACGACCCCGGCACCGCGTTGGGCGACCACGGCGCCGAACGCGTCGAGCGACAACGCCACGCCCAGCAGGTCGACCCGCAGGATCGCCTCCACCGGTGCCTGCACCGGGGAGAGCCCAGCCGTGTGGATCACCTGGTCGACGTTGCCCAGTGACGCCGAGAACTCCGCCAGCGCTGTCACCGAGTCCGCCGATCCGACATCAACCGTGCGTCCGACCGCATCGAAGCCCTCGTCGCCGAGGGCGGCGACGTCCCGTTCGAGGCGGGCGTCGTCGACGTCGGCGAGGACGACCTTACGCCCGCAGGCCTGACGTCGGGCGATGGCCAGACCCATGCCGCCCGAACCGATGACCACCACGATGCTGTCCGGCATGTCGCTTCCTCACTGTCGACGAATCACCTTCGACAGTCTGTCATCTCGCATGTGTGGCACCAGAGTCGATGGTCCCGCTATGTCCTCGTACGGGGCCGGTGAGCCGGTCAGATGACTCGCGGTCAGACAACTCGCGTCAGGCCACGCGACGATCGGCGGCCGCCACGTCTGTGAGCAGACCACCCGGATCGACGATCATCACCACCGGACCGATCCGGTCCTCGGCGCGCTCGATGATCGACTCGATCTGGACCGGATCGGACGGGTCGGACACCACCGCCCACACCCGGCCGCTGACCGACGCGTCAATGAACGGAACGAGGTCGTGGGAGATGGCGGAGGTCAACACGACTCGACGGCCAGACCGCAGGATCTCGTGCACCACCGACTGCGCCCGGGTACTGCCGTCCATCACGACCAGCATGCTGTCTGTGGTGGCGGTGGGAGTGGTCGTATGGAGCTGTCGTGTGTTGTTCATGGCACCCATGTCATCGTCGCGCCCTGCGATGGACGTGTGGCGTGGCTGTCAGTTCGCTGCGCACTGCCCGGCCGGGGACGTCTGTGCGAGCACCTGGGGCGGGCGACCCCGGCGGTCGGCGCTATCCTCGCCGACATGAGTGACGTGACCGGTGCTGCGGATGGAGATCGACGCTGCCCCTGTACCTCGGGTCTCACGTTCGGCGAATGCTGTGGTCCGATCCTGAGTGGCGCACGCCGCGCGCCGACCGCTGAGGCATTGATGCGGTCGCGGTTCAGCGCTTTCGCCATCGGCGATCGTGACCACATCCTCGACAGTTGGCACCCGCGGACCCGTCCGCGTCGGCTCGTCGTCGACGACGGCATCCAGTGGTATCGACTCGATGTCGAGTCCGCCTCGGGGGGAACGCCTTTCGACAACACCGGCGAGGTGACGTTCACCGCGCACTATCGGGCGGACGGCGAGCGCAAAGCGCTGCACCAGCGCAGCCGGTTCGAACGGCGCGACGGTCGGTGGGTCTACCTGGACGGAACCGTCGAAGGCTGAGCGTCACCCGTGCCGGCACACCCAGTCGATGAGCGGCGTTGCGGCACGCCAGTCCTTGCGTATCTGCTCGACCAGGGCCGCCGAGTGGATGATCTCGTCGAAGCCGTAGTCGCGGGCGATCGTCAACGATTTGTGTCGCAACAGTTCGATACGCGGATGATCGGTTGACCAACCCCGCGGCGCGGTCTTGAGCACGTCACCGCCGAGTTCCCATCCGGTTCGGGTGTACTTGTTGACCAGTTGCTCGAGTTCGGCGCCGTGAATCGCATTGTCGATAGCCGATCGCAGAGCGGCGAGACGTTCGCCGGAAGCCTCGTAGAACCCGGCGCCCACCCGCACGCCGGGCGCTCCGATCTGGACGTAGTAGCCGGTCGCCGGACCGACCGCGACGAACGCTCCCTGATGGGTCTTGTAAGGGGTCTTGTCCTTGGAGAACCGAACATCGCGGTAGGGGCGAAAGATCTTGGCTGAGCCAAACTCGGCGGCCAACTCCTCGGTGAGTTCAGCCATCGGCACGGCGACCGCAGTGCGATAGGTGCCTTTGTGGAGCTCCCAATACACCTTGGAGTTGTCGATTTCCAGGTCGTCGTAGAAGTCGAGTGCAGCCTCGGGGAAACCGGTGAAGGCCATGACCGGCAGCCTACGCGCAATCATGTTTCGGACCGTTCGTCGCGGGTAGTCTCATTTGCGTTGGTGCGGCTTCAGACAACCGGTCGCGTGGCATTGAGCTGAAACGAGGTTGTCATGACGAGCCACATCTTCGCCGGGCGGGCGTACCGCAATCGGGTGCATGCCGGGCGAATCCTCGCCGAGCACGTCGAGCGGCACCTCTCCGCTCTGCCCGCACCGGCCGCCGAGACGTCCGTGATTGCGCTGCCGTGCGGGGGAGTGCCGGTGGCTCGACAAGTTGCCGAACACCTCGACGCCCCCCTCGACGTCTTGCCCGTGCGCACCATCGGTGTACCGGATCAACCGGAGCTCGCGGCTGGTGCGATCGCGTACCCGGGGGTGATGGTGACCAATGACGAGATCATCGGCGGCCTCGGCATCACTCCGGATGAATGGGACGCGCTGGTACGTCTTACGCGGGCCGAACTCGAACGCTGCACCCGAGTCCATCGTCATGGACGTGCCGGGATTGCGGTCCGTGACGCTCACGTCGTCGTGGTCGATGACGGGGTGTCGACGGGAGCAACGATGCGCGCGGCGGTCGGCGCGCTACGCCGTCTCGGTGCGGCACAGGTGACTGTTGCGGTCCCGGTGGGGCCGCCGGGAATGTCGGAGAGGTTCGGCGATGTCGACCACGTCATCTGCCCGACTCTGTTGGAGTCCTTCCGCGGTGCGTGCGCGGCCTACGACGAATTCGAGCCGATCACCGATGCGGACATCCGAGAATTGCTGAGCTACGCCGGCACCCGTTGAGCGCAGTCGTGCCCGACGCGTCGATCGCACCTCGTACCGGCTGGTAGGAGCGATCTCGCCACGTGGTTGGCAACGATGTTATGGCCATTCCCGCGTGTTGCGGACAGGAAACGTGCCATGGTGACCGCAGACGAGGAGGTCGCATGGCACAGGCTGGCGGTGGCGATCACAACGATCAGCGATCGGCCGATCAGTTCGACGAGGTCGACCGCCGATCCGCCGGCGAGCGGGCCGAGGAGGTGAAGCCGGGCCGGCGCAGACGTCAGTGGCTCGGACTCGGCGCGGGCATACTCCTCGCGGTCATCGTCTACCTCGTGTTGCCCTCAGATGTCGACCATCCCGCGCGATTGACCGCTGCGACCGCCGTGCTGATGGGCGTGCTGTGGATGACCGAGGCGATCCCGATCCCGGCGACGGCGCTGCTTCCGCTGGTCATCTTCCCGGTGTTCGACTCCGACGTCTCGGTCAACGACGTCGGTGCCTCCTACGGCAACAACATCATCTTCTTGTTCATGGGCGGTTTCATCCTCGCGCTGGCGATGCAACGGTGGAACCTGCACCGCCGCATCGCCCTGCTCACGGTGAGCGCCATGGGGACGAAGCCGACGATGGTGATCGCGGGCTTCATGATCGCCACGGCATTCCTGTCGATGTGGGTGTCGAACACGGCCACCGCGGTGATGATGATCCCGATCGGGGTGTCGGTACTCATCCTGGTCCTCGATCTGCGATCGAACACCGAGACGTCGGACTCGACCGAGGGCACCGATGCGGCGACAGCAAGCGATCAGCACGCGATCACCCAGGCCGTGATCACCAGCAACTTCGGCACCGCGCTCATGTTGGGCATCGCGTATGCCGCATCGATCGGATCGCTGGGCACCATCATCGGCACGCCGCCGAACACACTGCTGGTGGGGTACCTGGAGGGCGAAGGCATCGACATCGGTTTCCTGGAGTGGATGATCGCAGGGGTGCCGCTGGCCGTGGTGTTCCTCGTCATCGCCTGGTTTCTGTTGTCGCACGTCTTGTTCCGACCGGAGATCGATGACATTCCCGGAGGTCGGCAGCTGATCCGAGGTGAACTCGACGACCTCGGGCCGATGTCACAGGGCGAGATCAGGGTGGCGGTGATCTTCGCCCTCGCCGCGGCCTCGTGGATTGCCGTGCCGCTGATCTGGGATGAGGACCCACCCATTTCCGACACCGGGATCGCCATGACGGCCGCGGTCCTGTTGTTTCTGCTCCCCAGTGGCGTCACACCAGGAGTCCGGCTACTCGACTGGGAGACGGCGGTGCGGCTGCCGTGGGGTGTCCTGCTGCTGTTCGGCGGTGGGTTGGCCTTGTCGGAACAGTTCGATTCCAGCGGCCTGACCACGTGGATCGGTGACGTCGCCGCACGCCTCGACGCCATCCCGGTGATCGTCCTGATCATCGTGGTGACCGCGGCGATCATCTTTCTCACCGAGATCACCAGCAACACCGCGACAGCGGCGACCTTCCTGCCGGTGGCGGGCGGGGTGGCGATGGGGATGGGCATCGACCCACTGGCGTTGACGGTGCCGGTCGCCCTCGCGGCGACGTGTGCGTTCATGCTGCCGGTGGCCACCCCACCCAATGCGGTCGCCTACGGCAGCGGATACGTCACGATCGGTCAGATGATCCGCGGTGGGGTCTGGCTCAACCTCATCGGGATCGTGTTGATCACGCTTGCCGGGTACACGCTGTTCGCCTGGTCGCTAGGAATCTCCTTCTGATCTCTATGGTGTGCAACATTGTTGTGCACCACATAAATCTCGGCTACCGTCGATGACGTGCCGGGACGGTGTCGCGACGTCCGAGAACGAGCGTCTGGGGGATCAATGTTGTTGTCACCGAACACCACTCGTCAGTCTCTCGGACGAGCGATCGCACGCGTGGCGCTCGGCGTCGTGCTGGTGGTCGCCGGCGTGGGGCATCTCACGGCCCAACGGGCCGAGTTCCAGGCGCAGGTGCCCGACTGGGTGCCGTTGGACAAGGACTTCGTCGTGCTCGCGTCGGGTGGTGTCGAGATCGTGCTGGGTCTGGCGCTGATCGCGTTGCCCAGGTATCGCAAGCTCGTGTCCTGGATCGCGGCCGCGTTCTTCGTCGCCGTGTTCCCGGGCAATGTATATCAATACCTCGAGCACATCGACGCATTCGGACTCGACACCGACACCAAGCGACTGGTGCGTCTCTTCTTCCAGCCGGTACTGGTCCTGTGGGCGCTGATCGCCGGGTCCGACGGCAGGCGAGGTGATCGACGAGTCGAGCAGATCAGCCCGACACGATAAGTGTGGTGACCTCGCCGACACCCATGATCTCCATCGGCGTCTTCGTCAGCGAGTTCTCGCCGAGGAACATCTCCGAACTGGTCTTGCCAGTGTCACTGAGCATGAGGTCATGAATCGCGATCGTGCGTTTCGGGGCGAGCGTTCGTACATAGTCGATCGCCTGCTCCGTCGAGATCCACGGACCGCTGATGGGCAGAAGCAACACCTCGACCGCGCAGTGGGGGTTGAGGTACGCATCGCCGGGATGGAAGACGTGCCCGTCGATGAGGAAGCCCGCGTTGTCGACCATCGGGATCTCCGGGTGGATCACGGCATGATCGGCGACGAAGGCGACGACGTCGAATCCGGCTGCGGTGAACGTATCCCCGCTCGAGACCGCATGCGCGCGGTCGGCGACGTCGGTGAGCTTGCGGGTGACGGCGGCGGGCCCGTACAGCTGCAACTCAGGTCGGCGCTGCATCTCCGCCACGATCGCGTCACCGTCGAAATGATCGAAGTGCTCGTGGGTGATCAGTACGGTGTCGGCCTGACTCAGCAGTTCTGCCGCATTCGGTGTGAACGCCCCCGGATCGATCAGCAGCACGCCCGCACCCTTGTCGAGGGTGACGGTCGCGTGAGTGTGCTTGGTGAGGCGCATGATTCCTCCGGCGTGAGGGTTGAATCGGCGGTTGACTGTCATCACCGACTCTACAAAGTCTGCCGGAGACAATTCGGGTCTGCCGTTGGCAATTCGGGCGGCAACGATGATCGGTCAGGGCACAATGATTGTTCGTGCCCAGACGAGAGGATCCGCCGACGACAGCTGGTGCGCGCCCTTTCCTGCTGTTGTCCATCCGCGCCGAGCCGGCGGCCGCCGTGGACGAGCATCGGTCTGTGTTGCGGTTGGGTGCCTTGGCCGAGAACGAACTACGCGCGATCAATCTGACCCAGCGGCCGTTGGGACACGTCGATCTCGACGACTGGTCGGGCATCATCCTCGGCGGCGGACCCTACAACGTGAGCGACCCCATCGCGGCGAAGAACGCGACCCAGCGTCGCGTGGAGGCGGAGCTGTCTGAGCTGACCGAACGGATCGTCGCCGCGGATTTCCCTTTCTTGGGCTGCTGCTACGGCGTGGGCACACTGGGCTCGGCGATCGGTGCCGCAATCGACCGCACCCACGGCGAGCCGGTCGGGCCGCTGATGGTCACCCTGACCGACGCTGCGCACCACGATCCGCTGTTCGCCGATCTACCGGTCGGCTTCGCGGCCTACGGCGGGCACAAAGAAGCAGCGACGCGGCTACCTGAGCACGCGGTACACCTCGCTTTTTCACCTGACTGTCCGGTGCAAGCCTTTCGGGTAGGGACCAATGTCTATGCCACCCAGTTCCACCCTGAACTCGACGCGGAGAGTCTGTGCACGCGCATCGACGTCTACCGCGACTTCGGCTACTTCGACCCGAGCGAGGCGAGCGCGCTACAGGCCACCGCGCGGGCGACCGACGCACAGCACCCGCCCACCATTCTGAAGCGCTTCACCGAGCGCTACCGGCGTTGAGTGGCACGCCGCAAGTGAATCGGACACATACACCTCGGTGGTCAGCTACGTGGATCGTCGCCTCGGCTGTAGGCGATGCGGATCAGTCGGCGTAGCACATCAAGGTCGATCTGCTCCAGGCGTTTGACGTACACACACCCGGCGCCTTCGGTGTAGGTGCCGAGGTCGGGAAGCAGCGCAGCTCCTTCGGGGAGATCCTTCAGGCCGTAGAAGGATAGTGCCGACTTGCGGGGGGAGAAACCAACCTTGGGCCAGTCTCCTTCCGTACGAGAGGTTTTCGACGGTGAGACGTAGTGATACGAGCCGTACCCGACGATCGAAGGCCCCCACATCACCGGTTCCACGCCGGTCTCCGTACGCATGATCTCGTCGACGCGGTGCCCTTCGGTGACCCGGTGGGCGGGTGGGGCGCGATCGAGGAACTCCTGCACCGACGCATCGGTCGGCTGGGTCTAGATCGTCATGGCAACAACGTATTGTGCGCCGGTCGAGAAGTCACGGGACACGTTCGGTCAAAACCGTTGACTCGGCCGACCCACCCAGTAGTGTGGTGTTTGTCACATCATTCTGGAGGGAAAACCATGGTAGCGGCCGACATGAAGGATCTCCATCGCAGCATCGGGGCGCTGCGGCATCACCTCGTCACGCTGAAGGCGCATTACGGGGATGTCGATGCCGTGCGACGGATGGCCAACGACCTCGACCGACTCGAGATCGACCTGCATGAGTTCGAGCACGCACTACCACCGCGGATTCGCGCGAAGGGCAAGGACGACGTCATCTACGTCCCGGACAGCAAGTCGGACGAAGCCGCGTGGCTCGGCGCGCAGGATGAAGGGCTGGGCTTCCACTCGCGTGAGCGGACGAAGTGAGCGCGCCCGCAGCTGAGCGGGACACTGCCGGGGTTTTCTCCCCGGGTCGGGCGCGCATCGCAGCGCGTACTCTTCGATCGGACAGATGGTGGCTGTCGCCGCTGCTCACTGTCCTGGGCCTGTCGGCATTCGTCGTCTACGCGACGGTCCGGTCGTTTGTTCGCAGCGCCTATTGGGTGGCCGACTATCACTACCTGACACCCTTCTATTCGCCGTGCCTGAGCGACTCGTGCGTGCCGGGATCAAGTCATTTCGGCACACCGTTTCCGGAACTGCCGATGTGGATTCCCCTCGGCTTCGTGGTGCTGCCGTTTCTGCTCGGCTTTCGCCTGACCTGCTACTACTACCGCAAGGCCTACTACCGGTCGTTCTGGCAGTCCCCGCCGGCGTGCGCGGTCGCCGAACCTCACCGCGGGTACACCGGTGAGACGCGGCTTCCGCTGATCCTGCAGAACGCGCACCGCTACTTCTTCTATGTCGCGTTGATCGTCACGGTGATCAACACCTACGACGCCATCACCGCGTTCCACGGCAAGGACGGGGGGTTCGGCTTCGGCCTGGGCAACGTGATCTTGGTGGTCAACGTGATCCTGCTGTGGGCCTACACGGTGTCGTGTCATTCGTGTCGTCACGCCACCGGTGGTCGGCTCAAACACTTTTCCGCACATCCGGTTCGGTACTGGATGTGGACTCAGGTGACTCGGCTCAACACCCGGCACATGATGTTCGCCTGGATCACCCTCGGCACCCTGGTGCTCACCGATTTCTACATCATGTTGGTCGCCAGCAACACCATCTCGGACCTGAGGTTCGTGGGGTGATTCGCTTGACGCGCAGCGTTTGCTGCGCAATCGATCTGACGTTGGGAGTTTCTGCCAGATGACCGAACCGGAACGCCACAAGTATGACGTCGTCGTGATCGGTGCCGGCGGTGCCGGTCTGCGTGCGGTTATCGAAGCCCGTCAGAAGGGCTATTCGGTCGCAGTGGTGTGCAAGTCGCTGTTCGGCAAGGCCCATACGGTGATGGCCGAGGGCGGGTGTGCCGCGTCGATGGGCAACGCCAACTCCAAGGACAATTGGCAGACGCATTTCAAGGACACGATGCGGGGCGGCAAGTTCCTCAACAACTGGCGCATGGCCGAACTGCACGCCAAAGAAGCGCCCGATCGGGTCTGGGAGCTGGAAACCTATGGTGCGCTGTTCGATAGAACCGAGGACGGGCGGATAGCCCAGCGCAACTTCGGCGGCCACACCTATCCGAGGCTGGCCCACGTCGGCGACCGGACCGGCTTGGAACTGATCCGGACCATGCAGCAGAAGATCGTCTCATTGCAGCAGGAAGACCATGCGGCAACCGGAGATTACGAGTCACGCATCAAGGTGTTCGCCGAGTGCACCATCACCGAACTGCTCAAGGACGGTGACGCCATCTCCGGGGCTTTCGGGTACTGGCGCGAGTCGGGTCGGTTTGTGCTGTTCGAGGCGCCCGCGGTGGTGCTCGCGACCGGCGGTATCGGCAAATCCTTCAAGGTGACGTCGAACTCCTGGGAATACACCGGCGATGGTCATGCACTCGCCCTGCGAGCCGGTGCCAGCCTGATCAACATGGAGTTCGTCCAATTCCATCCGACCGGGATGGTGTGGCCACCGAGCGTCAAAGGGATCCTGGTCACCGAGGGGGTGCGCGGCGATGGTGGCGTCCTGAAGAACACTGACGGCAAACGTTTCATGTTCGACTACATCCCGCCCGTCTTCAAAGGCCAATACGCCGAAACCGAAGACGAGGCCGACAAATGGCTGGCCGACAACGACAGCGCCCGGCGCACACCGGATCTCCTACCGCGCGACGAGGTCGCCCGCGCGATCAACGAAGAGGTCAAGGCCGGGCGCGGCACCGAACACGGCGGTGTGTACCTCGACATCGCATCTCGTATGCCCGCCGAGGAGATCATTCGCCGGCTGCCGTCGATGCATCACCAGTTCAAGGAGCTCGCCGACGTCGACATCACCGCCGAACCGATGGAAGTGGGGCCCACCTGTCACTACGTGATGGGCGGTATCGAGGTCGATCCGGACACCGGGGCGTCCCGCGTCCCAGGGTTGTTTGCCGCCGGAGAGTGCTCCGGCGGCATGCACGGGTCGAACCGATTGGGCGGCAACTCGCTGTCGGATCTCCTGGTCTTCGGTCGCCGGGCGGGGCTGGGTGCGGCGTCGTATGTGGAGTCGCTGCACAACCGCCCGACGGTCGCTGCCGATGACATCGAGCGAGCGGCGGCGTACGCATTGGCGCCCTTCGATCCGCCCGTCGACGGGACGCCGGAGAACCCGTACACGTTGCATACCGAGCTCCAGCAGTTCATGAACGATCTGGTCGGCATCATCCGAAAGGAGGCGGAGGTACAGCAGGCGATCACCGCGCTCGAGGAGATGCGCGCCCGCCTGGGCGGCATGCAGGTGGAGGGGCATCGTCAGTTCAATCCGGGCTGGCACCTGGCCGTCGACCTCCGCAACATGCTGCTGGTGTGCGAGTGCGTTGCCAAGGCGGCGCTCATGCGCACCGAGAGCCGCGGCGGGCACACCCGCGACGACTATCCGGACATGGACCCGGCGTGGCGCAACACGTTGCTGGTCTGTAAGACCGTGACCGGCGACGATTCGCCGGTCCCAGAGGTCACCGTGGTCACCGAGCAACAGGTCCCGATGCGTCCGGATCTGTTGGAGGTGTTCGAGTTCGACGAGATCGTGAAGTACTACACGGCCGACGAGATCGCCGGTCATCCAGACGCCGGAGGCGCCAGGGAGAACTGACCGCAACGAGGAGAACCGATATGGGCTATGACGCGAAGTTCCGGGTATGGCGTGGGGACGCCGACGACGGTGACCTCCAGGATTTCACCGTGCCCGTCAACGAAGGCGAGGTGGTTCTCGACATCATCCACCGGTTGCAGGCCACCCAGGCGCCCGATCTGGCGGTGCGCTGGAACTGCAAGGCCGGTAAGTGTGGATCGTGTTCTGCAGAGGTGAACGGCCGCCCCAAACTGCTGTGCATGACCCGGATGTCGACCTTCACCGAGGACGAGGTCATCACCGTGACACCGATGCGAACTTTCCCGGTCATCCGTGACCTGGTCACCGACGTGTCGTTCAACTATGCGAAAGCTCGTGAGGTCCAGGCGTTCACACCCCCGGAAGGTCTGGCGCCGGGGGAGTACCGCATGAAACAGGTCGATGTGCAACGCTCGCAGGAGTTCCGTAAATGCATCGAGTGCTTCCTGTGTCAGGACACCTGTCATGTCGTCCGTGACCACGAGGAGAACAAGCAGGCCTTTGCCGGGCCACGCTTCCTGATGCGGGTGGCCGAACTCGACATGCATCCCCTCGATATGGCCGAACGGCGGGATTCGGCCCAGTACGAGCACGGATTGGGGCTGTGCAATATCACCAAATGCTGTACAGAGGTCTGTCCCGAGCACATCAAGATCACCGACAACGCCCTGATTCCGATGAAAGAACGAGTCGCCGATCGTCATTACGATCCACTCGTGTGGTTGGGCAACAAACTCTTCCGGCGCAAGTAGGCGTAGCCGCTGCGAAACCCGGCACTTTGTTCTGGTGAACACGGGGTTGCACATAGCCACGGGCGATCCGCAGGTCTGGTTGTGCAACAGCAACTTCTGCCGCGCCGCGCCGGTTACGTCGGTTTTACCATCGAGGACTGCACAGGAACGTTCGCTAATTTATGGTCAATCGTGCGTACACCGGTAGTGCGCACCGAACACTGATGCGAAACGCTCCTTTTCCCACTTCTTGCCTGCGGAGGTCCTGCCTTGCCACCAGATGTAGAGGGCGCCATCACCACGATGGGGTCGGTCAACAACGAATTCTTCTACTGGATGTCCATCGCGCTGATGATGCTCATCCACGCGGGGTTCCTCGCTTATGAGGTGGGTGCATCACGCTCGAAGAATGTGCTCGCCACGGCGATGAAGAACCTGCTTGCCTTCGCGACGATCATCGCCTCGTTCTTCTTCGTCGGCTGGTTCCTGTACAACGCGATGCCCAGCGGGTTCATCGAGATGACTGACGCCGCACAGGCGGCCCTGCCCTGGAGTGACAACATGGGGCCCAACACCGCGGACTCCGCCAGCGGCATCTTCTGGGGCGCTTTTGCGCTGTTCGCGGCCACCACCGGCTCCATCATGTCCGGTGCCGTACTGGAGCGGATTCGCACCAGCGCCTTCCTCGTGCTGACCGTGCTCGTCGGCTCGGTCGTGTGGATCATCGGCGCGGCGTGGGGCTGGCACGGCGCCGGCTGGATGTTGACCGAACTCGGCTTCCACGACGTGGGCGCCGCCGGTTGCGTCCACATGATCGCCGGATTCGCCGCCCTCGGCATCCTGATCAACCTCGGCCCACGGCTGGGTCGGTTCAAGGCTGACGGCACCCCGGTCACGATCCGGCCGCATAACCTGCCGCTGACCATGGTCGGACTGATGCTGATCTTCACCGGCTTCTTCGGCTTCCTGATGGGCTGCGTCATCTACAGCAACGAGGGCTACGCCACCATCTACGGGAGTCCGACGACCCTGTCCGCCTTCGCATTCAACACGCTGATGGGTCTGGCGGGAGGCATCATCGGTGCTTACCTGATGTCGCGTGGTGAGCCGTTCTGGACCATCTCGGGTGGCCTGGCCGGTGTCATCGGCGTCGCTGCCGGGTTGGACCTCTACCATCCCGCCCTGGCGTTCATCATCGCGCTCGGTGCCGGCGGCCTCATCCCGTACATCGGAAAGTTGTTGGAGAAGTTCAAGATCGACGATGTGGTGGGCGCGGTGGCGGTCCACGGCGGTGTCGGTCTGTACTCGGTCGTCATGGTGGGAGTCTTCCTGTCCGGGTATCCCAACACCGATGGCAACCCGTCGATCTCGCTGTGGGGCCAGCTCGTCGGTGCCGTGGTCTTCATGGCGCTCGGTTTCATCCCGGCCTACCTGGTGTCCCTGGGTATGAAGAAGATCGGCATGCTGCGTATCCCGCCGGAGGTCGAAGCGCAGGGCCTCGACCTCGCCGAGGTCCCGGCCACGCCCTACCCCGAAGGCATTCCGGTGACCGTCATGCGCGGCGACACCGGTGACATCGTCGCCGTACCGGCCGACGATGCGGGCGAAGTCGTCACGATTCCGAAAGAAGAGGTGAAGTAGAGATGTTCAGTCCGATCGATTCCTACGACGACCCCGGAGTGGTGTTCACCTTCGGCGGCTTCTCGGTGGGTGTGTGGATCGTCTTCATCCTCGCGGTGGCGCTGTTCATCGGTTTCTTCGTCGCAATGGTCCGCCACGAGAACCACGCGTACCAGGCGATCATCGAACACGAACCGATCGAGAAGGGACCTGCGGCGGAGGGGGAGCCGCCCGTCTACTGACCGAAGCCGGCGAGGTCGGTCCCTGGTGACATTGTGCCGTAGATCGGAGTCAGTATGTGACTTCGATCTACGGCACAAAACCCTGTTACCAGGGGTTTCGTGGTGCCCTCGGTGAGACTCGAACTCACACTGGACGGGTTTTGAATCCGTTGCCTCTGCCAATTGGGCTACGAGGGCGTGTGCTGCACTGCCACTGTGTGGCAGCCGCGACAGTCCACTCTAGATGATCAGCCCATGCGCGGGCCAACCGGTACTCTGCACGCATCAGCTCTGACGAATGATGCTGGTCAGGGGTAGGCGTTCCGAGGAGGGGATGTGACGGTGGCAGACAGGGCTGCGGCTCGGACCGGCGAACAGACGACGCACCGGGTGCTCGTGGCCGAGGATGACTCGCTGATCCGGATGGATCTGATCGAGATGCTCCGCGAAGAGGGTTACGACGTTGTGGGGGAGGCCCCCAACGGCCAGGTCGCCGTCGAACTGACCGAGAGCCTCACCCCGGACCTGGTGATCATGGACGTGAAGATGCCCGTACGTGATGGCATTGATGCGGCATCGGAGATCGCGAGCCGCAAGCTCGCCGCGGTGGTGATGCTGACCGCCTTTAGTCAGCGCGAGTTCATCGAGAAGGCGCGTGACGCCGGTGCGATGGCCTACCTGGTCAAGCCGTTCACCAAAGCCGACCTGGTGCCTGCCATCGAGCTCGCCGTGAGCCGGTATCAGGAGGTGGTCGCGCTCGAGAAGGAAGTCGCCACCATCACCGATCGTCTCGAAACGCGCAAACTGGTCGAACGCGCCAAAGGTTTGCTGATGGAGAAGCATTCGATGACCGAACCCGAAGCGTTCAAATGGATTCAGCGTGCCGCGATGGACCGTCGCACCACCATGAAGGCCGTCGCGCAGGTGGTCGTGGAGACGTTGGGAGCCACCAACTGACGGTTGGGGCGGGGTCGTCGTTAAATCTGTGAAAATCCGCCGTCGGTGTCATGCGGCTTCCTTCTCAATCCAGCGCGCGTTGCCGGGTTTGGGTCTATGTTTTCTCAAGGTCTCCTCAGCAGATCGGCCGGCACGGGCGAAACGTCCTGTGCCGGAAGGGTGGGAAAAGTGAAGAAGGTACGAAATGCATCGTCGTGTGACGACAGGTGCCCTCGCGGTGGCGCTGGCGGGCGTGCTCGCCGTATCCGCGTGTAGCGACAAATCGAGCGACTCCGGATCGGGCGGGGCCAGCGGATCAGCTGCTGCGAGTTCCGGTTTGACGATCGCTCCGCTCGCTCAGATCGATACTCAGGGCAACGAGGTGCCGGTGGCCTCGGAAGCCGACGCGCTCACACCGGCGGGTGACGGCAACGCCGACTGCCTCGAGACCACCATCGCGATGGCCGGCGCACTGACCGGTGCGGACGCCGCGCTCGGCATCAACATCAAAAACGGCGCGCAACTCGCCGTGGACCAACACAACGAAGCGAACCCGAACTGCCAGATCGTCCTACGGACCTTCGACACCGAGGGGGACCCGCAGAAGGCCACCCAGGTGGCCCCGCAGATCGTCAACGACGATTCGATCGTCGGCCTGATCGGGCCGGCGTTCTCGGGCGAGACCAAGGCCACCGGTGGCATCTTCAACCAGGCCGGCCTGGTGTCGGTCACCGCCTCGGCCACCAACCCCACCTTGACCGACAACGGCTGGAAGACCTTCTTCCGCGGCCTCGCCAACGACGACGTGCAGGGTCCCGCCGTCGCCAAGTACCTCACCGGCACGATGGGCAAGAAGAAGGTCTGTGTGATCAAGGATGACACCGATTACGGTGTGGGCCTCGCCCAGGCGATGACCGAGTCGCTCGGTCCGGCCGCTGACGCGAACTGTTCCGGTGACGTCAAGAAGGGCGACCGCGAGTTCTCGGCGATCATCTCGAAGGTCACCGCCGCCGACCCGGATGCGGTGTTCTACTCCGGGTATTACGCCGAGGCCGCGCCGCTCGCTCAGCAGCTGAAGACGGCCGGATTCCAGGAGACGTTCGTCTCCGGCGACGGCGCCAACGATCCGCAGTTCACCGCCCAGGCCGGCGACAGCGCCAAGGGCGCGATTCTGTCGTGCCCGTGTGGTCCGGCGCCGGATCAGTTCAAGTCCGAATACGAGGCGGCGTTCAACCAGGCGCCTGGCGTGTACTCGGTGGAGGCCTACGACCTCGCCTCGATCCTGATGAAGGGCATCGCCGAGGGCAATCGCACCCGTCCCGAGCTCCTCTCCTACGTCAGCGACTACCAGGGCCCCGGCCTGGCGCGTCAATACGAGTGGAGTCCCACCGGCGAGCTGACGTCCTCGCTGATCTGGGTGTACGAGGTCAAATAAGACACAGCACAACACGGTGCGTCCGGGCGGTGGTCGGGCCCGGGCGCACCGTGGTCTCTGTGGTGTTTCGTGGCTGAAAGGCACGTATGATCGTGTACTCGATGGCCGAGACGGCCGCGGTGGCCTCGACCATCGGGTTCGATCTCGGCCCACTCCGGGAAGGGTTCTGGGGACTCACCATCGAGGGACTCACCTATGGCGCGATCTATGCGCTCGTCGCCGTGGGGTACACCCTCGTCTACGGAGTTCTGCGGCTGATCAACTTCGCCCACTCCGAGGTGTTCATGCTTGGCATGTTCGGGCAGTACATCGGCCTGCTGTTGCTCGGCTTCACACCGTCGGGCAACACCTATTCCGAAGGCACGGTCATGACCGTGCTCTACCTGCTGCTGGCGGGTTTGTGCGGCATGGCGGTGTCAGGCAGTGCCGCAGTCGGTTTGGAGTTCGTCGCCTACCGCCCGCTGCGCAAACGCAAGGCGAAGCCGTTGGCCTTCCTGATCACGGCGATCGGCATGTCGTTCGTCCTGCAGGAATTCGTGCACTACCTGCTGCCCAAGGTGCCGGTGGATCCGCCGTTGGGCGGATCGAGCGCCCAACCGACCATCCGGCTGGTCCAGCCCGTGCAGGAGTTCAACATCTTCGGCGCGCCGGTCTACAACCTGACGCTGATCATCATCATCTCCGCGCTTGTCCTCGCGTTGGGGACCGATTTCCTGATCAACCGGACGCGCCTGGGCCGCGGTATCCAGTCGGTGGCCCAAGACCCGGACGCGGCGCTGCTCATGGGGGTCTCGCGAGAGCGGATCATCATGGTCACGTTCTTGATCGGTGGTCTGCTCGCCGGCGCCGCAGCCTTGCTCTACACCTTGCGTGTCCCCACCAACATCGTCTACTACGGCGGATTCATCCTCGGTATCAAGGCGTTCTGCGCGGCGGTCCTCGGTGGCATCGGCAATGTCCGGGGTGCGCTGTTGGGCGGCCTGCTGCTCGGCGTGATGGAGAACTATGGGTCGGTGGTGCTCGGCAACCAGTGGCGCGACGTCGTGGCCTTCGTCCTGCTGATCCTGGTGCTCATGTTCCGCCCCACCGGCATCCTCGGCGAGAAACTCGGGAAGGCACGGGTATGACCTCAGCGCAACCACCGTCCGCTCCGGAGCCCTCACATGCCACGCCGCCGCGCGGCATCGGTGACGTCATCCGCCAATGGTGGAACGGCCTGCCTCGCGTGATGCAGTGGTTGGTCGGTGTTCCCGCTATCATCCTGATCGCCTTGCTTCCGGTCCTCAATCCACCGTTGATCACCACCACGGCAACAGATTTCGGCGTCGTCATGGCGACTTTCGCGATGACGGCACTCATCGCGATCGGGCTCAACGTGGTGGTCGGGCAAACCGGCCTCCTCGATCTGGGCTATGTCGGCTTCTACGCTGTCGGTGCATACGTCGTCGCCTTGCTGACGAGCCCGGCCAGCCCGTTGTGGGACACGGCCGACCACGGTATCTTCTCGGGTCCTTGGGGTTGGCTTGCGTGCGTACCGCTGGCCATCGTTCTCACCGGCGTCACCGGTGTCATCCTCGGCACTCCCACGCTGCGTGTTCGCGGCGACTACCTCGCGATCGTGACCCTGGGCTTCGGTGAGATCGTCCGATTGCTGGCCGACAACCTCAGCGACATCACCAATGGAGCATCCGGACTGCAAGGTGTGCTGTACCCCGAGATCGCGCGCACCGCCGAGTACCCGAACGGCGTGTTCTCAACCGCCAACAACGCCGGCACCCTCAACTACGGGGTGTGGTGGTATTGGCTGGGCATCGTCTTGGTGATCGGTGTCCTCATCGTGGTCGGCAACCTCGAGCGCAGCCGCGTCGGTCGGTCCTGGGTGGCCATCCGCGAGGATGAGGACGCCGCCGAGATCATGGGTGTGCCGACGTTCAAATACAAGCTGTGGGCCTTCGTCATCGGGGCCGGCATCGGCGGTCTGTCCGGAGCGGTGTACGCCGGGCAGGTGCAGTATGTGGACCCGAAAGCGTTCACCGTCATCAACTCGATGCTGTTCCTGTGCGCCGTGGTGCTCGGCGGACAAGGCAACAAGTTGGGTGTGATCGCCGGCGCGTTCATCATCGTCTACCTCCCTGCTCGTGTGCAGGGCGTCGAGATCGGGGGACAATCGTTGAGTGAGTTCAAGTACTTGTTCTTCGGGCTCGCTCTGGTGGTCCTGATGATCTTCCGACCTCAGGGGCTCTTCCCGGCGCGAGCGCGACTGGTCACCTTCGGCCGTCGGATCTATGGTGCGGTCACCCGCGCCCCGATCGCCGCGCAGTCCCAGCGGCAGGAGACCGAGGCATGAGCCGCCATCGGCGCGACGACGATTCGACACCGAAAGCCCCGGCCCGACGCCCGGATACCGTCGCGAGGTCGGAAAACGAGGAACAGTTGGCCGACGCCGTGGCCGACCCGCAGGCCCGGGCGATCGTCGACCCGGCCGCGATCGATCCCGAACTCGCCGATCCCGATGCGGTCGCCGACGCGGTCGCTCCCCAGCGCGACATCCACACTGCCGCCGGAGATGTCCTGCTCGAGGTGTCGGGACTGACGGTGGACTTCGGTGGTCTCGCCGCACTCGACGACGTCACTTTCGACATCAGGCGCGGGGAGATCCTCGGGCTGATCGGGCCCAACGGGGCCGGCAAGACGACGTGTTTCAACGCGATCACGGGCGTCTATCGGCCCACCCGGGGACGCGTCTTGTTCGACGGCTCTCCGCTGGGGAAAATCAAGCGCCACAAGATCACCCGGCTCGGAATCGCTCGGACTTTCCAGAACGTACGCCTCTGGGGTGAGATGACGGCGCTCGAGAACGTGTGCGTCGGCACCGACGCGCGACACAAGACGTCGGTGTTCGGCGGGATCGTGCGCACCCCTCGCCACTACCGCGAAGAACGCGACGCGGTGGACCGGGGCATGGCCCTGCTCGAGTTCGTCGGAATCGGACCGCGCGCCGCAGAGAAGGCGGCCAACCTGCCCTACGGAGACCAGCGTCGGCTGGAGATCGCGCGCGCGTTGGCCACCGAACCGAAACTGCTGTGCCTCGACGAACCAGCCGCCGGATTCAACCCGATCGAGAAGACCGCACTCATGGAGTTGATCCAGAAGATCCGCGACGACGGCTACACGGTGCTGCTCATCGAACACGACATGCGGTTGGTGATGGGGGTCACGGACCGGATCGTGGTGCTCGAGTTCGGTCGCAAGATCGCCGAGGGCAGCCCGGAACGGGTGCGTAACGACCCTGCCGTGATCGCCGCCTACCTGGGAGTGCCCGATGACGAACTCGCCTGAGACCACCTCGGCCACAGCGGTCCTGGAACTGCGGGATGTGGAGATTTACTACGGTCGGATCCGTGCGCTGCACGGTATCTCCCTGCACGTGGCGCCCGGCGAGTTGGTGACGCTGTTGGGGGCCAACGGCGCCGGCAAGTCGACCACGATGCGGGGGATATCGGGACTCAACCGCCTGTCGTCGGGCGACATTCTGTTCGACGGCGAGTCCATCGCCGGTCTCGCGCCGCACGAGCGGGTGAAACGCGGCATCATCCAGGTTCCGGAGGGGCGGCGCATCTTCCCCGGGATGACGGTTCTGGAGAACCTCGACATGGGCTGCTACGGAAGGAGATTCTCGTCCAAATCCGCCTACCGCGAATCGATCGACCATGTTTTCGAGCTGTTCCCGCGGCTCGGTGAGCGGCGCAAGCAGTTCGGCGGAACGATGTCGGGTGGCGAGCAGCAGATGCTGGCCATCGGGCGGGCTTTGATGGCCCGGCCTCGACTACTGCTCCTCGACGAACCGTCGATGGGTCTGGCCCCCATGGTGATCCAACAGATCTTCCGGATCATCACCACGATCAATTCCGAGGGCACCACCATCTTGCTGGTGGAGCAGAACGCCCAACAGGCCCTGAGTCGGTCGACTCGCGGTTACATCCTGGAGACCGGATCGATCACCAAAGAAGGCGCGGGCGCAGACCTTCTCGTCGACGACGCCGTGCGCGAGGCGTACCTCGGGGTCGCCTGATGTCTGCTCGGGTTGAGACGCGAGGTGCTGCTCGTTACAGTCCGCACACCAAGACCTTGTTACGCAGATCCACCGTCGTCCTCGGGCTCGTGTTGCTCACGGTCACCGGGGTTCTCGTGCCCGCCCACGCCGCCGACGGCACCACCACGTGCCGCCCGCAGCTACCCGGCGTCGAAGCGCAGCACATCGCCGCGCTGTCGGCTCCATCCGCCAACCGGACGTTGGTCGATGCCCAGTCCAACGTGCATCAGATCGCGGACATCTGGGGTGACCAGGGTGATCCGCGCGGCGCTTTCGCCGACGTGTACGCGCCGATCCTGGACACCACCGTGCCGTCTATCCGCCAAGGGGTCTATACAAATTCGGAGTGGGCTCGCCGGCTCGCGCTGAACTTCGTCAATCGCTACCTCGCCTCGGTTCACGCGCACGCGACGGGCGCCGATGTCCCTCGTGAATGGCAGCGGTATTATCAGTACGCGACCGACTGCCGCCACAGCGGCGGACGCGTTGCAACCTCCGGCATGAACTCGCATCTGATACTGGACCTGCCGACCGCGCTCGACGCCGTCGACACCAGCCGGCAACGGTGGGCCGATTTCAACCTCTATGGCGAGATCCTCGGGAAAGCGACCCCGCAGATCGTCGCGTCGATCAAGGCCGACTACGGCACGGACCTCAGCGAGTTGTTCACCGCGTCCATCGTCGGCGACACGATCGGCGAGGAACGTGCGACCGGCCTGTTCTTCCAGAGTGTCCGGGCGGCCGCCTGGGTCAGCGGCCGTGGCCTCGCCGAACCCGCCACCACCGCAGCCACCCATGCCGCGATGTGGGCGGAATGGCTGACCGCTGAAGGCGTCCTGGACACCTCTGATGCGATCGGGCTCTTCTGACCGGACCGGGCTCTACCGTGGGGGCATGACGTCGATTGCCGTGACGAGCTCCCGGGACCTCGGCCTCGTGAGTGCGTTGCTCGCGCAGGCCTTCGCCGACGACCCGGTGGTGCGCTGGATGAATCCCGACCCGGCGCGGGACAAACAGATCTTCCACACGTTACTGCGGTGGGCACATGGCGAGGCCGCGTCGATCGACCTGGCCGTTCGCGACGGCGTTCCCGTGGGCACCGCGGTCTGGGATCGACCGGGGCACAAGCTGTCGACGGTTCAACAGGTGGGCTCGATGGTGGGGTTCGTTCGTGTTCTGCGTGGTCGGGTGGCTCGCGGCGCAGCCCTGGAACGTGAATTCGCGAAGGTGAGGCCCCGCGAGCCGCATTGGTACCTGGGGCAGGTGGGTGCCACCATCAAGGGAGCGGGCGTGGGTAGCGCATTGTTGAGCACCGGCATCGACCGCGTCGACGGACCGGCCTACCTGGAGAGTTCCAATGAGGCCAACGTGCCGCTATACGAGCGGTACGGCTTCGCGGTGACCGGCGAGATCACGCTGCCGATGGATGGGCCGACGGTCTGGCCGATGTTTCGCCGGGGCTGAGCTGTACGGGAGTGTTCAGGTGGCCCCGCACGCCTGCGGGCCCCGCCGACCTGTCAGGCCGGGTCACTAGACTCAGCACCGTGAGTCCTGCCAAGAGTTCCACCGTGCCCGCGAAGAAGTCCGCCAGCGCCGCCGGCAAGTCGGGTTCGGACGGACGCCCGCTGCTGATGCTGCTCGACGGGCATTCGCTGGCCTACCGGGCGTTCTTCGCGCTGCCGGCCGAGAACTTCAAGACCGCGACCGGCCAGACCACGAATGCGGTGTACGGCTTCACCTCCATGCTTATCAATCTGTTGCGTGATGAGGAGCCCACCCACATCGCGGCGGCCTTCGACGTCTCCCGCAAGACCTTCCGGTCGGAGATGTTCCCGGAGTACAAGGCGCAGCGCTCGAAGTCACCGGACGAGTTCAACGGTCAGGTCGATCTGACCAAAGAGGTGCTCGACGCGCTGGGCATCCCGGTGATGGCCATCGAGGGCTATGAGGCCGACGACATCATTGCCACCCTGGCGACACAGGCAGACGCCGCGGGTTACCGGGTGGTGGTCGTCACCGGCGACCGCGATTCATTGCAGCTGGTCAACGACTCGATCACCGTCCTCTATCCCCGCAAAGGTGTCTCCGACCTCACCCGTTTCACCCCGGCCGAGGTCGAGAAGAAGTACGGATTGACGCCCGCGCAGTATCCCGACTACGCCGCTCTGCGCGGCGACCCGAGCGACAACCTGCCCGGGATTCCCGGAGTGGGGGAGAAGACCGCATCCAAGTGGATTCGGGAGTACGGGTCGCTCGCCGGCCTGGTCGATCATGTCGACGAGGTCCGGGGCAAGGTGGGCGATGCCTTACGCACGCATCTGGCGTCGGTCCAGACCAACCGGCAGCTCACCGAGCTCGTCCGGGACATGCAGCTTCCGTCCGGGCCGGACGACCTCGCGATGGTGGGCTGGGACCGCGACCGCATCCACGTGCTCTTCGACGATCTCGAGTTCCGTGTCCTGCGTGATCGGTTGTTCTCGACGTTGACGTCGGTGGAACCGGAAGCCGAAGCCGGCTTCGACCTCGATGGCGCGGTACTGCAACCGGGCGAGGTCCGCGCCTGGCTGGCCGACCACACGACGACGGGCCGCAGCGGCATCGCGGTCACCTCACCCCATCAGGTCGTCGGCGCCGATGTGACCGGGATCGCGATCGCCGCTGCCGACGGCGTCTCGGCCTACATCGACGTCACGTCCGTCGACGCCGACGACGAGCAGGCCTTGGCGGGGTGGCTGGCCGACACCGAGCGACCGAAGGCCATGCATGAATCGAAATGGGGCGTGCACGCGGTCCGAGCGCGCGGCTGGACCCTCGGAGGGGTCACCAGTGACACCTCGCTGGCGGCCTACCTGGTGCGACCCGGGCAACGGACGTTCAACCTCGACGACCTCACGTTGCGATATCTGCGGCGTGAACTACGCGACGACGCCGCGCCCGACGACGGTCAGATGTCGTTGCTGGACGACGACGGCGGTGACGCCAAGCACGCCGAGCAGCAGATGCTGGAGGCCCGGGCGGTGGCTGAGCTGGCCGACACCCTCGACACCGAGCTCGAGCGCATCGACTCGCTGGCCCTGTTGACCGAGATGGAGCTGCCGCTGGCCTTCGTCCTGGCCGAACTCGAGGCCGCCGGCATCGCTGTCGACGTCGAGCACTTCCGCGAACTGGAAGCCGACTTCGCCCAACGCATCCGCACCGCGGCAGACTCCGCCTACGAGGTGATCGGCGAACAGATCAACCTGGGTTCACCCAAGCAGTTGCAGACCGTGCTCTTCGACAAACTGGACATGCCGAAGACCAAGAAGACCAAAACCGGCTACACCACCGATGCCGATGCGCTGCAGAGCCTTTACGAGAAAACCGAGCATCCGTTCCTGGCGCACCTGCTCGAGCACCGTGACGCCACCCGGCTCAAGGTCACCGTTGATGGATTGCTCAAATCGGTGGCCGACGACGGGCGGGTGCACACCACGTTCAATCAGACGATCGCGGCCACCGGCCGGCTCTCGTCGACCGAACCCAACCTGCAGAACATCCCGGTGCGCACCCGGGCCGGCCGACAGATCCGCGAGGGTTTCGTGGTGGCATCGGACCACGAATGTCTGATGACCGCCGACTACAGCCAGATCGAGATGCGCATCATGGCGCACCTGTCCGAGGACGCCGGGTTGATCGAGGCGTTCAACACCGGCGAGGATCTGCACAATTTCGTCGGCTCGCGGGCGTTCGGCGTGCCCATCGACGCGGTCACCACCGAGATGCGTCATCGCGTGAAGGCCATGTCATACGGGCTCGCCTACGGGTTGAGCGCCTTCGGGCTGGCCGCCCAACTCAAGATCAGTCGCGACGAGGCCAAGGAACAGATGGAGGCCTACTTCGCGCGGTTCGGCGGAGTGCGTGACTACCTGCACAACGTCGTGGATGAGGCACGCCGAAACGAATACACCGCGACCCTGTTCGGTCGGCGCCGCTACCTACCCGACCTCAACAGCGACAACTGGCAGCGTCGCCAGTCCGCGGAACGAATGGCTCTCAACGCGCCGATCCAGGGCACCGCGGCCGACATCATCAAGGTTGCGATGATCAATGTGTACGGCAGGCTCCGGCGGGAGGGGCTGCAGTCGCGCATGCTGCTACAGGTACATGACGAACTCGTCATCGAGGTCGCGGCCGGGGAACGCGAAGCGGTGGAGGCCGTCGTCCGCGACGAGATGGGTAGCGCGATCACCCTGTCGGTGCCGCTGGAGGTGTCGGTGGGCTTCGGCCGGTCATGGGACGACGCAGCGCACTGACCGATGCGTCTGGTCGCCGCGGCGTAAATCTCTCGTAACCGTCAGGTGGAACGGCTTGCCAGCCACTAGTGTTCGAACAGTGCGTCGATGGCTGCCGCCGGCGTCTCGAGTGCGCGCCCGTTCATGCGCTTGCATGGTGGGGAAGTGAACAGATGGGGTATCTGATGCGTTTTCTGCGATCGTCGCGACCGGTCGGTGTGCTCATCGCACTGTTGTCGATCCTGGTCCTCGCACTGGCGGGTTGTTCGAACAACGAGGAGAGTGAGGGCCTGGGTGCCGACATCTCGCCGACCAGCGTCGAGGTGGAACCGGTGGCCGAGATCGCCGACCTGGTGCCCGCCCCGATCCGTGAGTCCGGACAGCTGATCGTCGGCGTCAATGTGCCGTACGCGCCGAACGAGTTCAAGGATGCCAATGGCGACATCATCGGCTTCGACGTCGATTTGATGAACGCGGTCGGCAGTGTGCTCGGCCTGACACCGCAGTACCGAGAAGCTCAGTTCGACACCATCATTCCGTCGGTCCAGGCCGGTACCTACAACGTGGGTATGTCGTCGTTCACCGACACCAAGGAGCGCGAAGCGCAGGTCGACTTCGTCACCTACTACAGCGCGGGAGTGCAGTGGGCCCAGCAGGTCGGCGCGGGTATCGATCCCAACAATGCGTGCGGCAAGCGGGTCGCGGTGCAGTCCACCACTTATGAGGACACGGACGAGATCCCGGCGAAGAGCCAGGCCTGCACCGACGCCGGTCAGCCCGCCATCGAGAAGGTGCGCTACGACAGTCAGGACGAGGCGACCAACGCATTGATGCTGGGTCGTGTCGACGCGATGTCGGCGGACTCGCCGGTCACCTCGTACGCCATTGAACGGTCCAACGGTCAACTGGAGCCGGCCGGCGGTGTGTTCGACTCGGCGCCGTACGGCTACCCGGTGCAGAAGGGGTCGCAGCTGGCGCAGGCGTTGCAACAGGCTGTCCAGTATCTGATCGACAACGGCCAGTATCAGGCGATCGCCGAGCACTGGGGTCTCGGAGCGGGCACAATCCCCACGTCGGTCATCAACGGCGCGGTCAGCTGACCGGTGACGGCACCAGCGACTGGCCCGAGCGGGGCTGACCGCGTCTCCGCAGAGCCCGAACCCATCAAGGCGGTGCCACTGCGTCATCCGGGCCAGTGGTTCGCCGCCGCCATCGTGCTCGTTCTGGTGGTGCTGTTCGTCTACGGCGCGGCCACCAACAGCGCGTACGCGTGGAATACCTACGCCAACTATCTCTTCGACACCCGCATCCTCACGGGCATGTGGTACACACTTGTGCTCACCGTGCTGTCGATGATCATCGCTATCGTGCTGGGCGTGCTGCTGGCCGTGATGCGACTGTCGTCGAATCCGGTGTTGCGGTCGACCGCATGGGTCTATCTGTGGGTTTTCCGCGGCACACCTGTGTACGTCCAGCTGGTGTTCTGGGGGCTGTTGCCGGCGATCTACAAGCAGATCGACCTCGGCATCCCGTTCGTCGTTCAGTTCGCGCACTTCGATATCCAGGCACTGTATTCGGCGTTCATCTTCGCGATGATCGGCCTCGCGCTCAACGAGGCGGCCTACATGGCCGAGATCGTGCGTGCCGGTGTCTCGTCGGTCGGCGAAGGGCAGATGGAGGCCTCGGTCGCGTTGGGTATGTCATGGTCGCTTGCCATGCGGCGCACGGTGTTACCGCAGGCCATGCGCGTGATCATCCCGCCGACCGGCAACGAGGTGATCAGCATGCTCAAGACGACGAGCCTCGTGGCTGCGGTGCCCTTCACCGGGGATCTGTACGGGCGCGCGCGGGACATCTCCGGGGTGAATTTCGAGCCGATTCCGCTGCTGCTGGTGGCGTCCACCTGGTACCTGGCGATCACCAGCATCCTGATGGTCGGCCAGTACTACCTCGAGCGGTACTACTCGAAGGGTGCCAGCCGGCAGATGACCGCCCGACAGCTCAAGGCCATGGCTGCCAAACCGAGCACAACGATCGCGGAAGGGGAGAGCGATGAGCGTCGCTGAACGCCCCATGGTCTACGCCGACCGGGTCTGCAAGAACTTCGGCTCCCTGCGGGTGCTCAAGGGCATCACTCTCGAGGTGGGCCGTGGCGAGGTGCTGTGCCTCATCGGGCCGTCTGGTTCCGGGAAGTCGACGTTCCTGCGCTGCGTCAACCATCTCGAAGTGGTCAATGCGGGACGGCTTTACGTGGATGGTGATCTAATCGGCTACCGCGAACGTGGTGACAAGCTCCACGAGATGAGCCCGAAGGACGCAGCCAAACAGCGCCGCGACATCGGCATGGTGTTCCAGCACTTCAACCTGTTCCCGCACCGCACCGCGTTGGAGAATGTGATCGAGGCGCCGACACAGGTCAAACGGAAGAGCAAACGGGAGGCCACCGAGAGTGCCCGCACGTTGTTGGCTCGGGTGGGCTTGGCCGACAAGGCCGACACCTACCCCGCCCAACTGTCGGGCGGACAGCAGCAACGTGTCGCCATCGCCCGTGCGCTGGCGATGGAACCCAAGCTGATGCTGTTCGACGAGCCGACGTCCGCGCTGGATCCGGAGCTCGTCGGGGAGGTGCTCGGCGTGATGCGTGAACTCGCGGCCAGCGGGATGACGATGGTGGTCGTCACCCACGAGATGGGCTTCGCCCGTGAGGTCGCCGACCAACTGGTGTTCATGGACGGCGGTGTGGTGGTGGAGCAGGGTAATCCGCGTGAGGTGCTGGCCAACCCGCAACACGAACGTACTCAGGGCTTCCTGTCAAAGTTGTTGTGAGGCAACTGCTTCCGAGCGCGTCCTGTGACGTGTCACCAATTGTTCCCTGAGGAACGAGGCGCCAGCCGAGTGTCACGAAGGGACCCCGACCTCACACCTTTCGGCAACAGAAGATCGCGGTGCCCGGGAAGTATTGTCCGCGAAAAGGACTCCACTGCCCCCACACCTCCTCGAAACCCTCCGGCCACTCCGGTTCCACGATGTCGTCGAGCACCAACCCGGCCGCGCGGATCTCCCGGACGCGGTCGCCGATGGTCCGGTGGTGTTCCACGTAGGTGATGGCGCCGGCGTCGTCGACCTCGGTGTAAGGCGTGCGGTCGAAGTAGGGGATCTGCACGATGAGGCCGTCGGGTCCAGGATCGTCGAGGAACATCCAGCGCATCGGATGATTGACCGCGAAGACCCAGCGTCCTTCGGGGCGCAGGATCCGGGCCACCTCGGCCATCACATGCGCCGAGTCGGCAACAAACGGTACCGCGCCGAAGGCCGAGCACGCCACGTCGAACGAACTGTCCGCGAAGGGAAGTGCCTCGGCGGTCGCCTGCACCAGCGGGACCCGGCTGCGGTCTTGCTCCATCGCGGCGAGTCCGATGCCGAGCATGCGACGCGACAGATCGACGCCGACCGCACGAGCGCCCTGTCCGGCCAGCCACCGGGCACACGGTGCCGAGCCGCAGCCGACCTCCAGGATGTCGCGGTCTGCGATGTCACCGAGCAGGCCGATGTCAGTTTCTCGCAGGCCTTCCGGGCACCACACGAAGTCCCCGCCGGCGGCATGGGTTCCCAGGAAGGCGCCGTGTTCGGCGTGATAGTTGTCGGCGTCGTGGTCCCACCACCATCGGTTGGCGCGGTCACTCGTCGGTGAGTCGACGCGCCCGAGAATGCGCGGAGGTCGATGCGTCGAGCCGGCATCGTCGGTGCGCTCCTCACTCATGCCGGTGAGTCTAGCGACTGGTATCGGCTGGATCGGAGCCGCCGCCAGCGCACACGGTGATAAAATCGCGCGTGGTCAGCCTCCTGCTCCTGGGCCCGATCGATGTGTCGGGACCGACGGAAGCGCGCGCTGCTCAATTCGGTAGTCCACGGCTGCGGTGCCTGTTGGCCGCGCTCGGCGCCCGTGCCAATGTCGCTGCCGACGCCGACTGGCTCGCGGAGATCCTCTGGGGGCAGAGTCCGCCGACCAATCCGGAGGCTGCGCTGCACAACCTGGTGTTCCGCTTGCGTGCGCAACTGCGCGAGCACGGCGTGACCGACAAACTGGCGATCGTCACCGCCGCTCCCGGCTACTCGCTTCGGGTCGACCGCGACGAACTGGACCTCCTCGCGTTCGCCGACCGCTTCCATGCCGGGTGTGCGGTGACCGAGGCCGACCCGGGCGCTGCGGTGGCGCTGTTCGATTCTGCGGAGAGTCTCTGGCGTGGAAGACCATTCGGCGAGTTCGCCGACGAGCCATGGGTGCGTGGCGATGTCGAGGCGCTGCAGGAAACCCGGGTACGGATCGTCGAGGCGACCGCCGACGCGCTGCTGCGTTCGGGACGACCGGCAGATGCCGCGAGTCGACTTGAGCCCGCCGCCGCGGCACACCCGTACCGGGAAAGTGTGCACCAGGCGCGGATGCTCGCCCTCTGGCAAGCCGACCGCCCCGCCGAGGCGCTCGCGGTGTTCCGACGACTGCGGGCACGGCTGGCGACCGACCTCGGCACCGAACCCACCATTCGGCTCGGTGACCTGCACCAACGTATCCTCGCCGGCGAACGTGCGCCGACACCCACCGCCCCTGCAACGCCCACGGGCAGCGCGCCGCCGACACGCCGCAGACCCACACTGGAGGCGTCCGTGAGAGTCATCGGCCGTGATGTCGAGCTGGCCGATCTCGCGGCTCGAATCCGCCCGGGAACGGTGGTCACGGTAGTGGGGCCCGGCGGAGTGGGCAAGACCGCGCTGGTGCGCGAACATGCTCATCACCAAGAGGCCACCTGGATCGCAGAGCTGTCGGGCGTGGCGTCGCCGGCCGACGTGGTACACAGCGTCGTGTCGGCAACCGGGGCCGCTCCGCGGCGGGATCTCGGCGATCTCGAGGCGCTCGTCGAAACACTCTCGGGCCGAGTCGGTTTGCTTGTCCTCGACAACTGCGAGCACGTGGTCGACGCGGCCGCCGAGCTGGTCGAATCGGTGATCAGTCGATGTGCCGACCTATCGGTGGTGGCGACGTCGCGTGTTCCGTTGGGGTTGACCGCCGAGCAGGTCAGCGTGCTGGAGCCGCTGACGGTGCCGGCGGCGAACGCGTCGTCGGCCGCCATCGCCGAGAGCCCGTCGGTGCAGCTCTTCTGTACTCGTGCGCACGCCCGCAACGATCGGTTCGTGCTCACCGAGGAGAACGCCGCAGCAGTGGCCGAGATCTGCCGACGACTCGACGGGCTGCCGCTCGGCGTGGAACTCGCCGCGACCAGAGCCCGCGCCATTGCTCCGGCGGCGCTGGTGGACCGCCTTCAGTGGCGATTCCGGATTCTGCACAGTCCCCGGGACACCGACCCCCGGCACCGGAGTCTGCATGCGCTGGTCGACTGGTCGTATGCGCTGTTGAGTGATGCGGGTCGCGCTATGTTCGATGTCCTGGCGGTGTTTCCGGCGCACTTCGACCTCGACGACGCGGAAGCGCTTGCGGGGCACAGTGGGGTGGTACCGCGTGACGAGGTGGCCGATATCGTCAGTGAGCTCGTCGACAATTCGATGCTCTCGGCCGACGACTCCGGCTACCGAATGCTCGAGACCCTGCGCGCCTTCGGACTTCGACGACTCGACGAGAACGGTCGCCGCACATCGGCGCGAGCGGCGCATGCGCACCTGGTGGCCGATCGGATCGCTCCACTCGTCCGGGATCTCTTCGGCTCCGGCCACGTCGCGGCAGCCGGTCTGGTCGCGGCGCGCCTCGACGATGTGAGACAGGCGGTCGACCATGCCTGCGAGGTCGATCCGACGCTCGGCGACCGGATGATGGCGGGGGTGATCCCATTCCTGGAGCTGACCATGAGCACCGAGGCCACCGCCTGGTCACGCCGGCTTCGCGCAGCCGCCGATGTGTCGGTGGAAGATCCTCCGAAGTTGCCCGCGGCGTGGGCGGTGGCCGCCGCCGGGGCCCGCTTCGACGGGAATCTGTTGACCGCCAAGGAGTATGTTCGGTGTGGGCTGGCGTGCAGCCCCGCACCCGCCGTGGAGGTCTACCTGCGGATGATGCTCGTGGAGGTCGGCCTGTTCCAAGGGGATGTGACGGCGACGTCGCGATTGGCCCGCGATTTCCGGGCAGCGGGAACGGTCGCGGGGATGGCCGGCGCGGGCCGCATGGCCGACCTCTGCGTGCTGCTGATGAACGCCTACGCCGGCGACGGGCCCGCCGCGCATCGGGCTTCGCTGCGGATCGCCGATTTATGCACCGCGGCAGGGGAGACCGTCGTCGAAGGATGGGCGCGCTACGGTGCCGGTGAGTGCATTCTCGACGACGATCCGAGTCGAGCCGGCGAGCTGCTCGACGATGCGATCGCTTCTGCTGCGCACACGGGTGACCGCTATCTGATGGGTGTGGCACTGGTGTCCCGGGCATCCATCGAAGCCCGTTGCGGGACACCGGAGGTGGCCGCTCGTCTGTTCACCGATGTGCTCAACCACTGGCGCGACGCCGGCAACTGGACACACCAGTGGGTGTCGCTGCGCACCGTTGTCGATGTACTGCTACAACTCGATCGGCCTGAGGCGGCGGCCGAGTTGCTGGGTGCGATGCGCCGGGCCGATGAGATCACCGGGGCGGGGGCCTACGGCAGCGACGCGCAACGGCTCGACGCCGCGCATCGTCGGTTGCGGGAGCGTCTCGGGGACCCGACGCTCGACGAGGCGATGATGCGCGGCGCCGATCGACCGCGGGTCGATGTGGTGGCCGCGGCGCTGGCAGCGCTCAGCCCGGCGTGAGTTGGTAGAACCGGAAGAAGCTGAACTCCTCGATCGGCAGTACCTCCACCGCGGCGAACCCGGCCTGCTGGGCGTAGGCGCGCAGTGTCGACGCGCGCATCACCGTTCCGGTGCCTGCCGAGGGTGTCGAACTCATTCCGTCGGGCAGACAGACGAACAGCGAGAAGGCGTACATGATCTTGTCCAGATCGTCGGCGGGGCCGGCGAACTCATCGGAGACCGCCTCGTCCATGATCACCATGACACCGTCGGGCGCCAGCGCCGCCCGCGCCGCGGCCAACACCTCCACCGGGCGTGGCATGTCGTGGACGCACTCGAAGGCGAACACCACGTCGAACGGTCCGCGCTGCCCTGCGTCGGAGGCGTCGGCCAGCACGAACTCCACCCGATCGTCGACGCCGGCTTCCGCTGCTGCGTGACGCGCCATCTGCACCGACGCCTCGTCGACATCGAGGCCCACGAATGTCGCCTCCGGATAGGCCTTGGCCAGCGCGATGGTCGAGTGACCGGCGCCGAATCCGACGTCGGCGATGCGGGCGCCGGAACGGGAGAGCCGCGCGTGCAGGCCGTCGACGCCGGCGAGCGCAGGCGCGAGTTGACGGTCGAACCACGGGCGGTTGAGTGCCGCCTGGCATTCGCGGGCGTCGGCGCCCAGTTCTGCCCAGCTGACACCGCCGCCGGTGCGGTAGGCGTCGAGCAGGGCCGGAAGCTGGCCGAACGATGCGGCGAACATCCGCGGCAGCGTGCCCAAATAGGCGAGGCTGGCGGTGTCGGTGAGGGCTTCGGCCACCCCCGGTTGGATGCCGAAGCGGATCGGGTCGGCATCCAGATCGGCGTCGAGTATCCCGAAGGCCGACTGCATCTCCAGCCATTCTCTGGCGTAGCGCCGATGAGTGCCGGTGCGGTCGGCCAACTCGTCAGCCGACACCGGGCCGTGCTGGACGAGGCAGTCGTACCACCCGAGGCGTTCGCCGAGATAAATACTCATCGTCTCGGCGGTCGCCAGTGCTGAGGTGAAGATGCGCTCGGCGAAGGCGTCGGCCGTGACCGGCCGGTCGTCGGAGTGCGTCGGTCCGGGGGAGGGGGAAGTCGTGGTCGTTGATGTGGAGGGTGTCGTTGTCGAAGGTGTTGTTGTGCTCATGGGGCAACGATGCGTCTCCTCGCTCTCAGTTCGCTCTCACGCGGTGGTGAGGTTCTCTCACGGTGTCGTCGCGGCCGGTCCGCCTGCGACGATGTGGTCGCGACGGTTGTCGGGATCCCAACGACGCACCGTGGTGAACGAGCCGGAATCCTCGAGCGAGCCGACGGCGTCGAGGACGTCGAGGACCGCGGCGAGCTGCGTGGTGTCGACGCGCCGGGCGAGTGTGATGTGCGGGGTCCAGTTGCCCGGGGCGGCATGAGCGAAGGCGCCGTTGTCACCGAGGAAAGGTGTGGCTATGTCGCACACCCGGCGGTGCACCGCCAACAGAGCGGCGCTCGGCACCACGACTCGAGCCAACGTGCGGCGGGTCCCGTGGCCGAACAGCACCGGAGTGCCGATCCGGCACGGCAGAGGCAGGTCTTTCGCACAGGCCCCGAGTGCGTCATCGACACCGCCGTCGATGTGCCCGGCCGCGATCAATGTGACGTGTGGGCGATTGGTCGAGGCGCGGATACGGGCGGCGCTGGGCAGCCCGGCGTCGGCCAGCGCCTGCCATTCGGCGCGGACACGGGCGTCGATCGACTCATCGGGCAGGAGCTCGATGGAATGCGCCACGGCGCCAGTCAACCAGAATGGCGAGCACCCGGGTATCGAGTGGGTATCGAGGTGAGGGAGCAGGCAGTGCCGGTGAGCGGTTCGTCGTGGCCGGTGAGTGTTCTCAGCCGCGCCCGATAGCTGCTGACCAGCCGAAATGAGGGACCGCCCACCTCGAGGACGGTGACCTTCGCCGTGCGAGAAGACCCCGCGGCACCGGGTCGTCGGGCGTCACCGGACCGGCCGGGGAGAGCGTATTTGCCCAGGGCAAGCGGACTGGCGTAACCTTCTACGCGCATGCGCCCTCGGCGCGTGCGGCCGTCGTGCCCGGAGTTCAGCATCCGTTCACCGACGGCGGCAACTGAACTGTACCTACAACACACCTGTCCGGAGCAACTCACAAATATGTCGTCCCCCACGATCACCTCGCCGCAAGTAGCCGTCAATGACATCGGCTCGGCTGAGGACTTCCTCGCCGCCATCGACTCCACGATCAAGTACTTCAACGATGGCGACATCGTCGAAGGCACCATCGTCAAGGTCGATCGGGACGAGGTTCTGCTCGACATCGGTTACAAGACCGAAGGCGTGATCCCGTCGCGCGAACTGTCGATCAAGCACGACGTCGACCCCAACGAGGTCGTCAACGTCGGTGACGAGGTCGAGGCCCTGGTTCTCACCAAAGAGGACAAAGAAGGCCGCCTGATCCTGTCCAAGAAGCGTGCGCAGTACGAGCGCGCCTGGGGCACGATCGAGGAGCTCAAGGAGAAGGACGAGGCCGTCAAGGGCACCGTCATCGAGGTCGTCAAGGGCGGCCTGATCCTGGACATCGGTCTGCGCGGCTTCCTCCCGGCGTCGCTGGTGGAGATGCGTCGCGTCCGCGATCTGCAGCCGTACATCGGCAAGGAGATCGAGGCCAAGATCATCGAGCTCGACAAGAACCGCAACAACGTGGTCCTGTCGCGTCGTGCATGGCTCGAGCAGACCCAGTCCGAGGTCCGCAGCGAGTTCCTGCACCAGCTGCAGAAGGGACAGGTCCGCAAGGGCGTCGTGTCCTCGATCGTCAACTTCGGTGCGTTCGTCGATCTCGGCGGCGTCGACGGTCTGGTCCACGTCTCCGAGCTGTCCTGGAAGCACATCGATCACCCGTCCGAGGTCGTCGCCGTGGGCGATGAGGTCACCGTCGAGGTCCTCGACGTCGACCTGGACCGCGAGCGTGTGTCGCTGTCGCTCAAGGCCACTCAGGAAGATCCGTGGCGTCAGTTCGCCCGCACCCACGCGATCGGTCAGATCGTGCCGGGCAAGGTCACCAAGCTGGTGCCGTTCGGTGCGTTCGTCCGCGTCGACGAGGGCATCGAGGGTCTGGTCCACATCTCCGAGCTGGCCGAGCGCCACGTCGAGGTGCCCGATCAGGTCGTCTCCGTCGGCGACGACGCGATGGTCAAGGTCATCGACATCGACCTGGAGCGTCGCCGGATCTCGCTGAGCCTCAAGCAGGCCAACGAGGACTACACCGAGGAGTTCGACCCGTCGAAGTACGGCATGGCCGACAGCTACGACGAGCAGGGCAACTACATCTTCCCCGAGGGCTTCGACGCGGAGACCAACGAGTGGCTCGAGGGCTTCGAGCAGCAGCGTGAGGCATGGGAGGCCCGGTACGCCGAGGCCGAGCGTCGCCACAAGATGCACACCGCTCAGATGGAGAAGTTCGCCGCTGCCGCCGCCGAGGCCGCCAACGCCCCGTCGGATTACTCGTCGGCATCGGAGAGCCGCAGCACCGGCAGCAGCGCTCCGGCATCGTCGGGTGGCTCGCTGGCCAGCGACGAGCAGCTCGCCGCACTGCGCGAGAAGCTGTCGGGCAACGCCTGATTCGAATCTCACTGACACAGAACTCCCCGGCTCATCACGAGTCGGGGAGTTCTGTTCTTCGTGCTGATCGTCCTGAGCCCAGGTGTCGTCGGCAGCAGCGGAGATGACCCTGATTGTGGTCGCGTCTGTACCCGACGCACTCAACCGCCAAAGTGCGCGGCCAACCGCCGGTGTCGGTGCCGGAACAGATGCTCGACGAACCGGGCGAGCAGGGGTGCGGCCGGCCTCAGCAGCAGACGTGGGCGTAACGCGACGGTGTCGACAACCTCGGTGCGCTCGGCAGTGAGCGGTGTCAGTGTTCTGGCGTGATGCCACACCCGCATGGAAGCCATCGAGGACTCTTCGCGAAATCCGCGCCCGGGTGTGAGTTCGACGATGGTCAGTTCGTCGTAGTCGAGCGGCAACAAACCGCCGAACAGCATGCGCACCTTGCCCACGCTCGTGCCGACCTCGATGTCGGCCAGTGTTTTCCCGCGATGCCGGCGCGGCAGCATCATCTTGAGGTAGGGCATCAGCTCATCGTTGACGCCCTCCATTCGGCTGACGCGATCCCACACCGCGTCGATCGGTGCCGGTATCACGGACCGCTGAGTCAGTGACCGGAGCGGAGCATCGCTACCCACTCGACCAGCCTGCCAATGCTGGTCGACCTGGGTCAGCGGAATCGAACCATTAGCAGTTGACAATAATTTTCATTAACACGTTGACTGTCTCCCGTGCATGTGAAGAAGACAAATCTGACAAGGGTGGCGGCGCTGTGTGCTGCCGCATCGTTCGCGCTGGTCGCGTGTGGCACCGATAGCACCGACGATGCTGCGCCGAGCAGCACTGCCGACGCTTCTGGTGAACGAGTTGAACAGCAGAGCGCCACACCGCGTCTGGCGCTCAGCTACGACGGCGGCATCCTGGTGCTGGACGCGGAAAACCTGGAGCAGGTGGCCGACATCCCCACCGAGGGGTTCATCCGACTCAACAGCGCCGATAACGGACGCAACGTATTCGTCTCGGAATCGGGCGGTTTCCGCGTTCTGGACATGGGGACCTGGACCGTCCAGCACGGCGACCACGGGCACTACTACACATCAGAACCCGAGCTGACCGACATGACCTTCGGTGGCGAGGAACCGGGCCATGTGGTGCCGCACGATTCCCGCATCACGCTGTTCAGCGACGGCACGGGGGAGGTCGACATCGTCGAACCGGCGGAGCTGCGGCGCGGCAATGCGAAATCGACCGAGTACACGGTGCCTGAGCCTCATCATGGCGTGGCGGTCTTCCGCGCGGACGGCAGCCTGGTGGTGACACGAGGAAACGAGGATGAGCGCAGCGGCATCGCGATCCTCGACAAGGAGCGCAACGAGATCGCGAGCACCGACGAGTGCCCCGGGGTCCACGGTGAGGCCGCCGCCGCCGACGGTGTCCTCACCTTCGGCTGCCAGGACGGCATTCTCGTCGTGCGCGGCAACGAGATCGAGAAGGTGGCCAGCCCCGACGGCTACGGACGCATCGGCAACCAGGCCGGCTCGGCAACATCGCCGATCGTCCTGGGTGACTACAAGACCGACGAGGACGCCGAACTCGAGCGGCCGAACCGGTTCACTCTCACCGACACTCGGACCGGCGATCTTCGCATTGTCGACTTCCCGGCCAGCTACAGCTTCCGGTCGATCGAACGCGGACCCGATGGTGAAGCCGTGATCCTCGGCACCGATGGTGCACTATACGTCTATGACCCGATGACCGGGGATCAGGTGCGCAAGATCGACGTCATCGACGCGTGGACCGAGCCCGATGAATGGCAGTCGCCGATGCCGAACGTTCATGTGCAGGAGGGCGTCGCCTACGTCACCGACCCGAATGCGAGGACCGTGACCGCGGTCGATCTGGCCACCGGAGAGCAGACGGCGCAGGCCGAACTGCCGCAGCCGACCATCGAACTCACCGGTGTCACCGCCTGAGCTCGAGCAGCGCTGATCGTCGCCCCCTCCTTTCGTTCCACCTGCTCGGAACGATGCAGCGCGAACGAAACGAGGGAGCGGTGATCGGTTCGCGGAGGATTTGTCAGACTGGTCGGGTGATCAGACTGGGGCTGTCCGGCGGAATCGGGGCCGGCAAATCAACCGTGGCCACGACATTCATCCACCGCGGTGGCTACCACATCGACGCCGACAAGATCGCGCGTGAAGTGGTGGAACCGGGGACACCGGGACTGGCCGCCCTGGTGGAGGCATTCGGCGACGAGATCCTGGCCGATGACGGCAGCCTGGATCGACCCGCGTTGGCCGCCCGGGCCTTCGTGGACGACGAACAGCGCCAGAAGCTGAACTCGATCACCCATCCGCTGGTGGGTGCGCGCACCCAGGAGTTACTCGAGGCCGCGCCGGACGACGCCATCGTGGTGCAGGACATCCCGTTGCTCGTAGAGGGCAACATGGCTCCGTTCTTCCATCTCGTGCTGATCGTGCACGCCGACGCTGAGACACGTGTGCAGCGTCTGACCACGGCGCGCGGCATGCCAGAAGATGACGCGCGTGCGCGAATTGCGGCGCAGGCCAGCGATGAGCAGCGCCGAGCGGTGGCCGATGTGTGGCTCGACAACTCTGGTAGTCCCGAGGATCTCGCCGCTGCGGCGGCAGCGCTCTGGGAGGAACGTCTGGTTCCCTTCGAGCAGAACGTCCGGTCGCGGACGGTGGTAGCAGGTCCGTTGGAGTTGGCCGATCCCGATCCCGGCTGGGCCGCCGAGGGCATCCGCCTGGTGAACCGAATGTGGGCGGTGGTCGGCGACAAGGCGTCGGCCATTGATCACATCGGATCGACCGCGATTCCGGGTCTGACCGCCAAGCCCACGATCGATCTGCAGATCACTGTCGCCGACCTTGGTGTCGCGGATCAACTGGCCGAAGTGCTCGCCGACGGCGGATTTCCCCGAGTGCCCGGTATCGACGGCGACAATCCGAAACCCGATCCGGCGACCGGGTCGGTGGACGAGGGGGATTGGGGAAGACGGCTGCACGGATCGGCCGACCCGGGGCGACCGGTGAATGTACACCTGCGTGCGGCGGACTCGCCGGGCCGCGCGTTTGCGCTGGATTTCCGCGATTGGCTCCGTGACGACGCCGCGGCCCGAGCGGAGTACGCCGAGGTCAAGCGGGTGGCGCTGCAGGCGGCCGAGGGCGATCTCGGTCGCTATGTCGCGGCCAAAGAGCAGTGGTTCGACGATGCCTACCGGCGGGTCACCGCCTGGAAGGCCACAAAGTCTTGACGCCCGGCGTGCCCATCGTGCGTTGTTCCTGTTCCCTGAGGTGCGGGGCACCCACCGCGCGTTGTTCCTGATCCCTGAGGAGCGAGGCGCCAGCCGAGCGTCACGAAGGGCTCGCACCTGCACCGATTCACACAATCGGGTGAACTCTGGCAACGGGTGTGCGCAGAAACCCATTTCGGCATCGTGCATGACGTGAACCTTTGCTAGCGTGAAGCCGCACCCACGGGTGCGACCTACATCACTGCTCTAGTCGAGGGAGAACAGCCATGGGTGCACGCACGAAGGGGCGCGCCGCGGCGGCGACCGTAGCGTTTGCCAGTGTTGCGGCCGCGGGGGCGGTGATGGCCGCGCCTGCGAGTGCGGACGTCAGCAAGCTCGAGATCGACAACTCTGCGCTACTCGGGTCGCTCGATCAGCGGTATGGAGCGAGCTGCGGGTACGGCGTAATTGCCACCGTGCCCGAGGACAGCACTGAAAATGTCGTGTTCAGGATCAACGGCAACCAGGTCGGTTCAATCAAGCCCGACGGCGGCAAGGCGGTGTATCCCTGGTTCCCATTCAATCCGGGGCAATACACGATCAAGGCGACTCAGGGTGCGGGCGATGAGGGCGAGTCGATCGGCCCACTCAACGTCGGAGTCGGTGTCTACACCGGCAGTTCATGCATCATCCTCTACTGATGCGCTAGCAGCTTGCGTGAACACTCAGGAACGAAACGGCGATTCTGCCTCTTGAAAGTTGCCGAATCGTGATATCTGTGGAATACCTGAACTGATCGCAATCGTCGGGATGCGATCGTGAACCCAGGATTTACCGAGGGAGAGAAGCACATGGCTGTTAGTAAGACCCGCCGCGCCTTCAGCGCCGCCGCTGCAATCGCCGGCGTCGGGGCCGCAGGCCTCATGATGGCCGCGCCGGCCAACGCAGACGTCACGAAGATCGGTGTCAACACCCCCGCGGGCTATGGCTCCGCATCGGGCGTTTATGGTGCTTCCTGCACGTACGAGATCGAGGCAACGGTCTCTACTAACGCTTCACCGGTTTCGTGGTACATCAATGACGACCCGGAGCCGGTTAAGACTGACACGCCCAGCAACCTGTCGGCGACCTATGATTTCACTCCAGAGGAGCCGGGAACCTATGTGATCAAGGCGGAGCAAGCAGGCGGTCCCGCTCAATCCACAACCCTGAACGTCGCCCCCGGCATCAACATCGATCCAGGTCTGGACACGGGTTCGCTGAACATCATTTCGCCGTTCCCCGTCGGCTGCATCGTGCTGTCGACGCCTACGCTGCCTGACAACAGCTGATCTTCTGAGCACGACAGGGGCGTTGCGGACATGCTCCGCAACGCCCCTGCTGTGTCCATTGGTGACACCACACCCGGTTGGTGCCGCATTTGGTGGCACGTCCCATCCTGTGAAATACCTGAATTGATCGTGCAAGAACAACGCGATCAACATGCCTAGTCAAAGGAGAACAGCGCATGGCTGTGAATTCGACCCGCCGCACCCGGATCGCCGGTGGTGCCGCAGCGCTCATCGGTGCGGGAGCCGCCACCCTGATGATGGCCTCGCCGGCCAACGCAGCGGTCACCGACATCGAGGTGACCACCCCGTCGGGCTACGGCTCGACCGCCGGCGTGTACGGCGACCAGTGTTCCTACGACATCGAGGTCACCGTCGACGAAGAGAACGAGGGTGTGCCGGTGACGTTCTGGGTCGCCAAGGACGGCGACGACGCCACCGAACTCGACGAGGTGCAGGCCGAAGACGGTAAGGCGACGTACTCCTGGACTCCTGGCGCGCCGGGTAGCTACGTGATCGCCGCCACCCAGGACGGCCAGACGGGCAAGGCCACCGGCGAACTGCAGGTCGGAAGTGGCTTCGAGGTTCCGGCTCCGGAACTCGGGAAGATCACCATCCAGCTGCCGCTCGCGGGATCGTGCATCGTCACGTCCTCCTGACACCGAACCACTCATGACGCCGTGCGGGGCGTCTCGGACTGCACAGGTCCGAGGCGTCCCGCTTTGGCGTTGGGACTAATTGCGACATCTGGTTACGATTGTGACCCAATGTGTCATATTTCATATTTGTGCCTGCTAGCGTCATCATCGCGCCCGCTGGAGGCGCGATCTGACAGTGCAATCGCAGTGAAGTGGAGTTGAGCATGACTGGTCGGGGAAGTCGAAATCGTTTGCGGATCGTCGGGGGCGCAATCGCTTTCAGTGCGGCGGCGATGGGCGGGGTGGCCGTTGGGGCGCCGGCCGGTGCGGCAACGCTGCAAGGCGTCGCGGTCGACACACCCGCCGGTTACGGATCGTCGGCGACCGGTTCGCTGAACTACAACGTCTACGGCGCGGGGTGCACGTATCGCCTCGACGTACCGGTGGCCGGTCCACGCTCGGCGAAGGGCAACCTGAAGCTCACGTCGACGGTGAACGGCAAGACCGTGACGTTCTACAACAAGAAGCCGACCAGCGTGATGGAGCATCCGGTCTGGCGCCCGACCGAGCCCGGTCGGCACGTGCTGACGGCCACCTTGGACGGCGTCACCAAGAAGCGAACGGTCACCGTCGGACCGGGCGTGCAGTTCCCGGACTTCATCCGGGCCGGCGCCTGCTTCGTCTTGCCCATCTACTGAGCGCTCAGGCGGGCCGGTCTGGAAAGAAGACCGGCCCGCCTGCCGCGGCGTCCAGCCAGGCCTGCACGTCGTGGCCGTGTTCGGCCGACCCCACCAGGGCTCGCGCCGCGATCATGACCGCCTGCTCACACTCGTCGGCCCCGAGTAGGCCGGCGACGCGAGCGTCGAACAACTCGTCCACGTCGAGCAACTCCAACGGCCGGCCCGGTACGTCGACGAGATCGAGGTACCAGTCCTCGGCATGCCAAAGGCCGTGCTCGTCGGGTCCGGAGAACCGTCCCACGTCCAGATACAAGCGCTGACCGTCGCGGTAGCCACCCCGATAGTGGAAGATGTTCGCCCGCAGCCCGAGCGCGGGCAGCAGCCAGGTCTCCAAACGGTTGAACCGTGGGTGATCCGCGGTCCGAGACATGTAGAGCCCGTGGTCGGCCACCACGTAGCGCTCCACCGGCCGCACGAAGCCCTTGTTGTCGGTGTTGGTCATCGCGGGGACGTCGAACACCTCGCGCTTGGGTGGGTGGCGCTTGGGGGTAGGCGGTCCGCTGGGCATGGCCAACACCTTAACCCGCAGGTCAGGCGACGGAACACAACTGTCATAGCCCGCGTTTACCCTGGCACTATGGCTTTTGCAGCAGAACGCCCGGTCGTGGCGCACTCCGAGTTCCGGCCGGTCGGGGAGATCGAACGGACCGGTGGCCACTTCGAGGTGGTCAGCGAGTACGAACCCGCCGGTGATCAGCCCACGGCGATCAACGACCTCGAGAAGCGCATCACCGGCGGGGAGAAGGACATCGTCCTGCTCGGCGCCACCGGTACCGGCAAGTCGGCGACCACCGCATGGCTCATCGAACGCGTGCAACGCCCGACGCTGGTGATGGCGCCCAATAAGACCCTGGCCGCACAGCTCGCAAACGAACTGCGGGACATGCTGCCCAACAACGCCGTCGAGTACTTCGTGTCGTACTACGACTACTACCAACCCGAGGCGTACATCGCGCAGACCGACACCTACATCGAGAAGGACTCGTCAATCAACGACGATGTCGAGCGGTTACGGCATTCGGCCACGTCGAGTCTGCTCTCCCGGCGCGACGTGGTGGTGGTCGCCTCGGTGTCGTGCATCTACGGTCTCGGTACCCCACAGTCCTATCTCGACCGGTCCGTCGAGGTCAGTGTGGGCGACGAGATCGATCGCGACGCCCTGCTGCGGCTCCTGGTGGATGTTCAATACACCCGCAACGACACCGCATTCACCCGCGGGAGCTTCCGCGTACGCGGCGACACCGTGGAGATCATCCCGTCCTACGAGGAGCTCGCCGTACGCATCGAGTTCTTCGGCGACGAGGTGGAGTCGCTGTACTATCTGCACCCGCTCACCGGCGACGTGGTGCGCGAGGTGGACAACCTGCGCATCTTCCCGGCCACCCACTACGTGGCCGGCCCGGAGCGCATGGAGCGGGCGATGAAGAGCATCGAAGAAGAACTCGAGGCCCGCCTCACCGAACTCGAGAACAAGGGCAAACTCCTGGAAGCCCAGCGGCTGCGCATGCGCACCAGTTACGACCTGGAGATGATGCGGCAAGTAGGTTTCTGCTCGGGCATCGAGAACTATTCGCGGCACATCGACGGACGTGGGCCGGGTAGTGCCCCGGCGACCCTGATCGACTACTTTCCCGAGGATTTCCTGCTCGTCATCGACGAGTCGCACGTGACCGTGCCGCAGATCGGCGGGATGTACGAGGGCGACATGTCGCGTAAACGCAACCTCGTCGACTACGGTTTCCGGCTCCCGTCGGCGATCGACAACCGGCCGCTGACGTGGGATGAGTTCGTCGATCGCATAGGACAAACGGTGTACCTTTCGGCAACGCCGGGCCCCTACGAGCTCGGCCAGGCCAACGGCGAGTTCGTCGAGCAGGTGATCCGGCCCACCGGTCTCGTCGACCCGGAGGTCGTCGTGAAACCCACCAAGGGGCAGATCGACGATCTCGTGCACGAGATCCGAGAACGTACCGAACGCGACGAGCGTGTGCTGGTCACCACGCTCACCAAGAAGATGGCCGAAGACCTCACCGACTACCTGTTGGAACTGGGTATCCGCGTGCGATACCTGCACTCCGAGGTGGACACCCTCCGTCGCGTCGAACTGTTGCGGCAGCTGCGATCCGGCGAGTACGACGTGCTCGTGGGCATCAACCTGCTGCGTGAGGGCCTCGACCTGCCGGAGGTGTCGCTGGTGGCGATCCTCGACGCCGACAAGGAGGGCTTCCTGCGGTCCACCACCTCGCTGATCCAGACGATCGGCCGCGCCGCGCGCAACGTGTCCGGACAAGTGCACATGTATGCCGACACGATCACCGATTCGATGCGTAACGCGATCGACGAGACCGAACGTCGCCGCGAGAAGCAGATCGCTTACAACAAGGAGATGGGCATCGATCCGAAGCCGTTGCGCAAGAAGATCGCTGACATTCTCGACCAGGTGTACCGCGAAGCCGAGGATGAAGCGGTCACGGTCGGCGGTTCCGGCCGCAACGCCAGTCGCGGTCGCCGGGCCCAAGGTGAGGTGTCCAAGGCGGGCAGCGCGGGCGTCATCGAGAAGCGTGACACATCGGCGATGCCGCGCGCCGAACTGGCCGATCTGGTGTCGCAACTGACCGATCAGATGATGTCTGCGGCCCGGGATCTGCAATTCGAGTTGGCCGGACGGCTCCGCGACGAGATCGCCGACCTGAAGAAAGAACTGCGCGGCATGGACGCCGCGGGCATCAAGTAATTGTGCCGATCCCCACGAACGGCGGACAAACCGGGCGCCGCAAACTAATCTGCCGGATCAGGGGTTCTACAGTGTGGGGATGACACCTGCCTCGACGCCGGTCGAGGCGGACTGACACGTGGAGGATGGATGAGCGCATATCAGACGATCGTCGTCGGCACCGATGGCTCCGAGTCATCGCTCAAGGCGGTCGACCGTGCGGGGGCAATCGCCGGCGAGTCGGCCACGTTGGTCATCGCGTGCGCCTACTTCCCGAATGATCGTGGTGCGGGCGGGGCAGCCGACGTGCTGAAGGACGAGGCCTATCAGGTGATGGGTTCCTCGCCGACCGAGGAGATCCTGCGCACCGCCAAGGAGCGGGCTTCCAAGGCCGGCGCAGGCAACATAGACCCGCGTTCGGTGAAGGGCGCTCCGGTCGACGCGCTGCTGCAACTCGTGACCGATGCCAAGGCGGACCTGCTGGTGGTGGGCAACCGAGGATTGAACTCCATCGCTGGACGACTGCTCGGATCGGTGCCCGCAGACGTGGCGCGCAAGTCGGCGTGCGACGTACTGATCGTGCACACGACCTAGTAACGCAACTTTTCGCGAACCGCTCACCGGCAACCGGTGAGCGGTTCGTCTTTGCCTCAGGCCGGGCCCGGGAACGGTCCCGCCCGACCCAGCAAGGCCGGGACGTCCTGACCCAGCTTGCCGGCGAGCCATTCGGCCGTCTCGACCATCGCGGCGAGGTCGATTCCGGTGGACACTTCGGACCGTTCCAGTGCGTACACCAGATCCTCTGACGCGATGTTGCCGGTCGCGGCGGGTGCGAACGGGCAACCCCCGTAACCGCCGACGCTCGAATCCAGTGCAGCGGCGCCCAAGTCGAACGCGGTGAGAGCATTCGCATACCCGGTGTTGCGGGTGTTGTGGAAATGCCACCGCAGCGGGATCTCCGACGCCACCCGGCCCGCACCGGCGGCCAGCGCACGCACCTGCGCGGGGACACCGACGCCGATCGTGTCGGCCAGTGCGATCTCATCGGGTCCGGCCGCGGCCACCTGACGCACGATGTCCACCACGTGATCGGCAGCGACCTCGCCGGAGAACGGGCAACCGAACGATGCGGCGATGGTCACCGTGCTGAACACGCCTGCCACACGCGCCTCCTGCACGATGTCGAGGGCCGCGGAGATCCCTTCGGCGACAGTGCAACCCTGATTGCGGGTGCTGAACTCGTCGGTCGACACCACCACCACGTTGACTTCGTCGACGCCGGCGGCCAACGCCCGATCGAGTCCACGTCGGTTGAGGACCAGGCCGATGTAGGAGGCCCCCGCATCCCGCGGGAGCTGTTCCATCACCTCCTCGGCGCCGGCCATCTGCGGAACACGTTTCGGATTGACAAAGCTGACGGCCTCGACGCGCCGCGCCCCCGCGGTGACGAGCCGGGTGATCAGTGAGACCTTGTCGTCGACCGACAGCGGTGTCTTCTCGTTCTGCAGTCCGTCGCGCGGACCCACCTCGACCACAGTGAACTCACTCATCGCTCCATCTTGCGGCACCCGTGAGTTGTATGCAATAGAGGTCACCGAAACACGTTGTTTACGCAAATTCGCAGCACAGGTGACACACAGCGTTTAGATTGTGAACAATTCGAGAGCGGAGGTACTGCATGGCCCGCGCCGTGGATCGCGTCTACTCCCACATCCGAGACGGCATCATCGACGGCACGTATGGTCCCGGCGCGCGGCTGGGGGAGGTCGAGATAGCCGAGCTCACCGAGGCGAGCCGGACACCGGTCCGCGAGGCGCTGCGACAACTCGAGATGGAAGGTCTCGTCGAGGTGTTGCCCCATCGCGGCGCGCGGGTCTGCGCGTGGACCGCGGAGGATCTGGAGGAGATCTACGACCTGCGGATGACGCTCGAGGCGATGGCCGCCGAACGAGCGGCATCACGGATCGCCGGCAAGGACATCGATCGACTCGAGGAGCTCTCCGGCCTGATGGAGGACGCCGCGTCGGGTCCCCGGCCGCAGCTCGATCTGGTGGCGCAACTCAACGACGAGTTCCACGCGATCGTTCGTGCGGCGGCGGCCAGCAGTCGGCTCACCACGATGCTGGGCGCGGTGATCCAGCTCCCGTTGGTGCTGCGCACATTTCATCGATATTCGCCAGCGGACCTCGAACGCAGCGGCGCACACCATCGTGATCTGATCGCCGCGCTGCGGGCCGGTGACGCGGTGTGGGCCGACTCGGTGATGCGGTCCCACGTGCGTGCTGCCAAGCATGTTCTCCTGCAGTCGCTTCCGGATGGACCCGGGCCAGCGGCCGCGGATCACGTCGACGACGACGAGAGAGGCAGATGACATGACGACAACCGGGCCGTTGGCCGACCTGCGGGTGGTGGAGATGGGCCAGCTGCTGGCCGGGCCGTTCTGCGGGCAGCTGCTCGCGGACTTCGGTGCCGAGGTGATCAAGCTGGAGCCGCCCGGCAATGGGGATCCGATGCGCCAGTGGGGGAGGGAGAAGGCCCACGGAAAGTCACTGTGGTGGCCGGTCGTCGCCCGCAACAAGAAGTCGGTCACCTGCAATCTGCGCAGCGCCGAGGGGCAGGAGCTCGCGCGGTCGCTGATCGCACAATCCGACATCGTGATCGAGAACTTCCGGCCCGGCACCCTCGAGCGGTGGGGGCTGGGCTTCGCCGAACTCCGCGAGCTCAATCCGCGACTCATCATGGCGCGGGTCAGCGGTTACGGACAAACCGGGCCGTATGCGTCGCGGGCCGGCTTCGGCTCTATCGGCGAGGCGATGGGCGGGATCCGCTACGTGACAGGCGATGCCGACAGCACCCCCTCGCGTGCGGGGATATCCCTCGGTGACTCGCTCGCTGCGGTGTTCGCGACGATCGGAATCCTGGTCGCGGTGCACAACCGCACCACCACCGGACGCGGTCAACTCGTGGACTCCGCGATCTACGAGGCCGTTCTGGCGATGATGGAATCTCTGTTACCGGAATGGGAGGTCGGCGGATATCAGCGCGAGCGCACCGGGTCGGTACTGCCGAACATCGCGCCGAGCAACGTCTATCCGACCAAAGGAGGTGAGATGGTGCTGGTGGCGGCCAACCAGGACACCGTGTTCGCCCGTCTCGCAGCGGCGATGGGACGCTCGGATCTGATCGATGATCCGCGGTATGCCGACCACGCCTCCCGCGGTGTCAACATGGCCGAACTGGACGAGCTCGTCGCGGACTGGACCGCCGACCTCGGCACCGATGAGGTGCTCGACATCCTGCACGAGGCCGGTGTTCCGGCGGGCCGGATCTACACCGCCCGTGACATGTTCGACGACCCGCACTTCGCCGCCCGAGATGCGATCGTCGGGTGGCCCACCCCGATTTCGGTGAGCTGCCGATGGCTGGGGTGTTCCCGAAACTCGGCGACACCCCGGGGTCGGTCCGGCACGCCGGACCCGAACTGGGCGAGCACAACTCCGACATCTACGGCCGGGTCCTCGGCCTGTCCGATGACGAGCGAATGGCGTTCGCCGAGCGCGGCGTCATCTGAAAACCACCCCTGCACAACCGAACACCTGGAGAATCACATGCGCTATCGATTGGGCGTCGACGTCGGAGGAACCTTCACCGACGTGCTGTTGCTCGAGGAGACCTCCGGCACCACCTACCGGGCCAAGACTCCGTCCACCCCGGCCGACCAGTCGATCGGCGTGCTCAACGGCATCCGCAAGGTGTGTGCCGAGGCTGGTATCGCCCTCGCCGACGTCGGGCAGATCTTCCACGGCACCACCGTTGCCACCAACGCGATCCTGCAGGGACGGGGCGCGCGAGTCGGGCTGGTCACCACCGACGGGTTCCGGCAGGTGCTGCAGATCGCGCGGTCGTTCGTCCCGGGCGGCCTCGCCGGGTGGATCATCTGGCCGAAACCCGAGCCGCTGGCACGACTGGAGCACACGGTGGAGGTGGTGGGGAGAATCGGTGCCGACGGCGCGGAGGTGACCCCGCTGGACGAGCACCAGGCGCGCGATCAACTGCGCAGCCTCTCCGGTGCGGGTATCGAGGCGCTGACTGTCTCACTCATCAACTCCTACGTCGACGACACGCACGAGAAGCAGGTCGCGCAGTGGGCGGGCGAAGAGCTCCCCGGTATCCCGGTGTCCATTTCGAGTCATGTGCTACCCGAGATGCGCGAGTACGAGCGCACCCTCACTACGGTGGCCAACAGCTATGTGCAGCCGGAGGTCTCCAGATACGTCAACAATCTCGCACGGTCTCTCGCCGACGAGGGGATCAATGCGCCACTGTCGATCCTGCGGAGCGACGGGGGCCTGGTGCAGGCGGAGAAGGCGGCCGAGGATCCCGTATCGCTGTTGCTGTCCGGACCGGCCGGGGGCGTCACCGGCGCGGCATGGTTTGCCGAGCAGGCCGGCTACACGGACTTCCTCACCTTCGACATGGGCGGAACCTCCACCGACGTCGCCCTCGTGCTCGGCGGTGAACCACGGATCGGTCGGGAGACCAAGGTGGGGGACCTCGCCGTGCGCGCCACCAGCGTCGACGTCCGAACCGTCGGTGCGGGTGGCGGTTCGATCGCCCACGTGCCCGAACTGACACGCGCACTGCGCGTGGGCCCGCAGTCGGCCGGAGCCGATCCCGGCCCGGCCGCCTACGGCAACGGCGGCACCGAACCCACCGTCACCGACGCCAATGTGGTGTTGGGCTACCTGCCCAGCGAACTCGCCGGCGGTGAGGTCGAACTCGACACGGCTGCCAGTCGAGCCGCCGTGGCGTCCATCGCGGATGCGATGGGACTCGACGGCCCGGAGGCTGCGGCTGCCGGCATCGTGGACATCGTCAACGAGAACATGTTCGGCGCGCTGCGGTTGGTGAGCGTTCAACAGGTACGACCCGAGGGATTTCGCACTCGTCTCATTCGGCGGTGCCGGGCCGCTGCACGCCAATGCGCTCGGCCGGCTCACCGGATCGTGGCCGGTGATCGTGCCGCCGTCGCCGGGCGTACTCTGCGCCTACGGCGATGCCACCACTTGCGTCCGGGACGAGAGCGCACGAACCCTCATCCGCGCATTCTCCGAGACCTCCGATGATGAGGTGCGTCAGGCGCTTTCGGAGCTGGCCGACTCGGCCGCCAAACGGCTCGCGGCCGAGGGGGTCCCGCGCGAGCAGCAGACCGTGCGTTTCCAGGTCGACCTCCGCTACCACGGTCAGGGCTTCGAGATCCCGGTCGATCTCGACGCCGACGCACTGACCGGCGGCGATGTCCTGTCCCGTCTTGGGGAGGCCTTCGACGCCGAACACCAGCGACTGTTCTCGTTCCTGCTCAAGAACGAGCGGGAGGTGATCAATCTGCGCGTCACGGTGAGCGGTCCGCGGCCCGACGTGGCCTGGCAGCCGCTCACCGAAGGCGACGCCGATCCGTCGGCGGCGCTCATCCGCACCGGCAAGGTGTGGATGGATGGCGCGATGGTGAGTGCGGGCATCTACGACCGGGCAAAACTGTCTGCCGGCAACGTGATCGAGGGTCCGGCGGTGATCACCGAGATGGACTCCACCACGCTCGTGCTCAGTGGGCACGCGGCCACCGTGCATCCCAACGCCAGCCTGCTCATCCGGCCGTCCGGCGGCGCCACGGCCTGACCCGGCCAGCTCCGCCCGAACGACCTCCCGGACCCACCAGAGCATTTCGACCTCTCACCCCCAGGAGCCACGATGGCCACCATCATCGAGACAACCACCGACCCCGTCACCAAGGTGCCGGTTGACCCGGTCACCCTCGACATCATCGAGAACGCGCTGCGCAACGCCCGCTACGAGATGGATGAGGTCCTGTTCCGCACCGCGCTGTCGCCGGGGATTCGCGAACAGCACGATGAGTTCCCGCTCATCGCCGACCCGAGCGGCAAGATGGTCGTCGGACAGTTCGGGCTGTCGGTGCCCGACTTCCTCGACAACTTCTCCGGCACCGTGGGCGAGGGGCGACATCCTGCTCACCTCCGACCCGTACGCCTGCGGGGCGGCGATCAGCCACGCGAATGACTGGCTGATCGTGCTGCCGATCTTCCACAGCGGACGCGTCGTCGGCTGGTCGTCGATGTTCGGGCACATGTCCGATGTCGGCGGGAATACACCGTGTTCGATGCCGGCCGATGCGCACACCATCTACGAAGAGGGCGTGGTGATCCCGCCGTTCAAGCTCTACCAATCCGGTGAGCTCAACGAGACGGCGCTCGACATCATCCTCAATCAGGTGCGGATGCCCGACTGGAACCGCGCCGACCTCAACGGCCTCGTCGCCGCGTGCACCACGGCTTCGCGCCGCATCGTCGAACTGTGCGACCGGTTCGGGGTGGAGGTGTACCTCTCGGCGCTCGACGCGCTGCTCGACCGCAACTATCAGGCGATGAAGGTGTTGCTGGCCACACTGTTCGACGACGGCGAGACCATCGAGTTCAGCGATTTCATCTGCGACGACGGGTGCGGCTACGGGCCGTACGAGCTCACCATCAAGCTCACCCGCACCGGCGAGAAGATCCATCTCGACTTCAGCGAGGCCGCCCCGCAGGCCGTCGGGCCGGTGAACTACTTCATCAACGAGAACCTGGTCCGGATGTTCTTCGGCATCTACGTGATCACCGTTGCCGACCCGCAGATTCTCTGGAACGACGGTTTCTATCCGCTCATCGACGTCACCATCCCGGAGGATTCGTTCTGGAAGCCGAGATACCCTGCGGCACTGAACGGTCGTAACCACGGGATCGGGCGGGTGTTCGACCTGTTCGGTGGCCTGCTCGGCAAGAAGAACCCGGAGATCCTGAACGCCGCCGGCTTCTCGTCGTCGCCGCATTTCATGTACTCGGGACATTACGACGGCGGACCGCGCGACGGCGAATGGTTCCAGCTGTACTCCATCGGATTCGGCGGCATTCCCGGCCGGCCCATGGGGGACGGCCCGGACGGCCATTCGCTGTGGCCGTCATTCGTCAACATCCCGTGTGAGTGCCTCGAGTCGTACTATCCGCTGCGCATCGAACGATGGGAGACGATCGCCGACACCGGCGGTGCGGGTCTGCATCGCGGTGGCAACGGCGTCGACGTCGCCTACCGCTTCGGCGAGCCGGGCACGATCGCGATCCACGACGACCGGTGGCTGACCTATCCGTGGGGCGTCAACGGTGGGAAACCGGGTGCGCGGGGCCGCAAGTGGATTCAGCGCGCCACCGGTGAGGTGGAGATCCTGCCGAGTAAGATCCACGACGTCCCGGTGGCGCGCGGCGATGTCCTGCACTTCGTGACCTGGGGCGGTGGCGGGTGGGGCGATCCGCTCGAACGCGATCCGGAGCTCGTCGCCCTTGAGGTCCGCCGCCGGCTGGTGGGTGCGGACGCCGCGGCCGACGCCTACGGCGTGGTGTGCGACGCCGACGGAACCGTCGACGTGGCCGCCACCGGCGCACGCCGCGAAGCGATCCGCGCCGAGCGCGGCGAACTGCCCGTATTCGACAAGGGGCCGTCGATCCCCGAGCTGCTCGAACGGTGCGAGGAGGAGACGGGGTTGCCGGCACCACGCCCACCTGTGAACGTGCGCAAGGCGGTCGGGGCGTGACCGATACCCTCGGGGACTACCGGGCGTCGGGGTTCGCCGGGCGGTTGGGTCCCGGGGCGCGGGCCGCGGTGGTGGTGATCGATCTGACGATGGCCTATCTCGACGATTCATCACCGCTGCGGGCTCCCGTCGAGGACGCCGTGACCGCCGCCACCACGCTGGTGTCGGTGGCACGGGAGGTTGCGGTACCGGTGATCTTCACCCGTGTCAGCTATCGGCCGGGCGGTGCGGATGGTGGTCTGTTCATGCGGAAGATTCCGTCGCTCAACGTGTTCGAGGAGGGATCACCGCTGGCCGACCACGTTCCGGGGTGTCGCCCGGAGCCAGACGACGTAGTGGTCACCAAGCAGTACGCAAGTGCCTTCTTCGGGACGTCGTTGGCGTCCACGCTGACCGCGCAGGGCATCGACACCGTTTACCTGTGTGGGCTGTCGACCAGCGGCTGTGTACGAGCGACCGCCACCGACGCCATGCAGCACGGGTTCCGACCGTTGGTGGTGGCCGATGCGTGCGGCGACCGCGAACCCCGGCTGCACGAGGCGAATCTGCTGGACCTGCAGGCCAAATACGCCGATGTGATCGACCTCGAGGAGGCGGTGTCGCAGCTGCGGGCGACCGGGGCAGCCTGACCGACGGGGAATGTCAGACTTGCCCGGCAGGCATGTCGGCGAGTTCCGCGGGCAGATCGTCGGCGTGCACCACCACGAGTCGCTGCGTCGCGCGGGTCAGCGCGACGTACAGATCGGACAGGCCCAACGGTGAGTCGGCGACGACGGCGCTCGGCTCGACCAGCACGACGTTGTCGAACTCGAGACCCTTGCACGCGGCAACGGTGAGCACTCGTGGTGGGTGCCCGGAGTCGTCGGCCGCCGCATCGGCGACGGCTCGGACCTGCTCGTGCAGCTCCGACGGAACGATCACGACGCTGAGACCCGTGAGATCGGGTCGTCCGGTGGCGGCAACGGCGGTTGGCGCGCGATCAGCAGCTTCGGTACGAATCGCGACCGGCTCCACACCGTTGCTGCGCAAAGACGTCGGCGGGGTCATCTGCGGATCGATCGCGGCAAGGACCCGGGTCGCGTAGGTCATGATCTCCGCGGGCGTCCGATAGTTCACGGTGAGCTCCCGCAGTTGCCACCGTGCGGCCACATAGGGGCTGAGCACCTCGCCCCACTCGCGGGTGCCCGCGAGGTCGCCGGTCTGGGCGGTGTCGCCGATAATCGTCATCCATCGGTTCGGGATGCGCCGCATCACCATTCGCCACGCCATCGTCGAGAGTTCTTGTGCCTCATCGACGATCACATGTCCGAAGGCCCAGTTACGGTCACCGTGCGCGCGTTCGGCCGTGGTCAGGCGTTGGGTGTCGGTCTGCCGGGCGGCGAGCTGTTCGGCGTCGATGAGGTCGTAGGCCATCAGGATCTCCGGATCCAGTTCGTCCTCGAGATCCTGCGGGGCCGATCCGGTGAGGATGTCGAGCGCATCCTGGGCATCGGCGAGCTGTCGGCGCCAGCGTTCGCGTTCCGCGCGCTCGGCGTCATCGGTGCCGAACCCGATCAGTTCGGCCAACTCGTCGAGCAACGGCACATCGGCAGGGGAGAAGTCGCTGCCATCATCCTGTCGGAACGTGGTGTCGCGCTGTAGTGCTGCCCGGTCCGCGTCCGACCATCCCGGGCTGGCTTTCCGGACTGCGGCGGGATCGCCGTACAGGTCGCGCAGCATCTCCTGCGGGTGCAGCGTGGGCCAGAACTGCAGCAAGGCCCGTCGGATCTCCGGATCCTGACTCATCTCGGTCCGGATGTCGGCGATATCGGCACCACTGAGCAACTGTGAGCCGTCCAGCAGACTAGAACCGATCGTGCCGGCGTGCGCGCGGGCCAGACCGTCCAGTGCGGCACGAAGGAATGTCGGCTGCGCAAGGTTGTGCGCCTTGCGCGTGCTGCGGGCCTTGGCGCGTGCTTCCTTGACGAGGGCGGAGTCGATCATCACCTCATAGGTGTCGAAATCCACCGGGACCGGCTTGGCGGGCAACGACTCACGCGCCCGCACCGCACGTTTGAGCATGTCGACCATTCGCAGGTCGCCCTTGATCGCCGCCGCTTGGCGGTCGTCGCGCGCGGTGGCGTGGACGCCGGGGAACAGGTCGCCGACGGTCGACAGGAGCACCCCGGACTCGCCGAGCGACGGCAACACCTGGCCGATGTAGGTGAGGAAGTCGTCGTTGGGTCCGATGATGAGGATGCCGCTGCGCGACAAGATGTCTCGGTGGGTGTAGAGCAGGTAGGCGGCACGGTGCAGGGCCACCGCGGTTTTTCCGGTCCCCGGGCCACCTTGGATGACGGTGACGCCGCGATGTGTCGACCGGATGATCAGGTCCTGCTCGCGCTGGATCGTTTCCACGATGTCGGTCATCTCGCCGGTGCGTGCGGCGTTCAACGCCGCGACCAGCGCGTTCTCATTTACCACGTCGCCATGTCCCACGTCGTCGGCGGAGGCCTCACCCAGGGTGAGGAATTCGTCGTTGACCGCGCGGACACGACGGTTACGGGTCCGGATGTGCCTGCGCCGGTCGACGTCCTCAGGTGCGGCCGGGGTGGCGAGATAGAACGGCCGTGACAGCGGCGCGCGCCAGTCGAGCAGCAGTGTGGTGTCGGCGGCGTCGTCGTCGAGGACACCGATGCGGCCGATGCGGCGGGTCTCGCCGTCGTCCAGGTCGAGGCGCCCAAAATACAGGTTATGTTCGGCCGCATCGAATTTGGCGAGGTCGTCGGTGTACATCCGTTCGTAGGACTCGCGTTCCGAGCGGGCCTGGGGGGTTCCGCCGCTCTCGCGCAGTGTCGACGAGAGTCGTCGCTGGGTATTCGAGCGCATTCGGTCGAGCCGCGCATACACCTGGTCGAGGTGTTCCTGTTCCTCGGTGATGCGGGTGTCGACGTCGGTCTCTGTCGAACTCACCGCGGTGCTGGTCCTGTCTCGGGGTCGTGGATGGGGAGTCCGGCCGGTCGCGACAGGCCGGCCGATCGCATGGACGCCGATACCCGTGCCCCCACACGAGGGTCGGCCAGGCGATGGCACGCCTCCGCTGTCGGACCGTGTAACGCGTTGTCGCAGATGCGGGAGCCGAGCCAGTCGACGATCTCGCGCTGGGCACCGAGAGGCACAGGTTCGGCATCGGGATCGGCGAGCACGCCGTGCAGCGACACATACACCGAGAACGTCGCGCCGATGCCGCTCGGATGGTCGATGCCCGGATGATCGCCGACGGCCAGCTCGACGCGACGGTAATTCGGCTCGGTGTGATCGAGCATCGACACCTCGGCCGGGGTGAGCCAGGCGCCCACGCTGTGCAGCACGGCGCCCGGCGAGTGATAGGGCGCCGCCGGGATGTAGCCCCGCGCCGAGACGTGCGCGGAATGACCGACAGCGACGTGCGACACCGTCACCCGGGCCATCGGCGGGCCGGGGTCACCGGTGGCGATGCGGGCGAGTTTGGTCCGCATCACCTCCGGTGACGCGTTGGATCCCACCGCCACGACGAGGTCGCGGCCCTCGATGTCACGGGGCCGGGTGAGTAGGTCGCCGTCCATATCGGGTGCCGCCCACGGATACTCGTGGGCGGGCAGCCGAGGTGACGAACCCCGGCCCGAGTGGGCGGGATCAGATGACGGAGCTATGAGCGGGCCTCTCGCAACCGGCGCCGACCCTCGTCGGCGCCCTTGGACGCCTTGTCGCGCGCGGTATCGGCGAGCGAGCTGACCTCGTCGGCCCACTCCGGAGCCCGGTCCCGGACTACGCCGGCAGCCTTGTCGGAGCGTCGCTGAGCTTCCGCGATCGCCTTGTCGGCTCGCTTCTGCGCGGTCTTGGTGGCCTTGTCGGCACGCTTTTGCGCAGTCTTGGCCGCCTTGTCGACGCGTTTCTGCGCAGTCTTGGTGGCCTTGTCGGACTTCTTCTGTGCTGCCTTGGCGGCCTTGCCGGCCTTCTCCGACTGCTTATGCGCCGCCTCGATGAATTCGGTCGAATGCTTTTGTGCGGCCTCGGCGAGCTCGGGGGCGCGCTGACGGATCAGTTCGGCCGCCTCGACGGACCGCTCGCGGGCGGCCTCGGCAAGTTCGGGTGCCCGGCTGCGGATGAGGTCAGCTGCCTCTGTGGACCGTTCGCGTGCCAGCTCGGCGAACTCCGGTGCCCGCTGGCGAATCACGTCGGCCGCTTCGGCCGAGCGCTCACCGATGACATGCGCACCCTCCTGGGAGCGTTCCACCAAGGAGTCCCAGCCGGATTCCGATGCGGCTGCGGTCAGCGGCAAGGCGGCCGCGATCGCATGGCTGGCGTCGGATGCCTTGCGCTTTCCACGCCAGGCCAACGAAGGTTTGCCTTCGGTGTCGACAGCGGCGATCAGCAGGCCGCCGACGAGGCTGACGTTCTTGAAGAACTGGGTCTTCTGTCGCGCCCTGGCCTCGGGATCGGTCTCCTCCCAGAACGCGTGGCCGGCGATCGTGGTGGGAACCGTCGACCCGGCGAGCGCCAATGCCGCGATCCGCGGAAACTTGCCGGTGGCCAACAGGATTCCGCCACCCACTTGTACCGCACCGTTGATCCGGACCAGCGTCTCCGGGTCGGTTGGCACCTTCTCGGTCACATCGTCGGGCAGGGTCTCGACGGACTTGTCGATGAAACCGCGTGCCGTCTCGGCCTTCGCGGTCGGGCTCCGCAGGGCGTCGATGCCGGAGGCAACGAACGCAGTGGCGAGCATGGGTCGGGCAATTCGGCGGATCAACACTGACGGCCTCCTCGTGACATGACTCGGATGCTCACCCCCATGGCTTGAGTGGCGAACCTTATCGAGGTTACCGGTCACCGGCAGCGTCTGCAGGTGCCCTGTTCGGAGGTCCGGTCAGGGTCTGCCCCGGGGTCACCAGCCGCGTTCGCGCCACTCGGCGAGGGCCGGTCGTTCGGCGCCCAGCGTGGTGTCGGTGCCATGGCCCGGGTACACGACGGTGGAATCCGGGTAGCGGTCGAACACCTTCGCGCTGACGTCGGCGAGGAGCGTCTCGAAGTCGCCGGGCTGCCAGGTCTTGCCGACGCCACCCGGGAACAGGCAGTCGCCGGTGAACAGATGCACCACGTCGCCGTCGCGGAGGGCCAGCGCGATGGATCCGGGAGTGTGTCCCACCAGATGGATGGCCTCCAGGGTGAGGTCACCCACCGAGATGGTGTCGCCGTCGTCGATCAACCGATCCGGCGTCACCGGCAGGGGGTCGGCGTCGAGCCGGCCGGTGGCGGTCGGGACATCGAGTCGGGCGGCCACCTCCGCGAGTGCCTGCCAGTGGTCGGGGTGCTGGTGGGTGGTGAAGATGAGTTCGGGTGTTCCGGGCAGCCCATCGACAACCGCCAGAATCCGGTCCGCGTCGTTGGCGGCGTCGATGACGAGCTGTTTCCCGGTCGCGGAACAGGTGATGATGTACACGTTGTTGTCCATCGGGCCGACCGACATCTTGACGATCGACGCAGAGGAGAGGTTCCTGCGCTGCGGGGATGGCGATTCGGACAGGTCGCCGCTGTAGCTGTCGCTGATCGAAACATCCTGAGGGCTCATGAGGCCAGGCTATGCCACCGGTGCGGCGCCGTGGTCGGTGTGCCCGACGGTTCTGCCCCGATCAGCGGTCATGCCACGCGCGTATCGTGGAGCAGTGGTCGACGGCACGACGTAGTTGTCGGAGTCCGTCGATAAGGTACGCGCGGAGCGGTCCAACCAGCAGGCCGACCGCCTCCACCCAGCTCACCTGCCAGCACTTCCGGCATGCCGGACAGCAACGAACGAGGACTTATCCAGTGGTTGACCGTCTCATTGTCCGCGGCGCCCGAGAACACAATCTGCGTGGGATCGATGTCGACCTCCCGCGCGACAGTCTCATCGTGTTCACCGGGTTGTCGGGGTCGGGGAAGTCGTCGTTGGCCTTCGACACCATCTTCGCCGAGGGCCAACGTCGCTACGTCGAATCGTTGTCGGCGTACGCCCGGCAGTTCCTCGGCCAGATGGACAAGCCGGATGTCGATTTCATCGAGGGGCTGTCGCCGGCGGTGTCGATCGACCAGAAGTCGACCAACCGCAACCCGCGGTCCACCGTCGGCACCATTACCGAGGTCTACGACTACCTGCGGCTTCTCTACGCCCGTGCCGGCCGTGCGCACTGCCCGGAATGCGGCGAGCTGATCGCCAAGCAGACGCCGCAGCAGATCGTCGACCAGGTGCTCGAGATGGAGGCCGGTGTCCGGTTCCAGGTGCTCGCGCCGGTGGTGCGCACCCGCAAGGGTGAGTTCGTCGATCTGTTCGCCGAACTGCAAACCCAGGGTTTCTCCCGCGCCCGCATCGACGGCGTCGTCCACCAGCTGACCGATCCGCCGAAGTTGAAGAAGCAGGAAAAGCACGACATAGAGGTTGTCGTGGATCGATTGGCCGTCAAACCGACGGCCAAGCAGCGTCTCACCGATTCGATCGAGACCGCGCTGCGGCTGGCCGACGGCATCGTGGTGCTGGACTTCGTAGACCTCGAGGAAGATGACCCGCACCGCGAACGACGCTTCTCCGAGCGCATGGCATGCCCCAACGGTCACCCGATCGCGATCGACGACCTCGAACCGCGGTCGTTCTCGTTCAACTCGCCCTACGGTGCGTGCCCGGAATGCGACGGCCTCGGCATCCGCAAGGAAGTCGACGAGGAACTCGTCGTCCCGGACCCTGAGCTGTCGCTGGCCGACGGCGCCATCGCGCCGTGGTCGACTGGTCACAACGCCGACTACTTCCTGCGACTCATGGGCGGCCTGGCCGATCAGATGGGCTTCTCGGTGGACACTCCGTGGAAGAAACTGCCGGCCAAGGCGCGTACCGCCATCCTCAAGGGCAGCGACCATCAGGTGCACGTCAAGTTCCGCAACCGCTACGGCCGAACCCGCTCGTACTACACCGAGTTCGAAGGTGTGCTCTCGTTTCTCGCGCGGCGGATGGATCAGACCGAGTCCGAGCAGATGAAGGAACGCTACGAGGGCTACATGCGCGACATCCCCTGTCCCGCGTGTCAGGGCGCACGCCTGCGGCCCGAGATCCTGTCGGTGACCCTCGACCATCCCAGCTACGGCGCGATGTCCATCGCCGAGGTGTGCGCACTGTCGGTGGCCGAATGCGCCGACTACCTCAACGGCCTGAAACTCGACGAACGGCAGGCGGCCATCGCCGGGCGGGTGCTCAAAGAGGTACAGGCGCGAATCACCTTCCTGCTCGACGTCGGTCTCGAATACCTGTCGCTGTCGCGTGCGGCGGGTTCGTTGTCCGGCGGCGAGGCGCAGCGCATCCGACTGGCGACCCAGATCGGTTCCGGTCTGGCCGGGGTTCTCTACGTCCTGGACGAACCGTCCATCGGTCTGCATCAGCGCGACAACCGTCGCCTCATCGAAACCCTCACGCGCCTGCGTGATCTCGGCAACACGCTGATCGTCGTCGAGCACGATGAGGACACCATCCGCTCGGCCGACTGGATTGTCGACATAGGCCCACGCGCCGGTGAACACGGCGGTGAGGTGGTGCACAGTGGAAGCTACAAAGATCTGTTGAAGAATCGTCGTTCGCTGACCGGTGCCTACCTGTCGGGCCGCGACGAGTTGCCGATCCCGGCGATCCGCCGTCCGATCTCACGCAAGAAGCAACTGACCGTGGTGGGTGCGCGCGAACACAACCTGCAGGGTATCGAGGTCGGGTTCCCGCTCGGTGTGCTCACCGCCGTCACCGGGGTGTCCGGGTCGGGTAAGTCGACGCTGGTCAACGACATCCTCGCGACTGTGCTGGCCAACAAGCTCAACGGCGCACGACAGGTGCCCGGTCGGCACACCCGGGTCAAGGGACTCGACCAACTCGACAAGCTCGTCCGGGTCGACCAGTCACCGATCGGGCGCACGCCGCGGTCCAACCCGGCGACCTACACCGGAGTCTTCGACAAGATCCGCACGTTGTTCGCCGCAACCACCGAGGCCAAGGTGCGCGGGTACCAGCCGGGCCGATTCTCGTTCAACGTGAAGGGCGGTCGCTGCGAAGCGTGCACCGGCGAGGGCACCATCAAGATCGAGATGAACTTCCTGCCCGACGTCTACGTCCCGTGCGAGGTGTGCCACGGTGCGCGCTACAACCGCGAGACCCTCGAGGTGCACTACAAGGGCAAGACCATCTCCGAGGTCCTCGACATGCCGATCGAGGAGGCCGCCGAGTTCTTCGAACCGGTCACGTCGATCCACCGGTATTTGAAGACGCTGGTCGACGTCGGCCTGGGCTACGTCCGGCTGGGTCAACCTGCCCCGACGCTGTCGGGTGGTGAGGCGCAACGCGTGAAGCTGGCGTCCGAGTTGCAGAAGCGGACCAACGGTCGGGCCGTCTACATCCTCGATGAGCCGACCACCGGTCTGCACTTCGAGGACATCAAGAAGCTGCTCGCGGTGATCAACGGTCTCGTCGACAAGGGCAACACGGTGATCGTCATCGAGCACAACCTCGACGTCATCAAGACCGCCGACTGGATCATCGATATGGGTCCTGAGGGCGGTACTGGGGGCGGCACCGTGGTAGCCGAAGGCACCCCCGAGGACATCGCACTCGAGCCCGCCAGCCACACCGGAAAGTTCCTCGCCGACATCCTCGACGTCGACGAGACGGTCGCCTCCGCCGGCTAACCCCGAGTTCGTAGTACGAACCGTCGATATTTCACACGTTCGTACTACGGATCCGGGGAGGCTTATGCCGCGGTCGCCTGCTTGACGGCGGCCCGGATCTGGGCGAGGACCCACAGCGGGCGCGTGGTGATGTCGTGCCACGTGAACCGGAGCACGGTCCAGCCGTTGGCAATGAGGTTGTTCTGTCTTTCCCGGTCGTGTTGGAACGCGTCGGCATCGCTGTGGAAGGCGAAGCCGTCGATCTCGATGTCGATCTTGTGGTCGGGGATCGCGATGTCGAGCACGTACCCACACGCGGGATGGTTCTGCGTCCATCCGACGATGTCCGACGACTCGAGCAGGGCCACTGTCTTGCGTTCGCCCTCCGAGCGCGCACCGGACGACATGGCGGCCAACATCGCACGCGAACGCGGCGAGCCTCGTCGTCCCGCGTTGCGCTTCTGCGCCTCAATGAGCGCAGACAGTGTTGTGTGCTGATTGAGCAGCGCGTTGTCCATCACCCGCACGCCGATGTCGACGGCGGCGTCGAGCACAGTCAGCGGCACCTGCGTCACAGGCAGGCCGTCGATGGCGGTCAGATCTGCGGCGTGCAGCGTGCGGTGCCAAACGCGGGCGCCCGGCACCGGCCGACCGCGTCGGCCGTGCGGCGTGATCACCGTGATCGTCGACCGTGGGTGGGGGATCAGGCCGTGCCACCACGCAGCGCTTCCGCTGCAGAGCGCCGCGCCCGGTCCCGCGGAGAGAACCGCGATTCGGGCACGCATGCGGTCGTCGAGCAGCCGGTCCGCGACGCGATAGACCGAGCGGGTCACGCGAATCCACTCACCGGAAGCGACACGACGTCGGGCACCGTCGGCGCTGACGCCGCAGGCAGTCGCCTGGGTGAGGCTGAACACCCCGTCGTGATCGGCGATCATCCTGCGCAACGCTGCCAAATCCGTCATGCGGATTGGACGCACCGGCGCCACTGACGGTTCCACCTCAGTTCTCGTAGTCCGAACTGTACGAAAAACGCCGGTTCGTACTACGAAACCGGGGGCTGGGGGCTACTTGCCCATGGACTTGCGGATCTCGTCGAGCTTGCGTTTGGCGGCCTCGTCGCGCGTGCGCATCATCTCGTCGACTTGCCGGCCCTCGGGGCTGGCATGGGCCAGTTCCTCGCTGCCGATAGCGGTGGAGATGCGGTTCTCGATCTTGTCGCGGACGAAGTCGAAGGTGGGCACGCCCGACTAGGGGTCGGTGACCGGTGGGACGGACTCGGACGTCGCCGGGGGAGCCGATGCCGGGTCGGCGACGACCTCACCCTCGATGACGTCCGGGTTCGGGTCCTTCGGTGTGTGGCTGGTCACCCCTCCAGCCTACGTCGCGCCTCCGGGTGAGCGACGTCGGTCGCGCACCGGACCGGTGTACTTCTCTCCCGGACCCTCGCCCGGCTCGTCCGGATAGGCGCTCGCGTCGCGGAACGCCAACTGCAGTTGCTTGAGGCCGTCGCGGATGGGCGCGGCATGAACCCCGAGGTCGGCCTTCGACGCATCGACGAGCCCGGCCAGGGCGGTGATCAGTTTGCGTGCTTCGTCGAGGTCCACGCTGTCGGGGTCGGCACCCTCCGCCAGACCGAGCTTCTCCGCGGACGCGCTCATCAACATCACGATCGCGCGCGTGATGACCTCGATGGACGGAATATCGGCCAGATCGCGCACGTTATCCATGTCGGTCTGCTCCGGACCGAGTGCCCCGTCGCTCCCTCCCGGATCGCCCTCACCGGGCATCTGCGCAGGTGACGAATAGGATTTCTCGGTCATGGCTGCTAGACTCCCACAGTACGACCGCCCCGGTTCGCGCCGGGGTCGCAAGTGGAGTTCCGCTCCCACCGTCACGACGCGGCCAGTCCGCAGTTGTACGGTCCGGTTCACGCCGATGGTCGCGAAGCCGCTGAGCTGCGCGAACGCGTCGGTTCGACGTGTGCGTCGGCGAACCGGTCGGTATCGGAGCCCTGCGGATGCGATCAGCGTCCCGGGGCTCTTCTGCTGAGAGCGATCCTCCTGCCACCGGAGTCACGACTCCTGGCGGTCACCAGAGAAGAACTGATCAAGGAGGCCCCATCAGCACTGAGACCCGCATCAACGAGCGCATCCGCGTCCCTGAGGTCCGACTCGTCGGACCCAACTCGGAGCAGGTGGGCATCGTGCGTGTTGAAGATGCGCTTCGCCTGGCCTACGAGGCCGATCTCGACTTGGTCGAGGTCGCGCCGGACGCACGGCCACCCGTGTGCAAGATCATGGACTACGGCAAGTTCAAGTACGAAGCCGCCCAGAAGCAGCGCGAGTCGCGTCGCAACCAGCAGATGACCGTCATCAAGGAGCAGAAGCTCCGCCCGAAGATCGACGACCACGATTACGAGACCAAGAAGGGTCACGTCGTCAGGTTCCTCGAGGCCGGATCCAAGGTGAAGGTGACCATCATGTTCCGCGGTCGCGAGCAGTCGCGCCCCGAACTGGGCTACCGACTTCTGCAACGCCTGGGCAACGACGTCGCCGACTACGGCTTCATCGAGACCTCGGCCAAGCAGGACGGCCGCAACATGACCATGGTGCTGGCACCGCACAAGGGTGCGAAGACGCGACAGAAGGCCCAGCAGGGTCGCGACCGCGGTCCCAAGCCTGCGGCCGCCGCCCAGGACGAGAAGACCAGCCAGTAGCCGATCGGATGGCCCAGCGCCGTCCGGTCGCTCAGACACTGACCGCAGCGTGCGAGACACACCCGTGGCGACCACGGGTGGTTTCGTTCGCCCGAATGAAGGAAGAACATGCCGAAGAGTAAGACCCACAAGGGTACCGCCAAGCGTTTCAAGGTGACCGGCAGCGGCAAGGTCGTTCGCCAGAAGGCCAATCGTCGCCACTTGTTGGAGCACAAGTCCTCGCGGCGCACCCGCCGCCTCGACGGCATCGCCGTCGTGAGCGACAGCGACGCCCCGCGCATCAAGCGACTGCTGAACAAGTGACCCGACGGGGGGATCCCCCGGCGACGGTCGACACCAACATCTGACGAACAAAGGATTGACACATGGCACGCGTGAAACGGGCGGTGAACGCCCAGAAGAAGCGTCGTTCGACCCTGGAGGCATCCAAGGGTTACCGCGGACAGCGTTCGCGTCTGTACCGCAAGGCGAAGGAGCAGCAGCTCCACTCGATGACCTACGCCTACCGGGACCGTCGTGCCCGCAAGGGTGAGTTCCGCAAGCTGTGGATCTCGCGTATCAACGCCGCGGCCCGCGCCAACGACCTCACCTACAACCGGCTGATCCAGGGCCTCAAGGCCGCCGGTGTCGAGGTGGATCGCAAGGTTCTCGCCGACATCGCCGTCACCGATCCCGAGGCATTCACCGGTCTCGTCGAGGTCGCCCGCAAGGCGCTGCCCTCCGACGTGAACGCACCGGCTGCCTGATCGCGACAGCCACACCCGCACACGACCCGTGATGGAAGTTCTCTCCGAACGTTCCACACGGGTCGTGTCGTATGCGAAGCTCCATCGCACCTCGGTTCGTCGGGCCGAGGGCCGGTTTCTGGTGGAGGGACCAAATTCCGTCGGTGCCGCGCTGGCGACCGGACGCGCCGAACGAGTACTCGTCGGCGAGGGCGATATCGAGCGCCACGCGCCTTTGATCGATGAGGCCCGATCCGCCGGCGTGGTGATCGAGATGCTGTCCGACCGCGCGGTAAACAAGCTCTCCGAATCCACCACGCCACCGGGGATCTTCGCGGTCTGCACGTTGCTGGACCGGACCCTGTCGGCGGTGCTCGACGCGCAGCCGGCGCTGCTCGCGGTCGCCATCGAACCACGCGAGCCCGGCAACGCAGGAACATTGATCCGCTGCGCCGACGCCATGGGTGCGGACGCGATGATCCTGCTCGGCGACGCGGTCGATCCACACAACGCCAAATGCGTGCGGGCCTCGGCGGGCAGTGTCTTCCACCTCCCGGTCGTACGCCACCGCGACGTGGCCGACGGTCTGGCCGGAATCCGGTCCGCTGGCATCACCACCCTGGCGACGGCCGCCGACGGTGAACTATCCCTCGACGACGCCGACGACATCCTCTCCGGACCGACCGCATGGTTGTTCGGCAACGAGGCCCACGGATTGCCCGACGATGTCGCAGCCGCTGCCGACCATCGTGTCGCCATCCCCATCCGCGGTCGAGCCGAGAGCCTGAACCTGGCGTCGGCAGCCGCGATCTGTCTGTACGCGAGCGCCCGACAGCATCACCTCGCGTGATCCCCGCGTCCCGCCACCTCACACAGCGGCGGGTGTTTGCGCGGCCGATCTGAGTAGTTGTGCTCAGGTCCGGCAGCTCATGACAGGCCACGCTGGCACCATGACCAGCACCGACACTGCGCGCCGTCGTGGGCGTCTGCCCTCCGCATCTGATCTCGACGCACTGACCGGTGACCGAGACCGGGTGATCGACCTGATCCGGTTGACGTCGCTCGTCGTCGTCATCGCAGGTCATTCGGTGATGTTGACGGTCACCGTCGACGCCGGGGGCCTCACGCTCGGCAATCTGCTCGCCGACTTCCCGATGCTGCAGGCCGCCACCTGGTTGTTGCAGGTCCTGCCGTTGTTCTTCTTCGCAGGCGCGGCAGCTGCCACCTACGGACTCTCCGCAGGACCCATGCCCGCCGCCGGCCACTGGCTGTTCACCCGGGCCCAACGGTTGCTCCGGCCGGTGTTCTGGTATCTGCTCGCGGTGCTCGCCACGAGCATGACGACGTCCGCGGTCGGCGCCGACGCCGCCGCCGATGTGGTCGCCCGTCTCGGTGTGCAATTGCTCTGGTTCCTCGGTGCGTACCTCCTTGTGCTCGCCATCGTCCCGCTGCTGCAACGCATCTGCGTACCGGTGCATGTTGTGGTCGCACTCGCGACGGCGTGGGGGATCACCGCAGTGGTCGACGTGCTCAGACTCGCCGTGGGTTGGCCGACAGTCGGCTATCTGTCGTTTCTGACGGTGTGGTCGATTCCCGCGATCCTCGGTGTCGCGTACGCCAAAGGGTTGGTGTCACCACGGCAGGCCGCTGCCGGTGCACTCGGGTTACTCATCGTCGACATCGCACTGGTCTCCGTTGGTCCGTACGAGAAGTCGCTGGTGACCGTGCCGGGGCAACAGGTGTCGAACATGAACCCGCCCAGTCTGTTGCTCGCCGGTCACGCGATCGTGTTGTGTGGCGCCGCGATCGCCGTGCGCCGCCCGTTGGCGAGGCTGGCCTCGAGGGCTCGCATCTGGTGGTGGGTGGTGTCGGGCAACCGGGGTGCGATGACCCTGTACCTCTGGCACCTGCCGATGCTTGCGCTGCTCATCGTCGCCGGGCAGTCGATCGGACTCAGCCGTGACCCCGCGCAGGGTGCTGCCCTGTTCGGAGTGGTCGTCGGCACCCAGACGGTGCTGCTGCTGGGTGCCATGGTTCCGGCGGTCGCTGCCTTGTCCGTGTTCGAGAACCGCTTGTTGCCCTGGTGGGATGGGCCGGTTGCGACCGGCGCCGCCCGGTCGCGTGACCTCATGGTGTCGGGTGCTCTCGTCGTCACCGGTGGCGCGACGTTGATGACTGCGCGCAACGGTCTCGTCGACGACGGGCTCGTGTGGGCTGCAGTCGCGGTTACCGGCGCTCTACTCGCGAGAGCGATGGCCGGTCGGCGTTGAAGCGGGCCGCCGGCGAGGAACCTGCGCCGCGGCACCACCAGCGGCTCGTCTACTGTTGTAGCCGCACCTAGACGCCCGTTTTCGATCCCGAGGAGACCGCCGACCGTGGCCAGCTCTGCCGACGACGCCCCAGAGATCCGGTTCCCCGAACCGCAGGAACTCGACGCCGCAGCGGCGGCCGCCGTCGCGGCATTCGACGCCGCCGGAGATCTCGACGAACTCGCGCGGGCCAAGACCGCGCACCTCGGCGATCGGTCTCCCGTCGCGCTGGCGCGGCGGGCGCTCGGCAGCCTTCCAAAGGACCAGCGTTCCTCAGCGGGCAAACTGGTCAACGAGGTCCGCGGTCGCGTCAGTGCCGCGCTCGATCTGCGCACCACATCGTTGCAGGCCGAACGCGATGCCGCCGTTCTGGTCGCCGAGGCCGTCGACGTCACCCTGCCCAGTGCGCGGCGCCGCGTCGGCGCGCGCCATCCCATCACGGTGATCGCCGAACAGGTCGCCGACGTCTTCGTGGGGATGGGCTGGGAAATCGCCGAAGGGCCCGAGGTCGAGACCGAGCACCACAACTTCGACGCACTCAACTTCCTGCCCGACCATCCCGCCCGCTCTATGCAGGACACGTTCTACATCGCACCCGAAGGATCGCGCCAGGTCCTGCGCACGCACACCTCGCCGGTGCAGGTGCGTTCGATGCTCAGTCGCGACCTGCCTATCTACGTGGCCTGCCCGGGCCGAACCTTCCGCACCGACGAACTCGACGCCACGCACACCCCCGTGTTCCATCAGATCGAGGGACTGGCCGTCGACAAGGGGCTGACCCTGGCGAATCTGCGCGGCACCCTCGAGGTGTTCGCCCGCGCACTGTTCGGTCCGGAGACCACCACGCGGATGCGGGCGAGTTACTTCCCGTTCACCGAGCCCTCGGCAGAGGTCGACGTGTGGTTCCCCGGTAAGAAGGGTGGACCCGGCTGGGTCGAGTGGGGCGGTTGCGGCATGGTCAATCCGAATGTGCTGCGGGCCAGCGGAATCGACCCCGACGTCTACTCCGGTTTCGCCTTCGGCATGGGGCTCGAGCGGACCCTGCAGTTCCGCAACGACATCTCCGACATGCGCGACATGGTCGAAGGTGACATTCGCTTCACCGTCCCCTTCGGCCCGGCAGTCTGACCGACGCCACCGCCCGGAAATCCGTCCCACGAGACCCGATCGATGAAAGAAGTTGGTTGACGTGCGTGCCCCACAGTCCTGGTACACCGAGGTCCTCCGGCAGGGCGATCCCCAGTGGTCGGCGACCGCCGACGAGATCGACCAGGCCTTTGTCCGGGTCGGATTCGAGATCGAGGACATCGACGCATTCCCGACGATCACCGGCTCGCTGGTGATCGGTCGGGTGGAGACCATCGAGGAACTCACCGAGTTCAAGAAGCCGATCCGGTTCTGCACGGTGGCGGTCGGGGAGGACGAACCCCGTGGCATCGTCTGCGGCGCACGCAATTTCGCTGAAGGTGATCTCATCGTCGCGGCGCTGCCGGGTGTAGTGTTGCCCGGTCCTTTCGAGATCGCCTCCCGCAAGACCTATGGGCGTATCTCCGATGGCATGATCTGCTCGGTCTCCGAGCTCGGGATCGGCAACGATCACAGCGGAATCCTGGTGTTGGCGCCGGGCACCGCCGAGCCGGGTGCGGATGCCCGTGAGGTGCTCGGCCTCGATGATGCGGCCATCGACGTCAACGTCACGCCCGACCGCGGATACGCATTCTCGGTCCGCGGCCTGGGTCGCGAACTCGCCGGCAGCTTCGAGGTGCCGTTCGTCGATCCTGCGCTCGCCGCTACCGCCTCGGACGCGACGGGTGACGCCTGGCCGGTCGCCATCGACGACGACTCGTCGGCCACCCGCTACACGGCGCGCGTCATCTCCGGTGTCGACGCGACGGCGGTGTCGCCGTGGTGGATGCAGAAGCGCTTGATGGTCGCCGGTATCCGCCCGATCTCCGCGATCGTGGACATTACCAACTACGTGATGATCGAGCTCGGCCAGCCGCTGCATGCGTTCGACGCCGACAAGCTGACCGGCACCATCACGGTGCGCTCGGCGCAACCGGGGGAGAAGCTCACCACACTCGACGGTGTCGATCGGGTACTCGACACCGAGGACGTGGTGATCGCCGACGAGAGCGGTCCGGTCGCGCTCGCCGGGGTCATGGGCGGCGGAGCCACCGAGGTCGGTGCCGCCACCACGACGGTCCTGCTGGAGTCGGCCACCTTCGATCCGGTCCGTGTCTTTCGCACCGGTAAACGCCACAAACTCACCTCGGAGGCGAGTAAGCGCTTCGAACGCACCGTCGACCCCGAGGTCACGGCGGCGGCGTCGGATCGCGCGGCACAGCTCATCGTCGACATCGCGGGCGGTTCGGTGACCTCGCCGTTGAGTGAGGCGCGGGCGGTTGTGCCGACACCGTCGGCGATCTCGATCCCCGCCGACGAACCCGACCGGACCGCGGGCCTGACCTATCCCGCCGGCACCACTGCGGCGCGGCTGCGGGAGGTGGGATGCGTGGTCGAGGGTGGCGAACGCCTCGAGGTGACCCCGCCGTCCTGGCGGCCGGATCTTCGCCAGCGTGCGGACCTCGTCGAGGAGGTCCTTCGGCTCGAAGGGCTCGAGGACATCCCGGCTGTGGTGCCGCGCGCACCGGCCGGCACCGGCTTGACCGCCCCGCAGCGTCGACGCCGCGCAGTCGGGCGCACGCTTGCGCTCGACGGTTTTGTCGAGGTCCTGCCTTATCCGTTCATGCCGGCCGGGGTGTTCGACGTCTGGGATCTGCCGGCCGACGACGATCGCCGGCGTACCGTCACGGTGCTCAACCCGCTGGAATCCGAACGCCCCGAACTGAACACCACACTGTTGCCGGGGCTGCTGGAAATGGCGGCACGCAACATCGCGCGCGGCCAGCGCGATCTCTCGCTGTACACGATCGGGCAGGTGGTTTTCGCCGGCGACAATGTCGAGCCGGTTGGCGCTCTTGATGTCTCGCAACGACCCGCCGAATCCGATATCGCGGCTCTCGACGCGTCGCTACCGCATCAGCCCTTACATGTAGCGGTCGCCCTCACCGGACTGCGCGATCCCGCCGGCCCATGGGGCCCCGGGCGAGTGGCCGACCATGTCGACGCCTTCGAGGCCGCCCGCACGATTGCGCGCGCAGCCGGGGTCGAGGTACAGCTGACCTCGGCCGAGCGTCGTCCATGGCATCCGGGTCGGTGTGCACGGATCAGCGTTGACGGCACAACCGTAGGATTTGCCGGTGAACTGCATCCGGCGGTGCTGGAACGTGCGGGCCTACCCAGGCGGTTGTGCGCGGTGGAGATCGATCTCGATGCGGTGCCCATCGTCGAACAGCTGCCCGCCCCGCAGGTGTCACCATTCCCGGCCGTCCTGCAGGACGTGGCGGTGGTGGTCGACGACACCGTTGCCGCCGCCGACGTACAGGCCGCGTTGCGCGACGGCGCCGGAGAGCTGCTCGAGGCGATCGACTTGTTCGACGTGTTCACGGGCGAACAGGTGGGTACGGGCAGCAAATCGCTCACGTTTGCGCTGCGTTTCCGCGCCGCCGACCGCACGCTGACCGAAGACGAGGCCAACGAGGCGAAACTCGCCGCCGTCGCCCATGCAGGTGCACAGGTCGGCGCGCGTATGCGCTGACGCAGACCTGCCCATCTGCTCGTGACGTGATCGTGACTGGAGTGGGCTGCCCCTTTTTGCTGGTGGTGTGACTGTGAGTGAAGTGGGCTGGCCTTTTGCTGGTGGTGTGATCGTGAGTGGAGTGGGTTGCCCCTTTTTGCTGGTGGTGTGACTGTGAGTGGAGTGGGCTGGCCTTTTGCTGGTGGTGTGATCGTGAGTGGAGTGGGCTGGCCTTTTGCTGGTGGTGTGATCGTGAGTGGAGTGGTCTGCCCCTTTTTGCTGGTGGTGCGGCTGTGAGTGGAGTGGTCTGCCCCTTTTTGCTGGTCGAGTAGCCGCGCGAGCGAAGCGAGCCGGCGTATCGAGACCCCGCCGCTGAATTGATTTGCATCAGCGTGCATAATCATCATATGACGATCAGGGTGGCAGTCGCCGGTGCGAGCGGCTATGCGGGTGGTGAGATCCTTCGGCTTCTCTGCGGGCATCCGCGCCTGCGCACCGGGGACCTCGAGATCGGTGCACTGACCGCCGGGGGCAACGCCGGTAGCACGCTGGGATCCCTGCATCCGCACCTGTTGCCGCTGGCCGACCGGATCCTTGAGGACACCACCCCCGAGGTGCTCGCCGGTCACGACGTCGTGTTCCTCGGTCTGCCGCACGGTACGTCCGGCGAGATCGCCGATGCCTTGCCGCCGTCGACGCTCATCATCGATTGCGGCGCCGATCATCGGTTGCAGAACGCGCAGGACTGGCTCGACTACTACGGCAGCGAACATGCCGGGACCTGGCCATACGGTCTGCCCGAACTGCCCGGCAACCGTGACCGACTGCGCGACGCCTCGCGAATCGCGGTCCCGGGCTGCTATCCCACCGTGTCGATTCTGGCGTTGCGGCCGGCCATCGCAGCCGGTCTGGTGGACCCGCATGTCACGGTGGTCGCGGTGACCGGGGCGTCGGGCGCCGGCCGGTCCCCCAAGGTGGATCTGCTCGCCTCGGAGGTCATCGGCTCGGCACGGGCGTACGGCGTGGGTGGCGTCCATCGGCACACCCCCGAGATCTCTCAGGCGTTGTCGGAGGCGGCCGGCACGCCGGTCACCGTGTCGTTCACCCCGGTGTTGGCGCCGATGGCGCGAGGTATCCTCGCCACCTGCACCGCGCGCACCTCCGCGTCGACTGCTGAGGTGCGGGCCGCTTACGAGAAGGCCTACGGTGACGAGACATTCGTGCATCTACTGCCCGAAGGCGCACTGCCGAGCACCGGTTCGGTGATGGGTGGCAACGCCGTCCAGCTGGCGGTCACCGTCGACGAGCGAGCCCAGACGCTGGTTGCGGTGGGCGCCATCGACAACCTGACCAAGGGCACCGGCGGCGCAGCAGTCCAATCGATGAACCTCGCGCTCGGCTGGGATGAGGCCGAGGGTCTGAGCACCGTGGGGGTGGCACCGTGACCGCAGACGATCGGATCACTCCGGGAGCCCCGCTCGACGCGCCCCGCCTCGTGCGGGCGCAGGGTGTCACCGCGCCGTTGGGATTCCGGGCGGCGGGAATCGCCGCCGGCATCAAGGCTTCCGGCGCTCCGGACCTCGCGCTGGTCTTCAACGAGGGACCGGAGTACGCCGCGGCCGGAGTCTTCACCCGCAATCAGGTGCAGGCGGCGCCGGTGCTGTGGAGCCGACAGGTGCTCACCGCCGGCCGGTTGCGTGCCGTCGTCCTCAACTCCGGCGGCGCCAACGCCTGTACCGGCCCGGGCGGCTTCCAGGACACTCACGCAACAGCCGAGGCGGTCGCCGATGCGCTCAGCAACTGGGGGACCGAGACCGGTGCCGTCGAGGTTGCGGTGTGCTCCACCGGACTGATCGGTGATCGGCTGCCGATGGATCGTGTGCTGGGCGGGGTCACCGAGATCGTGCACGAGATGGGCGGGGGACTGTCCGGCGGAACCGACGCCGCGCACGCGATCATGACCACCGACACCGTTCCGAAACAGGCTGCCCTGCATCATCCGCAGGGATTCAACGTCGGCGGCATGGCGAAGGGGGCGGGCATGCTCGCGCCCTCGCTGGCCACCATGCTGTGTGTGCTCACCACCGACGCACAGGTCGGTGCCGAGCAACTCGACGCCGCGTTGCGTCGCGCTACCGCACTGACATTTGACCGACTCGACGTCGACGGCTCGTGCTCCACCAACGACACCGTGTTGCTGCTGAGTTCCGGGGCCAGCCAGATACCGGTCGACCAGGCCGATCTCGACGCCGCGGTACTCGCCGTGTGCGACGACCTGGCCGCGCAGCTGATGGCCGACGCCGAGGGCGTCACCAAGCGCATCGTGATCACCGTGGCCGGCGCCCGGACCGAGGACGACGCCGTGACGGTCGGGCGGAGCGTCGCACGGGATTCCCTGGTCAAGACGGCGCTGTTCGGATCCGACCCCAACTGGGGTCGCGTGCTGGCTGCAGTGGGCATGGCATCGGTGACGATCGACCCGGACCGGATCGCGGTGTCGTTCAACGGGACCCCGGTCTGCGAGGCCGGCTGTGGAGTGGCCGGCGCACGCGATGTCGACCTGTCGGGTGAGGACATCGCGGTCCGCATCGAACTCGGGCAGGGAGACGCGTCGGCCAGTATCCGCACCACCGACCTCTCGCACGCGTACGTCGAAGAGAATTCGGCGTATTCGTCATGAGCGGGAAATCAGAGCTGAGCGCTCTCGACAAGGCGATGGTGCTCGCCGAGTCGTTGCCGGCACTGCAGTCACTCCACGGTGCGACCGTGGTGGTCAAGTACGGCGGCAACGCGATGGTCGACGACGACCTCAAATGTGCCTTTGCCGCAGACATGGTGTTGTTGCGCGCCTGTGGAATTCATCCTGTCGTGGTGCATGGCGGGGGACCGCAGATCTCGGCGATGCTCAAGCGACTCGGCCTCGAGGGTGAGTTCCGCGGCGGGTTCCGCGTCACCACTCCCGAGGTGATGGACGTCGCCCGGATGGTGTTGTTCGGACAGGTCGGACGTGAACTCGTCGGCCTGATCAACTCGCATGGCCCGTACGCGGTCGGTATCACCGGCGAGGACGCGCACTTGTTCACCGCGACCCGGCGAACCGTGCGGGTGGATGGTGTCGCGACCGACATCGGTCTCGTCGGCGACATCACCTCGGTCAACACCTCGGCGGTGCTCGATCTCGTGGCCGCCGGCCGGATTCCGGTGGTGTCCACCATCGCCCCGGATCGTGACGGAGTGGTGCACAACATCAACGCCGACACCGCCGCGGGTGCGCTCGCGGAGGCGCTAGGCGCGTCGCGGCTGGTGGTGCTGACCGACATCGAGGGCCTTTACACCGACTGGCCAGACCGTACGTCGCTGGTCGCGCAGATCGGCACCGACCGCCTCGCGGCGCTGCTGGGATCACTCGACGCTGGAATGGTGCCGAAGATGGAGGCCTGCCTGCGAGCCGTCACCGGAGGGGTGCGGGCGGCCCACGTGATCGACGGGCGCGTACCGCATTCGGTGATCGCCCAACTCCTGACCGAGAGCTCGACCGGCACCACCGTGACCGCCGACAACGAGGGGGAACTCGCATGACAGAACCGTTGCAGCAGCGGTGGTCGGCCGCACTGATGAACAACTACGGCACCCCGGCGATCGCGTTGACCAGTGGGTCCGGTGCCGTGGTGCGCGACGCCGACGGCAAGGAGTACCTTGATCTGCTCGGCGGGATCGCGGTCAATGCACTCGGACATGCCCACCCGGCCCTGATCGACGCCGTCACCACCCAGATGCAGACCCTGGGGCACGTCTCCAACCTCTACGTCAGTGCGCCCGCAGTGGAACTGGCCGAGCGCCTGCTCGACAAGTTCGGCCATTCCGGTCGCGTGTTCTTCTGCAACTCGGGCACCGAGGCGAACGAGGCGGCGTTCAAGCTCGCCCGGCTGACCGGTAGGCCGGAGATCATCGCCGCCGAGCGGGCCTTCCACGGTCGCACCATGGGTGCGCTCGCGATGACCGGTCAGCCGGCGAAACGTGCTCCGTTCGAGCCCATGCCGCCCGGTGTGCGGTTCGTCCCCTACGGAGATGTCGCGGCGCTCGACGCCGCGGTCACCGACCGCACCGCGGCGGTCATCCTCGAACCCATTCTCGGGGAAAGTGGTGTCGTGGTGCCGCCCAACGGTTTCCTCGCCGAAGCGCGGCGGATCACTTCCGAACGCGGAGCGCTGCTGATCTTCGACGAGGTGCAGACCGGAATCGCACGTACCGGCGCGTTCTTCGCCCACCAGTCCGCAGGCGTGGTACCCGACGTGATGACCCTGGCGAAGGGGCTCGGCGGCGGGTTGCCGATCGGGGCCTGCATTGCCACCGGTCGCGCCGCCGACCTGTTCGAGCCGGGCCAGCACGGCACCACCTTCGGTGGGAATCCGACGTGTACGGCTGCGGCGCTTGCGGTTCTGCGGGTCATCGAGGAAGAGGGGCTCGTCGATCAGGTGGCCGCGGTGGGCAAATCGATCGCGACGGGCATCGAGGAACTCGATCATCCACAGGTGTCCCATGTGCGCGGGGCGGGTCTGCTGCTCGGTGTCGTGCTGCGCAACCCGCTCGCCGCGCGGGCCGAGAGGGCCGCGCGTGACGCGGGATTCCTGATCAACGCGCCCGCGCCGGATGTACTGCGGTTGGCGCCACCGCTGATCCTCACCGAAGAACAGGGGGCAGGCTTCGTCGCCGCTTTGCCCGCGATCCTGGACCAGGCGGCCGCAGACGAGCAGGGGGAGTAGGAATGACGAGGCACTTTCTGCGTGACGACGACCTGTCGCCGGCGGAGCAGGCCGAGGTGTTGGCTCTGGCCGCCGAGCTCAAGGCATCGCCGTTCGCACAGCGGCCCCTCGAGGGGCCGCGCGGGGTGGGGGTGATCTTCGACAAGAACTCGACCCGTACCCGCTTCTCTTTCGAAATGGGGATAGCGCAGCTCGGCGGGCACGCTGTCGTCGTCGACGGCACCACCACCCAACTGGGGCGTGACGAGACCATCGAGGACACCGGGCGGGTGCTCTCGCGATTCGTCGATGCGATCGTGTGGCGGACCTTCGGTCAGGACCGCCTCGAGGCGATGGCATCCACGGCGACGGTGCCGGTGATCAACGCGTTGTCGGACACCTTCCATCCGTGCCAGGTACTCGCGGATCTGCAGACCATCATCGAACGCAAGGGGCCCCCCGCCGGCTTGGCGATGACCTACCTCGGCGACGGCGCAAACAACATGGCCCATTCGCTGGCACTCGGTGGCGTCACCGCGGGGATGCATGTGACCATCAGTGCGCCAACCGGTTTCGAGCCGGCAGCCGAGGTGCTGGAGGCGGTTCGGGCGCGTGCCGAGCAGGCCGGCGGCTCGGTGCGGGTCGTCGCCGACCCGGCGACCGCGGTGGCCGGCGCCGATGTGCTGGTCACCGACACCTGGACATCGATGGGTCAGGAGACCGACGGGAAGGATCGCAAAGGACCCTTCCGGCCGTACCAGATCAACGACGAGCTGCTGGCACAAGCTGACCCCGGCGCCATCGTGCTGCACTGTCTGCCCGCACACCGCGGCGAGGAGATCACCGACGCCGTGATCGATGGCCCGGCCAGCGTGGTCATCGATGAGGCGGAGAACCGGCTGCACGCCCAGAAGGCGCTGCTGGTCTGGTTGTTGAGGCAGTGATGACCGCAGAACGCACTCCCACGGCCCGGTCGGCAGCCCCCTCGTCCCGCCTCACCGCGGGCGAGACCCGGCTGGCGGCGACCAAGGCCGGACGGCACGCGCGCATCGTCGATCTGTTGGCCGCCCACCAGGTACGAAGCCAAGCCGAACTGCAGCACCTGCTCGCCGACCAGGGCATCGAGGCCACCCAGGCGACGCTCTCCCGGGATCTGGACGAACTCGGTGCGATCAAGTTACGCGGCGCCGACGGCGGCATCGGTCGCTACGTGGTCCCAGAGGACGGGTCGCCGGTGCGCGGCGTCTTCGGCGGTACCGACCGTCTCTCCCGACTGCTGGCGGAGTTGCTCGTGTCCACCGACTCCAGTGGCAATCTGGCTGTGCTGCGGACCCCGCCCGGCGCCGCCCATTACCTCGCCAGCGCCATCGACCGCGCGAGCCTACCCGACGTGGTAGGCACGATCGCCGGGGATGACACCATCTTCGTGGTGGCCCGGGAACCGATCGACGGTGCCGAACTCGCCCGACGAATCGAGGGCCTCGTGTAACCACGCGGCCCGTTCCGGACAGCTTCAGATAGTGGCCACGCGCCACAGCCCACAAGAGAACAATCAACTCACAACGCGCCACGAGCGGGAGGACGCCCGCGCCGGCGCGCAGCACACAGAGGAGACAAACACATGGCGGAACGCGTCGTACTCGCGTACTCGGGAGGTCTCGACACCTCGGTCGCGATCAGCTGGATCGGCAAGGAGACCGGCAAGGAGGTCGTCGCGGTTGCCCTCGACCTCGGCCAGGGCGGCGAGGACATGGATGTCGTCCGTCAACGTGCGCTGGACTGCGGTGCGGTGGAGGCCGTCGTCGTCGACGCACGCGACGAGTTCGCAGACGAGTACTGCCTGGCGACGATCAACTCCAATGCGCTCTACATGGATCGTTATCCGTTGGTCTCGGCGATCTCACGCCCGCTGATCGCCAAGCACCTCGTCACCGCCGCCCGCAATCACGGCGGCACCGTCGTGGCCCACGGATGCACCGGCAAGGGCAACGATCAGGTGCGTTTCGAGGTGGGTTTCGCCACCCTGGCTCCCGACCTGCAGGTCCTGGCACCGGTCCGCGACTACGCGTGGACGCGTGAGAAGGCGATCAGCTTCGCCGAGGAGAACGACATCCCGATCAACGTCACCAAGAAGTCGCCGTTCTCGATCGACCAGAACGTGTGGGGCCGAGCAGTGGAGACCGGGTTCCTCGAGGACCTGTGGAACGCGCCCACCAAGGACGTCTACGACTACACCGACGACCCGACCATCAACTGGAACTCGCCCGACGAGGTCATCATCACCTTCGAGAAAGGTCGCCCGGTCGCCATCGACGGCCGTCCGGTCAGTGTCCTCGAGGCCATCCAGGAACTCAATCGCCGCGCCGGTGCACAGGGTGTCGGCCGTCTCGACGTCGTCGAGGACCGACTGGTGGGCATCAAGAGCCGTGAGGTCTACGAGGCCCCCGGCGCCATGGTGCTGATCCGCGCCCACGAGGAACTCGAACATGTGACGTTGGAACGAGAGCTGGGCCGCTACAAGCGGCACACCGACCAGAAGTGGGCCGAACTGGTCTATGACGGACTGTGGTTCTCTCCGTTGAAGCGGTCGTTGGACGCTTTCGTCGCCTCCACCCAGGAGCACGTCAGCGGCGACATCCGCCTCGTCCTGCACGGCGGGCACATCGCGGTCACCGGCCGGCGCAGTGGTGAGTCGCTCTACGACTTCAACCTCGCCACCTACGACGAGGGCGACAGCTTCGACCAGTCCGCCGCACGCGGATTCGTCGAGCTGCACGGCCTGTCCTCGAAGATCGCGGCCAAGCGAGATCTCGACCTGTGAGCTCGCACGGCACCAACGAGGGCTCGCTGTGGGGCGGTCGGTTCGCCGACGGACCCGCCGCCGCCATGGCCGCCCTGAGTAAGTCCACTCACTTCGATTGGGCGCTGGCACCTTTCGACATCGAGGCGTCGATGGCGCATGCGCGGGTCCTGCATCGCGCCGGCCTGCTCAGCGACGCGGACCGTGCGGCGATGCTCGCCGGGTTGTCGCAGCTCGCCGCCGACGTCGCCGACGGCACCTTTGTCCCAGCACAGAGTGATGAGGACGTGCACGGAGCGCTCGAGCGCGGGCTGATCGAGCGGGTCGGGCCGGAGCTCGGCGGGCGTCTGCGCGCCGGTCGTTCACGCAACGATCAGGTTGCCACGCTGTTCCGGATGTGGCTGCGCGCCGCGATGCGTCGTGTGGCCCTTGGCTTGCTCGATGTCGTCGACGCCCTGGCCGACCAGGCCGAGTCGCACCCGGACGCGGTGATGCCGGGTAAGACGCATCTGCAGGCCGCGCAACCGGTTCTGCTGGCGCATCATCTGCTCGCACACGCGCACCCATTGCTCCGCGACATCGATCGGCTGGCCGACGCAGACCGGCGAACCGCGGTGTCGCCGTATGGTTCCGGCGCGCTGGCCGGGTCATCACTGGGACTGGATCCGGCGGCGATCGCGACGGACCTGGGGTTCGACCGCGCGGCCGAGAACTCCATCGATGCCACCTCGTCGCGCGATTTCGCCGCTGAGGGAGCCTTCGTTTTGGCGATGATCGGGGTCGATCTGTCCCGGCTGTCCGAAGAGATCATCCTGTGGAGCACACCGGAATTCGGGTATGTGACGCTTGCTGACGCCTGGTCGACGGGCAGTTCGATCATGCCGCAGAAGAAGAACCCGGATGTCGCCGAACTCACTCGCGGCAAGTCCGGCAGGCTCATCGGAAACCTAACCGGTCTGCTCGCGACGCTGAAGGCCCAACCGTTGGCCTACAACCGCGATCTTCAGGAGGACAAGGAGCCGGTATTCGACTCGGTGGCCCAGTTGGACCTGCTGCTACCGGCGATCACCGGCCTGGTCGCGACGCTGGAGTTTCACACCGACCGCATGGCCGAACTCGCCCCGGCTGGTTTCACCCTGGCCACCGACATCGCTGAATGGATGGTGCGCCAAGGAATTCCGTTCCGGGTAGCGCACGAGGTGGCCGGTGCGAGTGTTCGTGCCGCCGAGGAGCGCGGAGTCGGCCTGGCCGATCTCGACGATGCCACGCTCGCGTCGATCAGCCCCGATCTCCGGCCGGAGGTGCGTGAAGTGTTGACCGTCCGGGGTTCCATCGAATCACGCAACGCCCAGGGCGGGACGGCCTCGGTTCAGGTCGCCCGTCAGTTGTCCGATGTCCGCGCCGACGTGGCCCGGCGGCGCGCCGAATGGTCGAGAGGCGTGGAGACGCCAACCATCTGAGTACGCTGATGACGCCGCCCGCGGGGAGGTCGGTACAGTGACGTGCATCACGTGAACGACTACGGGAGGGGAACGACGTCATGGTGGGCCTACCCGCATTGCCCGACGTCGGCGCCGCGGTGGACCGGGTTCTCGCCACCGCGCAGAACGGCCTCGAGGTGCTGCGTTTCGGCGGACTCGACACCGGAACCGAGCCGGCGCCGTTCAACGTGGTGGAGACATCGAAGATGTTCCGGCTCCGCCGGTATTTCCCGGACACCCCCAGCACCGGACCGCAGATTCTGCTCGTCCCGCCGATGATGGTGTCGGCCAACGTTTATGACGTGACCGAACACAATGGTGCGGTCTCGGTGCTGCATCGGGCGGGGATCACCCCGTTCGTGATCGACTTCGGCTCACCGGACTCCGAAGAGGGCGGCATGGAGCGGACCCTCGCCGACCACATCGTGGCCGTGAGCCGTGCCATCGACCTGATCATCGAGTCCAGTGGGAAAGACGTCCATCTCGCGGGTTACTCGCAAGGTGGCATGTTCGCGTATCAGACCGCGGCGTATCGCCAGTCCACGGGCATCGCGAGCCTGATCACCTTCGGTAGTCCGGTCGATGTGCTCGCGGCGCTGCCGCTCGGGCTGCCGCCGGCCCTGGTGGTCCCGAGTGCCGAGATCCTCGCCGACAAGGTGTTCAACCGTCTGTGGGTACCCGGCTGGATGGCTCGAGCCGGATTCCAGCTGGTCGACCCGGTGAAGACCGCGCGCAGCCGGATCGACTTCCTGCGCAAACTACACAACCGGGACGCGTTGCTGCCGCGGGAGGACCAGCGGCGCTTCATCGAGGCCGAGGGGTGGGTCGCGTGGTCGGGCCCGGCGGTCGCGGAACTACTCCGGCAGTTCGTGGTGCACAACCGGATGATGTCGGGTGGGTTCGTGATCAATGGAGACCTGGTTTCACTCACCGAGATCACTTGCCCGGTACTGGCTTTCGTAGGTGAGGCCGACGACATCGGTCAGCCTCAGGCGGTACGTGGAATACGCCGCGCGGCACCGGCTGCCGCCGTCTTCGAGTCCCGCGTACCGGTCGGACATTTCGGTTTGGTGGTGGGTAGTACCGCAGGGGCACATACCTGGCCGACCACCTCGGACTGGGTGTTGTGGCAAGCCGGACTCGGCGAACGTCCGCCGCTCGTCGAGGACATGACCGACGACGATGATCCGCACGGCTCGGGCGTGAGCCTGTCGTCGCGGATCACCCACGGGCTCGGCTCACTGGCAGACGCCGGCGGTGGCGTCTCGCGCGAACTGCTGGTGATGGCCAACTCGCTGCAGCGCACCACGCGGGCAGTGGCACAGGAATCGGTGCGCACCGTGCCGCGCCTGTTCCGGCTCGGCCAGATCCAGTCGGGTACCCGGATCTCGCTCGGAAAGTTGATGTCGGAGAACTGCAAGCGTGCACCCGAGCAGGAACTGTTCCTGTTCGAGAACCGTGTGCTTTCCCATGCGGACGTCAACACGCGAATCGACAACGTGGTCGCCGGCCTCGTGTCTTGCGGGGTGCGGCCGGGCCAGCACATCGGCGTGCTGATGGAGACGCGCCCCAGTGCGCTGGTGGTGGTGGCGGCCTTGTCACGACTCGGCGCGGTCGCCGTCATGCTCGCCGCCGATGGCGACATGCGGGAGATGCTGCGGCTGGCCGACGCTTCGGTCGTGGTCACCGACCCAGGACATCTGTCGGAGGCGTCCGGTGTGTGCGACCGGGTGTTGGTGCTCGGTGGCGGCAGTGGCGGGTCGCGGTCGATCTCCGAGGCGGACGGCACATCGGTGATCGACATGGAACAGATCGATCCCGCCGAAGTGGTGATGCCCACGTGGTATCGACCGGACCCCGGTCTGGCCGGTGACCTCGCGTTCATCCTGTTCACCCGCAGCGCGGGTCAGTTGGCTCCGTGGCCGGTGACCAACCATCGGTTCGCGCAGTCGGCATTCGGAGCGGCATCGGCGGCGGGTCTCACCGATCGTGACACCGTGTACTGCCTGCCGCCGCTACATCACGCATCCGGCCTGCTCACCACGCTCGGCGCCACCGTGGTGGGGCGGTCACGGATCGCGCTGTCCAACGGAATAGATCCTGACACCTTCACCGCCGAGGTCAACCGCTACGGGATCACCGTGGTCTCCTACACGTGGACGATGATGCGGGAGATCGTGCGCGCCGAAGGGTTCCGCATCAACCAGCACAACCCGATCCGGCTGTTCATGGGTTCGGGAATGCCGGTGGGACTGTGGGACGACGTCATGGAGCATTTCCCCCGCGCACGCGTGCTGGAGTTCTTCGCCACCGCGGACGGCTCGGCGATTCTCGCCAACGTGTCCGCGAACAAGGTCGGGTCGATGGGGCGTCCGCTGCCGGAGACGAACCCGCTGGAGGTGGCGGCCTATGACCTCGCCGCCGATCGGCTCGTGATCGATGACCATGGTTTCGTCCGCAAGGCTGCGGTGGGCGAGCCTGGGCTGCTTCTGGCCCGCGCCCGGCATCGATTCGACACTTCGGCGACAGTGCTACGCGACGTCTTCACCCCTCAGGACCGGTGGGAGGTTTCCGGACATCTGTTCGTCCGCGACGTCGATGACGATCTGTGGTTCCTGGGGTCGCTGGACAACATCATCCGAACCTCCGACGGCCCGGTGTTCATCCCGCCGATCGAGGCGATCCTGTCGCAAATGGAACCGGTCGATCAAGCGGTTGCCTATGGAGTCGGTGCGCCGGGCCGGCAAGTGGCGGTAGCCGCGTTGACGCTACGCGCAGATCACCCGGCGGAATCCTTGACCGTGACCCAATTGCGCATTGCCCTCGGCGAATTCGTCGCCGAACAGCGTCCCCATCTGATCCACCTGGTCGATGAGATTCCCGTCTCCGACGCCTACCGCCCACTGTCGTCCGGCTTCGCGCAACGCGGTCTACCGCGACCGGGCTCGAAGGTGTGGTACCGGGACAGCGAGGGGCGTTATCGCAGGTACACGCGGTCGGCGGCGGCGACGATGGGGTGGTCGGTACAAGCCGGCGCCGGTGGCAACGCCCCGGCTGCCAGTGATCACTGAGGTCAGCGCGGCGGGCGATAGAGTGAAGCCCTAGTACACGGTGAACGACGAGGGGACTGCGCGGACATGGCGACACGAGCCGAATCCATCGATCCGATCACGCGGGAGCGGCTGGTGTGCCCGCAGGATCGTGGTCCGCTGCTCGATGCCGGCGATGAGTTGTACAACCCACGGCTGCGGGTGGCCTACCGGATCGATTCCGACGGCATCCCGGTCATGCTCGCCGACGAGGCGCGTGCCGTGGCCGACGACGAACACGCCCGGATCACCGGCGACGCATCCGGGTCTGTCTGACCTGTGGGTAGGTGATCGCGACGGACCGCCCAGGTGACAGGATCGAGTCGTGAGTACCGAGACGTCTGACCGGCCGACGACCGACATCCTCTCCGAACTCGAGTGGCGTGGCCTGATCGCGCAGTCGACCGACCTCGACGATCTCCGCGCTGAGATCGCGCGCGGACCGATCACCCTGTATGCCGGATTCGACCCGACGGCATCGAGCCTGCACGCCGGACACCTCGTCCCACTGCTCACGCTGCGCCGGTTCCAGGAGGCGGGGCATCGACCGATCGTGCTGGCCGGTGGCGCGACCGGACTCATCGGTGACCCACGCGATGTCGGCGAACGCGCGATGAACGCACCTGACACCGTGGCCGACTGGGCCGACCGGATCGGCGGACAGCTGCGCCGGTTCGTGAGCATTGACGACTCGCCCACCGGCGCATTGGTGGTCAACAACCTCGACTGGACTCAACAGCTCAGTGCCGTCGAGTTCCTCCGGGACCTGGGCAAGCACTTCTCCGTCAATGTGATGCTGGCTCGCGACACCGTCAAGCGCCGGCTTGAGTCGGACGGAATGAGCTACGCCGAGTTCAGCTACCTGCTGCTGCAGTCCAATGACTTCGTGGAACTCAACCGCAGGCACGGATGTGTACTCCAGGTCGGTGGTTCCGATCAATGGGGAAACATCGTCGGCGGTGTCGATCTCGCGCGCCGACTGGACGCGACGTCACTGCACGGGATGACGGTGCCACTCGTCACGTCGTCGGACGGCAAGAAGTTCGGGAAGTCCACCGGCGGCGGCAGCCTGTGGCTGGACCCGGAGCTGACCAGCCCATATGCCTGGTATCAGTACTTCGTGAACACCGCAGACGCCGACGTGGTGCGGTACCTGCGGTGGTTCACCTTCCTCGGACGAGACGAGATCGACGACCTCGCGCGGGCTACCGAGGAAACGCCGCACCTCCGGCTCGCGCAAAAGCGTCTGGCCGCGGAGATGACCACGCTGATCCACGGCGCCGCGCATACCGCCGCCGCCGAATTGGCCAGTCAGGCTCTGTTCGGTAGGGCTGAATTGGCTGATCTCGATGAGGGCACGCTCGCCGCGGCCGTGGGTGAGACCACGGTCGCCGATTACGCGGGAACGAGCCCCACACTGGTGGAGCTGCTCGTCGACACGGGTTTGTCCGAGAGCAACAAGGCGGCGCGCCGTGCGATCGGTGAAGGCGGCGCATACGTCAACAATGTGAAGATGAGCGACGCGGATTGGCGGCCGGAGGCAGGCGATTTACTACACGGTCGCTGGTTGGTGATCCGCCGAGGCAAGAAGAGTTTCGCTGGAGCACGCGTAGTCCTCTGACCAGGCGATTTGACGCGTTGTTCTCGTCTGTGTAACTTAATCGACGCACCGCAGAGAGCAACTTCCCGGAGCCGACAGGAACCGGGCAGAAGCAGAGTGTCCGAACCTAGCCGTTTCGGAACATTGCGGAGCCGGCCAGGGGTCCGGGACGCAAAGACTTGCGCACCGGAATCCGACCGGGTAGGCTAGAAGAGTTGCCTCGGAGACGAGAGTAACACTTCTGAACATCAGCTCGCAGATGAACGCCTCTTAGAAGGGGACGTATCAGCGGGTGTGTGTTCTTTGAGAACTCGATAGTGTGTTGATGGATTGTCTGATGCCATTTTTTGTGGCATTGGTTTTGTGGATGTCCTGCACTCCTCGTGTGTGGGATGTCTGTGGAGTTTTTTGCCAGTTTTTTGGATTGTTTTTGTCAGGTTTTGCTTTCCTGATTGTGTTGAAACTTTTTGGTTTCAGTGTTTTTTCATGGAGAGTTTGATCCTGGCTCAGGACGAACGCTGGCGGCGTGCTTAACACATGCAAGTCGAACGGAAAGGCCCAGCTTGCTGGGTGCTC